>CAWHYQ010000001.1:0-827901 GCA_963833705.1 uncultured Chloroflexia bacterium | reverse complement strand
CGTGGCGGTCGGCTACGCCGCGCTCGGGTCGCTGCTCACGATCGTGCTCGGACGCCCGCTCGTGTGGCTGAGCTACCAACAGTCCGACCGCGAGGCGGCGCTGCGCGCCGAGCTCGTGCACGTCCGGGAGAACGCGGAGACCATCGCGATCTCGCGGCGCGAGGGGCGTCTCGCGCAACGAGCTCGCCTCTCCGCGTCGACGAGCTCGGCAGCAACGCTCGCAAGATGATCGCCGTGAACCGAAATCTCGGTTTCTTCACGACCGGCTACAATTGGTTGATCCAGATCATTCCGGCGCTGATCGTGGCGCCGTCGTTCATGCGCGGCGAGGTGGAGTTCGGCGTCATCTCCCAATCTGCGATCGCCTTCACTCAGCTCGTCGGGGCGTTCTCGTTGATCATCACGCAGTTCCAGTCGATCTCGTCGTACGCTGCGACGGTTGCGCGCCTGAGCGCGCTCGCCGAGGCGATGGAGCACCCGACGGCCCCGAGCTCGGCCGCCATCGAGATCGTCGATGCGGTGCGCGGTTCCCGCCGGCGCGACGACGACGGCGAGCGCTGCGATGCGCTACGAGCACTTGACCTTGCGCTCGCCGCGGCGCGGCCGTGTGCTCGTCGACGCGCTCGACGCGACCATCGTCGAAGGGGATTGCGTGCTCGTCACCAGCGCGGACGAGCTGGCACTGGTCGCGCTCTTCCGTGCCAGTGCGGGGATCTGGGACTTCGGAGAAGGCCGAATTCTCCGCCCGTCGGTCGATGAGATTCTCTTCGTGCCGGAACGGCCGTATCTGCCGCCCGGCACGCTACGCGACGTCGTCGTGCGCGCTGGACGCGAAGGGCAGGTGACGGACGCCGTCATCGAGACGGCACTTCAAGCGCTCGGTGTGGAAGCGCTCGTCGCGCGCAACGGCGGCTACGACACCGAGCAGGACTGGGACAGCGTGCTCTCGCTCCGCGAGCAACAGCTGCTCGCGATCGCGAGAGTTCTCCTCGCGCGGCCCCGCGCTTCGTGTACTTCGACCGCATGCTCACGACCCTGACGCCGGAGGACGGCCAGCGCGCGTTCGCCGCGTTGCTGTCGCGATCGATCGGCCACGTCGTCTTCGGTGGCGCCGACGGCCTGGCCGCGCACTGCGACTTCGTGCTGCACATCGCAGCGGACGGCAAGTGGCAGTGGACGCAGCGCGATCTCGGCGGCGAGGCGCATGATGAGCGAGATGACGATCGCCTCGCTACGAGAGCCCGTCGGGTCTCCGTTTCCATCTCAACGCGAACGGCTCGATCGCGCGCATCGAGCACGCCGACATCACGCTCAACACCTATCTCGGCACCGAGGTCGAGGGCGGACCTGCGAACCTCTACCTTCGTAGGCTCGACGGCGAGCCTCGCCATGTCGCCGCTGCTCGGTCCGACGAGCCCGGCGGTCTTCGATGTAGCGGAAGGGCGACTCAGCGCGGCGGGCTGTTGGGAGGAGATCGAGTTTCGCGTTGGACCTCCGACTCGCGGGCTTCGGCGCCTGCCTGGTTCTGGCACGTCACGCTGCGTAACCGGGGCGAGCGAAGCGTACGCGTCGATCTGGTCCATGCGCAGGACCTCGCGCTCGCCCACTACGGCGCCATTCGGAACAACGAGTACTACACCAGCCAGTACGTCGACTGGACTCCGCTCGAGCACCCGGCGCGCGGCGTGGTGCTCGCCGCCCGTCAGAATCTCCCGATGGGCGGTCGTCATCCGTGGGCCGTGGTCGGCACCCTCGGTCGCGCGCTATCCTTCGCGACCGACGCCCTACAGCTTCACGGCCTCGCGGCGCGATCGAACGCGCCGCCCCCGGGCCTTCTCGCGCCACGCTTGAAGGTCGCCGACGTCAGCACGAGCACGCGATGGCGGTGCTCCAGCACGCGCCGCTCCTGCTCGAGCCGCGACGTCCGCTCGCGACCGGCTTCTTCGGTCGCTTCGAGCCGCATCACGAAGCGGCGAGCTCCCGCGTGGACCTTGCCCTCGTCGACGAGACGTTGGCGCTGCCGGAAGCACGAGGTCGGCGTTCGGCGACGCGAAGCCGTGAAGGCCGTCCGGCCGCGCCGAGCCTTTTCGCTCGCCGCGAGACGCTCTTGCACCGAGGATCTGACCGAGGCCGAGATAGTCGAGCTCTTCGGCCGTGAGCGCCGCGAGAAGGAGCGCGACGGCGAGCGGCCTGCTCTCGTTCTTCGTCGGGACCGACTCGCCATGTCGTGCTCGAGGCGAAGGAGCAGCTCGTGCTGCGCCCGCATGGCCACATCCTCCGCACCGGCGCCTGCGCTCATGCCCGACGAGGCCGCACTCTCGTCGACGGTGTGGATGTGCGGCGTGTTCAACTCGTTGCTCACGCAGGGCCACGTGAACATCAATCGTTTCGTCGCGGCCACGCACGGGTATCTCGACCTCGCGAAGGCCGACGGCCAGCGAATCTTCGTCGAGACGCCGCGCGGGCTTTCGGCTGCTCGACTTGCCGTCGGCCTTCGAGATGTCGCCGAGCGCGTGTCGCTGGCTCTACAAGCACGAGGCCGGGCTGATCGAGGTGCGCGCCACTGCGCGCTCGATCGACCACGAGATCGAGCTCGCGGTCCATGTGCTCGCCGGTGTCGCCGGTCCGCTTTCTCGTCTCGACGCGCATCGCGCTCGACGGCGACGACGGCGCCGTTGCGAGCCGTGCGGTTCGATCGTGACGGGCCGGCGTGGTCGTTAGACCGCAGCCGGACTCGGAGATCGGGCGCCGCTTTCCGAAGGGCTGCTTTCGCATCGACGTCGGAGCCGGCACCGCGATCGACGCGGTCGGCGGCGACGAGCTGCTCTACGCCGAGAAGCAGTCGCGCGGCGAGCCGTTCGTCGTGCTCGTCACCGCGGCCGCGAAGTCGGCCGCGTTTCGTATCACCGGTCATCTCGTCGAGCCGACCCCGCGCGCTAAGCTCTCTGCGATCGAGAGCGCCCAGCAACGACGCGGAGTCGGCAGGCTCGCTGCCGGCTCGGCCGTGCTTCGGCGCCGCGCGGAGTCGATTGCTCGCGCCGGACGTCGCGCGACTCGGCGAGATTCTTCCCTGGCTCGCCGACAACGCACTCATCCACTATCTCGCGCCCCACGGCCTCGAGCAGTACGCGGGCGGAGGGTGGGGCACCCGCGACGTCTGTCAAGGCCCGGTCGAGCACCTGCTCGCTCTCGGCGAGCACGCGGTGCTGCGGGATCTTCTGCTTCGGGTATTCGCCAACCAGAATCCCGACGGCGACTGGCCGCAATGGTTCATGTTCTTCGACCGCGAGCGTGGAATTCGCGCGCCCGACTCTCACGGCGACATCGTCTTCTGGCCTCTGCTCGCGCTCGGCCGAGTACCTCGTGGCCTCCGAAGACGCGTCGATTCTCGAGACGCGCACTGCCGTTCTTCGACGCTCGCGGCGACGACGAGGCCGAGACTGCGACGCTCGCGCTGCACGTCGAGCGTGCGCTCGCGCTCATCTCGCCGGCGTGTGATCCGGCGATACCCGTCTTGCCGCCTACGGCAACGGCGACTGGAACGACTCGCTGCAGCCGGCTCGATCCCGTCGATGAAGGAGCGCCTCACGAGCGCGTGGACGGTGACGCTGCATTTCCACACGCTCCGAACGCTCGCCGACCGGGCTTCGGGCGATCGGCCGAGCCCGCCAGACGCGAGCCTCTCGATCGACGCCGCCGACGGCTATCGCGCCGACTTCCGATCGTCTGCTCGTCTCGACGGTACCGTCGCCGGGCTCGCTTACTTCCACGACGACGCGCGCATCGATCCGTTGCTCCACCCGCGCGATACGGTCACCGGGATCTCCTACAGCTTGCTGCCGATGATCCACTCGATTCTCCACGATCTCTTCACGCCGGCGGAAGCGGCGTCGCATCGCGAGATCATCCGGAGCATCTGGTCGCGCGCCGACGGCGCACGCCTCTTCGACGGCCTTCGCGCTACCAGGGCGGCCTGCAACGACATTTCCAAAGAGCCGAGAGCAGCTCTTTCTTCGGCCGCGAGATCGGCGTCATGTACACGCACGCTCACCTTCGCTACGCCGAGGCGATGGCGCACTACGGGGACGCCGACGCGTTCTTTCTCGCGCTTCGCCAAGCGAATCCGATCGCGATCGACGCGCGTCGTCCCGACCGCCGCGCCGCGGCAAGCGAACTGCTACTACTCGAGCTCGGACGCGGCTTTCGCCGACCGCTATGAGGCGAGCGCGCGCTACGCGACGTCTACAGCGATGGCACGATAGCCTTCGAAGGCGGCTGGCGCGTCTACTCGAGCGGCGCCGGCATCGCGCTTCGCTTGATCCACGAGCGCTTCCTCGGCGTGGAGCGACGGCAGCTCGGCGCTCGTCCTCGACCCCGTGATACCGACCGCGCTCGACGGCCTCGAGGTGGAGCTCACGCTCGATGGCGAGCGCGTGACGGTTCGCTATCGCACCGGGAGCAAGGGGAGGGGGCCGATCGCGCTCCGCCTCAACGGCGCAGAGCTCGCTTTCGAGCGCGTCGCGAATCCCTACCGCACCGGCGGCGCCAAGGTGTCGATGGCCACGCTTCGAGACCCGTCTCGTGGCCGGTTCCAACTTGCTCGAGATCACGCTCGAATGAGACGCAGGTGAGCGAGAGCCTCGACGACTTCGCGGATTCTCACGGCTTGGCTGCCGGTCGCGTCGGGCGACGCGCGCCTCGAGCTCACGCGCGAGATAGCCAGGTCGCGGCGCTGCGATGACGGCTCGACTTCGACTTCAAGGGCGGCGGCGGGTTCGTCGTCGCGCGAAAGGCTCACGACGCGTCGCTGCCGTCGTGTCTACACGCTCTCCTTCAAGATCCGCGGCAGCGCGCCCCCGAACCGTCTCGAGCTGAAGCTCGTCGACGCCTCCGGTCGCAATGTCTGGTGGTGGCGGCGCGAGGCCCTCGTGCCGACGAGCGAGTGGTCGTCGATCGAGATACGCAGCCGCGAGATCGAGTTCGCTTGGGGGCCGGCAGGCGGTGGCGTGCACCGACGCGAGCTCGGCGCGATCGAGATCGCGATCGTCGCGCCGCCGGGCGGGCGCGGCACGCATCTCGATCGCAGATCTCCGCCTCGAGGACCGTAGCCGTCACCCCGTGCCGGTCGTGACCGCGTCACGACACACTCGCGGAGCACGAGCCCGCTGCGGTGGTCGATCCTGGGGCAGCGAGCGGCTGGCGGAGCGGAGCAACGACGGGACCTGAGTGGCTCGAGCTCGATCTCGGCGTCGAGCGCGAGCACGGCGGCTTCGTCATCGAGTGGGAGCCGGGGCGTGAGGCCCAAGACTTCGACCTACGAACCTCGCTCGACCGTGACGCGTGGACCCGCGTTCGCTCGGTGCGGAGCGCCAGTGCAACGCGGAGCTACCTGTTCGCCGAGGGCGGCGGTGACACGCGCTACGTACGCCTCGATCTTTTGCGTCCGTCAGGTGCCGAGGGCTTCGGGATTCGCTCGATCGAGATCGCCCCTTTCGAATTCTCTCGCTCGATCGAATCGTTCTTCAGCGGCATCGCTGCAAGCGAGCCGCGTGGTCGCTACCCGCGCTGGCTCTACGGCGAACAGGCCTACTGGACACCGATCGCCGCGCCCGATGGCAGCCGGCGCGCGCTCCTCAACGAAGACGGGCTTCTCGAGGTAGGTCGCGCGGCGTTCTCGCTCGAGCCGTTTCTCATGATCGATGGCGCGCTTCTCACTTGGGCCGAGGTCGAAGCCGAAGGCAGGGTCGAGCTGCAGCTCGCCGACGGCCTGGCTGCCGATTCCGTCGGTGGTCTGGCGCCGCGGCGACGTTCTACTGACCATCACCGCGTTCGCGACAGGCGGCGCCGACCTTCCGTGGTCACCGTCCGCTATCGTGTCGAGAAGCTCGGGCACGCGCCCGATCCACGGCGACCCTCTACGTGGCGATTCGGCCCTTCCAAGTGGATCCGCCGTGGCAAGCCTTCCGCGGCATGGGCGGCGTCGCCCGGATCGAGCACATAGTGCTGGACGACGGTGCGGTGTGGGTGAACGACGAGCGTGCGGTCTTGCCATCGCCGCCGCCGGATCATTTCGCTGCCGCCTCATTCGACGACGGCGCGATCACCGGGCATTTGGCGAGAAGCGATCCTGCCGGCGAAGGCCGCGGTCACGGATTCGTTCGGCTACGCGTCGGCCGCGCTCGGCTTCGACGTCGAGCTCGCGCCCGGTGCCCACGCCGATCGCTACGTCAGCGTGCCACTGAGACGCATAGGAACGCGTCGACGCCGATGCGCTCGAGTCGATTTCGACGGAGCTTCTCGGGTGAGCGCGCGCTCGAAGACGCGTGCATTCGCTGGCGCGAACGGTTCTCGACCGTCGGTCTCGAGCTTGGCTCGGCCGATCGCGCGCGTTGCCGATGCCGTGAAGACTGCGGCCGCGCACATTCTCACGAATCGCTACGGACCGGCCCTGCAGCCCGGGCCGCGCCGCTACACGCGCTCGTGGATTCGCGACGGCGCGACGATGTCGGCCGCGCTGCTCCGCATGGGTTGCCGTGACGAGGTGCGGGACTTCATTCGCTGGTACGTTCCCGAGCAGGCCGCCGACGGCAACGTGCCCTGCTGCGTCGACGAACGCGGCGCCGATTGGCTCGTCGAGCACGACAGCCACGGCCAGCTGATCTTCACGGTCATGGAGCACTATCGCTTCACGCACGATCGCGCGCTCCTCGAAGAGACCTGGCCGGCTGTCGCGAAGGCAGCCGGCTACATCGAGACTCTGCGCGCATCCCGCTGCACGCCGGAGTATGCGAGCGAGGAGAAGCGCGCCTTTCACGGGCTCTTGCCCGAATCGGTGAGCCACGAGGGCTACCTCGCGCAGCCGGTGCATTCGTACTGGGACGACTTCTGGGCGCTGCGCGGGCTCGGGGACGCGGCCGAGATCGCGACCGCGCTCGGCAAGGGTGAGGAAGCGCGCCGTCTTCGCGGTGCTCGCGCGCCGAGCTCGCGCGACTCGCTCTACGCGTCGATCGATACGGTGATCGCGCGCAAGCGACTCGCCTATGTGCCGGGCTCGGTCGAGTGGGCCGACTTCGACCCCACCGCGACGGCCGTCGCCCTCGGGATCACCGACGCCGCCGAGCGCCTTTCGCCGGGCCCGCTTCATGCAATGTTCGAGGAATACTTGAAGGGTCTTCGCGCGCGTCGCGACGGCACGCTCGACTGGGCGAGCTATACGGCCTACGAGCTCCGCATCGTCGGTGCGCTCGTACGACTCGGTCGTCGTTCCGAAGCCAACGAGCTGCTCGAATTCTTCCTCGCGGACCGTCGCCCACGCGCCCTGGAATCAGTGGCCCGAGATCTCGTGGCGGAATCCGCGGAGCGGAGCCCACCTCGGCGACCTTCCGCACTCGTGGATCGGCGCGGAGTACGTGCTCTCGGTGCTCTCGATGCTCGCCTACGAGCGCGCTGCCGATCGTGCGCTGGTGGTCGCCGCGGGAGTCCCCGACGCGTGGCTCGCCGAGGGGAGGCCGGTACGAGTGCGCGGGCTGCCGACTTACTACGGTGCGCTCGACTACACGCTGGTGCGAGAGTCGGACGGCACGCTACGATCTCTCGATCACGAGCGCCGTCGCGCCGCCCGGCGGCATCGTCGTTCGTCCGCCGCTCCCGAGACCTCTCGCCGAGGTGACCATCGACGGACGCAAGGTCATCTCGCCCGACGCGGACAGCGTCGTGCTTGCCCGTGGCCCCGCAGAGGTGATCTTCGGATTCTGAGCACGTCGGCCGCGAGCGGCGTCAATGAGATCGCGGAGTCTTCTTCGCGACGAAAGGGATGCGTAGCGAGTAGACGCCGTCGGCAAGCGTGCTCTCGACGGCGAAACCGTCGGCCGCTCGCTCAAGACCGAGTACCCGGTCGGCGACGTCATCATCGCCAGCGTCAAGCAGGCCATCCCGAACGCCGCCGTCAAGAAGGGCGACGTCGTCCGCGCGGTCATCGTCCGCACGGCCAAGGAATACGGCCGTCCCGATGGCACCTACATCCGCTTCGACGAGAACGCCGCCGTGCTCATCAACAACCAGGGCAACCCGCGCGGGACGCGCATCTTCGGCCCGGTCGCGCGCGAGCTGCGCGACCGCAACTACATGAAGATCGTGTCGCTCGCGCCGGAGGTGCTGTGATGGCCGTCCGAACCGCCCAGCCGCGCAGCCCCAAGGTGCCCGAGATCCGCAAGGGCGACACCGTCGTCATCCTCGCCGGCAAGGACGCCGGCAAGCGCGGCACCGTCGAGCGCGTCATCCGGCGCCCGGCCGCGCCGAGCGCGGCGCGCAGCGTCTTCCGCCGCGGCTCGTCGCCGGTGGGGTGAGCGTCGTGGTCGAGGGCCTCAACATCGCCAAGCGGCACACCAAGCCGCGCCAGTCGACGAGCACGAGCGACCGCGTGCCCAGGATGCAGCAGGGCGGCATCCTCGAGATCGCCCAGCCCGATCCCGGTCGGCCGGGTCATGCTCGTCTGCACGAACTGCAAGCAAGCCGACCCGGATCGCCCACGCCACCCTCGACACCGGCCGGCGGGTCCGGATCTGCCGCCACTGCGGCGAGCAGCTGGAGGTGAAGTCGTGACCAGCCGACTCCACGAGCGCTACACGGCCGAGATCGTCCCCGCGCTCCAGAAGCAGTTCGAGTACGGGAACCCGATGCAGGTCCCGCGCCTCACCAAGATCGTCGTCAACATCGGGCTCGGCGAGGCGCTCACGAACGCGAAGGCGCTCGACGCGGCCCTCGGCGACCTGAGCCTCATCACCGGCCAGAAGCCGATCGTGACCAAGGCCAAGCGCTCGATCGCCCAGTTCCGCGTGCGGACGGGCAACTCGATCGGAGCCAAGGTGACCCTCCGCGGCGAGCGGATGTGGGACTTCATGGACCGCCTGACGACGCTCGCCCTGCCACGCATCCGCGACTTCCGGGGCATCCCCGGCAAGTCGTTCGACGGGCGGGGCAACTACTCGACTGGGCATGCGGGAGCAACTCGCCTTCCCGGAGATCGACTACGACAAGGTGGACCGTCTCCGCGGGCTGGAGATCAGCATCGTGACGACGGCGAAGACCGACGAAGAGTCCAAGAAGCTTCTTGAACTCCTCGGCATGCCCTTCGCCTCGTAGGCGCGGGGAGGGAGACACATGGCCAAGAAATCGATGATCGCCAAGGCGAAGCGGACCCCGAAGCACAAGGTGCAGGCGTATCACCGCTGCACCGTGTGCGGACGGCCGCGCGCCTTCATCCGGCGGTTCGCGCTCTGCCGCATCTGCTTCCGGGAGCGTGCGCTCCTGGGCGAGCTGCCGGGCGTCACCAAGTCGAGCTGGTAGGGAACCGATGAACATCTCCGACCCGATCGCGGACATGCTCACGCGCGTCCGCAACGCGTCCCGGGCGCGACACACCGAAGTGGTCGTCCCGGCGTCGCGGACCAAGCGCGAGATCGCCCGCATCCTCAAGGACGAGGGCTTCATCGCCGACGTCAGCGAGGAGCAGGACGGTCCGACGGCCGTCCTGCGCCTCACCCTCAAGTACGTCGACGGCAAGGTCCCGGTCGTCTCCGGGCTCAAGCGGATCAGCAAGCCCGGCCTGCGCGTCTACGCGCGCAAGACGGACATCCCGCGGGTGCTCGGCGGCCTCGGCATCGTCATCGTCAGCACGAGCCAGGGGATCATGACCGGCCAGCAGGCGCGTCAGGCGCAGCTGGGCGGCGAAGTCCTCGCGTTCGTCTGGTAGGCGGAACGACATGTCGCGCATCGGACGCCTCCCCATCACCGTCCCGTCGGGCGTCGACGTGACGATCGACGGGCGGAACGTCACGGTCAAGGGGCCGAAGGGCACCCTCAGCCGCGCCCTCCACCCGGACATGACGGTCAGCCGCGAGGACGGCACGCTCGTCGTCACCCGCCCGACCGAGCAGAAGACCCACAAGCAGCTCCACGGCCTGACCCGGACGCTGGTCAACAACATGGTCGTCGGGGTGACCGACGGCTACCGCAAGGGCCTCGAGATCACCGGCGTCGGCTATCGCGCCGCGCTCAACGGCCGCAAGCTCACGCTCAACCTGGGCTACAGCCACCCGATCGAGATCGACCCGCCCGACGGCATCACCTTCGAGGTCGAGAACCCGACCCGCCTGGCGGTCGTCGGCATCGACAAGGAGCTCGTCGGCCAGATCGCCGCGAAGGTCCGCTCGACCCGCAAGCCGGAGCCGTACAAGGGCAAGGGCGTGCGCTACGCCGGCGAGTACATCCGCCGCAAGGCCGGCAAGGCCGGCAAGATCGGCGGCAAGAAGTAACCCGTGACCGACGAGGAACGAACACGATGACGCAGGTCGCCACCCGCGGCGCCGCCCGACGCAAGCGCCACGACCGGATCCGCCTCCACCTGGCGGGGACGGAGGCGCGGCCGCGTCTCGCGGTCTTCCGCAGCCTCAACCACATCTACGCGCAGGTCATCGACGACGCGTCCGGACGGACGCTCGCCGCCGCCTCGACGCGTCGACAAGGAGCTCAAGGGCTCCAAGTCGACCAAGTCGGAGGAAGCGGCCGTCGTCGGTCGCCTGATCGCCGAGCGGGCCAAGGCCGCCGGCGTCGAGCGCGTCGTCTTCGATCGAGCCGGGTTCCGGTACCACGGGCGGATCAAGTCGCTCGCCGATGCCGCCCGCGAAGCCGGCCTCGACTTCTGATCGGAAGGAGCCACCGTGGCACGGATCGACCCCAACAAGCTCGCGCTCGAGGAGCGCGTCGTCCAGATCAACCGCGTCGCCAAGGTCGTCAAGGGCGGCCGGCGGTTCAGCTTCAGCGCGGTCGTCGTCGTCGGCGACGGCGCGGGCCACGTCGGCGTCGGCCTGGGCAAGGCCGGCGAGGTGCCGGAGTCGATCCGCAAGGGCGTCGAGGACGCCAAGAAGAACCTGATCCGGATCCCGATGGTCGGCACGACGATCCCGCACGAGGTCCAGGTCGTCTTCGGCGCGAGCAGCGTCCTGCTCAAGCCCGCCTCGCAGGGCACCGGCGTCATCGCCGGCGGCTCGGTCCGCGCGGTCCTCGAGGCGGCCGGCGTCCGCGACATCCTGTCGAAGATCCACGGCTCGACCAACCCGGTCAACGTGACCCGGGCCACGATCGAGGCGCTCCGCAGCCTGCACTCGGCCGAGGAGCTCGGCGCCCGTCGCGGCGTCAAGCTGGTCAGCCGGATCGCCGGGCCAGCCGGCGCCGGTCGCCGGGGAGGTGTCCGGTGGCCGCTAAGCTCAAGGTGACCCAGGTCAAGAGCACGATCAGCCACATCGCGCGCAATCGGGCCACGATCCGGGCCCTCGGCCTGCACGGGATCGGCAGCACGAGCGTCGTGACCGACAACCCGGCGACGCGCGGGATGGTCCGCCAGGTGCGCTTCCTCGTCACGGTCGAGGAGATCGCCGACACCGACGCCCGACCCGGAGAGAGGCATGAAACTCCACGACCTGCGCCCGGCCGACGGCTCGCGCAAGCCGCGCACCCGCGTCGGGCGCGGCATCGCCGCCGGCAAGGGCAAGACCGCCGGCCGCGGCACCAAGGGCCAGAAGGCGCGCGCCGGTGGCTCGATCCCGCCCTGGTTCGAGGGCGGCCAGACGCCGCTCCACATGCGCATCCCGAAGCTGCGCGGCTTCAAGAACCGGTTCAAGGTCGAGTACGAGGTCGTCAACGTCGGCGCCATCGGCGCGCTCGCCGAGCGCGGCGCCTTCGAGACCGAGGCGACCGGCGGCAAGGCCGGCAAGGCCGCCCCGATCACGATCAACCAGGACATCCTGCGGGCGGTCGGGCTCGTCCGGACCCTGAACAAGCCGCTCAAGATCCTGGGCGCCGGCGAGCTGTCCGTCGCCGCTGTTCGTCGTCGCCGACGCGTTCACCGCGTCGGCCCGGGCGAAGATCGAGGCAGCCGGCGGCAGCGTCAACGTCCTCGAGGTCCCGACGACGCCGCTGGCGGCCCTCGGCGTCGACGGCGACGACCGACCACGCCGCGGACGCCGACGGACGCGCCGCCAAGGCCGGCAAGCGCACGCCAGGCCGACGACGCAGCCGGACACGCCGACGAGCCCGGGCGCCGGCGAAGCGGCCGCGGACCGCCCCGACCGACGAAGCGCCGAGCCCGGCCGCCAAGCCGTCGAAGGCGGCTCGCCGCCGAGGCCGCCGTCACGACGACGCGGTCGCGGCCGAGGCGAGCCGACGAGGCCGCGACGCCGGCCGAGCCGGCCGACGCGACGACGCGCCAGGCGCGCGACCGACGAGACCGCGACGTCGAGGCCGCCGCCGACGATCCCGAAGCCGACGACTCGACCCAGCGGCCGACGGCCGAGCGCCCTCCGGCGACGACGCCTGACCCGTGTTCGAATCGCTCCTCAATGCCTTCCGGGCGCCCGACATCCGGCGCCGGATCCTCTACGTCCTGGGCCTGCTGATCGTCTTCCGGCTGCTGGCGTCGGTCCCGGTCCCGGGCATCGACCAGGCGCAGCTCCAGACTTCGTCGCCGGCAACGCGCTCGTCGGCCTGCTCGACCTGTTCTCCGGCGGCGGGCTGTCGCACTTCTCGGTCGTGGCGCTGGGCATGAACCCGTACATCAACGCCTCGATCATCATGCAGCTGATGACCGGCGTCGTGCCGTCGCTCCAGGCGCTCAGCCGGGAAGGTGAGTACGGCCGCAACAAGATCAACCAGTACACCCGCTACCTGACGGTCCCGATGGCGATCCTCCAGGCGTACGGCTTCCTGGCGCTGCTCAACTCGCAGGGCGTCCTGACCGGGACGTTCGACCTCGCGAGCTTCGAGACCCTCACCCAGATCGTCACCCTGACGGCCGGGGCGATCGTCCTGATGTGGATCGGCGAGCTGATCACCGAGCGGGGCATCGGCAACGGCATCAGCTTCATCATCTTCGCCGGCATCGTCAGCCGGGCGCCCGGCGCGATCAACGCGTTCCGGATCAACCCGAACATCACGCTGGTCATCGCCTTCGCGATCGTGGCGATCGCCGCGGTCGCGGTGATCATCTACATCCAGGAAGGCCAGCGCCGGATCCCGATCCAGTACGCCAGCCGAGTCCGCGGCCGTCGGATGTACTCGGGCGGTCAGACCTTCCTGCCGCTGCGGGTCAACCAGGCCGGCGTCATCCCGATCATCTTCGCGGTCAGCATCCTGCTCTTCCCGCAGCAGCTGGCGCTCTACTTCACGACCTCGGAGATCCCGATCGTCAAGAGATCGCCGACGGTCATCGTGTCTCTTCATCATCCACGCTCGCCGTTTACATCGTCATGTACTTCCTCCTGACGATCGGCTTCACCTACTTCTACACGGCCTTCACGTTCAAGCCGGACGAGACCGCCGAGCAGCTGCGCAAGAACGGCGGCTTCATCCCGGGCATCCGTCCGGGCCGCCCGACCCAGGACTACCTGCGCGCGCGTCGTCTCCCGGATCACGTTCGCCGGCGCGCTCTTCCTGGCGATCGTGGCCGTGTCGCCGGCGGTCATGGCGCTTGCCGTCCCGGACCTCGCGACGCTCGGCCTCGGCGGCACCAGCCTGCTCATCGTGGTGTCGGTCGTCGTCGAGACGATGAAGCAGATCGAGGCCCAGCTGATGATGCGCAACTACGAAGGCTTCATCCGATGACCGTGGCGGTCATGGCCGTCGGCACCGTGCTGCCGCCACGGTCGGCGCATGACCGTCGTCGTCCTGCTCGGCGCTCCGGGGGCCGGGAAGGGCACCCAGGCGGCGACTCGCCGGCCGGCTCGGCGTCCCGCACGTCGCGACCGGCGACCTGTTCCGGGCCGCCGTCGCGAACGGCTCCCCGATCGGGCTCGAGGCGCGGCGCTACATGGAGCGCGGCCAGCTCGTGCCCGACGACATCACGATCCGGATGCTGCTGGCCCGGCTGGCGGCCGCCGGACGCCGTCGGCGGCGCGATCCTCGACGGGTTCCCGCGGAACCGCGCCCAGGCCGAGGGCGCTCGACGACGCCCTCGCCGAGCGGGGCGACCGGGTCGACCGGGCGCTCTACATCGAGGTCCCGGCCGACGAGCTCGTCCGTCGCCTGTCCGGCCGCTGGATCTGCGCCGCGACCGGGCACGTCTACAACGAGAACACCAACCCGCCGCTCGAGCCGGGTCGCTGCGACCTGGACGGGTCGCCGCTGATCCAGCGCGACGACGACCGCGCCGAGACGATCCGGGCTCGCCTGGACGGCCAGCTCGGCAGCCTGGCCGAGGTCGTCGAGCACTACCGGCGACCGGGGCGCTGCGCATCGTCGACGGCCTCCGGCCGATCGACGAGGTCACCGAGGGCCTGCTGGCCGGCCTGCCGACGGCGCGGTCGGGGCCGCCTGACATGGTCACCCGCAAGTCGCGCGCCGAGATCGAGCGGATGCGCCGCGCCGGCCGGATCGTCGCCGAGGTCCTGGACCTGATCGAGGCCGAGCTCAAGCCCGGCGTCTCGACCGCCCACCTCGACGCGCTCGCCGAGGCGCACATCCGCGCGTCCGGCGCCACCCCGTCGTTCAAGGGCTATCCGGGCATCAACCCGGACCGACCGTTCCCGGCCAGCGTCTGCATCTCGATCGACGACGAGATCGTCCACGGCATCCCGGGCGACCGGACGATCCGGGCCGGGCCAGATCGTGTCGGTCGACGCCGGGGCGATCGTCGACGGCTGGCACGGCGACGCGGCCCGGACCTTCTTCGTCGGCGAGCCGACCGCGCGAGCCGTGGCCGAGCTGATCGACCGCACCCGCGCCGCGATGCTGGCGGGCATCGCCGCCGCGGTCCCGGGCAACCACATCGAGGACATCTCGGCCGCGGTCGAGGCCGTCGCCGCCGAGGCCGGCCTCGGCGTCATCCGGCAGTTCGTCGGCCATGGCATCGGCACCGCCATGCACGAGGACCCGCAGGTCCCGAACTACCGGACGGGGCGGCCGGGCCGCAAGCTGGAGGCCGGGCTCTGCCTCGCCATCGAGCCGATGTTCACGCTCGGCGGCTACGACACGCGGATCCAGCCCGACGACTGGACGGTCGTCACCAAGGATGGCTCGCTGGCGGCCCACTTCGAGCACTCGATCGCGGTGACCGACGACGGTCCGCAGATCCTGACCGTGGCGTGATCCGCCTGGTTGCCGGGATGAGCCATCTTTGATACGCTACGCGTTCGTGTGTCGGCCCCCGTCGGGGCCGACACTGCGCGTGAGAAAGGGAAGCACGAACACCTGTGGCCAAGCGTGACGCGATCGAAGTCGAGGGAACGGTCATCGAGCCGCTCCCCAACACCATGTTCGCGGTCGAGCTGGAGAATGGCCACCGGGTACTCGCCCACATCAGCGGCAAGCTTCGGATGAACTTCATCCGGATCCTGCCCGGTGATCGCGTTCGCGTCGAGTTGTCGCCGTACGACCTGACGCGCGGCCGGATCACCTACCGACTCAAGTGACCGACACCACATCACGATCGAGGATCCGTTGAAAGTCAGAGCCTCCGTCAAGGCGCGCTGCGACAACTGCAAGGTCATCCGTCGCCACGGCACCGTGATGGTCATCTGCACCAACCCGAAGCACAAGCAGCGGCAGGGGTAACCGATGGCACGTATCGCCGGCGTCGACATCCCGCGCGAGAAGCGGGTCGAGGTCGCCCTCACCTACGTCTTCGGGATCGGCCTGCCCACCAGCCAGAAGATCCTCGCCCAGACCAACATCAACCCCGACACCCGCGTCCGCGACCTGACCGAAGAGCAGGTCAACCGCCTGCGCGAGCTGATCGATCGGCGCTACAAGGTCGAGGGCGACCTGCGCCGCGAAGTGGCGCTCAACATCAAGCGGCTCATCGAGATCGGCTCGTATCGCGGCGTCCGCCATCGGCGGAACCTGCCGGTTCGTGGCCAGCGAACCAAGACGAACGCTCGCCAGCGTCGCGGACCGAAGAAGACGGTCGGCGTCCGGCGCAAGAAGTGACGAGGGACTGACCAGGCATGGCGGAACGCAAGCGAGCGGTCAAGGTACGTCGGCGTGAGAAGAAGAACGTGCCCCAGGGGCACGTTCACATCCAGGCCACGTTCAACAACACCATCATCACGATCACCGACCTCAACGGCGCGGTCATCAGCTGGGGCTCCGCCGGCGTCGCCGGCTTCAAGGGCTCCCGCAAGAGCACGCCGTACGCGGCGGCGCTGTCGGCCGATGGTGCGGCCAAGCGCGCGATGGAGCACGGCATGCGCCAGGTCGAGGTCTACGTGAAGGGACCGGGCGCCGGCCGCGAGCAGGCGATCCGATCGCTCCAGGCGGCTGGCCTCGAGGTCAGCGCCATCACCGACGTCACCCCCATCCCGCACAACGGTTGCCGCCCGCCCAAGCGGCGCCGAGTCTGAGCCCCGAGGACCCATGGCCCGTTACACCGGATCCGTCTGCCGCCTCTGCCGACGGGAGGGCGCCAAGCTCTTCCTCAAGGGGACCCGCTGCTACTCGAAGAAGTGCGCCTTCGAGCGTCGTCCGACGCCCCCCGGCCAGCACGGCGTCCGCCGTCGCAAGGTCGGCGAGTACGGCCTCCAGCTTCGCGAGAAGCAGAAGGTGCGCCGCACCTACGGTGTCCTCGAGCGCCAGTTCCGCAACTACTTCGTCGACGCCGAGAACCGGCCCGGCGTGACCGGCGAGAACCTGCTGCGATCGCTGGAGCTGCGCCTCGACAACGTCGTCTACCGGATGGGCATCGCGTCGTCGCGAGCGCAGGCTCGTCACTTCGTCGCCCATGGCCATTTCGCCGTCAACGGCCGGCCGACCAACATCTCGTCCTACCAGCTCAAGCCCGGCGACCAGGTCGAGGTGCGCGAGTCGCATCGCGCCCGTGAGCCGTTCAAGATCGCCAAGGAGACGCTCCGCTCGCACCAGGCGCCGGAGTGGTTGACGATCGACCCCGCGAGCCTGACCGGCGCGGTCGTCGCACCGCCATCCCGTGACCAGATGCCGCTCGATCTCAACGAGCAGCTCGTGGTCGAGTACTACTCGAGGTAACGCGCCCTCATGATCGAACTCGAAAGTCCGCAGATCGAGCCAGTCGAGGAAGTCGGCACGTACGCCAAGTACGAGGCCGGCCCACTCCAGGCGGGCTACGGCGTGACCCTCGGCAACGCGCTCCGGCGCGTCCTCCTGTCGTCGCTCGAGGGTGCGGCCGTCACGAGCATCCAGATCCGCGACATCTACCAGGAGTTCTCGACGATCCCGGGCGTCAAGGAAGACGTCACCCAGATCGTCCTGAACGTCAAGAAGCTCCGACTCAAGAGCTACGCGGCCCACCCGGTCCAGCTCCGGCTCATCAAGAGCGGCGCCGGTGCCGTCACGGCGGCCGACATCGCCGAGTCGGCCGATGTCGAGATCGTCAACCCGGACCTCGTCCTGATGACGCTCGACACGGACGACGTCACCATCGAGCTCGACCTGACCGTCGAGCGCGGCGTCGGCTACCTCGGCGCCGAACGCGCCGAGGCGCTCCCGATCGGGGTCATCGCGGTCGACGCGATCTTCACCCCGGTCCGCAAGATCAATTACTGGGTCGAGAGCATGCGGGTCGGTCAGATGACCAACTACGACAAGCTCACGATCGAGATCGAGACCGACGGGACCATCGGACCGGAGGAGGCGCTCAGCCGCTCCGCCGAGATCCTGGTCAACCAGTTCCGCCCGTTCGTGACGGTCGGCATGGCCGCCATCCCGCCGGCCGCGCTGCCGGGCACCGCCGCCCTGCCGGCGAACATGCTGGACATGCCGATCGAGGAGCTCGACCTCCCGATGCGGGCGTACAACTCGCTCAAGCGCAACAACATCGTCAAGGTCGGCCAGCTCCTCCAGCTCAAGGACGACGACCTGCTGCGGATGCGCAACTTCGGCAAGAAGTCGCTCGACGAGATGAAGGAGCGCCTCCGCATGCGCGGCTTCATCGTCCCCGAGACGGAGACCGACGGTCTCGATGATCCCGACGGCGAGGTCGCCTTCGACGACGAGGCCGAGGGCTGACGATGGCGCACCGGATCGGCGGCCGCAAGCTCAGCCGCAAGCAGGGCCCGCGGCTCAGCCTGTTCAAGAACCTGACCGTGTCGGTCATCCGCTACGAGCGGGTCAAGACGACCGAGGCCAAGGCCAAGGAGATCAGCGGCCGCGTCGAGAAGATGATCACGCTGGCCAAGCGTGGCGACCTGACGGCTCGTCGCGCGGTCGTCGCGCAGTTCCCCAACGAGCCGCTCGTGGTGGCGAAGCTGTTCGACGAGATCGCCCCGAAATATGCGGATCGCACGTCCGGTTTCACCCGGATCGTGCGCCTGGGACAACGCCGCGGTGACGCGGCCGAGATCGTCCAGATCGAGCTCGTATGACGGCTGCCGCTGATCCGGCTCATTGCCGCGTTGCCGCCTCCGGTCCGGCGCTCACGCACCTTGAGGTGCGCTCGCGTCCGGTCCTCGACGGCGCCTTGCACTGACCTCGGCTGAGCGGCAGCGAGGCAGTAAGAACGTCGGTCGAGAGGCCGCGCCGAAGCGCTTTCGCGCGATGGTCGAATATGACGGAACGGACTTCGCCGGGTTCCAGGTCAATCCTGGGAAACGGACGGTCCAGGGGATCCTGGAGGCCTCGCTGGCCCGCCTCGGTGACGGGGTGGCGGAGCGGGTCGACGGGGCAGGCCGAACGGATGCCGGTGTGCATGCCAGTGGACAGGTGATCGCATTCACCTACGCCGGGCGGCTCTCCGACGCGGACCTGGGTCGGGCGCTCGATGCGCTCCTCCCGACCGGACGTGGCGGTGCGCGACGTACGACGGGTACCGGACCGGTTCAATCCCCGCTTCGCGGCGCGGTATCGGGAGTATCGCTACACCGTCTGGAACGGGCCGCGCAGTCCGCTGCACGAGCGCATGGCGCTCGGGTTACGGGCCCCACTCGATACCGCCGCGATGGAGCGGGCCGGATCGGCCTTCATCGGCCGACACGACTTCAGCGCCTTCGGGGTGGCGGGCCGAACGTCGGTCCGGACCGTCACCTCGGTCCGGGTCAGGCGGGAGGGCCGGCTGGTGACGATCGACGTCCGAGCCGACGCCTTCCTGCGTGGGATGGTCCGCCGCATGGTGGCCGTCCTCCTGGAGGTCGGTCTCGGCAGGATGGAAGAGACAGCGGTCCGGGCGGCATTGGCCGGTCCCGGTCCGGCCCTCGACGGGGCCGCGGCCCCGGCCAAGGGGTTGTGCCTCAGGCGCGTCGCCCTCGGGCGACGAGCCGGCGAACCGAACGGAGAACACGAGGAACGATGAACGCGAAGACCTATTCGGTCCGGGAGAGCGAGATCGAACGCAACTGGTACGTCGTCGACGCGACGGACGAGACGCTCGGCCGTCTTGCCTCGCGTATCGCGCACGTCCTCGAGGGCAAGCACAAGCCCACCTACCAGCCCGCGCTCGACTCGGGCGATCACGTCATCGTCCTGAACGCTTCGCGCATCGCGGTGACGCGCGACAAGCTCGACAGCAAGCTCTACAGCCGACACAGCGGGTATCCCGGGGGCTTCAAGCAGGAGACCCTCGGCCACCTGCTCGCACGGCGCCCGGAAGAGGTCATCCGGCGAGCCGTCAAGGGCATGCTGCCGCACAACCGACTCGGCAGCCCAGCAACTCCGCAAGCTCAAGATCTATCCAGGATCCGATCATCCCCATCAGGCCCAGCGGCCTGAACCGCTCGCCTGACGAGGAGCCTTCGACGATGTCCATCCCTGCTTTCTACTCCGGGACCGGTCGCCGCAAGACGGCCATCGCCCGCGTCCGGCTGCTGCCGGGCGAGGGTGAGATCGTGGTCAACGGCCGATCGCTCGACGAGCACTTCGGCAACGCCGTCAACGAATCCGACCTGCGCATGCCGTTCCGGGTGACCGGGACGGAGGGCCGCTTCAACGTGATGATCAAGGTCGAGGGCGGCGGTGTCACCGGCCAGGCCGGCGCCATCCGTCACGGGATTGCGAGGGCCTTGCTGGAACTGGATCCAGAAGCCAATCGACTCCCGCTCCGTCAAGCCGGCCTGCTCACTCGCGATCCTCGAATGAAGGAACGGAAGAAGTACGGGCTCAAGCGAGCCCGCAAAGCCCCCCAGTACACCAAGCGCTAGTCAACGGCGCAGCCCTCGGAACGCCCATGCGTGCGTTGCCGGACTTCGCTCGGTCGCTCACGCACGTTGGGGTGCGCTCGCTCCCTCGCTTGCTGGCGCCTTCGCCTGGACGCCCGAGGTCTGCGCTTCGCTTGACCTTGACGACGAGGAAACCGCGATGACCGCCAACGCGACGGATTCGCTCGTGGGTCGCGACTTGTTGAGCGTGGCTGATCTGTCTGCGGCTGACGTGGGGCGGGTGTTCGCGACGGCGACGGGGTTGAAGCGTGAGTTCCGGGCGGGCAGGCGGCACGTGGCGCCGCCGCTGGTCGGGCGGACGCTGGCGATGCTGTTCCAGAAGCCGAGCCTCCGGACGCGGGTGACGTTCGAGGCGGGCATGGCGCAGCTCGGTGGACACGCCATCTACCTGACCCATGACGTCGTGCTGGGGGCCCGCGAGAGCGTCCGTGACGTGGCGCGGAACCTCGACCGGTTCGTGGACGCGATCGTCGTCCGGACCGGCCCGCACGAAGTGGCGGTCGAATTGGCCGCCCAGGCGACGATCCCCGTCATCAACGGCCTGACACTGCGGGAACACCCGTGTCAGGCTCTGGCCGACGTCTTCACGATGGGGGAGCACTTCGGCGACGTCAGCGGCCTCCCCGTGGCATTCGTCGGCGACGGCAACAACGTCTACCACTCGCTCGCCCTGTTGGGGGCCGCACTCGGGATGGAGGTGCGCCTCGCGCATCCGCCCGGGTACGCACCCAACGAGCGGATCGTCGCGCGGGCCCGCGAACTGGCCGCCGAGTCGGGGGCGATCCTCACCTTCGGACAGGACCCGCGCGAGGCGGTCCGTGGCGCGTCGGTCGTCTACACCGATGCGTGGACGTCGATGGGCCAGGAGGCCGAGACGGAGGAACGACGCGACGCGTTCGCCGCCTATCGCGTGGACGACGCCCTGCTCGACGCCGCCGGGACCGACGTGGTCGCCATGCATTGCCTGCCCGCCCATCGCGGCGAAGAGATCACATCGGAGGTCATGGACGGACCGCGTAGTCTGGTCTGGGAGCAGTCGGAGAACCGGCTCCATGTCCAGAAGGCGCTCCTGGTCGAGGTCCTCGGAGGCACCGGCGAGTCATGACCGAAGCAAGGTTCGAGCTGTACAAGGAGGCCCTTCGGCAGGGTCACCTGGCCGCCATGCGCGGCCGGCTCGATGCCGCCGCCGCCGCCTATCGCGAGGCCGCTCGGATCGCCCCGGATCGGGCATTGCCGTACGTCGGTCTCGGTGGCGTCCTCGCCAGGCTCGGCCGCTCGAACGAGGCCCTCATCGCCTATACCGCCGCGACTCGAGCGAGCGCCCACGGACGAGGGGGCGATCCGAGGCCGGGCGGACATGCTCGCGATCGCCGGCCGGCCCGCCGAGGCGGCCGACAGTCTCGATCGCCTGGCCGAGATCCTCGAGCGGGACGGACGCATCGCCGACGCCTGCGATGTCGCCCGCCAGGCACTGGAACTCGCCGAATTGCGGACCCGTCGCCGACACCTCGAGCATCTCGTCGAAACGCTTCGGCCCATCACCGGTGACGAGGCCGCGAGCGATGCCCTCGAACGCGCGACGCGAGCGCTCGATGTCGGCGCCGCCGGGGGGCGCGCACCGAGCGAGGCGCCTCCCGACAGCATCGCCGAGACGGCGCCGACGGTCGAACGGCCCGAGCCGCGCGGACCCGACCCGGCCCAGCTGACCCTGGCCGTCGAGGAGGCTCTCGACGCCGGCGACTTCGACGAGGCCCGTCGACGGGCACTGGTGGCCGCCGCCGGCCATCGGGCCGTGGGCCAGTTCAATGCCGCGATGGACGCCTGCTATCAGGCGCTCGCGATCATGCCGTCCGATCCCGACGTCCACCTGGCGTTGGCCGAGCTGTACCTCGATCGTGGCTGGCGGGGCCCCGCTGCCGACAAGCTCTTCCTGCTCGGGCGGCTGACCCACCTGACCGACGACGGCGCCACTCGGGCGCGTGTCTGCTACATGGCGGCGGTCCGCTTCCCCGACGACGCACGCCTGGCCGAGGTCTGCGCCTGACCGCCCGGCCGACGTGAGGCCCCCCGGCGCGCCGAGGTCCCTCCTCCGGCGCCATCTGAGCACGATGTACACTCGGGGACACGATGACCCTTCTCGGATCGATCCTCGACCAGGTCCGCCTGACGACGATCATCGACATCGGGATCACCGCGCTTCTCATCTACTGGTTGTTCAGCCTCATCCGCGGGACGCGCGCTGTCCGCCTGGTGATCGGCGTGAGTGTCCTTGTGGTCGTCTACGCACTGGCGGTCGCGTTCGACCTGCGCCTGCTGAGCCAGGTGATGCAGGCAGGCGCCGTGGTCGGCCTGTTCGCCCTCGTCGTCGTATTCCAACCCGAGTTGCGGCGCGCCCTCGAGCGGATCGGGCGAGTCGGGTCGTTCGCCTGGCTGCTGTCGCCGGCCGAGGAGCGCGCGGTCGCGCACGTCTCCGCCGAGGTCTCGCGGGCCGCCGCGGGCATGTCCGAGGACGGCCACGGTGCGCTGATCGTGCTCGAACGCGAGACCGGGCTCGAGGAGGTGGCCGAGACCGGCGTGATGATCCATGGAGACGTGTCGGCCGACCTGTTGCGCACGATCTTCATGCCTCGCTCGCCGCTCCACGATGGCGCGGTCATCATCCGCGACGAACTGATCGTGGCGGCCGGAGCCCTGCTCCCCCTGGCCGAAACCTCCATCCACACCGAACGCTTCGGGACCCGACATCGAGCGGCGCTGGGCATCGCCGAACAGACCGACGCGGTCGTCATCGTCGTGTCCGAGGAGAACGGCCAGATCAGCCTGGTCGAACGCGCGCGGATCGTCCGCAACCTCAACGAGGCCGGCCTGGCACGGGCGATCCAGACCCTGCTCGACCCGGCCGGTGGACGCCGGGGCGCGTTCGGCTGGCGATCGGCCAGCCAGGCGAGGTCGCTGGAAGGTCGCGCGCCACGACTCCGGGACCTCGGGCGCTTCGTCGGGCGACCGGTGACGCCGCGGCCCGCGACGTCGGGCGCCCCGGCCGCGTCGACCGGTCAGGGCGCCATGCGCGGCGAGCCCGGCCGTTCCGGCCGCACCCGGCGGCTCGGCCACACCCGCGCCGCGCTCGGCCCGGCAGCAACTGCCGCCGCCGTCATCCGCGCCGCCCCGCGGGTCCTCCGCCCGTCCCCCGCGACCGGGTCCGCCCATGCCGCGGCGGCTCGAGGCGCGACAGCGACCCTTGGGGACACGGACTCGGACCCTTCCCCTCCGCCCGGCCGCGGACGATGATGCCGGTGGCGTCCGCGGGCGCCCGGGCCCAGCGGTGAGGCGATTCCTCGGGCGGATCGTCCACAACTGGCCACTCAAGCTCGCAGCGGTCGGTCTCGCCACCCTGATGTACGGCGGCCTGGCCCTCAGCCAGAACACGCAGACGTTCTCCGGCACATCCCCGTCCGCTGCGTCAACGAGCCGCCGAAGACGGTCGATGCTGCCGTCGACGCCGTCCGCCGGTCACGTCGGTGCGCTACTTCGCGCCGAGCGGCGTCCCGGTGGCCACGAGCACCTTCCTTGCCACGATCGACCTGTCGGGCTACGAGGGCAAGGTGGGGGTCGTCAGCGTCCGGATCGAAGTGACCAGCCCCGACCCGAGGGTCCGCGTCCTCGGCTCACGCGCCGGACTACGCCACGATCGAGCTCGACCGGCTCGTCTCGCTCGTACGGCGTCCCGGTCAAGGTCGCCCACGGACCCGTCCCGGATGGCCTGACCCTGGGCGACGACGACGGTCGATCCCTCCGACGGTGACCGTCTCCGGGGCGGCCTCGATCGTCGCCCAGGTCGATTCCGTCCGGGCCGATGTCGTCATCCAGTCGACCAGCATCGATGTCGATGAGGATGTGGCGTTGGTCCCCGTGGACAAGCTCGGCAACGCCTCGAGCCCGCTCGACGTGACGCCACCGACGGCGCGGGTGAAGATCCCGGTCTTCGCCGACCAGCAGACGCGCACCCTTCCGGTGTCGCCGGTCACACCGGGACCCGAGCGCCGGGTTCGAGATCGAATCGGTCACCGTCGTCCCGCAGGTCGCGCTCGTCGGTGGCGATGCGGACCGGCTCGCCGACATGACGAGCATCGACACGGAACCGATCCCGATGAACGGCGTTTCCGAGGACGAGACGGTCCCGGTGGACCTGGCACCCGCCGGACGGTGTCGTCGTGGTCGGCAGCGGCAAGGTCACGGTGTCGATCAAGCTGCGACCGGTGACCGGCACCCGGACGTACAACGCGGGGGTCACGCTGGTGGGTGACCGGAGCGACCTCACCTACGACATCGCGACGAAGAGCGTCCTCGTCACCATCGGCGGTTCGATCGCGGAGCTCGATCGCCTCGACGGCGCGACGCTGGTCATGGATCTCAAGGTCGCGGGTCTTGGCCCCGGCACGTACGACATCCCCGTGACCGCCACGTTGCCCGCCGGAACGACCCTGGTGGCGTCCGACCCGGCGAACGTCAAGGTCACGATCACGGCACCGCCAGGCTCCTCGGCCTCGCCCCTGCCCGGGGGATCCGCCGGGCCCTCCCCGTCGGGAGGCTGAACCGACGTGCCCCGACTGTTCGGCACCGATGGCATCCGCGGTGTCGCCAACCTGGATCTCAAGCCGACGATGGCCTACGCCCTCGGACGCGCCGTGGCCCACCGCCTGGTCGGACGGGGAGGCGCGATCGTCGTCGGCCAGGACACCCGGCGCTCGGGTGACATGTTCGTGTCCGCCATCGCGGCGGGCGCGACCAGTCTCGGTGTGGATGTCCACACCGTCGGCGTGGTCCCGACCCCCGCGCTCGCCTTCCTGGCCGGACAGGGGTCCTTCGCGGCGGGGATCATGGTCTCCGCATCGCACAACCCGGCCGACGACAACGGGCTCAAGGTGCTCGATGGCGCCGGGCTCAAGCTCGATGACGCGATCGAGGACGAGCTCGAGCAACTGATCTGGCGGACCGAGGAGCTCCCCGGCGCGCCGAACGCCGAGCTCGGTCGGACGATCGACGCGGCGGGCCGCCTCGATGACTACCTGGCCCATCGCCTGGGGCTGGCGTCGTCGATCGATGCCGCGGGGTCGCGCCTCGTGCTGGATGGGGCCAACGGTTCGGGTTGCTTCGTGGGGCCGCGGATCCTCGCCGCGACTGGCGCCTCGGTCCAGGTCATCCACGCGGAACCGGACGGCGTCAACATCAACGTCCGCTCCGGCGCGACCGCACCGGCATCCCTCGCGGCGGCCGTCGTGGCGGCCGGAGCCGACGCCGGGTTCGCCCTCGACGGGGACGCCGATCGACTCATCGCGGTCGACGCGGCCGGCGAGGTCGTGGACGGGGACCATGTCCTCGGGATCCTCGCCCTCGACCGACTGAGCCGCGACGAGCTGCCGGGCGGCGCGCTGGTGGTGTCGGTCCTGTCGAACGGCGGGTTGCAGGCCGCTGTGGAGGCGGCCGGCGGACACGTCGTCCGCACGCCGGTCGGAGACAAGTACATCCTGGAAGGGATGCAGGTGTCGGGCGCCGTCCTCGGTGGCGAGAAGAGCGGCCACGTCATCGTCCTCGAGCACACGACCTCGGGCGATGGCATCGTGACGGCCCTCGAGATCCTCCGGGTGATGCGACGCCGGTCGGCGAGCTTGGCCGACCTGGCCGCCGCGATCCCGATGTTGCCCCAGCAACAACGAGCGGTGAAGGCGCGTCACAAGGACCAGTGGGAGGGCGACCCGGCCCTCCAACGGGCGATCGCCGCCGCGACCGCGCGACTGGGGACGACGGGTCGAGTCCTGGTCCGACCGTCCGGCACGGAACCCGCGTTGCGGGTGATGGTCGAGGGTCCGGACGAGCCCCTGGTCATCGAACTCGCCGACGCGCTCGCGGCTCTCGCCGGGGAGCGACTAAACTAGCGCCGGTGCCCACCCTGCGGAGTCACCACGACCCGTCGGCGGTTGTCGACGGGCACGAGCGGAGGCATGACACCGATGTGCGGCATCGTCGGGTACACGGGTCCCCGGGAGGCGGGACCCATCCTCATCGAGGGCCTCAAGCGCCTCGAATATCGCGGCTACGATTCGGCCGGCATCGCGCTCGTCGATGACGCCGGCGACCTCTTCGTGGAGAAGCGAGCCGGCAAGCTGGCCAACCTCCAGACGGCCCTGGCCGATCGGACCCCACACGCCGCCATCGGTCTCGCGCACACGCGCTGGGCGACCCACGGCCGGCCGAACGACCTGAACGCCCATCCTCACCAGGACTGCACCGGCGACATCATCGGTCATCCACAACGGGATCATCGAGAACTTCCGCGAACTGCGCGACGGACTCGAGGCGCGTGGCCACACGCTCACCTCGGAGACCGACACGGAGGCCATCGCCCACCTCGTCGAAGAGGCCTACGAGGGCGACCTGGCCGACGCGGTCCGTGACGCGCTGCGCCGGATGGAGGGTGCCTACGCCATCGTCGTCATGCATCGGGGCGAGTCCGATCGGCTGGTCGGCGCGCGCAAGGACGTGCCGCTCGTCGTGGGACTCGCCGACGGCGAGACCTTCCTCGCCTCCGACGTCGCGGCGATCCTGGCGCACACCGATCGGATCGTCTTCCTCGAGGACGGCGACGTCGCGGACCTGCACCCGTGCGGGCGTGGTCATCACCGACGTCGACGGCGCGGTCGTGCAGCGGAGCGTGACCGTCATCGACTGGACGCCCGAGGCCGCCGAGAAGGGTGGCTACGAGCATTTCATGCTCAAGGAGATCCACGAGCAGCCCGAGTCGCTCAGCCAGGCCATCATCGGACGCGTCACGCGCGCCGACCGGATCGAGGTCGAGGAACTGGCGGGTCTCGAGGACGTCCTCCGGACGGTCACCCGCGTGGAGCTGATCGCCTGCGGCAGCGCCCACTACGCCTCGCTCATCGCGGCCAACGCCATCCAGGCGTGGACCGGCCTGCCGGTCCGTGCCAACATCGGATCCGAGTTCCGCTACAGCCCGCCGCCGCTCGACCGGAACACGCTCGTGATCGCGGTCACGCAATCCGGCGAGACCGCCGACACCATCGCCCCGACGCGGCTCGCCCGCGAGCGTGGCTGTCCGATCATCGCCGTGACCAACACGGTCGGTTCGGCGATCACCCGCGAAGCCGACACGGTCCTGTTCCTGCAGGCCGGCCCGGAGATCGCGGTCGCGGCGTCGAAGACGTTCGTCACCCAGGTCACGACCCTGATCATCCTCGCCGCGGCCATCGCCAAGGCCCGTGGGTCGCTGGCCGACGCCGACGAGCTCGCGCTCGGTGCCGCCCTGCGCGGGCTTGCCGTCGGCGGCGGCACGGGCCGTGCGAGAACGCCGCCATCGTGACCCCCGACCTCGCACGCCGCTACGTCAACTCGCGCGGGTTCATGTTCGTCGGCCGTGGCTCGACCTACCCGGTCGCGCTCGAGGGTGCGCTCAAGCTCAAGGAAGTCAGCTACGTCCACGCCGAGGGCTACGCGGCCGGTGAATTGAAGCACGGGCCCATCTCCCTGCTCGATGCGGAATGTCCGCTGGTGGCGGTCGCGACCCGCTCGCCGGTCTACGACAAGCTGATCAGCAACGTCATGGAGGGCCGGGCGCGCGACGCGCGGGTCATCGCGGTCGCGACCGAGGGCGACGCCGCCATCGAGCGTTACGCCGACGACGTCTGCTGGGTCCCGGACACGCACGAGGCCCTCAGCCCGGTCCTGGCCATCATCCCGCTCCAGCTGTTCGCCTACCACGTCGCGGTCGCGCGCGGCACGCGACGTCGACCAACCGCGCAACCTCGCCAAGTCGGTCACGGTCGAGTAGGGCCGGGATGGCCGACGCCCGTCCACCGGGACTCGACGGCTCGCCCGGCCTCGTCCCGAGCGGGACGACCGAACTCGGCATCGACATCATCAAGGTGGAGCGGATCCGGGCCGCGCTGGAGCGGTTCGGGCCGCGGTTCGCGAAACGCGTCCTGACCGATTCGGAGCGGCGCTACGTCCGTGACCGGCCGGAGACGATGGCCGGTCGATGGGCGGCGAAGGAGGCGGTCTCCAAGGTCCTCGGGCTCGGCGTCCGCGGCATCGGCTGGCGTGACATCGAGATCGAGCGGCTGCCGACCGGACAACCGGCCGTCCGTCTCCACGGGCGCGCCGCGGCACGAGCGGACCAGCTCGGGATGGAGCGCATCGCCGTCTCGATCACGCACGAATCCGACTACGCGGTGCGCGATCGCGTTCGGCGTGCGGACGACCGGTGGACGGTTCGTCTTCCCGCCGGACATCGAAGAGCGTCTCGACGAGCGCGAACGTCGGATCCTGGCCCGGATCGAGCGACTCCGGTCGATCGCCGAGGCCGGTGGTGCGGCCGCGCTGGCCTCGGATGCGCCGATACCGGATCCCGGTGGGTCGGTCGCGTGCCTGAGCGCACGGCGGTCGGGTTCGGGCGGCGCGATCTGCCCGCCGAGGCGGTGGCCGAGGGCCCGTCTGACGCCGTACCCGACGGGTGCGACCAAGCTCGACGACGACATCGCCGCGGGCCTGATCCCGGAGCGCCCGGCGCGCGGCCACAAGGGCTCCTTCGGCAAGCTGCTGGTCATCGCGGGCTCGCTCGACTATGCCGGCGCGGCACTGCTCGTCTGTCGTGCCGCGGGACGGGCCGGGGCGGGGCTGGTGACGCTGGCGATCCCCGAGTCGCTCCAGCCGCTCTTCGCGGCCAAGGTCGTCGAGGCGACGACGATGGCCCTCCCCGAAGACGACGTCGAGGAGGTCGATCCCGAACCGGCGATGGCCCGGATCCTCGACCACGAACACGACGCGCTCGTTGTCGGACCCGGCCTGCGACCCGGGCTCGCGACCGCCGAACTCGTGCGCCTGCTGTTGCCGGTCTCGGGCGAGGCGGAGATCGCCCCGATCGTGTTCGACGCCGAGGCGCTGCGGTCGCTGGCGACGATGGACGGCTGGTGGGAGGGCGATCGGCGACCCGCCGTCCTCACGCCGCACGCCGGCGAGTTCGCGCGCCTGCGGGCCGGGGACCAGCATCCGGCCGTCGACGACGGCGACCTCGTCGGCGACGACGAGGCTCGACTCAAGGCCGCGCTCGACGCGGCGGCGACATGGCGCTCCGTCGTTGTCCTGAAAGGGGCTCGCACCATCGTGGCCGCGCCCGACGGGACGGCGGCGATCGCCCCGTTCGAGAACCCGGCCCTCGCGACCGGGGGACGGGCGACGTGCTGTCGGGGACGATCGGTTCCCTCCTGGCCCAGGGGTTGGAGCCGTTCGCGGCGGCCCGGCTCGGCGTCTACCTCCACGGTCTCGCGGGCGACGCCGTGCGCGAGCGCTTCGGCGACGCGGGGCTCCTCGCATCGGACCTGCCCGATGCCGTCGCGGTCGCCCGAAAGCGGCTGGCGGCCGTCGCCGAGCGGCGGACCCGGAACAAGCGACTCGGGTTCGCGGCCCGTGACGAATCGGCCAGCCCCGTCTCGACCGGGGCCGGCGGCCCGCACGCCGGCGGCCAGCACTCCGACGGTCGTCCCGGGGCGCCGGGCGGACATGCCGGCGTGCCGGGCGGCGACGCCTGAGCCCTCCCGACCGAACGATGCCCGACGTGCCGGGTCGGATGCCGATCGAGGCGCGCCTGGCGGCCGCTGCGCTCCCGCCGCTGCCGAGGACGGCCTGGCTGGAGATCGATCTCGATGCCCTCCGCGCCAACCTTGACCTCCTGCGCGGCATCGTCGGTCGGGACGTGCCGGTCAGACCGGTCGTGAAAGCCGATGCCTATGGCCATGGGGCGATCCCGGTGACGCGGGCGCTCGAGGCGGCGGGCGCCGACGGCTTCTGCGTCGCGACCCTCGACGAGGCGCTCGACCTGCGGGCGGGTGGTGTCCGGGCGCCGCTCGTCGTGCTCTACCCGGTGCCGACGGCGTCGGTCGCCGAGGCCGCCCGCCTGGGGATCGCGCTGACCGCGGGCGAGATGACCGGGCTGGCCCGGCTGGTCAAGGCGGCCGCCGAGGTCGTCGCGGCGGGTCCTCCGCTCGAGGTCGAGCTCGAGGTCGAGACCGGTCTCGGACGTGGCGGGTTCGCCGGCGCCGACATCGTCGCGGCCGCTGGCCTCGTGGCGAGGGCGTCCGGGGTCAGGTTGACCGGTCTGTGGACCCACTTCCAGGCGGTCGAGGACGCCACGATCACGGCCGACCAGCTCGACCGCTTCGAGGCGGCAGGAGCCGCCGTCGCGGCGGCCGGGATCTCGCTGCCGACGCGGCACGCGGCCGCGAGTGCCGGGCTGATGACCCGACGGGTCGGCTCCTACGGTGGTGTCCGACCCGGGCTGGCCGTGTACGGGCTCATCCCGGACGAGCTCGAGACGCCGACGCTCCCGGAGGTGGTCGTCCTCGGGTTGCGTCCGGTCATGGCGCTGGTCGCTCGCCCGGTCAGGGTCGCCGAGCTGCCGACGGGCTGGGGGATCAGCTACGGCCCGACGTTCCGGACCGAGCGACCGAGCCGCATCGCGACCCTGCCGCTCGGCTACGGCGACGGTTGGTCGCGCCGCCTGTCGAACCGGGCGGGCGCGATCGTCCGTGGCCAGCGTGTGCCGCTCGTCGGGAACGTGGCGATGGACGCCGTCATGGCCGATGTCACCGACGTCCCCGGCCGACCGGTGGACGAGACCGACGAGTTCGTCCTCCTGGGCAGCGATGGAGCCGAGCGGATCACCGCCGGCGATCTGGCGCAGGAGCGCACCACCAACTCGTGGGAGGTGGTGACCAACATGGCTCGCCGACTACCCCGGGTGTACCATGCGGCGTCTGGCGTGGTAGGTCTGCGGACGCTCACCGAGTGGAGAGGCTAGGGTGGGGCGCATCGAACTCTGGAATGGCGATATCTGCGACCTCGAGGTCGACGCGATCGTCAACGCCGCCAACCTGTCCCTGTGGATGTCGACCGGCGTCGGTGGCGCGATCAAGCGCGCCGGCGGCGACGAGATCGAATTCGCCGCGGTCCGGCAGGCACCGGTTCCGCTCGGCGGCGCGATCGTGACGACCGGCGGAAAGCTGGCCGCCGGAGCCGTCATCCATGCCGTCTCGCTCGATCGCGATCGGCGCACGAGCGCCCCGGTCATCGAGGCCGCGACGCGGAGTGCGATGGCCCGGGCTCGTGACATCGGGGCGACGAGCGTCGCCTTCCCGGCCCTCGGTACAGGCGTCGGCGGCTTCCCGCTCGAGGAAGCCGCCCGGGTCATGGTCGCCGCCGTGCGGGATGAGATGACGGTCAGCCCCGGCATCGACCACGTCACGTTCGCCCTTCGGGGCGCCACCGCCTACAAGGCGTTCAGTGAAGCCATCCATCGCGCCCCGGAGACGATCGCCGGCGGGCCGTCGTGAACGTCCCGTACGAGTTCACCGAGGAGCAGCGGGACGAGCTCGTCGAGCAGGTCGCCCGCGAGATCCAGCTGCGCGGGTTGACCGGCCCAGCGGTCCATTTCCTCGAGGCCAGCCGACCGTATCGGGCGCTGGGTGCCAACGCGATGCTGTTCTTCGATCCCGTGCTGCGCGGGTTGTTCGGCGGCGACCTCGCGTCCGCCAGCGAGATCCTGGCGGACGACACGGGGATCGAGCTGCTCATCGCCCGGCTCGAGGAGTCGGACGAAGAGATCGCCTGGGACGCCTGAGCGGCTCGCCCCGGCCGCCGGGGCGGGTAGCATGACCGGGTGACGAGCCAGCCTCGAGCCTTCCTCGCCATCGACACTGGTGGGGCCACGACCGCCGCGGCCCTGATCGGGCGGGTGAGCGGACGGTGGCGTCTCATCGGGTCGCTGGCGATGCCTGCCGGGGCGGACCCCGAGGCGATCGTCGCGGTCCTCGTCGATCGCGCCATCGCTGCCGATCCGGTCCTTGCCGGCGTCATCGACCTCCACCTGGACCGACTGGACGACCTGCCGCGGCTCGAGGTCGCGAGCCATCCGCCGCGCCGCCTCGCGGTCGTCGCCGCGTCGGAGCGGGTGCTCGGACCGCTCGTCGCGACTGCCGCCCGGAGCGGTTGGCGCACGGTCTCGGCCAGCGCGGAACGCACCGATCCGCTGGTCATGTCGACGATGCTGCTTGGCGCGGGGGTCGACGGGATGCTGGTCGGTGCGGGTGACCCGCCCGGCGGCGACGAGCGACGCGCGCTCGGCGAGTTGGCCGCCCTGACCGCGGCGGTCGCCGAACGACGCCCCGACATCATCGTCGTCCTCGCGGGGGGCATGGCCGAGTACCTGCCCTCGTTCGGCGACGTCGGGGCGCGACCCGGCGAGGTGCTGCTCGGTCCGGTCGCCACGGGCGGCGGCTCGGGCGGGCCGTTGAACGACCTGCTCCTCGAGCTCGCGCTTCCGGCCGACGATTCGCGCAAGGCGCTCGGCTCGGCCGCCGGGGCACTCGCCGACGTCCTCGATCGGCGGGTCGACGTCGTCGAGATCGGATTCGATGCCGGGACGCGCATCGGGGCCTGGCCGAGTGCCGGGAGCGGGACCTCGGGGCTCGACGTCGCCGTCGTCCCGACCGCCGCCCTCGCGCCGCCGGATCCCGACGATTCGGTCGTCGACCGGGTGGGCACCTGGTCGACCTGGGGCGCCGATCGCCATCGCCTGCGCGATCGCCTGCGCGAGTTGCGGATCTCGCCATGGGCCGACGCGACGGGCGACGGCGCGGCATTGCGGATGGCCGCCGCCCGCGCGGCGCTGGGGCGCCTGGCCGAGGCCACGCCGGAATGGGCCGGGCGCCCTGCCGCGGACCTCACGGTCGCGGCCGGCGGAGCCTGGGCCGTCGCGCCCGGACCGGCGGTCGCGCTCGCCCTGATCGATGTCATGCGCCGCCCCGGAGCCGGCCAGTTCGCCCTCGATCATGCGCGGTTCCTGGCGCCGCTCGGGTCCATCCCCGATCCGATCGAACGCCGAGCCATGATCACGGACCTGATCGACGACGTCCTGGCTCCGCTCGGCACGGTCGTGACCCCGGCCGGGATGCGGACCGGCCACCCGGCGGGCGCCGTGCTCGTGCATCTGCCCGCCGGCCCGATGGAGCGCGAACTGGTACCAGGGGGCCTGGAGCTGGTCAGCCTGCCGCCCGGCACCTTCGCGGTGGCCGAGTTCCGGTTCCGGGACACGGTCAGACTCCCCGTTCGCGGTCGCCATTTCGCCATCGACGTCACCGGTGGCCTGGCCGGCTTGTTGGTCGACCTCCGCGACGTCCCGCTCCGACTGCCCGACCGGGCCGATCGGAGAGGTGAGTTGCTCGAGGCATGGCAGGCATCGGTCTGGGCAGGACGGGACGGATGACGGCCGCGGGCACGGAGGTCCGTCTGGTCGCCGCACGCCGCCTCGTCAGCGGCCCGGTCGACGCCATCTTCGCGCTGGCTCCCGGCGACCGGCCGCTGGTGGCCGCCGGGGATTCGGTCGTCGTCGGCGCGCCCATCGCGGAACGCCTGCGCGATCCGCGGCTGGAGGAGGTGGCGGTCGCCGAGTCGATGGCGCCGCGACCGGGCGGACGATGGCCGGGACCATCGAAGCGAGGCGAGGCCCGCGGCGGTGGAGGCGAGTTCGTGTTCGACTGGCGGGACCGCTGGCGCGTGGCGACCGGCGACATCAGCGACCTCGTCGAGGCCCCGTTCGCCGGGATCGTGCGCGACGTCCGACCCGGGACCGCCATCACGATCCGGGCCGCCGGGCGCGGGATCCGGGGCATCGTCGCCCTCGGCGGCCCGACGCGCGGCCGCCTCCACGCCGGGACCGACAACGAGTTGCGCTCGGGTGGCCTCGACGTCGGGTCCGCCGGGACGATCCTCGTGGTCGGCTCCCGCGTGGACGCGGAGACGCTGACCCGGGCCCGGGCGATGGGCGTCCGCGGGGTGGTCGTGGCCGGGCTCTCGAGCAAGGAGCGGCGCGACTTCATCGCGTCGGAGACGCGCCAGCGGGCGGCCCTCCACCGACTGCCGCCGTTCGCCGTGCTCGTCCTCGACGGGGCCGCGCGTCGACCGTTGTCCGGGGCGGTGCAGGCGGTCCTCGGCGCCCTGGCCGGGCACGAGGTCGCCATCGTCACCGACCCCCCGATGCTCGTGTTCGACCTGCCCGGGTTGACCGTTCCCGAGCCGCCGGCCGACCTTGTGCGCATCCGCGCCGGCGCCCTGGCCGGTCGCGAGGGTCGCTTCGTCGAGGCCATCGGGCGGAGGCGGTTCTCGGGCGGGGTGCACCTCGAGGCGGCCATGGTCCGGCTGCCCGACGGGACGATGACGGCGGTCCCGCTCGGCGACCTCGAGCGCTACGTCTAGGTCGTCCGCGTCGGGCGCCCTCCGCCGCCGTCGCCGTCGTCCCGCCGGGGCTTCGACCGGCGGACCGCTCGTCCTTCGGCTACGCTCGGTGGCGATGCCTGCCGCGACAGCCCTTGAGCGCCACCTCACCTGCCCCGATCCGCCCGCGACGAGCGCGCTCGGGATCGCCCTCGCGTCCGTCGCGAAGTCCGGTGACGTCATCTGCCTGTGGGGCGATCTCGGCGCCGGCAAGACCCACCTGGCCAAGGCGTTCGGGCTCGGCCTCGGTGTGACGGACACGATCACGTCGCCGAGCTTCATCCTGATGGCCGAATACACGGGTCGGCTGCCCCTCTTCCATATCGACCTGTACCGCCTGGCCGACGCCAGCGACGCGCTCGCGGGCGGACTGATCGACGATCGCCAGGCGACCGGGGTGACCCTCGTGGAGTGGCCGGAGCGACTCGGGCCGGCCCTGCCGGCGACTCGCCTCGACGTCGTCATCGACGGCGCCGGCGACGATCCGCGCTCGATCACCGTGCGAGCCGGCACCTCGGAGCTGCGCCGCTACCTCGAGGTCGTACCGTGACGCCGGGCGACGTCGCGAGCGCGACGATCCTCGCGATCGACACCGCCACCACCCGCGTCGTCGTCGCCGCCGGGACGAGCGACGGCACGACGCTCGAGTCGAGCGAGTGGGCCGCCGGCTACCGGCACGGCGAGACGTTGCTCCCGGCCATCGAGGCGCTGCTCGGTCGCCTCGGCATCGCCCCGGCTGCGTTCGGCGCGATCGTCGTCGGGACGGGTCCCGGCGCCTTCACCGGGCTGCGAGTCGGGATCGCGACGGCCAAGGGCATCGCCCATGCGCTCGACCGGCCACTGATCGGGGTCTCGACCGCCGAGGCGTTGCTGGCGGCGGCGCCACCGGGGTCGGTGCTGTTGCTGCCGGCCGGACCGTCGGACCGGATCGTGGTTCGTCCCGGGGCCGCGGCGACGTTGCTGCCCGCCGGCCAGGAGCCGGCACTCGCGCCCGGCGAACGGCCGATCGCCGTGGACCTCCCCGGCCGGGCATCGACCGAGGCGATCGCACTGGGCGACGCGGCGCGGGCGGCGCTGGGGGCGACCCTCATCTCGCTCGGCGCCGTCCGGTTCGCCGCCGGTGCGCACGACGACCTGGCACGGTTGGTGCCCGAGTACGTGACCCTGCCACGCGGCGTCCACGGGGAGGGTGGGGAGGTCTCGTGGTCGCGCGACCCCCGGTGATCCTGCACATCGAGCCGATGGGGGTGGACGACCTGCCGGCGGTGCACGCCATCGAGCGTGCCAGCTTCGATGCGCCATGGCCGCCGGAGGCGTACCGGACCGACCTCGAGACGAACCGCCTCGCCCAGTACCTCGTCGCGCGGGTGGGCGACGAGATCGCGGCCTACGGCGGGATGTGGCTGATGGTCGACGAGGGCCACATCATCACGTTCGCCGTCCATCCCGCGTGGCGCCGCCAGCACATCGGTGAACGGCTGCTGCTGGCCTTCCTCGACCTTGCCGTGGAGCGTGGCGCCCACGAGGCGACGCTCGAGGTGCGCCTGTCCAACCTCCCGGCGCGACGGTTGTACGAGAAGTTCGGCTTCCGGCCGGTCGGGCTGCGGCCTCGCTACTACAGCGACAACGGCGAGGACGCCCTGATCATGACGACCGACCCGCTGGCCGAGGCACCGATGCGCGAGCGCATCGCACGCCTGCGGGCCGCCATCGATGCCGCCCCGCCGCCGTCACGCCCCGCCGCCGACGGTTCATGAGCGCGGGCGCGTGAGCGGCTCGCTGATCCTGGCCATCGAATCGTCGTGCGACGAGACCGGCATCGCGGTCATCGAGGACGGCCGGCGCATCCTGGGCAACGTCGTCGCCTCTCAGGTCGCCCTTCATGCACCGTCGGGTGGCATCGTCCCCGAGGTCGCCGCCCGTGCGCACCTGCGCTGGATCGTGCCGGTGCTCGACGAGGCTTGGGCCGATTCCGGCGTCACGTGGAAGGACATCGACGCGATCGCGGTGACCTACGGGCCCGGGCTGGCGGGCTCGCTCCTCGTGGGGATCAACTTCGCCAAGGCCCTGGCCTGGATCCACGATCGCCCCCTGGTCGGGGTCAATCACCTCGAGGGCCACGTCTACGCCGCCTGGCTGCGAGATCCGGGCGGGGCCGAGCGCCCCGACCCGGTCTTCCCGCTGGTGGCGCTGGTCGTGTCCGGCGGCCACACGTTCCTGGCCGAGATGTCCGACCACCTGACCTACCGCCTGCTCGGGACGACGGTCGACGACGCGGCCGGCGAGGCCTTCGACAAGGTCGGCCGGCTCCTCGGCCTCGGCTACCCCGGGGGACCGGCGATCGGGCTCGCCGCCGACGCGGCGATCCGGCGCGACCGCGTCTTCCCGCGGGCGTGGCTCGGCGATTTGTACGATTTCAGCTTCTCCGGCCTCAAGACCGCCGCGCGTCGGGTCATCGCCGAGGCACGCGTCAGCGAGGGCCTGATCGATCCGCCCGGTGCGTCCGGTGCGCCAGAGACGCCGCTGCCCGACGCCGCCGTGGCCGAACTCGCGTGGGGCTTCCAGGACGCGGTCGTCGACGTCCTCGCCACCAAGACGATCCGCGCGGCGCGGGCGATCGGCGCACGGTCCATCGTGCTGGGCGGCGGCGTCGCGGCGAACGGGGCCCTGCGCGCACGACTGGCTGGCGATGCCGAGGCCCTTGGCGTGCCGCTGATCGTGCCACGGCCGGCCCTGTGCACGGACAACGGCGCGATGATCGGCGCGGCCGGGGCCCGCCGGTTCGCCGCCGGTCAGCGGTCCGGTCTCGATCTCGATGCGCGGCCATCGCTGCCACTGGCCGCGCGATGAATGGCGCGGCGACGCCGAGGATCGACCCCGAGACGGTCAGGGCCACGCTCCGGGCCGCCGGTCTGCGCGCCAGGCACGCGCTGTCGCAGAACTTCCTGGCCGACCCCGACGTCCTCGACGCGATCCTGCGTGAAGCCGACCCGGGCCCCGGGCGGCGGATCCTCGAGATCGGTCCCGGGCTCGGCCTGCTGACGGGCGGGCTGCTGGATTCGGGCGCGACGGTCACCGCCGTCGAGCTCGACCATGGCCTTGCCGTCTTCCTGCGCGAGCGGTTCGCCGATGTCGGGTCGCTCCGCTTGATCGAGGGCGACGCGCTCGACCAGGATCTCGTCCGGCTGGTCGAGCCGCCGTACGACGTCGTCGCCAACCTGCCTTACCACATCACCAGCCCCGTCCTGCACGCGCTGCTCGGGACCCCGCCCAGGCCGGCTCGGCTGGTGCTGATGGTCCAGCGCGAGGTCGCCGAACGGATCGCCGCGCCGCCGGGGAAGATGAGCTACCTGTCGGTGTTCGTCCAGTACCACGCGAGGGTGCGCATCGCGTTCCTCGTGCCCGCCGGCGCATTCGAGCCCGAGCCGGCGGTCGAGTCGGCGGTCATCGTGGTCGAGCCATACCCCGCCGACGACCGTCTCGACCCCGCGGCGGAGGACGAGTTGTGGCGGCTCGTCCAGGCCGCCTTCCGCGAGCGACGCAAGATGATCCACAACGTGCTGTCCCGGCAGCTCCCGGTCGACGCGGGTCGCGTGGACGCGGCGCTGGCGACCGCCGGGATCGATCCCGACCGGCGGCCGCAGACGCTCGCGGTCGGGGAGTGGCTGGCCCTGTCGGACGCGCTCGGGCCGATCGGTCCCGATGGCCGCGGGCGTCGGGTCAGCCGATGACCGATCCCCATCGCCGGCTCAGCCCGGTCGTGCGACTGGCGCCGGCGAAGCTCAACCTGACCCTGTCGGTCGTCGGGCGACAGCCGGATGGGTACCACTCCCTGCATTCGGTGTTCGTCCCGTTGGGCCTTGCCGACCGGTTGAGTCTCGCAGCGGCCGCCGGTGCGGCCGACACGCTCCACGTCACCGGGTTCGACGCAGGGCCGGTCGGGGCCAACCTGGTGCTGCGCGCCGTTGCCGCCGCCCGAGCCGCCGTCGGGGGGTCATGGGCCGGCGGCCCGGGCTCGGCGCCGGCCCTCGCGGTGCGTCTCGACAAGCGCATCCCCGTGGCGGCGGGCCTCGCCGGTGGGTCGTCGGATGCGGCGGCGACGCTGGATGGCGCACTCGAGGCCTGGTCGGCGGAGCTGGACGGTGACGCGCGGCTGCGGGTCGCCGCCGGTCTCGGCTCCGATGTCCCGTTCTTCCTCGTCGGCGGCCCGGCGCTGGTCGAGGGTCGCGGCGAACGGGTCGCTCCACTGGGCGGTCTGCACGGGACGCCGGGCGTGCTGCTCGTGACGCCGGACGTGCCGGTCTCGACACCGGACGTCTTCGCGGCCTTCGACGCGATCCGCACGCACGGCGACGAGGCCACCCGGCTGTCGTCCATGCACCTGGCCGAAGAGCTGCGAGCGAAACTGTCGACTGCGGACCTCGTCGCGCGGGCGGGCGTGCTGGCGATGGCGAACGACCTCCTGCCGGCGGTCTCGCTGGTCGTCCCGGCGCTGGTGCCCTTCCGCCGCGCCCTCAGCCGGCTGCTGACCCGTCCCATCGGCCTGTCGGGCTCCGGCCCGACCCTGTGGGCGCTCTATGCTTCGGAGACCGAGGCGGAGGGGGCCGCGGAGACCGTCCGGGGCGCCTTGCGCGACGGCGGACTGGCCCCACCCGGGTCGCCCGACCCGTTCGTCCGCGCCACGACCATCGACACCGCCAGCCGCCAGGGGAGGGAACCATGACCCGACGCGCCATCTCGACCGGTGGGGCGCCGGCCGCCATCGGCCCGTACAGCCAGGGCATCGCCATCGAGGGCCTGCTGTTCACGGCCGGCCAGGTCGGACTCGATCCGGCGACCGGAGCCCTGGTCGAAGGTGGGATCGAACCGGAGACCGAGCGGGCGTTGAACAACCTGACCGCGATCCTCGACGCGGCCGGATGCACCTGGGCCGATGTGGTCAAGACGACGATCTTCCTCGTCGACGTGGACGACTTCGCGGCCGTCAACGCGATCTACCTCCGCCGGGTCGTCGACCCGCCGCCGGCACGCTCCACGGTGGCGGTGGCGGCCCTGCCGAAAGGTGCCCGGGTGGAGATCGAGGCGATCGCCCGACTCGGTTGACACTCGCGAGGAGGCCCACCTACGATGCCCCGACCCTCTGATGACTGCTGATCCGACCGCGCCGCGCCCCGATCGAGTCGGGAGCGACCCTCGCTCCTCGACCAACGCCCTGCGGCGGCGCGCCGCATGAACCCCCCAAGTCCGGTTCCGGCGACCCATCCGGTCGCGGTCGTCATGGCGGCCGGTCTGGGGACGAGGATGCGCTCCAGCACGCCCAAGGTGCTCCACACGCTGTGTGGGCGACCGATGCTGGCGTTCATGCTCGATGCCTGGGAGAGCACCGCCGACGGCGCCGCCGGGCCGCGCCCGATCGTGGTCTACTCGCCGGCGGTGGAGCGGATCACCACGGTCTTCGCCGAGCGGGCGACATTCGCGCTCCAGGACGAGCCGCGCGGTTCCGGCGACGCCGTCCGAGCCGCGATGGCAGCCATCCCCGACGACGCGACCGAGGTCCTCGTCCTCAACGGCGACGTTCCGCTGGTGACCGGCGCTGACCTGGATGCCATCCTCGAAGCCCGTCGGGCGGACGACGCGGCGATCGCGCTTGCGAGCGTCTTCGCGGCCGATCCGGCAGCCCTCGGTCGGGTCGTGCGCGGCGAGTTCGGGACCGTGGAGCGGATCGTCGAGGCCCGCGACGCGACGCCAGAGGAACTGGCCGGCAACGAGACGAATTCGGGCCTGTATGCGTTCGATGCGGCATGGCTGCGCCGGCGGATCGGGACGCTCGAACCCTCGTCGGCCACCGGCGAGATCTACCTGACCGACCTCGTCCGGCTGGCGCGTGACGATGGCCGGATCGTCAGTGCCGTCGGGTTCGAGGATGACGGGCGGTTCGATGGCATCAATGACCGTAGCCAGCTGGCGGCCGCCGAATGGAGCCTCCGGGTCCGGCTCAACGAGGCCCACATGCGCAACGGCGTGACGATGCGCGACCCATCGACCGTCTATCTCGACTGGAGCGTTGACCTGGGCGAGGACGTGACGCTCGAACCGAACGTCATCATCCGGGGCGCGACCACGGTCGGCGCCGGCAGCGTCATCGGACCCGGCAGCGAGCTCGTCGACGCGACGGTCGGCGAGCGGACGCGCATCTGGGCGAGCGTCGTCGAGGCGTCGATCGTCGAGGACGAGGCGACCATCGGGCCGTTCAGTCACCTGCGACCCGGTAGCGTCGTCGGGCGTGGCGCCGAGGTCGGCAACTATGCGGAGCTCAAGAAGACACGCCTCGGGGAGGGGTCGAAGCAGCACCACATGAGCTACCTCGGAGACGCCGAGGTCGGCCCGGGCGTGAACATCGGCGCCGGCACGATCACGGCCAACTACGACGGAAGGCGCAAGCACCGGACGACGATCGGTGCCGGAGCGTTCATCGGGGTCGACACGATGCTCATCGCACCGATCGAGGTCGGCGAGGGCGCCCGGACCGGCGCCGGTGCGGTGGTCACGCGGGACGTGCCGGCGGGGAAGCTCGCCGTCGGCGTCCCCGCGAGGATCCGCGAGCCGCGATCGAAACCGCGCGACGAGCCAGCTCCGAGCTAGATGGACACCATCGTCCAGCTCCTGGTCATCGCCCTTCTGACGTTCTTCGAGGGCGTCTTCGTCGCCGCCGAGATCGCCCTCGTCACGATCCGCCGGACGCGCATCGACCAGCTCGTCGACGAGGGGAACCGAAGCGCCCGGCGGGTCAAGCGTCTCGTCGCGCAACCGGGCCGATTCCTCGCGGTCACCCAGATCGGCCTGACCTTCCTGGGCTTCCTGGCGTCGGCCTACGCGGCGGTGAACCTGACGTCCAGCCTGCAGACCTTCTTCGCCTCGACGGGCCTCCCGATCCTGAGCACATCCGCGGAGGCGCTCGCGCTCATCATCGTGACCCTGCTGCTGAGCCTGTTCACGATCATCTTCGGCGAGCTCGTGCCGAAGAGCCTCGCGCTCGCCCATCCGGAGCCCTTCGCCCTGCGCCTGAGCAGCCTCATCGTGCTCATGCTGCGGATCCTCGGTCCACTCGTGCATGTCCTGACCGGGATCACGACGGCCGTCGCTGGGATGCTCGGCGCCGGCGAACATGCGCAGGGCGTGATGAGCACCGAGGAGCTCAAGATCCTCGTCGAGCGGGGCGGGGAGCAGGGGATCCTCGAGGCCGAGGAGGAGCAGATGATCAACGCGGTCATCGAACTCGGCGATCAGCGCATCCACGAGGTCATGGTGCCGCGCATCGCCATGATCACCCTCGCCTCGAGCGCCTCGATGGAGGAGGCCATCGACACGGTCATCGAGGAGGGACACAGTCGGATCCCGGTCTACGAGGGCACCATCGACGAGATCGTCGGCATCCTGTATGCGAAGGACCTGCTGCCGTTCCTGAAGGGCTCGGTCGCCGAGCGGCCCTCGTTGCGCTCGATCCTGCGGACGCCCGTGTTCGTCCCCGAGTCGATGAGCGTCGACGACCTGCTCCACGAGTTCCAGCGACGCAAGGTCCACCTGGCCATCGTCCTCGACGAGTACGGCGGGACCGCGGGCGTCGTCACCATCGAGGATCTCCTCGAGGAGATCGTCGGCGAGATCCAGGACGAGTACGACGAAGAAGAGCCGCTCATCGTCCGGATCTCCGACGACGAGGCCCGGATCGATGGACGCGCCGACGTGGACGACCTGGGCGACCTGTTCGACACGAACCTCGGGCTCGAGGACGCCGACGAGTACGACACCGTCGGCGGGCTCATCTACCACCGCATCGGTGGTGTCCCCAAGCCCGGCGACCAGGTCGTCGTCGACGGCCTGACGCTCACTGTCGAGACGACCGATGGGCGACGGGTCGGCAAGGTGCTGGTCGTGCGGGATCGCGATGCGAGGCAGCCGGAGGACGACGAAGCGGATCGTTGATGGCGGCGCGGGGCAGTGGGCGCGGGGCCGGCCAGGGCGCGCGGCGGCGGCGGGGAGGCGTGGCGGGCTAGCGAGCCGACTTAGGGCCTGTGATTGAAAGTTCGAGTTCAGATCGGGCAATTCGTGCCATGGAACTGTCGCGGGTAGCGCGCATCTAGCGGTCCATGGCCGCGATCGTCGAGCTCACGAACGCACAGTGGGCACGTGTCGGCCAGCGTTCCACAACGCCGTCGACCGCGGCGGACGGACGATCGGGATCAAGCGAACCATCCTCATCGAGATCCTGGGGCTGCCGATCGCCGTTCGGGCCGACCCGGCCCGACCACACGATGTTCGGGTGGGTCGCGAGTTGCTCGAAGAGCGCGTGGCTGACCTGTCCCGCGTCCAGGCGGTCGTCGTTGATCGTGGTTATCGCGGTCTCGCCAAGCTCGCTGCCCGCAAGCACCGGAAACTCGACATCAAGGCTCCACCCAAGGGATCGACCGGCTTCGTGCCGATCGGACCGCACCATCGGGTCGAGCACGCGTTCGTGCAACTCGGTCGCTGGCGTCGGCTGTCGCGCTGCTATGTTGCCGTTGCGACCCGCCTGCCCTGCCAGAGCATGATTGCGAGCACGACGACGAACGCAACGGCCGCCAAGAGCAGGCCGGCATACTCGGCTGGGTCAAGCGACGGGTTGTAGATGCCGGATCCCGAGTAGCCGATCCCGACGAGACTGGAACAGATCGTCGTCGAGGTCCCCCCGGCGGTCTCGGTCGCCGTGCAGTAGAGAGGAACAAAGGCCCAATAGCCCACGTTGTAGGCGATCACCGCCACGAGCGGCGGCCAGAACAGCACGGGACGTCGTCGCAGCGGCCCGAGGATGAGCATCGCGAGACCCACCAACAGGAATGGCCGTCCGATGCTGAACGTGGCGACCACTCCGAAGGCGATGAGGCTGACGCTTGCAACCCAGTAGCCCACGATTTCAGGTCCTCCTACACGGGCGATCGTGGCCGGACCGCCTGACCACGCAAGCATGACGTGCATTCCATCCATAGGCCCCTAGAGCCTGTAGCCGATTGTGGCCGCGCGGAAAGTCCGTCCGTGCCAAAGAAGCTGCCACGCCGGTTCGGCACGCAGTCAAAGCCGTGGCCTCCATCTCGACATCAAGGTGCCGCCCGCGCCACCGGTGCTCCCGCCCGCCAAGCCCGGCGGCAAGCCGCGAAAGGGTACGCCTGTCTTCACGCCGCTCCGCCCGCTCTACAAGGTCGAGAACGCGTTCGCCCGCCTCGGCATGTGGCGGCTGTCGCGCTGCTACGAGCCGACTGCTCGCGAGGCGCAGACTTGGGTTGAGGTCGCGTGCGTGGCCTACCTGTGCGGGAGGCTGCGCATCGAGCCGACCTGAGTCAGAACGATGCCGGCAGTCGTGGTTACGGCGTAACGAACGCGCCAGTCGCCGGATCGAACTCGAACACTGTGCCCTTCGGGTTGCGGATGACGAGCAGGTGACCGCGGACGTCCGTGATCGTGAGCCGACCGCTCTTACCCGGTGGGGCCACGAAGGTCTGTGTCGCATGGGCGTCAGCGTCGAGATGCGATCCGTCGCCGATACCGGGACGCCGCATCACCATGACGACGCCGCGGCCGCCGAGGTCTGGCTGTTGGCCGGCCCACACCTGGACGAATGTGTCGGCGTCGATCCACCCGGCCCACTCGTTCGAGGGCGTGAAGACGCCTCCCGGTGCCGGCGCGTTGGCGTGCTCGAACAGCCCGACTTCAGGCGGCGGATCGGTCTGGATCACGCGAGGGTGGCCGGGATCGGACGACTTGTCCGCGCGCGGGGCGCTCGAGCGGAAGGCAGCTGCGGCGCTCTCGAGCGCTGCTTTCTCGGACGGGATCGGCGATGTTGGGACAAGCGCGCACGCTGAGGTGACGAGCGCAAGCACAATCCCAGTCGTTCCGGCGGCCAAACGTCGGCCCATATGTCACCTCGGCACTGGCGTCGGCCAGCGCCCACCTCGGGACTCTACTCCGCGGGATGTCTCCGGGTGTAGACGACTGCGGGACAGGAAACGTGTTGGCGAACTAGGGCGCAGGGTCGAGACGACACGGTGCCAATCGGCTACAGGCTCTTAGTGTCCCGATCCACGACCGCCCACCGACCTGACCGACGCTTCGGGGCCGAGATATTCCCACCAGTCTTAGGATCGGTGGTTCCGGGCCGATAACGGGTTATCGGACCCCTCGACCAAGCTCACCCGAGCGTGTCCCGAGCGTGATCCGGGCCGTTTCGCTGCGTTGGCCCTCGCGTTGCCCTGAAGCTATGACTCCGGGGCATATCGGTCGACTCAACGACGATGGACGAGTCAGTGCGAGCTCTTGCCCTCGGCTCTCAGGCGGTGATCACCGAGACGATGATCTGCTCGAGGCGCTCGCGCGCCGCCGGCTCGACGACCCCCGCCAGGTCGAGTTCGGCCAGCGCTTCGTCGCGGTATCGGCGGGCCTGGTCGCGGGTGTAGTCGCGGGCCCCGGTTCGTTCCAGGATCGCGACGATCTCCGCGACCTCCGCATCGGTCGGGTCGGGCGTGGCGAAGGACCGCTCCAACCGCTCGCGATCCTCAGGGCCGGCGTGTTCCCAGGCGTAGATGACAGGCAGGGTCTTCTTCCGGTGCGCCAGGTCGGACGGTTCCTTGCCGGTCGCCTGTTCGACGCCCCAGATCCCGAGCAGGTCGTCGTTGAGCTGGAACGCGATCCCGAGCGCCCACCCGAAGCCGCGATAGCGCGCGATGACCTCCTCGTCGTCGGTCGCGAGGACGGCACCGGCCTCGATCGACCCGGCGATCAGGGCCGCCGTCTTGCGCCCGATCATGTCGAAATAGAGGTCGACGCTCATGAGTCCATCGGATGCGCTCATGGCGATGTCGATGTACTGCCCCTCACAAAGGGCCAGGCAGGTCTCGTCGAACAGGCGCATCAGGCGCAGCACGGTGCTGTCGGGGAACCCGAGGTCGGTAAGTCGGTGCAGGGCGATGCGCGACAGGCTGAACATCGCGTCGCCGGTGTTGATCGCCTGCGGCACGCCGTGGACGGTCCACAGCGTCGGTCGGTGGCGGCGCTCGGTGTCACCGTCCTCGATGTCGTCGTGGACGAGGGAGAAGTTGTGCCCGAGCTCGACGGCCGCGGCTCCGGGCAGCGCCCGTTGATGCTCACCGGTGATGCTGGCGTACGCGAGCAGGCCGAGCAGCGGCCGGATCCGCTTGCCGCCCGAAGCGCCCGACCCGTCGAGGGCCAGGTGGTAGCGGACCATCTCGTACAGGCCGTGGGTGGATGGGTCGCGATCCCGGACAAGACGGACGATCTCGCCCTCGGTGTCGGCGATCAGGGCAGCGAGGTCGATGTCCGGGGATGCGGTCGCCATCGTGCGGCCAGTGTACATGAAACGTGTACCGTGCAGGTAGCCTGATTGCCCACGCAACGGTCGTGGGTCCATGGGATCCACGTGAACCGGACGCCGTAGTTCGACGTACCTGTGGACAGACGCCGGTGTGGTCGCGTCCCCCGCGCCGGCGTCGTTCATCCCCGCACGAGCGTGGGGTCCCCGGCGCTCGCCTCGAACGCTGCGGTGGTACCGTCGCGGCGATGCCCATCCCCCGTCGCTACACGACCGACGCGATCGTGCTCTCCCGCTTCGATCTCGGCGAGGCGGACCGCGTCCTGACCCTCATCACCCCCGCCGGCGGCAAGCTCAAGGCGATCGCCAAGGGCATCCGGCGCCCGACGTCGCGCCTCGGCGGAAGCCTCGAGCCGTTCGCTGAACTCACCGTCGCGCTCGCTCGCGGCCGGACATTCGACGTGGTCACGCAGGTGAGCGTCGGCCACGCCTGGCTCCACCTGCGCGATTTGCTCGAGTCCGCGGCGACCGCGTGGTATCTCGCCGAACTTGCCGACCGATCGCTCGAGGAGCGCCATGCCGCGGAGCCGTTGTATGCGCTGCTGCGCCGAGCCTACGAGCTCCTTGATGCCGGGATGGCGCCGGGTCGGGTCGCACGCTGGTACGAGATGCACCTGCTGGATGAGCTCGGGCAGCGACCGGAGGTCGACCGCTGCGTCGAGTGCGACCGGGTCCTCGACGCGGACGAGCGCTTCCGCTGGGTCCCGCCGCTGGGTGGCGTCCTGTGCGAGCGTTGCCCGGGTCCGTCCCACGACCGGGCGGGTCTGTCGCTCGACGCGCTCAAGCTGATGAAGGCCTACCAGCGACTCGACATCGAGGCGATCTCCGAGCTGCGCCTGGCGCCTGCGGTCGAGCGCGAGACCGAGGCCGCGCTGCGCGACTTCGTCCGGACGGCCCTCGAGCGGGAGGCCCGCTCGCTGGCCTTCCTCGATGAAGTCCGGACGCCCCATTGATCCGCGGGACGAGCCGAGGCGTCGCGGTCGCAGCCTCGGCGGCGGCGGTCGCGGTCGGTGCACGAGCCGCCGGCCGAGCCGCGGTCGCCCGGACGGAGCGCCGCCTGTGCCTGACGGCGAACCCGCCCCCGTATGGCGCCTCCGAGCGAGCGCGAGTGCTCCACGAGACCCTCTTCGTGGCCGATCTGCACGCGGATTTCCTGCTCTGGGGGCGCGACCTGCTCGAACGATCCGAGCGCGGCCAGGTGGATGTCCCGAGGCTCATCGAAGGCAACGTCGCGCTCCAGGTGTTCGCCGTGACCACGAAGTCGCCGCGCCATCTCAACATCGAGCGCAACGACGACCGGAGCGATGACGTCATCCTGCTCGCGCTTGCCCAGGGCTGGCCACCCGCCACGTGGCGCAGCCTGCTGGCGCGGGCGCTGCACCTGGCGTCCCGCGCGACGGCGATGGCCGACCGGTCCTCCGGCAGATTGACGATCCTCCGAACGAAGGCCGACCTCCTCGGCTACGAGGCCCTGCGCGGCCAGCGTCGAGCGATGACCGCGGGTCTGCTGTCGATCGAGGGTGCGCACGCGCTCGACGACGACCCGGCCAACGTCGAGGTCGTGGCCGACGCCGGGTTCCGGATGATGTCGCCGAGCCACTTCTTCGACACGGCGTTCGGCGGGTCGGCCCACGGCCTCGTCAAGGGCGGACTGACCGACGCCGGCCACGAGATGGTCGCGCGGATGGAATCCCGGGCGATGCTGGTCGATGTCGCCCACGCGTCGGCGGCCACGATCGATGACGTCCTGGCGATGGCGCGCCGGCCGGTCGTCGCCTCGCACACAGGGGTACGTGGGGTGTGCGACAACGCACGAAACCTCAGCGACGACCACGTGCGGGGCATCGCCGAGAGCGGTGGGGTCCTCGGGATCGGCTTCTGGCCGACCGCCTGCGGGGGCGAGGGCGTCGGCGCGATCGCCCGCTCGATCCGATACGCCGTCGGTCTCGCCGGCATCGAGCACGTGGGGCTCGGCTCCGATTTCGACGGTGCGGTCCCCGTCCCATTCGATGCGACCGGGCTGGTCCAGCTGACCGATGCGCTGCTCGACGCCGGCTTCGGCGACGACGACATCGCGAAGGTCATGGGCGGCAACGTCCGCCGGCTACTGGCCGAGACGCTGCCCGAACGCTGATCAGGGTGTCTGCGCCGGTCGCGGGGTCGCGGGGGTCGCGGGACGGCTCGGCCGCTCACCGCCTAGCGGAGGTAGAACTGGAGGTCGGCCGCCCCGTACGCATAGAGAGCGTGCCACCCGGACCCCGTCGTGACCAGGGCATAGCCGTCGCGGAACGCTCGCGATCGCCAGTGAGGGGTCGTGTCGTCCTGCTCACGAACGGGCACTGCGGCGAGCACGGTCGAGCTGTCGGTCGACACCTTGAGGACGTACGTCGAGCCGGACCGCAGGACCACCGACTTCCCGAAGCTGACCTTCACCCAGCGTCCGCCGCCGAGCGACGACGCATTCCAGTGAACCCCGTCGACGGGCACCGGTAGCGGCGACATCGGGATCCGTGTCGAGCCGGCCGAGCCCGTCGCCACGAGCGTACCGTTCGACTTCTCGAGGCGGAACTTGATCGTCCCGCTGCCGCGGATCCGCTTGAGCCGCACGGAGGCCGTCGACACCGTGCGGCTACCGCCGCGGACGGTGAACCGCTCGCCGACCTGCTCGACGCCCGAGACGAGGCCGTAGTGGTCGGCGATCACGCTGGAGTAGGCGTTGCCGTCGTGGACACCGTTGGCATACGTCAGGTCCATCACCGGCGTGTCGTGCGAGTGGACGGCCCAGGATCCGCCCCGCATGTAGAGCACCGCGAAGTCATCGCTGAACATCGGCTCGCGAGGTGCCGAAGCGGTATACGTGTAGGCCTCGTTCAGCGAGATGTAGTCGCTCCCCGGTGACGCGCTCACGTTGGTGAAGACGATGTGGTAAAGCTGGCCCCTGGTCAGCTTCGCCGGCGACGGGAAGCGGTAGATCGTTTGGTGCTCCCACTGACCCGACGGGTTGCCCGGCGTGATCGTCAGGCAGGCCAGCGTCTTGCCCGACGGCTTGCCGGCGCTGCTGGTCTGGACGGTGACCCTCATCGCCCCGCCGTCCCCGTGGGAATAGCCCGAGCCGCCGCGCTGGTTGATCGCGATCGCCGTCAATGACGACGAGGTGCTGGCCCGGAACCGATGGGACACCCTCTGGTTGCCGCTCGCCCCGACCTCGTCATTGTTCTTCGAGTCCATCTCGAACGCCGAGCCGTAGATGCCGGTCGATGCCAGCGTGCGCCTGGGCGCGGACGTCGGACGACGTGTGGGGCCGACGGCCGGCTTCGGCGCCAATGCGACGGTCTCCTTCCGGGTGGTGTTCGGCTTTGGCGTCGAATTCGGTGTCGCCGTCGGGGCCGGGCTCGGGGTCGGACCGGGGCTTTCGGTCACGAGCACCGTGGGCGACGGGGTCGCTGCCAGGGCCGCGATCGATAGCGTCGGCGGCCCGGCGGTCGGCCCCAGGTCGGCTGCTCGGGTCGCGACCGGTCTCGGCGCGATGGTCGCCCCGACGAGGACGATGCCGAGGGTCAGGGCGACGACGGGCAGGACGAGGCGGCGAGGAGCGTTGGTCATGGCGCGTCCACCGTGGGATCGTGCCGACCTCCTGCGCACCACGTTTTCGCGGGATTCGGAGGTGGCGAGTCCTAAGGGTAGCCCCGATGCCGACTCCCGGGGCTGGCCCGATGGTCGCCAACACGCCCATGACGTAGGTCTCAGGCGCTGCTAGCATCGAGGTCCCAGTCCACGCAGCCGGCCATGCCAGGTCCGGATGCCCCTCGGAGAGCACCCCATGACCGTCCAGCCCAGCGACCCCGAGACGGTCGCGCCCGCCGTCGCCGAGCTCGACACCATCGTGTCGCTGGCCAAGCGGCGTGGGTTCGTCTTCCCGTCGAGCGAGATCTATGGCGGCATCAACGCGGTCTGGGACTACGGCCCGCTCGGTGTTGAGCTCAAGAACAACGTCAAGCGGGCGTGGTGGCGGTCGATGGTGCAGGAGCGCGACGACATCGTCGGGCTCGACGCCGGCATCCTCATGCACCCGCAGGTGTGGGTGACCTCCGGTCACGTCGGGTCGTTCAGCGACCCACTGGTCGAATGCGCGACCGACCACAAGCGCTTCCGGCTTGACGAACTGCCCGGCGCCGAGGGCCTGTCGGTGACCGACCTGGCCGATCCGACCGTGGTCGAGCGCCTTGGCTTGCGCTGTCCCGACGACGGCGGCCCGCTGTCCGCGCCACGCCGCTTCAACCTGATGTTCAAGACGTTCATGGGTCCGGTCGAGGACGATGCGTCGGTCATCTACCTGCGACCGGAGACGGCCCAGGGCTCGTATGTCAATTTCAAGAACGTCCAGCAGGCGTCGCGCAAGAAGCTGCCCTTCGGGATCGCCCAGATCGGCAAGTCGTTCCGCAACGAGATCAGCCCGGGCAACTTCATCTTCCGGATGCGCGAGTTCGAGCAGATGGAGATGCAGTACTTCGTCCGACCCGATGCCGAGGCGGCCGCTGCCTTCGACGAGTGGCTGCCGAAGCGGCGCGCCTGGTACGAACGGTACGGAGTGACGCCGTCGCGGCTGCGTTTGCGCGAGCATGCGCCCGACGAGCTGGCCCACTACGCGAAGAAGGCGGTCGACGTCGAATATCGCTTCCCGTTCGGCTGGAAGGAGCTCGAAGGCGTCCACAACCGCGGCGACTTCGACCTGTCGCGCCACTCGGAGGCGTCGGGCGAGAACCTCGAGTACTTCGACCAGGCGACCGAGGAGCACGTCATCCCGTGGGTGGTCGAGACGGCGGCCGGCGCCGACCGGGCGGCGTTCACGTTCCTCATCGACGCCTACCGGGAGGAGGAGGTCCGTGGCGAGACCCGTGTCTCGCTGGCGTTCCACCCTGACCTCGCCCCGTACAAGGTGGCGGTGCTGCCGTTGCTCAAGAAGCGGCCGGAGATCGTCGAGCTGTGTCATCGCATCAAGGCTGACCTCAAGCGACACACGATGGCCGTCTACGACGACACCGCCGCGATCGGCAAGCTCTATCGACGGCAGGATGAGATCGGCACGCCCTGGTGCGTCACGGTCGACGTCGAGTCGTTGGAGGACGGTGCCGTCACGGTTCGCGACCGCGACACGATGGCGCAGGAGCGCATCCCGCTCGAAGGCGTGACCCGGCTCATCCTTGACCGGCTCGACGCGGCGCGCGTGGAGTAGGGAGGACCGCGTGACGTTCGGGCCTCGCGAGCCGGGGCCGCCGCTCGGCCACGTCGCCATCTACCTGCTGGGCGTCGCCGGTCTCGCCTTCTCCATCGCCCTCCTCTGGCTCGGGATGCGGGCGGTCATGGATCTCGGTGGGTTCTGCGCCTCGGGTGGGCCGTACCAGATCAATGTCGAATGCCCGGACGCGGTCGTCGCCACCACGCCACTGTCGATCTTCGGCGGGTTCATCGCCGCCGGGCTGATGGCCTGGGGCGGGACGGCCCTCGGTGGATCCTGGGTCTCCCTCGTCTTCCTCGCCTGGCCCGCCCTGTTCCTGTCGCTCGGCTGGAACTTCCTCGAGTACGGCTTCTTCCCGCCGGAGGGTGGCTGGGTCTGGAGCTGGTTGTTCTGCGGCGTGTTGTTCGTGCTGATGGGGGCGGTGCCACTGGTCGCGGTCATCGGCTCGGTCCGCGAGGAGACGCACGGCGGTCGTGCCTATGCCGCCGGGCGGGTCGTGGTCCGACCGCGCCCGACGGCCCCGACGCCTACGCCGCTCGCCCCGCCCGACGCGCCGTCCTCCGGCGATCCGCGGATCGCCTACCGGCCTGCACCGGAGCCGCCGTCGGTGGCCGCGACCGACGATGTCACGACGCGCGATGCCGCGACGACCGCCGAACCGCTGGTCGATCGCCTCGAGCGACTCGCCGCGATGCGTCGCCGAGGAGACCTGACCTCCGCCGAGTACGAGGCGGCCAAGACGGCGACCCTGGCCGAAGCGGAGGCGGAACGATGAGCGGTCGATTCCGAACCGGTCTGGCTGCGCGTCGCGGTGGTCGTCGTCGCGATCCTCGGCGTGGTGCTTGCCGTCTGGCTGTTCTGGGCCCTGGCCGCCACGGGAACGCCGTCGGTGGCCGGCTGAGTCTCGCCCACGCGCAGCCGGTTTCGGCTCCGAGATCCTGGCGATCTACCCGGCGCTGGGGACCACCTGGATGTTCGACGCCGATGGCGGTCATCCGCGGCAGCTGTCGTGGTCAGCACCCAAGGGACACCGCTGGCAACGGCAGGCGCCCTGACCTGATGTCGGCCGAGTCATGCGCCGCTCCCGCTCCTCGCGGACCGGGAGCGGCCTACTGGTCCCGCGTTCGCCGCCAGATCAGCCACGCCGGCCACGCCGGACCGGACTCTGGGCCGTGCCACCGACTATGGATTGCAGCAGTGGGGGGCGAAGGCCCACCAGACGACCGGAAAGAGCAGCAGGCTAAGAACGACCAGCATGGTGCCGATAGCTGCGACCGTGGCGACGTGCCGTCGCGACATCGGTTGTCGGCCGCCCACCGGGGCCTTTCGACGGGCAGCGACAAAGACAAGGATGCAGAGTGCCGCCAGGCCAACGATGACGACCAATAGCCCCATGCGGTCATCGTAGCGGTGTGTGGGTTAGGCTCCTCGGCCCAGGTCGGTCGGTGTCTCGTCGTCTAGGCCGGGCCTGGCATCGCCCATCGGGCCAGAACCGCCGCCAGTCTCCGATTGGTCGTCCGATCGACCGATCTATTGGTCCTCGTTCGCCTCTGCGGCATCGATGGCCGCGGCCAGGTCGGCCGCGGCCACGCCGCGCGGCTCCTTGCCCTTCGGCCAGTACAGCTCCTTGTGGACCTGGTCCTCGGGGTAGCCGCGCTCGAGCAGCGTCGCCTCGGCGGCGAGGATCATGTCCGGGTTGCCGCAGATGTAGGCGATCGAATTCGGCCGCCGACAAGCCCAGTTCGTCGAGCACCGGACCGAGGATGGACTCGACCCGGCCCGTCCGCCCGGTCCAGCCGACGTTTCGCGGATCGTCCGGTCGCGACACCGTCGGCAGATACGTGACGGGGTACGAGCCGGACGATTCCCATTCCTCCAGGACGTCGCGGTAGCCAAGCTCGTCGGCGTACGACACGCCGTTGAGGAACACCACCGGCCGCGGCCGGTCGTCGATGGTGAGCTGGCGCATCATCGCCACGAACGGCGCGTTGCCGGTGCCCGACGAGATGAAGATGTGGGTCCGTTCGTCGTCCGGCTCGAGCATGAACTTGCCCTTGGGCCCGATCATCCGCATGCCGTGGCCGACCGGGAGCCGCCAGAGCAGCGGCGTGAACGTCCCGCCATTGACCAGCCGGATGTAGAACTCGTACCCCTCCGAACCGGCCACCGCCGGCGCCGACGCGACCGAATACGGCCGCTGGACGATCTTGCCGTCGACCATCACTCCGATGGTCATGTACTGGCCGGTCTCGAACGGCGTCGGATCGCCATCGAAGCGGACCCAGAAATACGCGAGCGAGTCGTCTCCTCCTCGCGGCGAACGAGACGGGCGTTGTACTGCGGTGCGTCCGTCTCGATGACGCGCGGATCGGTCGCAAGATCGGTCATGCACGGATGGTACCCGCCCGACCGACGCTGCCGCGCCTCGCGTCGTGCTCCCCGTCGAGCTGCGGAACCTAGGCGACCGCCAACGGCGCCGGCTTGACGTCGGCCGGGACGGACAGGACCGTCTCGTCGCCGAGTGGTCGCCAGCGCCCGGCCGCCACGTAGTCGCGCACGTCATGGATGGCCGTCCGCTGGGCCGCCTTGCGCGTGTCGATCGACACATCCATCGGCTGCACGTTGAAGAAGTCGATGTCGGTGATGCCGACGAAGCCGAAGATCGATCGCAGGTAGCTCTCGACGAAGTCATAGGCCTTCAGCGGGCCGCTCGAGTAGTCGCCGCCCCGCGACGTCACACAGATCATCTTCTTGCCCTTGACCAGGCCCTCGACCTGGCCGAGCTCGTCGTATCGGAACAGGTAGCCCGGCTGGACGATCGCATCGATGTAGTACTTGAGCGCGTACGGGATGCTCAGGTTCCACATCGGCACGGTCAGCAGGTAGACATCCGCGTCCAGGAACTGCTCGATGGTCCGTTCGATCTGACGCCAGGAGTCTTGAGCCGAGTCGTCCAACGCCTGCCCGGTCATGAGCATGTACTTCGATTCGATGTTCTTGCCGGCGACCGCAGGCAGGTCGGCCTTGAACAGGTCGAGGGTCGTGACCGTCAGTTCGTCGTCGTGCCGCTCGCGCAGCGCCTCGAGGAGGGCACACGAGACCCTGGCCGTGTTGGAGACCAGGCCTCGCGGCGTGCTGATCACGTGAAGCAGGCGGGTGCCCCCTGAACGTTCGGCGTCCATGTCGTGCCACCTCCGAGCGGAGCGGACCGGCCACGCCGGTCCAGCGATCGGATGTGAGCCTCCATCCGGGAAGCCGGGGGGTCATCGGTCGAATGACGGATGACCTGCGATCTCGTTCGCCTACACTCGAAGACGATGGAAACGACGATCAACACCGGTCGCTGCCCGCTGCTCATCGGGCGCGACGAGGCCCTCGAGCTCGCGGATCGGCGTCTGGACGAGGTGGTTGCCGGTCGCGGGCAGTTCCTGCTCGTCGCCGGGGAAGCCGGGATCGGCAAGACCCGGTTCCTCGACGCCATCGACCAGAAAGGCCGCGAGCGCGGCTTCGCCTCGGCGTGGGGGTTCGTGGCGCCGCAGGACCGGGACGTCCCCGCCGCCTCCATCCTGGACCTGGCCCGCTCGATGCTGCACGTGCCGGCCTTCGCCACGGTCGGCCGCGACCTGCTCGAGCTCCGCGAGGCGACGATCGAGGCCGAACACGTCCGCCGCCGCCAGCTGGTCATGGACGTCGTCGACCGGATGCTTGCGGCGGCCAAGGGACCGACGCTGTTCGGGTTCGAAGACCTCCAGTGGTCCGACGAGTTGAGCCTGGAGATCATCGGCGAGTTGGCTCGTCGTTCCCGCGACCTGCCGATCCTGCTGTGCGGCGGCTATCGGACCGATGAGGGGCCCACCGGCGCGGGCCTGCGCGACTGGCGTGCACGGCTGCTCACCCAGCGGATCGCCGAGGAGATCCGGTTGACCCCGCTGACGGCTGCCGAGACGGCACTCGTGACGACGCTGATCCTGGACACCGGCCTGCCGGCACCGCGAGACGTCGCCACCGCCGTCTACGAGCGGACCGACGGGATCCCGCTCCACATCGAGGAGCTGCTGGGTGCCCTCAGCGCGGACGCCCGGGCGACCGGCCTCGCGATCCGCGAGGCGACCGTTCCCGACACGATCGAGGACGCGGTGCTGGCCCGCCTGTCGCATCGGACCCCGGACGCCCAGGCCGTCGCCCGCGCCGGCGCGATCATCGGCCGCTGTTTCGTCCCCGAGGTGCTGGCCGGGATCATGGACGTGCCGCCGGAGACGATCGAGGCGCCGCTCCAGGAGCTCGTCGACCATGGGGTCCTGTGGCCGCCCGGTGACCGCGGCCTGTACGACTTCCGCCACCAGCTTCTCCGGGACGCGATCTACCGAAGCGTCCCGACCGGCGATCGTCGGCGGTTCCACGCACGCGCCGGCGAGTTCGGCACGCAGCTCGAGGGTCAGTCGGAGATCCACTCCTCCCTCCACTACGAGCGCGCGGGCCTGCACCGGCAGGCCTTCGAGACGGCACTGGCCGGCGCCCGGGACGCGGCGCGCCTGTCGGCCCATCGCGAAGCGTTCGAGTTGTATCGCCGCGCCGTCAGCCACTTCCCCGACGACATCGGCCCTGGTGAACGTGCCCGGATCCTCGAGGCGTACGGCGACGAGGCGTTCTCCATCGAGGAGAACGAGGTCGCCGAGGATGTCTACGAGGCCGCCGGCCGGCTGTACCTCGAGGTCGGCGATCCGTTCGGCGCCGCCCATGCTCGTGCAGGCGTCTTCACCGCCTGGGGGCGAGCGGGTCGCCCGGTGTCGGAACGTCGAGCCTCGATCGAGGAGGCGTTGGCTCGTCTCGATTCACAGCCCGCCAGTCGTCAACGTGATGAGGGCCGGGCGTGGCTGCTGATCGACCTCGCCGCGGTCCACGTCGACGCCCTCCGGGTCGAGGATGCTCGGCGCGCGATCGACGAGTATGTCGCGATCTTCGAGGCGGCCGGTGACCTGTCGGGCGTGCATGACGGGATCTTTCGTCGCGGCGGGCTGGACATCCTGGAAGGCGACATCGACGGTGGGCTCGAGGCGATGGCGCTGGCGGCATCCGTCGCGCGCGATGCCGGCGAAGAGACGTCCGGGGTGACGGCCTATCGGGAAGCCGCGATCTGGGCGGCGCGGACGATGCGCTACGACCAGGCCGCCACCTACCTCGACGAGGGCCGGCGTTACGCGGACTCGATCGAGCAGTCGCACTGCGCGCACATGATGCAGGCCTGTTCGGCCATGGTGGCCTGGGCCGGTGCCGACTGGTCGGGCGCGATCGTGGAGGCGCAACAGGCCATCTCCGACCATGGCTGCCAGCGCGCCACCAACATGGCGCGCTGGACGATCGGCTACGTCGCGCTCGGGCGCGGTGATGCCGCCGTGGCGGAGGGCGCCCTGTCCGAGGCCCTCGAGTTCGGCCACCACAGCGAACTCGTCGCCTACAGCCTGCCTCCGCTGTGGGGTCTCGCCGAAGCGGCGCTCCAGGCGGGCGACGCCGATCGAGCGGTCGAGTTGTGCCGCGCCGCGCTGGACCGCGCGATCGCCACCGGCGAGCGTCCCCTGGTCACGCCGTTCGTGGTCACGGGCATCCGGGCCCTGCAGGCTGCCGGACGGCCGACCGAGGCGAATGACTGGCTCGAGGCCTGCGAGACCCACCTTGGACCCCATACGACCCTGGCCGGACCCGCGCTCGACCACGGCCGCGGCCTCATCGCGCTCGCGGCGGGGTCGACCGGCGTCGCGCGCGCCGCGCTCGAGGCGGCCGTCGCGGGTTGGGAGGCGCGCGGGCGGATCTGGGAGGCCACCTGGGCCCGTCTCGACCTGGCCAGCTGCCTGACCCGTCTCAACCGCTTCGCCGAGGCGATGGCCCTCGCGGTGGAGGCGCGGGCGGTCGCCTCGCGGCTCGACAGCGCACCACTGGCCGATCGCGCGGGAGAACTGATGCGGATGGCCCGCGGGCATGTCGCCTCCGACGAGCCGTGGCGCCCGCTGACGGCACGCGAGTTCGCCGTCGCGCGACTCATCACCGAGGGGCTGACGAACACGGAGATCGCGACCTCGCTCGGGATCGCCCCGAAGACCGCCAGCAGCCACGTGGAGCACATCCTGGCCAAGCTCGGCGCCTCGCGGCGCGCGGAGATCGCAGCGTGGGCGAGTCACGTCGATCGAGGTCAGGCGGTCCACTGACCGGGTGCGGGCCTGGATCGACCGAGGCTCCGCGCACAGGGGATGACGTCAGGGCCCGGCCGCAACCGAGCCGCAACCGGAGTGCGCGCGACGGCGACGGTACAATCCGCACACACTCCCGACCCCCACCGCGGTCGCCCCGGCGGCGCCGCCTCGCCCGGAGGAACCGATCCGATGACCTCGACCGCCACGCCCGCCGGCGACCGTGCCCACGGCGCCGCCAAGCGGTACATCTACGCCTGGGGCGGCGGTCGTGCCGAGGGCGACGCGACGATGCGCGACCTTCTGGGCGGCAAGGGCGCCGGTCTCGCGGAGATGACCAACGCGGGGCTGCCGGTCCCACCCGGCTTCACCATCACGACCGAGGCGTGCAACGACTACTTCATCGCCGGCGAGCGCCTTCCCGACGGCCTCTGGGACGACATCCTCGAAGCCGTCGGCGAGGTCGAGGCGCTGACCGGCAAGGGCTTCGGGAATGCTGCCGACCCGCTGCTCGTGTCGGTCCGGTCCGGGGCCAAGTTCTCCATGCCCGGGATGATGGACACGGTCCTCAACCTCGGGCTCAACGAACAGACGCTCCACGGCCTCGTTGCGCTGACCGGCAACGAACGCTTCGGCTGGGACGCCTACCGCCGGTTCATCCAGATGTTCGGCCGGATCGTCATGGACGTGAAGGGCGAGCGGTTCGACGAGGCGCTCGAGGCGGCCAAGGTGGCGCGCGGCGCCGCGCAGGACACGGGCCTGACCGCGGACGACCTGCGAGCGCTGGTCGACGAGTTCAAGGCGATCGTCCGCGAGGACACGGGACGGCCGTTCCCGAGCGATCCGTACGAGCAGCTCGACCTGGCCATCAAGGCCGTCTTCGCCAGCTGGTTCGGCAAGCGCGCCGTCGACTACCGTAACAACCAGAAGATCGCCCACGACCTCGGCACCGCCGTCAACGTCGTGACGATGGTCTTCGGCAACATGGGCGACGACTCCGGGACCGGCGTGGCCTTCACGCGCGACCCCAACACCGGCGAGAAGGTCCTCTTCGGCGAATACCTCACCAACGCCCAGGGCGAGGACGTCGTCGCCGGCATCCGGACCGCGCCGAAGATCGCCCAGATGCAGACCGACATGCCCGAGGTGTACGCCGAGTTCATGCGTATCGGCGAACAGCTCGAACGGCACTACCGCGATGTCCAGGATCTCGAGTTCACCATCGAGCGCGGCAAGCTGTACATGCTGCAGACCCGGTCCGCGAAGCGGACCGCCGCGGCCGCGGTCAAGATCGTCACCGACCTCGTCGCCGAGGGCCTGATCACCAAGACCGAGGCGCTGACGCGGATCGAGCCGGCCCACGTCGACCAGCTCCTGCGCGACCAATTCGACCCGGGCGCCCGGTCGGGCGCGACGCGGATCGCCAAGGGTCTCAACGCCTCGCCGGGCGCGGCCGTCGGGCGTGCCGTGTTCGACGCCGACACGGCCGTCGAATGGGTGGGTCGGGGCGAACGGGTCGTCCTCGTCCGCATCGAGACCTCCCCCGATGACTTCCACGGCATGGCGGTCGCCCAGGGCATCCTGACCGCCCGCGGCGGCGCGACCAGCCACGCCGCCGTCGTCGCGCGCCAGATCGGCAAGCCCTGCGTGGCGGGTTGTCACGAGCTGTCGGTCGACTACCGCACGACGTCGGCGTCGGCCAACGACGTGACCTTCAAGGAGGGCGACTGGATCAGCCTCGATGGCGCGACGGGCGAGGTCTTCGTCGGCGCACTGCCGACCGTGTCGGCGCGGTTCGAGGACCAGCCCGAGCTGCAGACCGTGCTCGGCTGGGCCGACGAGGTCCGCCGGATGCAGGTCTGGACGAACGCCGACAAGCCGGAGGAGGCGGCGCTTGCCCGGAGCTACGGCGCCCAGGGGATCGGCCTGTGCCGGACCGAGCACATGTTCCGCGAAGGCGAGCGGCTCGAGATCGTTCGCGGCGCCATCCTCGTGGCCAATGTCGCGACCCGGGCCAAGGCGAAGGCCGCCACCGGTGCCGTTCTCGACGCCGACGAGGCCGAGGCCGTCGCGGTCTTCGATGCGGCGATGCGCAAGCTGGAGGTCCTCCAGCAGGGGGACTTCGAGGGCATCTTCCGGGCGATGGACGGGCTGCCCGTCGTCATCCGCCTGATCGACCCGCCGCTCCACGAGTTCCTGCCGAACCTCGAGGAGCAATTGGTCAAGGTCACGAAGGCCGGCGACGCCGCGACCGAGGAGGATCGCCAACTGCTGGCCACGATCAAGTCGATGCACGAGCAGAACCCGATGCTGGGACTGCGCGGGTGTCGCCTGGGCCTGATGATCCCCGACTTCGTGAAGGTCCAGACGCGCGCGATCCTGAACGCGCTCATCGCGGTCAAGAAGACCGGCGGCCATCCAAAGGCCAAGATCATGATCCCGCTGGTCGGTCACGTGAACGAGTTGTCGGCCACCAAGACCATCCTGGAGGCGGAGGCCAAGGCCGTCGAGGCGGCGGCCGGTGCCGGCGTCGAGGTCGAATACGTATTCGGGACCATGATCGAGGTCCCGCGCGGGGCGCTGACCGCCGACGAGATCGCGCACCACGCGGCGTTCTTCAGCTTCGGCACGAACGACCTCACGCAGATGACGTTCGGCTACAGCCGCGACGACGCCGAGGGCGGCTTCCTGCTGAAGTACGTCGAGGACGGGATCCTGCCGGCCAACCCGTTCCAGACGCTCGACGACGCGGTCGCCGGGTTGATGCGCACCGCGGTCGAGAAGGGTCGGGCCACCCGTCCCGACCTCGAGCTCGGGATCTGCGGCGAGCACGGCGGCGACCCCGAGTCGATCCACAAGTGCGAGCGGATCGGGCTGGACTACGTGTCGTGTTCGCCGTTCCGGGTCCCGGTCGCCCGACTGGCCGCGGCACAGGCCGTGCTCGCCGGCGCTGAACGCGACAAGTAGCGCCGACACTGAGTTCGTCACCGTCGCCGGGCGCCCCCGGTCGCGTCCGGCGGATCCTCGTGGATGTCGAGCCACTACGGCTCGACCGCGACTATCGCTGGCTGTGGTCCGGCCAGGTGGTCAACGGCGTCGGCAACCAGATCACCCGGATCGCCCTGCCGTACCAGGTATACGTCATCACGGGGTCGACCCTGGCGATTGCGGCCCTGACCTTCTTCCAGCTCATCCCGATCCTCCTGTTCGCCCTGGGAGCCGGCTCGCTGGCCGACGCCGTCGACCGGCGCCGCCTGCTGATGGCGACACAGGTCGGGCTGGCCGCCTGCAGCCTGGCGCTGTTCCTGCTCGCCCTCGGGGGCGCGCCGCCCGTCGCGGCGCTGTTCGCGGTCGCGTTCGTGGCGGCCGGCCTCTCCGCCGTGGACCAGCCCGCCCGCTCATCGGCGATCCCGCGACTGGTGCCTCCGGAGCGACTGCCATCCGCCATCGCGCTCAACCAGCTCAACTTTCAGATGGCCTCGATCGTGGGCCCGGCATTCGGCGGCATCCTGATCGCCACGGTCGGGCTCGCCGGCGCGTACGCGGTCGATCTGGCCTCCTTCATCGCCTCATTCGTGGCGCTGCTGGCGATCCACCCGCTGCCGCCCATCGGCGTGGTGACACGTCCGGGCATCGATGCCATCCGCGAGGGACTCCGGTTCGCGCGCCGGCGGAGGGCGATCCTGGGCACCTTCGTCATCGACCTCAACGCGATGATCTTCGGGATGCCGACATCGCTCTTCCCGGTCCTCGCCCTCGACGTCTTCGGGACCGGACCGGCGGGCCTCGGGCTGATGGCCGCCGCGCCGGCCGCCGGTGCGTTCGTCGGTGCCGTCTTCTCCGGCTGGGTCCGGACGGTGCGCCGGACGGGCCGGGCGATCCTGCTCGCCGTCCTCGCCTGGGGCCTGGCGATCACCGCCTTCGGATTGGTGACCGTGTCGTTCCCCCTCGCGCTGCTGTGCCTTGCCGTCGCCGGCGCGGCGGATGTCTTCTCGGCCGTCTTCCGCTCCACGCTCGTCCAGCTCGAGACGCCGGACAACCTGCGTGGCCGGGTGATGTCCATCCACATCCTGGTGGTCACGAGCGGGCCGCGACTGGGCGATATCGAGGCGGCCGTCGTGGCCACCCTGACCAGCCCGCAGTTCGCGGTCGTGTCTGGCGGGCTCCTGTGCGTGGTCGGCGTGGGCGTCGTGGCACGCCGGTTCCCGGAACTGGCGCGGCACGTCACCCAGGGGCCGGCGCCGGCAGCCTGAGGCGGTCGGTTTCGGTGTCGGTCGGCGGACCGGGCCGGGCTGGGTCACCCGGCCCGATCGGCTGCGACTACTGCTTCGCGAAGTAGACGTTCGGATCGTTACGTCCGCTCGGCCAGAGCTGGTTGACGACCTTGTCGCGGTTGTCACCCCAGGCCAGGTAGAGGTGCGATCCATCGGCGACGTTCGCGATGTAGTCGCCCATGTAACCCCAGGCGATGATCGGGTCGAACTGCGGGACCGTGATGACGCCTGGCGACGACTTCGTGGTGACCCGCTTCTTGTTGAAGTTCGACCCGTTGCTCGAGTTGCCGAGGTTCACGTCGAGTGTGTTGTCGGCATTGCGCTGGTAGTAGAGGAGATGAAGACCGTCGGAGTCGGCCGACAGCGCCGGCTGGAATTCGTCGTTGGAACCCGTCGTTGCCCACGACACGTTCCACGTGGACCCGTGGTTGGTGGACTTGGCCAGCCTGATGTGGCTGTGGTCGCTGGTCGCGTTGGACCCGTTGTTCCAGGCGACATACAGGGCGCCCTTCGAGATGGCCATCGTCGGGAATTCGACCGTCCGCATGAATTGGCCTGGACCCAGGTTGACGGCGCCGAACTCGGTGGCCGGCGTCACGTCGGCGATCTTGAGGCGATTCCCGAAGTTCGCGCCTCCGTCCGTCGACACGAACATCGACTGGTCCTGGCTCGCTGTGCCGCCCTCGCACGTCGGATCGTCGACGACGAACCGCTCCGCGGCCACGTACAGCGTGCCGTCCTTCGGATCGACGAGCGGCTGCGCACCGATGTACTGCTGGAACGAGCAGTTGGGATTCTCCTCGTCGAAGATGTCGTAGTGCTTGTCGACATAGGAAGTCGTCCAGTTGGCGCCGCTATCGCCTGACCGAGCCAGCACGAGACCCTCGAAACAGCCGGTGTCGTCGCAACCGAAGTTGTCCCAGGCGATATAGACGTTGTCGCGCGACTTCGTCGCCGGGTCCGGGCCGACGGTCATGGCGTCCTTGTCGCCGAAGAACTCATCGGCTGGCGAGACGTTGACGGGCGCGGAAAACGTCTTGCCGCCGTTCGTCGACCGCCCGACACCGACGTTCCCGTTCGTCGTGTCCGCGGCCACGATCAAGGTCGAGTAAAAGAACAGGCCGCCCCGGTCCGCGGCGAGCCATGGGTCGCCGACGTTCTCGGCCCCGGGGGCGTTGGGAAGAACCCCCGCGTCGGTCCACGTGGAACCACCGTCAGTCGAGTACGAGTAGCCCGTCAGGTTCAGGGCCGAGGTGAGCACCATCAGCGCTCGCTGGGAGTCGTTGTACCCGACGACGACATTCCTCCCGGAGACGGCAACCGTCGTTTCACTCTGGGTCGTCTGATCGAGCAGCGTGTCCTTCGCCGGGTCGTTCACGCGCACATTCGTGAACGCCGGGCCATCCGGACCTCCACCGCCGTTCGTCTTGCCGATCTTGCCGAATGCCTGGTCGCCGTCCTCATCGCCCGGCCGCTGCGGCCGCTCGTGCCCCGCGGCCCGGTCGACGGCGATGCGTCCGGATGCGGTCATCAGGGACCCGGCTCGCGTTCGCAGGATGTGCCTGGCGACATCCTCACGCGTCTGCTTCGGGGACGACGCCGTCAGGCCGCCGACCGCCAGCGTCGCTGCCGCCATGGCAGCGACCGTGACACCCACGAAGAGCCGTCTTCCGAAACGATGCCTCGTGTCGATGTGGCTCATGTCCACCCTCCTGTTCGTCCTCGTTTCGTGCCCGGTGCGGCGGGGTAAGGTGCGACCCTCGATGGCTCGTCTGCGGTGGCGATCCCTCCTCACGACAGGATCTCGACGGGATGTCAGGTGACGCTGGACGGACAGCATCGGACCAGGGCGTCACGCCCGAGTCTCGTGCGTGTGACGCGCGGCCCGCCCGTTCGTTACCCGGCCTGGCTCGACCGGGAGCCCCCGCTAGACTGCTTGCGATGACCACGTCCGGGGATCCGCCACGTCTACCGCACCGGGTCGTCGTCGTGGGCGGCGGCTTCGCCGGCCTGTACGCGGCTCGCAGCCTCGGCATCGACCCGGAGATCCGCCTGACCCTCGTCGATCGACGCAACTTCCACCTGTTCCAGCCGCTGCTCTACCAGGTGGCGACGGGAGCGCTTTCACCCGGCGACATCGCCCAGCCACTCCGATCGGTGCTGCGCAAGCACCGCAACACGACCGTCATCCTCGGCGAGGCCGTCGGCCTCGACCCGGACCGCCACGAGGTGCGCATGGCGGACGGCGGGCCGATCGGCTATGACACGCTCATCGTCGCGACGGGAGCGCACCACACGTACTTCGACCACCCGGAGTGGGCGACCTTCGCGCCCGGGCTCAAGACCCTGGAGGACGCGACGGAGATCCGCCGCCGGATCCTGATCGCATTCGAGGCGGCCGAGCGTGAGGCAGAGCCGGAGCGTCGCAGGGCGTGGATGACCTTCGTCATCGTCGGCGGGGGCCCGACGGGGGTCGAGCTCGCGGGCGCGCTCGGCGAGATCGCCCACGACACGCTCAAGCGTGATTTCCGGGCGATCCGACCCGGCGAGGCGCTGATCATCCTGGTCGAGGCGATGGACCGGATCCTGCCGCCGTACCCGCCGGATCGGTCGGCATCCGCGCAGCGCCAGCTGGAGCATGTCGGCGTGGAGGTTCGGACGCGGACCCGTGTGGTCGACATCGATGAGGCCTCGGTCCGGGTGACCGAGCCGGGCGGCGTCGAGGGCGCGACCGAGCTGATCCCGGCACGGACCGTGCTGTGGGCCGCGGGCGTCCTGGCCTCATCGTTCGGTCGCACCGTCGCCGCGGCGACCGGTGCCACGACGGACCGGGCCGGCCGTACGATCGTCGGTCCGGACCTGACGATCCCGGGACACCCGGAGATCTTCGTCGTGGGCGACGCTGCGGTCGAGCCATGGAAGGACGGCCGTCCCGCCCCGGGGGTCGCCCAGGGCGCCATCCAGGGCGGCAAGTACGCCGCGGCGGTCATCCGGCGACGCGTCCTGGATCGTCCATACGAGCCATTCCACTACCGCGACAAGGGCGACGTGGCGGTCATCGGACGCTCGGCGGGCGTCACCAACATCGGTTGGCTCGGACCGTTCGGCCGACAGGGTGGGTTCACCGCATGGCTGCTCTGGCTGGGCATCCACATCTTCTATCTGATCGGGTTCTCGAACCGCATCGTCGTGCTGATCCGGTGGGCGTGGAGCTTCCTGACCCACGGCCGCGGGACCCGACTGATCACCGGTTCGACGCTGCTGCCGCCCATCGCGGAACCGGAACCACCGGTCCATGAGCCACTCGATCCGGCCGACGATCCGGCTGTCTCGACCGGTCGCTAGAGCCCGGCCCCGAAGCGCCCGGTTCCGACCCGCACCGCTTCGATGGCAGGGGCGGTTGACCGATTTCGTCCTATCCCCGATGGTACGAAGGTCATCGTCATTCTGGGGGGGCACACCCGACCTTCATGCATCGACCCAGGCGATTCGTCAGCGCCCTGGGGGCGCTTCTCCTTCTGCTCACCATCCTGCCGTTCACGGCCGTCCCCGTTCTGGCGGACAGCCCAGCGGATGTCCCGGCCGGGTTCGCCGACGAACCCCTGATCACGGGGCTGGATCACCCGATGGCGATCGTGTTCGCCCCGAACGGGAACGTCTTCGTCGCCGAGAAGCGCGGGACCATCCAGTTCTACACGAGCCTGTCGGACACGACGCCAACGCTGTTCGCCGACCTCAACACCAACGTCCACAACTATTGGGACCGCGGGATGATGGGTCTCGCGGTCGACCCCCAGTACCCCGCGGCCGGTCACTCGTTCGTGTACGTCCTGTATGCCTACAACCACATCCTGGGCGACAGCTCGCCGGCGCCTCGCTGGCCGTCGCAACCGACGAACGTCTACGACGACCGTTGCACCAACCCGCCGCAGGGCACCGTCGATGGGTGCGTCATCTCGGGCCGGCTGTCCCGGTTGACCGCGTCGGGCGGCGTGATGACCGGGTCCGAGAACGTCCTCATCGAGGATTGGTGCCAGCAGTTCCCGAGTCACTCGTTGGGGAGCCTGATGTTCGGGCCGGAGGGCGCGCTCTACGCGACCGCCGGCGATGGCGCGAGCTTCAATACGTCGGCGGCGGACTACGGCGAACTCGGCGGCACGCTGCCGGGAACGCCGACCCCGGTCAACCCGTGCGGGGACCCGGGCGGGTCGAACCCATCGCCGCCCTCGGCTGAAGGGGGCGCGCTCCGGTCGCAGGACATGCGGACCAGCGGCGACCCACAGACCCTCGACGGCTCGGTGATCCGCGTGAACCCGGCGACCGGTGCCGCGTGGCCCGACAACGCCAACATCGACAGCAGCGACGCGAACGTGCGCCGGATCATCGCCTACGGATTGCGCAATCCGTTCCGGTTCACGATCAAGCCCGGAACTGACGACGTGTGGGTGGGCGACGTCGGGTTCTCGACCTGGGAGGAGATCAACACCTTCTCCAACCCCGATGCCGCGCCAAGGAACTTCGGCTGGCCGTGCTACGAGGGTGCGGCGATCCACTCCTTCTACGACAACCTCGGGCTGTCGATCTGCGATGACCTCAGCGCGTCGGACGTCACGATGCCGTACTACACCTACAACCACACCGCACATATCGATCCGAACGATTCGCTGCGGCATCGGCAGCTCGTCGACGTCCGGGCTCGCATTCCTGTCGTCGTCGAGCGGCTACCCGAACAGCTACGACGGCGCGTTGTTCATGGCCGACTACAGCCGCAAGTGCATCTGGGTGTTCCCGGCCGGCAGCAACGGCCAGCCCGACGTCAGCGAGCGCAAGGTCTTCGCCGACCTCACCCGACCGAGCGGGGAGGTCACCGGCGGTTCGGTGTTCCTGACCACCGGGCCGAACGGCGACCTGGTCTACGCCGACTACGACCGCGGTGAGATCCGGCGCATCCACTACTACGGTGCCAACGTCCCGCCGGTCGCCAGCTTCACCGCGACCCCGTCGTCCGGCGCCGCCCCCTGAAGCGTCAACTTCAACGCGAGCGGGTCGAGCGACGCCAACTTCGACACGCTCACGTACGCCTGGGACCTCGACGGCGACGGCGCCTACGACGATGCGACCGGGGTGACGGCTTCACGGACCTATACGGCGGTCGGCGACGTCGACGTCGGGTTGCAGGTCTCGGACGGCCACCTGACCGACACGACCAGCCGGACGGTGTCGGTCGGCAATTCGCCTCCGACCGTGGACATCACGGCACCGGCGTCGTCGCTGACCTGGATCGTCGGTCAGACCATCTCGTTCAACGGCACCGGGACCGATCTCCAGGACGGGACGCTTCCCGCATCCGCGTTCCAGTGGACGCTCACCATCCGACATTGTCCGTCGGACTGCCATTCACACATCGTCCAGACCTTCACCGATGTGAGATCCGGGTCGTTCGAGGCGCCGGATCACGAGTACCCGTCGCACCTGCTGTTGTCCGTCGTCGTGACCGACTCGGGCGGACTCACGGCCACCGACCAGGTGGAGATCTTCCCGAAGACCGGGACGGTCGCCGGGAACACGTCGCCCGCTGGGATCAAGATCGATGTCGGGACCAACTCGGGCGCGCCACCAGCCGCCGTGACGGCGATCCAGAATTCCAAGGTGAGCGTGTCGGCGCCGATCAGCGCGACGATCGGCGAGGGCATCTACACGTTCCATGACTGGTCCGACGGTGGCGCTCGTACGCACAGCGTCACGGTCACCGCGACCCCCAAGACCGTCACCGCGCACTACACGCAGACCGGCACCACCGATCGGTCCAATACCTGCAGCGGCTCGCCGGCTGCGGTCGCGCCGAACGACAAGTGGCAGAACGGCAGGTTCGCCGCGACGAATGACGCCGACTGGTACCGGTTCAAGCTGACCTCGACTGCCCGGGTCCGGCTGATCATGGGCAACCTGCCGACCAATGCCCGGATGGACCTCTACAGCGGCTGCAGCACGTTGCTGCAGACCTCGGATCGCGGCGCGAACGGCTACGAGGAGATCATCCGCAACCTCCCGGCCGGGACATATGGCGTCCGCCTGCTGGGCAGCGGCACGCCGTCGAGCCCCAACTACGTCTTCAAGATGACCAAGCTCGGGTCCGGGCTGCGCGTCCTGTCCGCCCGCGCGCGGACCGACGGCGGCGTCCTGCGGCTCGTCGGTGAGGTCTTCAACAACTCCTCGAAGTCGGTCGGGCCGGTCAAGGTCACGGTCAAGCTGTACAACGCCGCCGGCGGCCTGCTCGCTACGCGGACCGGCACCGCGGACCTGTCCTACGTCCCGCCCGGTGGACGTGCCCCGTTCGTGGTCGCCGGGCCTCCGGTGGCGGGTCTCGATCATGAATCGTGGTCGACCAGCGCGCCCAATACGTCGCACAACGTCGGCGCGCCGGCGACGACGCTGACCTCCAACGGTCCGAACGGGAGCGGCCACTGGGTCAGCGCCGGGATGGCCAGGAACCCGTACTCCACCGCGGTGACCAACCTCCGGGTCGCGGCGACGCTGTACGACGCCATCGGGGCCGTCCTCGATGCGGCCGGTGCGCCGGTCGGGGCCTCGACCCTGGCCGCCGGCGCCTCCACGACCTACAGCGCCACGTTCGCCTCGACAGGCCTGACGCCGGACCGGCTGATCATCCGGGGGATGGACTTCCGCTGATCGCCGCGGGCCCGTGGCGGACGGCCTACGCGAACGTCACGACCCCCCGGAGACCCCGGCCCTCGCGCAGGCGATCGAACGCGTCCTCGAGATCCATGAGGCCGATCCGGCGATCGATGAGTCGGTCGATGGGCAGCCGCCCGGCGAGGTGGAGCGCGGCGTAGCGCGGGAAGTCGGTAGCCGGCTCCGCGAACCCGTAGTTGGAACCGAGGATGCGGCGACTCCCGTCGACCAGCGGGTAGACGCGGAACGACGCCTCCGCCTCGACCTGCGGCAACCCGACCAGGACGGCGGTGCCGCCGAGCGGGAGGGACTCGATCGCGAGCTCGGCCGCCGCGACGCGCCCACTCGCCTCGAAGATCACGTCCGGCCCGCCGTCGGTCAGGTCCCGGAGGGCCTCGATGGTCGTGGCATGCTCGTCGGATGCGAGCAGCCCGTCGGTGGCCCCGACCGTCCGCGCGACATCCAGCTTGGCGGCGACGCGGTCAATGGCGACGATCCGGGATGCCCCGGCCAGGACGGCACCCATGACGCACGACAGCCCGACGCCCCCGAGACCGATGACCGCGACGCTGGCACCGGTCTCGACCGTCGCGGTCTTGAGCACCGCCCCCACCCCGGTCGACACGCAGCAGCCGATGAGCGCCGCCGCGGCCGGGTCGACGCCGTCGGGCAGGGCGATCGCCGCGGCCGCGGGGACGACGGTCGCCTCGGCCATCGTCCCGATCCCGCAATAGGACAGGACTGCGCCGCCGCCGTCGGCGCTCAGCGCCGTCGTGCCATCGAGCAGCCGGTGCCGGAACGACGGCGAATCGGGACAGGCCCACGGCCGGCCGGCGCGACAGGAACGACAGACGCCGCACGGCACCAGCCATGACAGCGCCACCGATTGACCGACGACGAGCGCCGTGACGCCGGATCCGACCGCCTCGACGACGCCGGCTCCCTCATGGCCGAGGGCGATCGGTGTCGGGCGCGGCCAGTCGCCGTCCCGGACGTGGAGGTCGGAATGGCACACGCCCGACGCCAGGATCCGGACGCGGACCTCGCCCGCCCGCGGTTCGGCCAGCGTCAGCTCCTCGACCGTCGCCGGCTGGCCGGCGGCGCGGAGGACGGCGGCGCGGATCGTCGTCACGCTTCACCGGCCCGGCGGCGCTCCGTCGGCCGGGCGGGCTCGTAGGGCACGTACTCGGGCCACCACATGGCATGGTCGACGACCGCGTCGAGATCGGCCTCCTGCTCGATCCCGGCAAGTCCGGCCACGACGGCCTCCCGCGCGACCCCGATGGCGATGGCGCGCGACACCGCGCGCAGGTCGTGGACCGGCGGGTAGATGGCTCCGGCGGCCAGTCGCGCGTCGGTCACCGCGGCCGCCAGGGAACGGGCGGCGAACAGGAACATCCGGTCGGTGATGCGTCGCGTCTCGGCGGCGATCGCGCCGAGGCCGAGGCCCGGGAAGATGAAGACGTTGTTGGCCTGGCCGATCTCATGGCGTCGGCCGGCCAGCTCGACCGCGTCGAACGGCGAGCCGGTCGCGACGAGCGCCCGCCCCTCGGTCAAGCGCAGGACGTCGGCAGGCGTCGCCTCGGCCGCCGACGTCGGGTTCGACAGCGGGAGCACGATGGGTCGATCGGTCCCCGCTGCCATCGCCCGCAGGACGGCCTCGGTGAACGTGCCACCCACGCCGGTCGTCCCGACCAGCACCGTCGGACGGACCCGCTCGATGGTCTCCACGAGACCGCCTCCGTCCGGCCCGAAGCCGTAGGCGTCGGCGATCGCGACGGGCAGCGCGAGCGGCCGCTTGGCGTCATCTAGGTCGGTCCGGCGCTCGTGGACGAGCCCGTGCGTGTCGACCAGGACGAGCGCGCGCCGGATGGCCGCCTCGTCCATCCCGTCGTCGAACATGGCCAGCCGCAGGAGCCGCGCGATGCCGATCCCGGCCGCCCCGGCCCCGACGAGGACGATCCGCATCTCCGAGAGCCGCGTCCCGAGCGCCCGTGTCCCCGCCAGCACGCCGGCCAGGACGACCGCCGCGGTCCCCTGGATATCGTCGTTGAACGACGGGACGCGGGCGCCGTATCGGTCGAGGATCCGAAGGGCGTTCCCCTGCTTGAAGTCCTCCCATTGGATCACGGACCCCGGCCAGACCTCGGCCACGCCGCTGACGAAGGCCTCCACCAGGGCGTCGTATTCCGGCCCCCGCAGGCGTGGCGCGCGATGACCGAGATAGAGCGGGTCGGCCAGCAGCGCGGGATTATCGGTCCCGACATCCAGGGAGACCGGCAGGGTCAGGGCAGGATGGATGCCGCAGGCGGCGGTGTAGAGGGCCAGCTTGCCGATCGGGATCGCCATCCCGCCCGCACCCTGGTCGCCCAACCCGAGGATCCGCTCGTTGTCGGTGACGACCACGAGCCGGACATCGGCGTACGGTCCCTGGCGCAGGAGCTGCGGGATCCGGTCGCCGTCCGCCGGCGTGATCCAGACCCCTCGAGTCCGCCGGATGATGTGGCTGAACTCCTGGCACGCCCGCCCGACCGTCGGGGTGTACACGATCGGCAGGAACTCCTCGAGGTGCTCGGCAAGGAGCCGGTAGAACAGCGTCGCGTTGCGATCCTGGAGGGCAGCCATCCCGATGTACCGCTCGAGGGCATCGTCCTTGCGTCGCAGGTGCTCGAGTTCGAGGTCGACCTGCTCGGCGATGGTCAGGACACGATCGGGCAGCAGACCTCGGAGCCGGAACGCATCACGCTCCTCGTGGCTGAAGGCGAGATCCTTGGTCAGCAATCGGCTGCCGAGGAGGGCCGGGCCCGCGATCGCGATCGACGCCGGTCGCCCCGCGGCGATGTCGTCGAACGGAGCGGGCAGGGGACGCATCGCCACGAGGATAGCGGGCCGGCTCGCGACGTACCCTAGCGGGCATGCCGGCCGATCCTGTCAGCCACCCGCTCCCGCCCGGGTTTCGCTGGCCGGATGGGATCCGCGCCGCGGCGTTCTTCAGCTTCGACCTCGATGCCGAAGCGGTGATGCTCGGCGATCACCCCGAAGTGGCGTCCTATCTCGACGTCGTCGGCCATCAGCGCTACGGGCCGAAGGTCGGCGCCCCGCGGCTGCTGCGGATGCTCGATCGCGCCGGTCTCCGGACGACGTTCTTCATCCCGGGCTGGGTGGCCGAGACCTGGCCCGACGTCGCCCGGAGCGTCCGGGACGCCGGGCACGACATCGGGCACCACGGCTATCTGCACGAAACGGTCCGCGGAGTGGATGAGGCGACCGAGATCGGCTATCTCGAGCGAGGCCTGGCGGCCCTCGACGAGGTGCTTGGGGTCCGGCCGATCGGCTATCGCCCGCCGTCATGGGACCTGAACTATCGGACGCCGGCGCTGCTTGCCAGGTATGGCTTCCGGTACGACTCGGCGCTGATGGACTCGGACCATCCCTATCGGCTGGCGACGGCGCCCGACCCTGCCGCGCCAACCCTGGTCGAGCTGCCCGTCCACTGGGCACTCGACGATTGGAATCGCTACAACTACATGCCTGGCTACACGAGCAACTCGCCCATCGGGCGGCCGTCCGAGGTGTGCGCTGCGTGGGCCGAGGAGCTCGACGCGCTGGTCGCGGTCGGTGGCCTGTTCTCGCTCACGATGCACCCGTTCATCTCGGGTCGACCCGCCCGCGCGGACGCGCTCGAACGGCTCATCGAGCGGGCGAGGACCATCGACGGCCTGTGGCTGGCGGCCGGCGACGAGCTCGCGGCCTGGGTCGAGTCGCTCGACCTGCCGCCGGTCCTGCACGAGGCGCCGGTCATCCGCCCGTGACGACGAGCGTGCCGACCATCCCGTAGGCCTCGTGACCGGGCAGATGGCAGATGTACAGGTATGTCCCGGGCTTCGTGAACGTGATCGTCGTCGCCCGACTCGTGCCGGCAGGGATCGTCACCTCGGTCGGTCGCGACCCGTGGACCGGTTCCGTGCCCGTCCGGTGACGTTCGTGGACGGCCGCGTCGCCGACGATCCATTCGTGGTCGATCGGGTCGTCGTTGTGTAGGACGACCGTGACCGCGACACCCGCGGGCACCGACACCTCGGTCCGTTGGTAGTGCGAGTAGCGGATGCCGATGTCGACCGTGACGGGAGCGAAGCCCGCGGGATGGGCCCACGCGGCCGCGAGGCCGGCCAGGCCCAGCGAGAGGGCGATGCCGCCGGCGAGGGCGACTCGCCCTCGCCGGCGATGCGTCGTCATGTCTCGGACCGTCCCTACGCCGTCGTCAGTGGCGGACGCCGCGTGACGAGGACCAGGATCCCGCCGATGCCGACGATCGCGAAGACGAACCCGATGAGGGTCCGCGCGAGGTCGGCGTTCCGATCGGGGACGACGGTCGTGCCCGGCCGGTCGAGCCCCGCCATGATCCGCGACGGCTGACCGGCCCCCGACGCGTCGATGGCCAGGTCGAACCCGAGCTGCGGCGCGGCGGCGTCGATGGTCACCTGGGTCAGCCACGCGGACGCCGGGACCCAGGCCATGCCTCGATCGGAGCGCAGGTCGTCGAGCAGCGACCGGCTGGCGGCCGAGCTGTGGCTGAGCGCCAGGCCGTCCTCGCCGGTCGGGACGGGCAGCAACGCGGGCGTACGGTCGGTCAGGAGATAGACGTCGGCGTCGACGCGTTCGGTCGCGGTCTTGCCGAGCGCCAGGATGCGCAGCGGGACCCACGGGTTCGATGTCGGGATCGTGACGTGGACCGGGGTGCCATCGCCGACCGCCTGTCCGCGCGTCGCGGCGGCATCGGCGTCGAACACGGCGGCCAGGAAGATCGGCGAACGTGCCGCGTAGAAGTCGAGCACCTCGGGGGCATCAGGTGGCAGCCGGAACCCGTGCTGGGTCGCCCACTGACCGACCGCCGCCGACCCGCCGCGCAGGACGGTGATGTCGAGCGCGTCGATGCGGACCTTGAGCAACTCCTCCGCGGAGCCGGCGGCCGGGAGGGCGGCCGCCCGGACGGCATCGAGGGTGATCGGGTTCGTCTCACGGACGAGACGCTGGAGCGTCCAGTCGCCACCTTTCTCGACGCTCGACGGCACCCCGGGGAGTGGCGTCAGAGATCCGAACGCGCCACCGCCGCCCGCGAATTGGAAGGCCGTGATGTAGTGCTCCGCGCCGTCGTGATAGCCCGCCAGCGTCGTGGTCCGGAGCAGGTTCACCGCTCCGTTCGGGCCGATGAGGCCGCCACACGCGAAGACCGGAGCCGCCGACATGGCGACGACGAGGAGGGCGGCACCGAGAGCGGTGCCGGCTCGGCTGATCGAACGGGTCATCGTCGATCTCCTGTGCTCGGCCGATCGCGACTGGACCGGTCCGTGTGGGGCTCAAGACTCCGGATCCGTCGCCCGTGTTCCCTGTCGGTTCCTCTCGGGCGGACGGTCCCGGTGCGCGCTAGCCCCATCGCCGGGTGGCGGAGGCCGTCTCGAGCGGTCATCCTTGGGGCATGCTCCACCCCGTCCCCAGGCGGGCACTCGGTTCCGCGCTCGTGCTCAGCACGGTCATCTCGATGATCGCGGGAGCGGCTGCCGACGCTGCCGATTTCCCGGCCAAGGACTCGCGCTACCACACGTACGCGGAGATGGTCGCGGAGATCGGGGCCACACAGGCCGCCCACCCCGACATCGTCGCGATCAGCTCGATCGGCAAGAGCTACCAGGGCCGCGACCTGTGGGTGGCCAAGGTGTCCGACAACGTCGCCGTCGACGAGAACGAGCCCGAGGTCATGCTGGATTCGCTGACCCACGCCCGCGAGCACCTCTCGATGGAGCAGAACCTCGCCGTGCTGCGCTGGCTGACGACAGGCTACGGGACTGACACCCGGATCACCAACATCGTCAACACGCGCGAGATCTGGATCATCTTCGCGGTCAACCCCGACGGCGCCGAGTACGACCTCACCGGCTCCCCCTACCGGCAGTGGCGCAAGAACCGCCAGCCGAACTCGGGTTCGACGGCCATCGGGACCGACATCAACCGGAACTACGGTTACAAGTGGGCGTGCTGCAGCGGGTCCTCGAGCGCGAAGTCGTCGATCACCTACCGCGGCCCGCACGCGTTCTCCACGCCCGAAGCGGCGGCCATGCGCGACTTCATGGCCAGCCGCCGGATCGGCGGACGGCAACAGATCGTGGCCGCGATCACGTTCCACACGGCCGGCGAGGAGATCCTCTGGCCGTACGGCTACACCAAGGCCGACGTCCCGGCTGACATGACCGTCGACGACCACGCCGCCCTGGCCGCCATCGGCCGGAAGATGGCCTCGACCAACGGGTATACCGCGATGCAGTCGAGCAGCCTGTACGTCACCGACGGTGACGAGATCGACTGGGCGTACGGCCACGAGCACATCTTCATGTACACGATGGAGCTCTATCCGAGCCACAAGAGGGTCAGTTCGAACGCCCGGTTCTATCCGCCCGACGAGGTCATCGGACCCCAGACCGAACGGAACCGGGCCGCCATCCTGTATCTGATCGCCTCGGCTGGTTGCCCATACGCGCTGACGGGCAAGACGAAGCAGAACTGCGGCCCGCTGTACGACACGTTCGAGACCGCCGGTGGCTGGACGGCGAACCCGCTCGGGACGGACACCGCGACCGCCGGGGCCTGGCAACGCGGCAATCCGGCGGCGACGAGCCGGCAGGCCGGGACCGTGCCGTCGGGCTCGCGTGCCCTGGTCACCGGTGTCCTCGCCGGCGCGACCGCCAATTCCTACGACGTGGACGGTGGCGTGACCACCATCCGCTCACCGGCGATCACGCTCCCCGCGTCGGTCGGCGCGCTCACCTTCCGCTACTACCTGGCGCACGGGTCGAATTCGTCGGCCGCCGACTACTTCAAGGTCTGGGTGGAGGACGCGGGTGGCGTCCGGACGGATGTCGCCACGAAGCTCGGGTCGTCCGCGATCGTCGGCCCCAGTTGGAAGAGCGTCTCCGTCCCGTTGACGGCATGGGCGGGCCAGACGATCAGGATCGTGTTCGGGGCCGCGGATCTCGGACCGGCGAGCACGGTCGAGGCGGCCGTCGACGACGTACGGATCACCCGCCCGTAAGGTCGGGATCCGGTGGGCCGGCCGACTCAGGCCCCGCTGACGGGGAGCCGGAACCGGATCGTCGTTCCCTCGGCCGGCGTGGACTCGGCCACGATCTCGCCGCCGTGCGCCTCAACGAGTTGTCGTGCGATGGCCAGCCCGAGGCCCGACCCACCTGAGTCGTCGCCCTTCGCGAACCGGTCGAACACATGCGGCAGGAGGTCGGCGTCGATGCCACGGCCGGTGTCACGGACCTCGAGGCTGATCCAGCGACCATCGTCCGCGGTGGCGCCGGCGACGGTCACCCGACCGCCGGCCGGCGTATGGCGAAGCGCGTTGGCCACGAGGTTCGCCAGCACCTCGCGGATGCGCACCGGGTCGATGTCGAGGATGGGCAGGTCGCCCTCCACTTCCGTCGCGAGGGTGACCGCGGCCGTCGCGGCGGCCGGTTCGAACGAGCGGACGACGTCCCCGATCAGGAGGTCGGGATCGGTCGGCTCGGGATGGAGCGCCAGGGTGCCCGCCTCGGACAGCGCCATCGTCCGCAGGTCGTCGATCAGGCGACCGAGCACGCGCGTCTCTTCGAGGACGACCGTGAGATGTGCGGGGTCGGGCGGGTAGATCCCGTCCATGATGGCCTCGAGATTGCCCTGCGCGACCGTCAGCGGCGTGCGAAGTTCGTGGCTGATGTCGGCCAGGAGGGTTCGTCGCTGGCGCTCGTCGGCTTCGAGCCGCGAGATCATCGTGTCGAACCCGTCGGTGAGCTGATGGACGACCTGCAGGCCGCCCGTCGAGCGGCGCCGGACGTCGACCCGGACGGTGTAGTCGCCGGCCTCGACCCTGCGGGTGGCTTCGACGAGTCGATCCATCGTACGGGCGGTCAGGAACAGCGTCCGGCCCATCCCGAACAGGACCGCGATGACGACCGCGAGGGCCACGAACCCCGGGATCGGTCCGAGATTGGAGACGACGATCGCCATCCCTGCGACCAGGGAGCCGATGACGAAGAGGAAGAGCAGCCCGAAGATGCAGCCGAAGCCGCGGTGGCGGGCCCACGGGGGCCGACCGTCGAGCTCGCCGCGGGCCGCCTGCTCCATCCGCTGTCGACGCCACGCCTCGCGGGCCGTGCGCATGTCGTTGCGCCGCCGACGCCCCCATCCTTCCTGGGCGATCCGCCAGTCCTCCGGCGACCAGCCCGGTGGTGGCGGGCCGTCGGGCCGTCCCCGACGCGGCGGTCGCGGCGCCCGGCCGCCCTCGTGGTCGCCGTCGGGTCCGTCGCCACTCATCCCTCGACCGACCGATCGTCGGCGAATCGGTAGCCGACACCGTAGACGGTGAGGACGTAGCGTGGTCGGCGCGGATCCGGCTCGAGCTTGCGACGGAGGTTCTTGATGTGCGAGTCGATCGCGCGCTCGTAGGTCTCGAACGCGACGCCGCGGACCGCGTCGAGCAGCTGTGCGCGGGTGAAGATGCGACCCGGTCGTGCAGCCATGGTGGCAAGGAGCTGGAACTCGGTCGGGGTCAGGTCCACGACCCGCCCGGCCACCTCGGCACGCATGCGCGGCAGGTCCAGCTCGACGTCGCCGGCGTGGATCGTCTCGCTCGCCTCGGCCGGCCGGTCGGCTCGGCGGAGGACGGCCCGGACACGAGCCACGAGCTCGCGCGGGCTGAATGGCTTGGTCAGGTAGTCGTCGGCGCCGAGTTCGAGCCCGAGCAACTTGTCGAGCTCGTCGTCCCGTGCGGTCAGCATGACGATGGGGATGCTCGAATCGCGCCGCAGCTCGCGGGTGACGTCGAGGCCGTCGAGCCCGGGCAGCCCGAGATCGAGGACGACGAGGTCGGGTCGTCGCTGGCGCACGGCCGTCAGGGCCGCCCCGCCGTCGGTCGCGATCAGGACGGCGAAACCCGCGTGCTCCAGGTAGTCGCGGGCGAGCTGGGCGATCTTGGGTTCGTCATCGACGACGAGGATGGTCTTCATCGAACGCATCGTAGAACGGGCGGCGCCCCCGGACGAACGTCCGGGGGCGCGGGAAAGAGGGGAGGAGCGGCCGTTCAACCGCGGTCGGTCGGAGGCGTCGGCCCACCCGCCGCCGTCGGGTGCGTCGTGTCGGCCGTGCCGGACGAGGGCGAACCATCGTGGGCTCGGCGATGCCAGTCGTCGAAGGTCTCATGGGCCTGAGCCTCCCAGGGGGAGCGCCCCTCGTGACCCGGGCCGGGACCGCCCGGACCGTACCCGCCCGGTCCGTAGCCGTGGCCCCAGCCGCCGGGTCCCCACCCGCCGCGCCGGCCGTAGCCCCGGAAGAAGATCGCTCGGAGGAGGGCGAAGATCACGAAGAGGAAGAACAGGGTGGCGAAGAACCCGAAGATCCCGAAGCCGAACCCGAATGGCTGCCAGCCGTAGCCGTAGGCGGGCACGACGACCGGGGCGACGACGGTGGCCCCGCTTCCGGCCGCCGTCGTGACGGCCGTGCTGAGACCGGCCTGGTAGGCCGTCGTGGCGATGAGGCCGCCTCCGATCGCGAGGATGGCGACGAGCAGGATGGCGGCGAAGACGCGGGGCATGGTGGTGGGCTCCTTTGTGTCCGTGGTTGTCGTGGGGGATCGATCTCGAACCCTCGTTGCCTCCCATCGTGCGATGCCGATATGGAGCCCGTGTGGAGGCCGGGTGGCAGGGTGATGGTGTTGCGGGACCCTTCCGATGGTCGCCCGGGCGCCGTCCAGCGCTCGTTCGTATTGACACTGTGACGTAGCACTGTCAGAATGACCTCGTGCCGGAGGACGATCGCTACCCACTCACCGAGCTGGCCGACCTGGCCGGCGTCACGCCACGGACCGTCCGCTACTACATCGCGAGCGGCCTGCTGCCGGCGACCGGTCAGTCCGGACCGGGTGTCCGGTACGGTCCCGAGCATCTCGGGCGCCTGCGCCTGATCCGCCGGCTCCAGGCCGAACACCTGCCGCTGGCCGAGATCCGCGGTCGCCTGGACGCGTTGGGCGAGGACGAGATCCAGGAGCTCGCCGGGCTCGACGCCCCGCCACCGCCGAGCGACACGGCCATCGACTACCTGCGCGGGGTGCTGGGTCGGGTGTCGCCGTCGGGGGTCGCCCGGCCGGCTGCCGCGGCTCCGTCACTCCTCCGCGCGATGACGGTGGCCCCGCCTGATCCGACATCCCGGGACGCGGAGCCACGCGTCGCCGGGGCGGACTCGGCCGGTCGGTCCCAGTGGGAACGCATCGTCCTTGGCCCCGATGTCGAACTTCACATCCGGCGGCCGCTCCGCCGCTCGCAGAACAGGCAGATCGATCGTCTCGTGACGATCGCGAGGAATTCCTCGAGGAGGACGCGACATGACCATCCGCACCGATCCCGTGTTCACCGTCCGGACCGACCGGCGGCTCATCCGCTCGAGCGCCCACAGCGAGCGGTTCGTGCTGGCCGAGATCGTCGCGCCACGGTCCGCCGTCACGAGGCACCGACCGCCGGTCAACCTCGCCATCGTCCTCGACCGGTCGGGATCGATGTCGGGTGACAAGCTGCGCGTCGCGAAGACGGCCGTGGAGGAGGCCATCGGTCGTCTGCAGGGCGACGACCGATTCGAGTGTCGTTGCCTACGATGACGTCGTCGACGTGGTCATCGAGTCGACCACGGCGTCCGCCGAGGCGCGACGCGGCGCCATCGAGCGGCTCCGCGGTATCCACGCCCGCGGCAGCACGAACCTTGCCGAGGGCTGGCTGCGCGGCTGCGAGCAGGTCGCGAACCACCTCTCGGCCACGGGTGTCAACCGATGCCTGCTGCTCACGGACGGCCTGGCCAACGTCGGCATCACCGATCGGGGAGAGCTCGCCATCCACGCGACCGAGCTGCGCGCCCGGGGCGTGTCAACGTCGACGATCGGGGTCGGGAACGACTTCGACGAGGCGCTCCTCCAGGAACTCGCAGACGCCGGCGGCGGGCACTTCTACTACGTCGCCGACGCGCCGCAGATCCATGACGCCATCACGTCCGAAGTCGGTGAAACCCTCGAGGTCGTCGCTCGCGACGTCTCGATCGAGGTCACCGCCCGCGACGACATCCGGATCACGCCGATCAGCCCGTACAAGGCGACGGGTCGAGGGAGCCGGACGCTCGTGTCGCTCGGCGATCTGGCCGCCGAACAGGCTGTCGAGGTCGTCCTGCGCCTGTCGTTCCCATTCGGCGACCCGGGTCGGGAGACCGGCGCGATCCTCGCCCTGACCGATCGAGATGGCGCCTTCGCACCCGGTGCGGCCGGCGGTGTCGAGCCCGTCCGGTTGACCTGGACCTACGCGGATCATCGGGCCAATGACAACCAGTCGCGCGACGGAGCCGTCGACCGGGCGGTCGCACGCTCGTTCGCGGCACGGGCTCGCCAGGAGGCGATCGCGCGGAACCGGGCGGGCGATCTCGCGGGTGCCGGAGGGGTGCTCTCGGCGACCGCCGACCGGATCCGCGACTACGCCGGGGACGATCCGGTCATGCTCGGGGTCCTCGAGACGCTCGAGCGCGAGACGTCCGTCTATGCCGCGCCGATGCCGAATTCGCCCGCAAACAAGCGCATTTCGCGAGCGCCAACGCCCTGCGCAGCCGTGACGCCTCGGGTCATTCGATCCGGCGAGCCTGAGGCGGCTTCGCCCACGCGAGGCGGACGTTCGTTCGATCGCCCCCAGAACCCCTTGATTCGGGGCGTATAGTCCGCACCGAGGGAGCGTCCGTACTTGTCTGCCAGTGCCCGGCAGCGGACGCCAAGGGTTGGAGGACGTTCATGTCAATCGAAGGGATCATCGTCGGCCTGCTGGCGATCGGCATCGGTCTCGCCTGGGCCTTCTACGGTCTGAAGCTGTTCACGATCCTGCTGCCCCTGTGGGCATTCTTCTTCGGCCTCGTGGCGGGCGCCCAGTGGGGTCAGGATGTCTTCGGGCAGGGCATCTTCGGGACCGTGCTGTCCTGGGGCATCGGCCTCGTCTTCGGGATCGTCCTCGCGGCGATCTCCTTCTTCTGGTATTACGCGGCGATCGTCATCCTCGGCGGCGCCGTCGGCTACGCCCTGGGCGTCGGCTTCTTCGAGTACTTCGGGATGGGGACCGGCGTGATCGTGGTCATCATCGGCCTGATCCTTGGCGCGGTCTTCGCCATCGGCACCTTCGTGCTCGGCGTGCCGGTCCTGCTGGTGATGGTCTTCTCGGCCTTCAGCGGTGCGGCGGCGGTCGTCAACGGCGTGTTCATCGTGACCGGCTCGATCAAGCTTGCGACCCTGGATGCGGGGATCTTCGGCGCGCTGCTCCACCAGGGCGTGGTGGCGACGGTCGCCTTCCTCGTGGTGGGTGGTGCGGCGTTGTACTGGCAGATCCGCGACGTCGGCTCGTCCATCCAGACGATCGATCGGAGCTCGTACCGCTACTAGCGCCACGTGGGACCGCGGTCGCTCGTCGCCGCCATCGACCAGGGGACGACGAGCAGCCGCTGCATCCTGTTCGACCGCGCGGGTCAGCCGGTCGGCAGCCACCAACTGGAGCACGCCCAGATCACCCCGCGACCGGGCTGGGTCGAGCACGACGCCGACGAGATCCTCGAACGCGTCCTGACGTGCGTCCGCGTGGCGCTGCGCGACTCAGGCGCGGACGGGCGCTCGCTCGCGGCCGTCGGCATCAGCGATCAGCGCGAGACGACCGTGGTCTGGTCACGATCGAACGGACGCCCGGTCTCGCACGCCATCGTCTGGCAGGACACGCGGACCGCCGAGGCCGGCGCGCGCCTGGCGAGCGAGGGCGGGCCTGACCGATTCCGCGCCCTGACCGGGTTGCCCATCTCGACCTACTCGTCCGCGTTGAAGCTCGGCTGGATCCTCGACGCTGGCACGCCCGCGGCCGCGCGGGACCGGCGGGCCGCGGCCGAAGCCGGGGACCTGCTGTTCGGGACGATCGATAGCTGGCTGATCTGGAACCTGACCGGTGGCGTCAGCGGCGGCGTGCACGTGACCGACGTCACCAACGCATCGCGGACGATGCTCATGGGTCTGGAGACCCTGGCCTGGGAGCCGACCGTGCTCGACGCCGTGGGTGTGCCTGCCGCGATGCTGCCCGAGATCCGTTCGTCCTCCGAGGTCTACGGGCTCGGTGTCGGGGACCTGGCCGGGGTGCCCATCGCGGGCGACCTTGGCGACCAGCAGGCGGCCCTGTTCGGGCAGACCTGCTTCGAGCCCGGCGAGATCAAGTGCACGTACGGGACGGGCTGCTTCATGCTCATGCACACGGGCGCTCGTCCGGTCCACTCGCGTCACGGGCTCCTCACGACCGTGGCGGCGCGACTCGGCGACGCGCCGGCGACGTATGCACTGGAGGGCTCGGTCGCCGTCGCCGGGGCGTTGATCGGCTGGCTGCGGGACAACCTCGGCATCATCGGGGACGCGTCGGAGGTCGAGGCGCTCGCACGGTCGGTGCCCGACAGCGGTGATGTGGTCTTCGTGCCCGCCTTCTCCGGCTTGTTCGCACCCCATTGGCGCAGCGACGCGCGCGGTGTCATCGCCGGCCTCACGGCGTACGCGTCGCGCGGCAACATCGCGCGGGCGGCGCTGGAGTCGACCGCCTACCAGGTCTACGACCTGAGCGAGGCGATGGCCAAGGACCTTGGCACGGCCCTTCCCGCGGAACTGCGCGTGGACGGCGGGATGATCCGCAACGAACTGCTGATGCAGTTCCAGGCCGACATCCTCGGGCGCCCGGTCGTCGCGCCGCCCATCGCCGAGACCAGCGCGCTCGGGGCCGCCTACGCGGCCGGGCTGGCCGTGGGGTTCTGGGACGGCCTCGACGCGCTGCGCGCGATGGACCGCGCGGCCCGGCGCTGGGAACCGTCGATGGACGAGGCGACGCGCGCCGCGGGCATCGCGCGGTGGCACAAGGGCGTGGAGCGGACGCTCGGCTGGGTCGAGCCCACGACCTAGCGCGATTCAGTCGGCCGGTCGGCCGCCGCGCGGACTCCAGAATGCGAGCACGCCGCCTGCGACCCGGTGGGCGTCCGCGCCATCGGCCGACAGGACGAGCACCTGGTTCACCCCAGCCTCGTCGACGGTCGGCAAGGCGATGGACCGGCTGTCGGGCGACCAGAGCCGATGGCTCAACGCGTACTGGTCGAAGTAGGGCAGGATCTGGTCGACGAAGGTCTCTCCGAGCGATACGGTGCGCTTCGACTGGATCCTCCGTCCACAGGATCGACGAAGACGAGTCCGACGGCGATGCCGGGGGCCGCGATCGGCCCGACCGCCGACACGGTGGCCCCGACGCTCGCGGTGCCATCGTCGCCGGTCCCGACGATCCGCAGGGCCGCGATGGTCTTCCCGTCCGGCGACCAGAAGAACGCGACGACGGAACCGCTCAGCAGGGTCCGGGTCGCCCCGGAGGCGGGGTCGACGATGCGGAGCGGACCGATCGGGATCGATGCCTCGGCGCCGGGCGGTTCCGCGGCGATGAAGGCGAACGAATCGCCTGCCCGCCCGAACCCGACGGCGGCGGGCCCGACGATCGGGACCTCGTGGCGAGCTGAGCCGTCGGTCGCCTCGACCACGACCAATTCGACCGGCTCGGTCGCCGGGTGCCGCGTAGGCGCGATACCGGCCATCGGTCGACACGGCGGGGGGCCGGAAGAGGCCCGGCGCCCCCACGGCGGGGTCGATCACGGAGCCGTCGAGGCCGACGACACCCACGAAAGCGCCCGACGCGTCGCCACCGCTATGGATGAGCATCCGGGACCCGTCGACGAACGTCCAGTACAGGGGCGAACCGCGTCGGATCGTGGCGCCCGGGGCCGTCGCGTCCGCCGGCGCCACCCGCAGCGCGAGGCCATCGGATTCGCTGGTCAGGAACGTGACCTGTCGTCCGTCGGGCGTCCAGTACAGGTAGAACGGCGGATTGACCTCGCTTCGATAGATGAGGGCGGCCGCGCTCGCCGAGACACCTCGCGCCGGGGTGTCGAACACGTAGACGCCGGTCTGGCCGTTCCCGTCGAGGGACGTGCCGACCACGGCGAGATGGCTCCCGTCGGGCGACCACGTCGGGAACTGGAACCTGAGGCCGGCACCTGGGTAGGTCACGGGCGAACCCGCCGGATCGTCGAGGCTGCTGAGGGTGCCGACGTCATCGATCACGGCGAGCGTCCCGGTGACCGGCGGCGCCGACGGGATCGCCGGCGACGGTGGCCCGAACCGCACGAGCGAGGTGCCGACGCTGCCCACGATGAGGACGACCGCGACCACGACGGCGATGACGAAGGTCAGCAGGCCCGGGCCACCTGTCCGGACGGCCTCGAGCGTCGGCGGGGGATCGGCGCCGGCGTCATCGGCGTCGTCACGGGGGCCGTGGACAGGCTGGAGGTCGGGAGGCTGGTCCGCCATCTGCCAGACGATACGCTCGCCGCGCCCCGACGGATGCCGACGGCACGCGATTGACGGGCCGATGTAGCATCGCGGCGTGCCGCGCGCACCTGTCGCGGCCGAAGGAGGGTGCAGCCACTGTGGCGACGCGCAAGCGAAAGACCGTCTACCCGCCGGCCCGGACCGACACCAAGCCAGCCCAACGAGCCGGAGCGGGTCCCGAACCATACGTTCGTCCCACGGTCGCGACGATCGACCTGACCGCCGGTAGCGGCAGGGCCGGATTGTCGGTGGGGGACCGAGTCAGGATCGCGGGTGGCGGACTGTACGCCGGCGAAGCCGCGGTGATCGAGAAGCTGACGTCCGGCGTGATCCCGGCGGCCCTCGTTCGCACCGAGGCCGGGCGAACCCGCCAGGTGCGCACGATCGATCTCGAGCCGATCGCCCGCGAGGGGTGACCCCGGAGGCGACGTTCTTCGCGACGCAAGCCGAATTCCGCGCTTGGTTGGTCGCCAACGGCGCGACGGAGCCGGAACTGCTCGTCGGTTTCTTCAAGGTCGGCACCGGGCGGCCCAGCATCACCTGGCCGCAGGCGGTCGATGAGGCGCTCTGCGCCGGCTGGATCGACGGCATCCGTCGCCGCATCGATGCGTCCAGCTACGCAAACCGGTTCACGCCCCGCCGACGGGGGAGCACCTGGAGCGCGATCAACATCGCGCGAGTCGAGGCATTGCGGGCGGCCGGCCTGATGCTGCCCGCCGGCATCGCCGCCTTCGAGGCCCGCGACCCCGCGAAGTCAGGCATCTACTCCTACGAGCGACCGCTCGCCGCGCTCGCGCCGGACGACGAAGCCGCCTTTCGCGCCGACGCCGACGGGTGGGCCTGGTTCCAGGCACAGGCGCCGTCGTATCGCCGGACCGCCACCTACTGGGTCGTCAGCGCCAAGCGTCCCGAGACCCGCGCTCGCCGGCTGGCGGCCCTGATCGAAGACTCGCGGGCCGGTCGGCCCATCGGCCCGATGACCCGAACGCCGAAGGCGTGAAGCCGGGTATCCTCGCACCTTCCCCGGAGGCAGAGCGGAATGACGACCAAGCGCGCAACGACCAAGCCGGCCATCACGAAGCGGGTCAACGTCCCGGGTGGGCGCCTGGTCGTCGTGGCCGAAGGTTCCGGTCCGCCGATCGTCCTCATCCATGCCGGCGTGGCGGACCGGCGGGCGTGGGGCGCCGTCGCGCCGCTGCTCGTGGCGGCCGGCTATCGCGTCGTCGCCTACGATTCGCGGGGCTTCGGTGAGTCCACGACCAAGGAGGTCGAGTTCTCGGACCGGGCGGACCTGGTCGCCGTCCTGGACGCGCTCAAGATCGGTCGTGCCGCGCTGGTCGGCAATTCGCGCGGCGGGCAGACCGCGCTCGACGCCGCCATCGAGTACCCGGATCGTGTCGCCGCGGTCGTTGGCGTCGGAGCCGGCCTGGGCGGGTTCGAAGGCGAGCCGACCGCCGACGAGGTCATCCTGTTCGAGGCGTACGAACGGATCGACGCCGCGGACCCGTTCGACGCCGATGCATTGACCGACTTCGAGGTCCGGATCTGGATGGACGGGCCGGGCGCGGCGCCAGGCCGTGTCGCCCCGCCGCTGCGCGATGCGCTGCGCGCGATGGCCCGACCGCTGAACGAGCCCGGTCGGGTGCGCGGCCACTCGGTGCCGCTCGAGCCAGCGGCCAACGCGCGCCTGGGCGCCCTGGGCTGTCCGGTCCTCGCTGTCGCCGGGGCCCTCGATTTCAGCGACGTCGTCCAGGTCGCCGAGCGCCTCGCAACGGCCGCCCCGAACGCCCGCGCCATCGTCTGGCCGGACGTCGCGCACATGATCGGGATGGAGCAGCCCGAGCGGCTGGCCGACACGATCGTCGAGTTCCTGGCGCCGCTCGACCGCTGGGCCTGATCGGATCGCGGCCCGATTGACACGGATCGGCGGGCGCGATGGATCCGCACCCGCCGTGCTCGACCCGTCGTGGATAGTCAGCTGCCGCTGGTCGCGATCGTCGCCTTGATCTTCGCCGGATCGACGTGGTGATCGAACATCAGCTCGAGGACGTGGTCGACGGGGAGGGCGTCCCCGCTGCAGGCCGGACGCACGATGTGGATCGTCGTTCCGTCCTGCGATATGGTCATAGCGTGGGTGGTGTCACAGGGCGACCCGCTCCAGGTCAGGCGGAGCACGTCTGGCAGGCCAGCGGGATTGGTCACTTCGACCATGCCGTCGGCGACGGACGCGCCGTCACCAGGGATGCCTGACCGAGCGTCGGCGAGCGTGCCGGACAGGTCGGTGATGTCGACCGTCGCGTCAGCGCCCACGTTCTCGGTGAGATCGACGTGGAGAACGCCGATGCCGGCCGTGGCAGGCGGTGTGCCCTGTGCGCTGGCCGATGGGGTGATCGATGGCTGGACCGACGGTGAGGCAGTGGCGACGGGTGGTGGCACGACCGCCGGCGGTCGATCGAAGAAGCCGCCGGCCGAGGCGACCGCGAGGGCCGCGACGAGCAGGAGGCCGAGGACGGCCACGAGAGGGAGCGGCCGAAGGACGGCCGCGGACGGATGCGAAGACATGGGATCCTTTCTGAGGAACGCCAACGGATCGCGCCGACGCGGATGGGTCCGGGCGTGCGCCAGCGCGGATTCGATCGGGTGTTCCGAGCTCCCGGACGGTCCGTCCTGGAGCCAGGCTGCGAGGTCTCGGTCGAGATCGTGCTCTGCGGTCATGCCGTCCGCTCCTTGGGATCGTCGGTGCGTGCGTCGGCGTCGAGTGCGGCCCGGAGATTCCGGGTCGCGTAATGGAGTCGGGATCCTGCCGTCCCGACCGGGATGCCGAGGACATCGGCGATCTCGGCCAGCGGCAGGCCGAGGTAGTGCTGGAGCACGAGGATCGCCCGCTGGTCCGGCGACAGGCGTCGGAACCCGCGTTCGAGTTGGTCCCGATCCGCGATCGTCGCGATGGCGTCGGCGGCGGGCGAGGCGTCCGCGTCATCCGGCAGGAGCCGGATGATCGGGCCGCCACGTCGCTCCCGACGAGCCTGAGCGGTGCTGGTCCGGACGATCAGTCGATAGCTCCAGGCGTCGAACCGATCAGGGTCGCGAAGCCTCGGGAGCTCGTCCCAGATCGTGATCAGGGTCTGCTGCAGCGCGTCCTCGGCAAGGTGGTGATCACGCAGGATCCGATATGCGATCGCGAACAGTCGGCTCGCGGACAGCCGGACCAGGGCCTCGAAGGCCTCCTGATCACCACTGGCCGCTCGCTCGACGAGGTTCCGCTCCACGCGCGTCGTCTCCGTACTCCAGATGAGCGTCCCGGATCTCGGGTGCTCGAACGGTATGAGGAGGATCTCGCCCGATCTCTTCGATCTTCGTTCCGCCGAGCAGGGCCGTGGATCACCACCGCGCTCTCCATGGCGCTCTCCACGATCGTCCGGCACGATGACGGCCATGGAACCCATGATCACGCGTCGACCACCTGACGAAGCGCTACAAGAAGTCGACCGTCGCCGCCGTCGACGACATCAGCCTCGACGTCGGAGTCGGGCGAGCTGTTCGCCTTCCTGGGGCCGAACGGGGCGGGCAAGACGACCACCATCAGCATCCTGACCACGACACTCGCCAAGACGAGCGGGACGGTCACCATCGCCGGCCACGACCTCGATCGCGAGGCGACGGCCGTCCGGCGCAACATCGGCATCATCTTCCAGAACCCGAGCATCGACCTGCACCTGTCGGGCGAGGAGAACATCCGCCTCCACGTCGCCCTGTACGGGACCTTCGCGTACCGGCCCGTCTATCGCCTGATGCCGGCCGCCTACCGCGAGCGCGTGGAGCGGCTGGCCGAGGTCGTCGGACTCGGCGGCGAGCTGTTCAAGCCGCTCAAGACCTTCTCGGGCGGGATGAAGCGCAAGCTCGAGATCGTCCGCAGCCTCATGCACCGGCCGGGCGTCCTGTTCCTCGACGAACCGACCTCCGGGCTCGACCCGGTCAGCCGGCGCGACCTGTGGGCGTATCTGCGCGAGGTCCGGGCCGCCGACGGCACGACCGATCTTCCTGACCACGCACTACCTCGAGGAGGCGGAGGGCGCCGACCGCGTCTGCGTCATCGACCACGGGCGGATCGCCGATCATCGGCACGCCCGACGACCTCAAGCGCAAGCTGCTCGACCGCTCGATCGTCGTCGATGCGCGCCGATCGGACGGCACTTCGCGCCGAGCTGGTCGGCCTTGGCCTGACGCCGGTAGGACGAGCCCGACGGTCGTCTGCGCGTCGCCTACGGCGAGGGGACCGCGCAGGGCGTCATCGCGCGCACTGCGAACGCCGCTGTCGGTCCTCCGCGTGCACGAACCCAGCCTCGAGGAGGCGTACGTCGAGCTGCTCCGGCGGACCGAGGAGGCCGTAGCATGAGCGGCGAGCTGACCACGGGGGTGGGATCCACGGCCGTCACGAGGCCCCGGGTGGGGCCTGTCTCCGCCGGGCGGCGCGCGTCGCTCGGTCGGGAGGCCAGTGCGACCTTCGCGATCGCCTGGCGCGAGGTCCTGCGGGCCGTCAAGAGCCCGCTGTCCCTCGCCTTCACGGTCATCTTCCCGATCCTGTTCATCGGCATCCTGGGCGGCAGCATCAGCCAGAACATGGGCAACGCCCTGTCGTTCGCGTACCTGCCGTACATGCTCATCGGGATGATCGCCAACACGATGTACCAGGGCACGATCACCGGGCGTCACCAACCTGGTCGAGGAGCGCGAGAACGACTTCACGGCCGAGCTGTTCGTCGCGCCGATCTCGCGCTACGCGGTCCTGCTCGGCAAGCTGATCGGGTCGGGGATCGCCGCGATGTTCTCGCTGGTCGGCATCCTCGCCATGATCGTCGTCATGCAGATCCCGATGGACGCTGGCGACCTGCTCCGGGTCATCGCCCTGACGCCGGTCCTGGCGCTCGCGGGCGGCGCGCTCGGCATCTTCTTCATCGGCCTGACCCAGGACCCGAAGACCGTCGCGATCGGCGTCCCGTTGCTGATCTTCCCGCAGCTGTTCCTGTCCGGGGCGCTCATCCCGGTCGCCAACTCGACGGGCACTCCTGGGCCTGCTCGCGAAGATCATCCCGATGACCTACAGCATCGACCTCGCCCGCAACATCTTCTACTGGGGCAAGCCCGAATACGCGGCCGCGGTCCTGCACGGGCCGTGGCTCGACCTGGCCGTGACCATCGGGTTCTTCCTGGTCTTCACGATCGTCGGGACGATCCTGTTCGTGCGCGCCGACCGGAACCGCTGAGCGCGCATCCGGCTGAGCCGTGCCTGAGAACCCGGCGGCAGCTCTCAGGGCATCTCAGCGCCGCGGCGCACCATCACGATGTTCTCTCCTCCGCGCACGAACGCCGGAGGGCCTCCGGATCGCGCAGCGACGACCTCCTCCCTCTCGACCGCGATCGCCGGCCCTCCGGCGTTCGGTCTGTCCGGCGGCTCGTGCGCCGTGCCTGACGCCGGGCCATCGCTTGACCCGATCCACGCGCAGACCCACGCTATCGCCATGACCCGACGGCCACTCATCGGCGTCGGTGCCTCGCGCTCGTCGTCACGATCGCGCTCGTCTTCGCCCTCGACCTCGGCCGCGCGCCACCGCCCGGGCCGCCCGGCCGCCTCGGCCGACCCGGCAGCGATCGCCACGGCCGACGCGACGACCGAACCACCCGGCCCGACCGCCGCGGCCGGTCCCGGGCACGAGGTGTTCGGCTTCGTGCCGTACTGGGAGATGGACGCGACGATCGCCGCGCACCTCGCCGGGACGCCCCTGACGACGCTCGGCGCTGTTCTCCGTCACGCACACGAAGACGGGCAAGATCGACACCTCCCAGACCGGCTACAAGCGGATCACCGGGGCCGATCGGCGAGCAGCTGATCCGCGAGGCGCACGATCGTGGCGTCGCCGTCCAGCTGGTGTACACGAGCTTCGGCGTGGCCCGCAACGACCGCTTCTTCGCGTCGCCGAAGGTCCAGGACGCGACGATCGACGAGCCTCGTGGCGCTGGCCAAGAAGATCGATGTCGACGGCGATCGACGTCGACATCGAGCAGCTCGGCGACGACTCGTCGCCGGCCTATGGGGCGTTCGTCGGTCGCCTGCGCGACGCGCTCCGGGCCGACTCTGCCGAAGGCCGCCGGGTGACGGTCGCCACGAGCGCCGGGCCGGACCGGGGCGGCGATGGCCCGGGCCGCCGTCCGGCCGGCGCCGACCGGATCTTCCTGATGGGCTACGACTATCACTACGCGGGGTCCGAGGTCGGCGCCTCGGCGCCGATGGATCGGCGGGACGGCGCGGACCCCGACCTGCCTGGTCGCTCGACCTGTACGCGGCCTCGGACGTGCCGGTCGAACAGACCATCCTGGGCCTGCCGCTGTACGGCATGCGCTGGCGGGTCGCCGGGCCCGGAGCTCGGCGCCCCGCGCCTCGGGCGACGGCGCGATCTGGGTCCCGGCGACAACCCGAAGTTCCTGGCGGACCCGCCGGCGCCGCCCGAGTTCGACCCGATCGAGGTCGTCGAGTTCTACGCCGTGGCGCCCACCGTCAGCCCCGTGCCCGGCGATTCGCGCGCGACGGCCGGCTGGCAGGCGATCTACGTCGATTCGCCGGCGACGCTGACCCCAAGCTCGCCCTCGCCGACGCGCGCGGGCTCGCGGGTGTCGGGTTCTGGGCGATCGGCTACGAGCGGGGCCTGCCGGGCTACACCGACCTCATCGCCCGATTCAAAGCCGGCAAGGTGCCGTAAGTCGGTCAGGCGAAGATCGGACCGGTCTGCGGGTAGCGCGCGATCAACTCGCTTCGCAGCTCGGCCAGGCGCGGGGCCGGCGTGGCGGGCGTCTTGACGCTGTAACTCGTGTCGACCAGCATCGACCGGCCCCAGGCCACGACCGGCTCCGTGACGCCCGGAGGCGCCAGCGTCGCCATCCAGTCCGGTCGGCCGTAGGCGAGGTCGCCACCGATGGTGACCAGCTCGATATCGCCCGGCATGGAGGCCACGACGCTCTCCCACGGGTCCGGGTGGCGAGTCGCGAGCACCAGGACGTCGGCCGGGCGTCCCGCCTCGAGCCGTCCGAGCTTCGCGTCGAGCGAGGCGATCCCCGCGGCGACGCTCGTGATCATCCGGACGAGTTGCTGCGCGGTCGCCGGATGACCCTGCTCGACGAGCGACTGGCGCGCGACCTTGAGCTCGGCGAGAAGACTCGGGCTCCCGCTCGGCAGCCAATCGGCCCCGAGCCCGACCGTGACGCCTCGCGCGATCGCCTCGCCGGCCAGCGTGGTCGTGCCATACAGGCGGAGATTGCTCTGCGGCGACCACACGAGCTTGGCGCCCGCGTCGGCGACCTGGCCGAGCTGGTCGGCGCTGAGGGCGGTGCCGTGGATGATGATCGTGGCAGGCGTCAGGAGACCCGCCGTGACAAGCGTGTCGAACTCCTTGCGCGAGCCGGCGTCGGCGCCTTCAGCCAGGTGGATGTAGACGGAATCGACGACACCGTCGGTGATCTGCTTCTTGAGCTTCGTGACGTCCTCGGGCGAGGTGCGGTCGAGGTCAACGATGGAGCGGGCCTTGTGCTGCCCGAAGATCCGACGGTCCACGTTGCGCACGAGGGCTTCCTCGATCGAGGCGAACTTGCCGTTCGTGCCCTGGATCGCGGTCGTGCCGCTGACCAGCGCGCGCGCTTCCGCGTAGCGGGTCAGCGTCCGCTCGAGCGTCGGTGCGGCCTTGAGCACCGCCAGCGGGTCCTTGACGACCTTGGCGTACTCGGGCGAGGCCCGCCAGCGCGAGCGATTGGTGAACAGCTTGGGGGGCTCCCAGGCGGCGAAGATGTTGTATTCGGGATGGCCGTGGAGATCGATCAGCCCGGGCAGGATGACCCCGTCAGTCTCGATGATCGGGACCCCGGCCGGCTTGGCCGGACCGACGGCCGTGATGATCGCGCCCGCCACGACTACGTAGCCGTTGGCGATCGCGGCGTCGGGCGTCAGGACCGTGCCATGTAAGGCGAAGGCCGAGTTCGCCGCGACTCGATCGCCTCCCCGGGCACCTGCTGCATCCGGGGCGGGCGGGTCCTCGTCGAGCAGCCCGCGGGCGTACTCGCGCTCGATGTCGTCAGTCATCGTTCCCCTCCCTGGCGTCGGTCCCGCCTCAAGCGGCACGACCGAGGCCGAGGATACTCCCCGGTCGTCAGCCGGACGTTGGGACGGCAGCCGCCCCCGCAGGACGGGGTCGATCGCTGAGAGTTCAGCCTCGCGCGGTACTTATTGATCATGGCCCCGCGCATGGGATAAGCGCAGTTTGATGTAGACGAGATCAGTCCATCGGACTGGCGGGAATCCGGGCCCGGCTTTCGTCGTCGGAGGGATCACGGTGGGAGGCACCTTCGCTCGACCCAGCGGCTCGCGTGAGCCCGTGCGCGAGCGGCGCTTCCCGGTGACGACGAGACCATCACCGTCGCGGCTTGCCCGTGTCCGACGGTGCCTTCGATCTTCGGGAGTGCCCCCTGATGGATCCGGAGTCGCCGTCGACTGACGGCTGGGACCGCACGGCGGCCCCACCCATACCCGGTGAGCGCCTGTTCCTGATCCGATCCTCGGTCGTCCTGTACGTCTACACGGGCGCGACCATCGTCGCCGGTTTGGCCGCTCTCCTTTGGGCCTCGCTCGCCTTCCCGATCTGGCCGACCATCTCGCTGACACAGGCAGGTGGCCCCGAGGGGATCCTTCTCGGCCTCGTGTTCTGGATCCTGATCGGCCTCCTCGGCGGGACGCGCGTCCAGCATCTCCACGGGTACGGCGTGCTGACGTTCCACCTGCCATTCATCATCGCCGCGACAGCCCTTGGCGGTCCGGTCGCCGGCGGATGGGTCGCCATGGTCTCGACCTTCGAGGCACGCGAGATCCGGGAGGTGCCCTGGTACGGGACACTGGCCAATCACTCGGCGATGGCGCTCGCGGCGGTATTGGCGGGCGTGGTCTTCTACCTCGTCAGGAACGTCGCGTTCGGTGGTGTGACCCAGGAGCGCCAGGCTGCCGAGCTCGTGGCCATCGTCCTCGCGACGTTCGTCCTGTCAGGCTTGTCGGCTGCGCTCGCCTCCGGCACTGCCATCTTGCGCGACGGCCTGACCCTCCGCGAGGCGGCCCGACTGCTCGACACCTCATACCGCACCACGTCGGCCAGTGAGGTCGTCCTCGGGTGGATGCTCGCCCTTGCGTACGGCACGATCGGCTGGTGGGCGGCCGTGATCTGCGCGACGCTCGTGCTCGTGATCTGGCAGGCGCACGACGCCCGCGAGATCTCGCGACACGATCCCATGACCGGGCTCCTCAGTCGGTCCGGCTTCGACGCCCGCCTTGAGGAAGTGCTGATCGGCGTCCGGCGGGGCGCCGGACGGGTGGCCCTACTGGCGATCGACCTGGATGGCTTCAAGGCGGTGAACGACACCTACGGCCATGCGGCCGGTGACGAGGTCATCCGCGAGACCGGGGCACGCCTGCGCGATTCGATCCGGCTCACGGACGCCGCCGTTCGCCGAGGCGGCGACGAGTTCGGCGTCCTGCTCGCAGGGGTGTCCGATCCTCGGGCCGCAGAATCGCTTGCCCTCAAGATCTGGCGTGACCTGTGCCTGCCGATCGAAACCGACCGAGACAGCATCACGATCGGCGCGTCGATCGGCGTGGTCTTCATCGACCCGTCGAGCCGGGTGCCCTCGATCGATCGTCTCCACGCGATCGCCGACCACGAGATGTACGTGGTCAAGGAGGCCGGTGGTGGTGTCGGCATCCGGCACCTGGGCGGCCCGGCTGCGGCACCGGCGCCCGAAGTCGGGACGAGCTAGGCCACAGCCGTTCGACCTTGTGCCGCGCCGAACGCGAGCGCGAGGGCGACGGCGGTGACGCCGGCCTCGAAGAGGGCGCTCAGGTTCGTGGGCCAGACGATGCCGAACCCACCGACGAACGCTGCCGCGATCCAGATCACGGCAAGCAGCGCGATGGCGAGCGAGGCGATCCAGCCCGTGCCTTCGAGGCCGGTCGGCCGCCACGCCGCCAGGCCGAACCCGAGGAGGACGAGCAGCGCCGCAGGGGCCGACGTGCCCATGTAGCCGAACGGTCGGACACCCAGCTGGCCAAGGACGACCTGGAGCAACACGACGATAGCGGCAACGAGGCCGACGGCGGCCACGCTGCCATTGGCGACCGGTCGAGATGTCGGTGCGAAGGCGAGGGCGAGTGCGGCGATCGGGACAAGAAGAACGGCGGCCAGATCCAGGTATCCCGAGACGTCGGCGAGCGGGGAGAGCGGCGGACACTGCCCGAAGCAGTCCTCCAGGATCGGGGGGAACCGCCCGATCAACAGGGTCGGGACCAGCAGGATCGAGCCCGACACCGCCCAGACGGCGGCCACCGTGGGGCGGATCGGCGAACGGTCGGCGCGACCGATGGCGCCGACGAACGAGCGGCCGCCAGGCGGTCGCAGACCGGCCACGACGCTGCCGAACCCGAGGAACACGGCCGGGATGGCGTCCGCCGCGAGCGCCTCGAGCGGGACCGCGGCGATGGCGGCGATGGTCGAGGCACCGCCCAGGGCGAGCAGCCAGCCGCGACCCCACCACCAGGCGACGAGACCGATCGCGAGGGCGGCCACCCAGCCGCTGCTCACGAGGGAGACGACCGTCTGGACGCCGTTGCTGAAGGAAGCCACGTTGTCGACGTTCCCCGGCCCGAACGCCCCGGCGGTCTCGACGACGAGCGCCGCCAGACCAAGGGTAGCCAGGATGAGGAGCGTGGCTCGCTGGCCGGTTGATCGATGGATCCCGGACGCATCAAGGGGCCGTTCGCCGCGCTCGTCACGTATCGTCAGCGCGGCCGCCGCGGCGACGACCGCGAGGACCGCCGTCAGGACCGACGGCAGGACACCGCCCGGAGGCTCGCGGAATCGGTTGATGGCAGGGTCGACGATCTCCGCGGTGGTGACCGCGAAGGCGATGACGGCGGCCGCGACCAGGATCGGTCGCGCGCCGACCAGCCCGGTGCGGAGCATCGCGAGGCCCAGCAGGACCCCGGCAGCTGGCCACACGATGGCCGACGCCAGGGGCGCGCCGAGCGCGAAGGTACGACCCAGCAGGTCGAGGACCGCGGCCAGCATCAGGCTCGCGAAGAGGGCGACCTGGGCCAGGACCCGTGGGTCGAGCGCGCGTCCATGGGCGGTGCTCGCGGTCACGGTCGAGCTCGTCGTCATCGTTCTTCCTGACTCGCGGAGAGGCGGCTGTCGGCAGGACTATCGCACGATGGGCGCTCGGCACGACTGTGGGACCATGGCGCCCGTCAAGCGCATTCGACGGCGATCCATCCCTTCGTGAGGCCCCTCGCACCTTGAAAGAGCTGTGGATCTGCGGCGACTGCCGGTCGGCCAACAATGCCAGCCAACGGCAGTGCTACAAGTGCCATGTGCCCCGCGCGACCGGTGAGATGTCCGAGGCGACAGCGGCGTTGACCACGGCGCGTGACGAGCGGGCACGGACGGTCCTCGCGATGGCGGATCGTCTCGGCGCTCGCTATCGACCCACGTGGCCGCTCGCGATCCTGGTCGGGCTACTGATCGTCGTCGCCACGTCGATGAACATCACCGAGGTGCAGGCCTGGGCCGCCCTGGTCGCTCCCGACGGGCGATTGGTCGCGGATGAGACGCGGGTGCACGAGTTCCTGACCGTGTCCGCGGCGACCCTGGCGGCCTACGCGGCCGCCCTCGTCCTGTGGAGCGTCTGGATCGCCATCGTCGTGGCGAACGTTCCGGCCCTGACCGCGCGCTGGCCACCGAACAGCCCGATCGGAGCGTTGTTCGGCGCCTGGATCCCGATCATCAACCTGAAGCGGCCCCACTCGGTCGTCCGCGGCGTCCTGGCCATCCTCACCGAGGGTCGTGCCTGGCCGCGCCTGCTGGCCCTCGCGTGGTGGGTCGGGGTCCTCGCCACCTACTTCGCGCCGACGGTCGTGGTCCTCGCGAGTGGCTCCGAGGTGCCGGTGCCGCTCGCCGTCCTGACCTCGCTCAACGCCCGGCTGGTCCTGCTGATCCCCACCGCCATCCTCGCCGTGACCCTCGTGGTCACGATCGAACGCGAGCAACGGGCCGCGCTCCGTCGCCGCGCGGATGTGGTGTTCGGGGCGCCGCCCCCGGTCGTGCCGGACGTACTGGTGTCGCCCGGGACTTCGCCGGCTGCCACGCATGCCATCGCGGAGGGTCCGGACACCGCAACCTAGACCGCAGCGCCGAAGTTCTGGGATGGAGTAGCCTCGTTCGATGCAGTTGAGAGGCCTGGCCGCCCTCCTCGTCCTCGGGGTGCTGGTCGGATCGGCCTGTCAAGGGGCCGCGGCGCCGTCGACCGGTGCGGCAGCTCCGACGTCCGCCGCGGCGTCGCTGATGACTCGACTTGCCTCGGACGGCGATCGCGGGCTGTTCGAAGCGCGCTACCTGACCCGCATCGGGGACGACGCCGTTCTCTACGTGGGTGTCAAGGATGGCGCCGCGGTCGGGTATCTGTGCGACCCCGGCGCCGGCTCACGATGGTTCACGGGAACCTCGACGGGTAGCGGGATCGACCTGCGCGACGCGAAGGGCGGGCACCTGACCGGTCCGACGACCGCGGATGCCTTCGACGCGACCCTGTCCGGTGTCCCGGGATACGACGGCGCCATCAAGCTTCCGGCGAGGGGAGAAGAGGTCCGACTGGTTCGCGAGGGGGGTGCGGCGGCCGGCGGGACGGTGGGCGGCCTGGTCTTCGATGGCGACGTCATCCGGGGGGTGATCACGGTGAATGCATCGGGGACCATCAAGTCGGGGACCGCCTCGATCCCGGTCTCCACGGCCTTCGCCATCGGGGTGAGATCGACCGTCGGGCCGCGCATCGATCTCACGATCTCGATGAAGCCGAGACTCGACAGCGCGCAGCAAGCGGTGGCCGTGAAGGAGATCCGTGACACGGAGGACAAGATCCGCGACGCGCAGGACGCGGCGACCACGCAGTTCTGGGTGGCTACTGCTTGCGCCGCCGCGACCGTGGCCGCAGCCACGGGCGGTGCCAGCGTCGGGTCGGTTAGCGCGGCCGCCGCGAGTGCGCTGAAAGGAGGCGCTCTGTCAGGTCCTGACCCGTCCGTGAATGCCTTCCTCTCGAATGCTCTCAAGGGCATCGTCGAAGGCCTTCAGGTCACGATCGCAACCCCCCGACCAAGCTCATCGGGATCGATCAAACCGGTCACGCTCGGGACCATCACGTTCGGCGCGTTCAGCGGTGGTCTCTGAGACGGTCGGATACTCCCCAAGAGTATTGACATGGGTCTTGACAGATCGGGGACCAAAGGTCGATAATCCAGTCACTAGGGCTTGTCAAGACTTGACAGGCCCACAGCCATGTTCAGGTCCAGGAGGCGCCGTTTGGCGGTAGGTGTCGCAGCCGAGGTGAAGAACAAGCTCACCGTCGTCGAGGTCGTCGGCGAAACGGTCAGCCTGAAGAAGGCGGGCACCACCTACAAGGGACTCTGCCCGTTCCACGGCGAGAAGACACCTTCGTTCGTCGTCACCCCGGGGCGCGAGAGCTGGCACTGTTTCGGCTGCGGGCTCGGTGGCGACATCTTCAGTTTCGTCATGCAGCGCGACGGCGTTCCGTTTCCGGAGGCGCTTCGGACGCTGGCCGCTCGCGCGGGCGTCGAGATCGACGAACGGACCGCTCGCGAAGACGCCCACAAGGCGCGGCTTCGCCAGGTCCTCGACAGCGCGATCGCCTTCTATCACGCGGTGCTCACCGCCTCGGCTGCCGGCAAGACGGCCCTTGACTACCTTCACGCCCGCGGCTTCACCGACGAGACGATCACGGCCCATCAGCTCGGCTGGGCTCCGGGCGGTTGGGACCAGATGACCCGCACGCTCGGCTCGAAGCGCGACGTCCGCCCCGATGAGCTCCTCGAGGTCGGGCTCGCCTCGCCTCGCCAGACCGGGCGCGGCGGCGTGTATGACCGGTTCCGCGAGCGCGTGCTGTTCCCGATCCGCGACCAGAATGGGCACGCCGTCGGTCTCGGCGGTCGGCTGCTGGAAGGTGACGGGCCGAAGTACCTCAACTCCCCGGCGACACCGCTGTTCGACAAGAGCCGGACCCTGTATCTCATCGACAAGTCGAAGGGTTCCATCCGCAAGTCGGGGCAGGCGGTCATCGTCGAGGGCTACACCGACGCCCTGATGGCGCATCAAGCCGGCTTCGACAACGTCGTGGCATCGCTGGGCACCGCGCTGACACCGGGCCAGGTGGCGCTCCTGACCCGCTACGCCAGCCGGATCGTGCTCGCGTACGACGTCGATGCGGCCGGCGAGAAAGCCGGCACGCTCGGCGTGACCGCACTGGCCGGGCTCATCGGCCAGCTCCAGGGTGACACGTCAGGGGTCAAGCTCGAAGACGTCCGGGTCGCCCGCCTGCCCGACGGCCAGGACCCCGACGAGGTCGTCCGCGAGTCGCCGGCCGCCTGGGAGTCCGCCATCTCGAAGGCCAAGCCGCTCGTCGAGTACCTGATCGACCATCATGCGGACCGGTTCGACCTCAAGACCTCGTCCGGGCGGATCGGGTTCGTCGAGGCCGTGATGCCGGCCATCCGAGAGATCGCCGACCCGCTCCGTCGGGACGAGGCGCTCGGCGAGGTCCGTCGCGCCTCGGGGGTCGAGGAGCGTGTCCTGCGTCAGGTGCTGGAGCGACCCGCGCGGAACCCCATCGCCCAAGGGAGATCGTCGGGAGAGCACAACGGCGAGTCGCGCATCACGGCCGACGCCGTCCTGGCTTCACCGGACGCGATGCCGATCAACGACATCCTGCGGGCGATCACGCCGGTCGAGTCGGAGCTGCTTCGACTCCTGCTGCTCGTCCCGGACCAGCAGCTTCGGGTCGTCGACGAGCTGGGGCCGGACCAGCTGCCGAGCACGGTCGCCCGCGAACTGTTCCGCGCGATCGTGTTCCAACGAGCCTCGAACGACCAGGGCGTCCACCCGCCATTCGACGGCGCGGCGCTGCTGCTCGCCCTCGACGACGAAACGGCGGCACTCGCTCGAGCGTTATATGCAAAGCCGGGGCCCGACCCCCGAGGGCTTGCCACATCCGAGCTCGACTACGAGGTCACCCGACTGCTGATCGAGCTCGAGGATGATCGATTGCGCGAGCGCAGCGACTACAACGAGGCCGCCCAAGGGGAGGCCGAGCGTGCCGACGATCGTGACGCGATCGCCCGGCTGATGCTCGAACGACGTCAGATCAACGAAGCGCGCCTGTCACTGGACCGGCGCCGAGACCAGACCCGGCTGCTCGCCAGCCACCGGAGGTAACCCATGTCCGCCGATCCCCTAGACAAGCAACTCGTGGAGGCCGTCCTGTCGCGGCCCCGTCGCGCCAAGGCGGACCTCGAAGAGGCCAAGATGGCCGGCATGCGCCCGTCGCGCCCGAAGGCCGGCGTCGCCGTCGTCGATGACGACGCGGACGAGGACGAGGATGACGATGACGATCTCGACCTCGGTCCGGAGCTCGCCGGCGAGGATGGCGCCGATGTCGGCATCGTCGTCGTGTCCGATGATGGCGCCGTAGACCAGGGCGCCAAGCTGCCGGCCGACGCGCCGGCCAAGCTCGATCCCAAGGAGGTCGAGGAACCGTCCGCCGAGGATCTCGAGGCGATCTCCGCCGACATGATCGGGATCGACGACCCGGTCCGGATGTACCTGAAGGAGATCGGCAAGGTCGCCCTCCTGACCGCCGAGGAAGAGGTCGTCCTGGCCAAGGCCATCGAACTCGGCGAACAGCTCGTCGAGGCGCCGTGGAAGGGCATCGTCTCACTCCACGAGTGGACCCTCCACGACACCGAGCGCAAGACGCGCACGACCAAGACGCAGCATCGCCTGCCGTTCGGCGAGGAGGCGCACGATCTGGTCCGGCGCGCCATCTCCGACGACGGGTCGGCCGACCTGCTGCTCCCGACCCCGGACTTCCACCTGGTCAAGGCCGGCCGCGACGCCCAGTCCGACGGCACCAAGGAGCGCCTCAAGGAGGCGAAGAAGCACGTCCACGCCTACAACGAGGCGCTCACGCCCGACGTGTTCCTCGAGCTGCTCGACTGGGCGTACCTCGCGGTCCACAACGGCGACCTCGACTCACGCGACAACATCGGCCTGCGCGCGATCTACGACTGGTCGCGCGACGACGTGGCCTACCCGGGCCTGGAGCGCTGGATCCTCGCCGGCAACGACGCGGACCTGCTCAAGCGGATGGGCTATGACCCGGAGGTGCCGCTCAACACGAAGCTGCGCGACCGCAAGGGCACGATCGTCGTCATCGGGCGCGACGCGCGCGAGCAGCTGACATCGGCCAACCTGCGCCTCGTCGTATCGATCGCCAAGAAGTACATCGGCCGCGGGATGTCGTTCCTGGACCTCATCCAGGAAGGCAACATCGGCCTCATCCGCGCGGTCGAGAAATTCGACTACGAGAAGGGCTACAAGTTCTCGACCTACGCGACGTGGTGGATTAGGCAGGCCATCACCCGGGCCATCGCGGACCAGGCGCGCACGATCCGCATCCCGGTCCACATGGTGGAGACCATCAACCGGCTGATCCGCGTCTCGCGCGGGCTCCTCCAGGAGCTTGGGCGTGAACCGACGGTCGAGGAGATCGCCGAGGCGATGTCCAAGGGCCAGGAGGTCCAGGTCACGCCCGAAAAGGTCCGCGAGATCATCAAGGTCTCGCAGGAACCGGTCTCGCTGGAGACCCCGATCGGCGAGGAGGAGGACTCCCACCTCGGCGACTTCATCGAGGACCGGGGTGCCCTCGCCCCGGCCGAGGCCGCATCCCACCAGCTCCTCAAGGAGCAGGTCGAGGCGGTGCTCGACTCGCTGACCGGTCGCGAACGCCGCGTGCTGCAGCTCCGGTTCGGTCTCGAGGACGGCCGGGCCCGCACCCTCGAGGAGGTCGGCAAGGAGTTCAACGTCACGCGCGAACGCATCCGCCAGATCGAGGCCAAGGCACTGCGCAAGCTCCGCCACCCGTCTCGCAGCCGCAAGCTGAAGGACTACCTGGAGTAGGGGAGCCTAGCCGGGCGGTTCGCCTGGCTCGGGGCCGACGGCCCGGCGAATCGGGCCGTCGGCCTCTTGTGTCTGACGGTCCCCGCGGCGTACTCCATGAGGGTCAGCCGGCCTCCCGGCGGACCCTTGGTGCCAGACCTTGGCACCGGTCCCTGATAGGGACAAGGAGGCATCGTGTCCGTTCTCGACAAGGAGTTCACGTATGCACCGCCCGGCGCGTCCGGGAGCCCCGTTCCGCTCAAGGAACGGTATGACAACTTCATCGGAGGGCGCTGGGTCGCACCGGTGAAGGGAGGTTATCAGGTCGATCTGACCCCGGCGACGGGCCAACCGATCACCGAAGTGCCGCGATCGACGGGCGAGGACATCGAGCTCGCCCTTGACGCCGCCCACGCGGCGAAGTCCGCCTGGGGCGAGACATCGACGGCCGAGCGTTCGCGGCTGCTCAACGCGATCGCCGACGTCATCGAGGCGAACAAGGAGATGCTCGCGGTCGCCGAGAGCTGGGAGAACGGAAAGCCGGTCCGCGAGACGCTCGCCGCCGACATCCCGCTCGCGGCCGATCATTTCCGCTATTTCGGGAGCGTGATCAGGGCCGAGGATGGGTCGATCTCGGAGATCGACAAGGACACCATCTCGTACCAATTCCATGAGCCACTCGGGGTCGTCGGCCAGATCATCCCGTTCAACTTCCCGCTCTTGATGGCGGCGTGGAAGATCGCGCCGGCGATCGCTGCCGGCAATGTCACGGTCGTCAAGCCTGCCAGCCCGACCCCGTGGTCGATCCTCAAGTTGATGGAGCTCATCGAACCCATCCTCCCAGCGGGCGTCATCAACATCGTCAACGGCCCCGGCGCGGAGGTCGGCATGGCGCTCGCCTCCAGCAAGCGCATCGCGAAGGTCGCGTTCACCGGCGAGACGGCGACCGGCCGGATGATCATGGGGTACGCCGCCCAGAACCTGATCCCTTCGACGACCGAGCTCGGTGGCAAGTCCCCGAACATCTTCTTCGAGGACATCTTGCTCGCCGACGACGAGTTCTTCGACAAGGCGATCGAAGGGCTCGTCCTGTACGCGTTCAACAAGGGCGAGGTCTGCACGTGTCCGTCGCGGGCGCTCATCCAGGCGTCGATCTACGAGCCGTTCATCGAGCGCTGCCTCGGGCGGATCGAGAAGATCAAGCAGGGCCACCCGCTCGACATCCAGACGACGCTCGGGGCACAGGTCTCGGCGGCGCAGCTGGAGAAGATCACACGCTACGTGAAGATCGGGCTCGACGAGGGCGCTGAGCTCCTCATCGGCGGACATCGGAACGTGCTCCCCGGCGAGCTCGCCGAGGGCTACTACTTCGAGCCGACGGTCCTCAAGGGCCACAACAAGATGCGGATCTTCCAGGAGGAGATCTTCGGACCCGTCCTCGCCGTGACCACGTTCAAGGACGAGGCCGAGGCGCTCGAGATCGCCAACGATACGATGTACGGCCTCGGTGCCGGCGTCTGGACGCGCGACGGGAGCCGCGCGTTCCGCGTGGGCCGGGCCATCAAGGCCGGCCGCGTGTGGACCAACTGCTATCACCTGTATCCCGCGGGCGCGCCATTCGGAGGCTACAAGTCTTCCGGCGTCGGTCGCGAGACCCACAAGATGATGCTCGACCATTACACCCAGACCAAGAATCTCCTCGTGAGCTATGACCCGAAGGCCCTTGGGTTCTTCTGACAGGACCGACCCCGATGGAGGGAGACCGCGTCCAGGCGACGCCCGAAGCGCTCGAGGTGATCGAGCGCCTCGCGGCCGAACATGGGCCGCTCGTCTTCCTCCAGTCGGGCGGCTGCTGTGACGGCAGCTCACCCATGTGCGCCCGCAAGCGCGACCTGCCGATCGGGCCCGACGACGTCCGCCTTGGCGATATCGGGCCCGCTGCTTTCTATGTAGACCGTGAGCTGGACCAACGCTGGGGCGAGCCCCGCTACCTCATGGACGTGTCACCCGGGGCGGGCGACACCTTCTCGCTCGAGGGACGTGAAGACCTCCACTTCGTCCTCGCCGGCTGAGCGTCGGCAACCCAGATCCTGGTCGGGACACTCGCTCTCGTGTCTGCGGGTCAGGAGGTCGGCGGGTCGCCCGCTTCGGGCCCGACCGCGACGGGCAAGCCGGCCCGGCTCCAGTCGCTGTACGACCCTGGGTACAAGATCGGGTCCGGGAGGCCGGCGACTCGCATCGCGAGGCTGCTGAGGCAGGCAGTGATGCCGCTCCCGCACGAGGACACGATGGGGCCCTCGTCACCGCCGGCGCCGACCGCCAGGAACCGGAGGGCGATGGCCTCGGCGGGTAGGAGCCGGCCGTCGCTCCCGAGCAGCTCCTCGGCCGGGGCGCTGCGGGCCGTCGGGATGTGGCCCGGGACCGGATCGACCGGCTCGACCTCGCCTCGGTAGCGCTTGCCGGCGCGGGCGTCCAGCAGGACGATCGACCCGAGTCGTGCCGCCACGGCTTCACGGTCGATGACGTTGGTCCAGGTTTCGCGGAGGTGGAGCCGGCCACGCGCGAGTGTGGCGGCCACCTCGGTGGTCACCGGATAGCCGGCCGCGACCCACGCCCCGAATCCGCCATCAAGGACGCGGACACGCTGGTGGCCGAGGTCGTCGAGCATCCACCACAGGCGTGCAGCATGCGCGCCGCCCACGTCGTCGTACGCCACGACCTCGTCCGCGTCGCCGATCCCGGCCGCCTCGAGTCGCTCGCGGAAGGCGGCCGGATCCGGGAGCGGGTGCCGCCCCGGTCCGTCGTGACCCGCGAGGTCGATGTCCATGTCGAGAAAGACGGCCCCCGGCAGGTGGCCGGCGTCATAGGCGCTACGGCCGGTGCCGGGTGAGCCCATGACCCAGCGAACGTCGACGACCCGCAGGTCGGGGGCGGCCAGTCGTGCGAGCACGGACTCGGGCGAGATGATCGGAGAGGGATCGGCCATGGCTCGGGAGTATGGCGGACTGGAACGTTCGCCGACCACTCGGTATCCTCGTGCCGTCGGAGCACCGCAGGGAGGGACGAGATGACGAGTTCAGCCGACGCCGCCGCGGATCAGGCGCACACGATGATGCAGGACCTCGCCGACCACTGGGGCCTGGTGGTCGTCATGGGCGTCCTGAGCGTCATCCTCGGCATCCTGGCGATGGTCTATCCGGGCGCCACCGTCGTGACGGTCGCCATCTTCTTCGCCGCCTGGCTGTTCGTCAGCGGGTTCTACGAGGTGATCATCTCGTTCACCCGCGACGGCGACACCGGCAGCCGGGTGCTCCACGCGGTCATCGGCGCCCTCTCGGTGATCGTGGGCTTTGCCCTGCTAAGGACCCCATTCCAGTCGGTCGAGGTCTTCATCTTCGTGCTCGGCATCTTCTGGCTGGTCCAGGGGATCATGACCTTCGTGGCCGCGTTCGCGACGAAGCGGGGCCGCAGCTGGCGGATCTTCAGCGGCATCCTCGGGATCCTGGCCGGCATCGTCATCCTGACCTACCCGATCTCCTCGGCGGTCACGCTGGCCTTCATCGGCGGCCTATGGCTGGTCATCCTGGGTGTCACCCAGGTCATCATGGGCTTCCGGCTCCGGAGTGCCCGGGCGGACTGACCTCGCGGGTCTCCGTGCTATCCTGTCGCGCGGCGCCGGACCCGGCGTCCGCGACGCTCTATCCCGGTCGGATCGGCCGGTCCAGAGGCGTCCTCGCTCCGGCGTAGCTCAGTGGTAGAGCGGGCGGCTGTTAACCGCTTGGTCGTAGGTTCGAGTCCTACCGCCGGAGCCAGATACTCGGCGATAAACAGGTCTTTGACGTCGTTCCCGATCGGGCTTCGCGCCGCGTTCCGGGTAAATTCGCCCGAACGACGTTCGTAGGCTCTTAGTGCACACCCCCCGACACGTGGTCCTCGGGACGGCCACGTGTGGTGCGCCCGCCGAGCACCGTGACGGCGATCAGGACGACCCCGAGACCGATGAGGATGAGCGGCCACGTTCCGCTGAGATCAAACGGCGCGCGACCCGAGCGGAAGACCGTCTCGAAGAAGTACGCACCCACCAGGAAGATCCCGAGCCCAATGGCCGCCAGCCGCGAGCCCACTCGCACCATCTGCTCGTTCCTGGTGAGGGCACCGTATCCGAGCGCACCCAGACCCGCCGCCCCCGGTCCGATCAGGGCCCACGCGTAGGACCAGCTCTCCCAGTGCCCTGTCGCCTCCTGGTACCAGAGCAGGACGCCGACCGAGGTGACGATGCTGCCGGCGATGGCGAACCCGACGCCGGCCGGCGGCCGCGGAACGGATGCCAGGGCAAGGAGCACGAGACCCGGCACGACGACGAAGATCGGCCACGAGGCGTCAAGGATCCGGCCGTCCAATTCGAAATCCGTCCACGAGACGACGAGGGCGATGGCCCCGCCAAGGATCAGGATCGCGCCGAGGATCGCCATCCGACCCTGCGCGACGGGCGTTCGCTCGTTCATGGCTCGCACCTCGTGAACCTGGCCGCCCGGCGTTCGATGACGTGGAAGCAGCCGCCATGGGGATTCAACTGCAAGCCGATGGGTCCCGACCAGAGTCGGACGGACCATCTGGCGAGTGCCGGGTCGCCTACTTCGGGTAGGCGCGGAGGCTCCGATGCTCGATGCCCGTCTCGCTGCTCCGGACCTCCGTCACGCGCTGGCCGAGTCGCGCTCCCACGCGCGCCCGAGCACCCACAGCGCGATGTTCAGCGCCAGCACCCAGACGAACAGCACGCTCAGGGCGATGGCGGCAAGCAGCAGGACCGCGCGGATGCTGTCGACCGTGCTGTCGGCCTTGGCCTGCAGACCCGCGAGACTGGCTGACAGGCCGTGGACGGCCGTGGCGCCGCTCGAGATCACGTCCTTCACCGGGGTCGCGCGGGCAGCGAGGGCGTCCGCGACGGCCTGGCCCGGGTCGGCGGCCGCGAGGCTGGTCCACGTCGAGGTGATCACGTCGTCGATCGCCTTGATCTTCGCGTCAACGGCGGCCAGGGTATCTCCCGCGCCTTCAGGGACTCTCGTGCCGGGAATGATCCGTGCGATGTGCTGGAGCGTCGTCATGGCGCCGACCACGCTCTCGCGGGCCTCGGCGTATCTGACGCGCACCTCGAGATAGCGGTCCGAGATCTGCCCCAGCCGGGCCTGGAGGTTCGACAGCCGTTCCAGGTCGGGGGTGCGGCTGGCAACCAACGCGGCGGCTTCGGCTCGCATCGTGTCGATCGAGGCGACGGTCTCGTCGAGCCGGCCCGCAACCGCATCGGTCGCCGTGATGGCCCGGTCGAACGCCGTATTGACGCCGTTGCCGAGGTCGTCCACGCCCCGGGAGACGGTCCCGAGCCCGAGCCACACGACGACGATGATCAGGACGCAGATGACGACGCCGATGATGCCTGCGACCTTCGCGGCGACGGCCTTCCGCGGCGAGCGGTGGGCGGCGACGGGCGTGTACATCGGGGAGGTCTCGGACATCGGGTTATCTCGGAACGGACGTGACTCGCTGGTCGCTGTAGCCGTGGTCGGCGATCTCGGAGGCGCGCGCCCGGTAGGCGTCCGCCGAGGGAAGCGTCCGGGCCCGGAACCCCTCGACCATCCGGTTGTACATGGAGAAGGCCGCCGCGATCAGCACCGCGAGCTGGACGTCGGCATCGCTCGCGCCGGCGGCATGCGCTGCTGCGACATCGGCGGCCGTCAGTTCGCGCGGCTCGGCTCGAACGGTCCGGGCGATGTGGAGGAGCGCGCGCATCTTGTCGTCGAAGCCTTCGGACGATCCCACCTTGACGACATCGACGAGGGGCGCGAGCTCGGTCGCGCCACTTCGTTCGATCAACGCGCCGGCGAACGCGCCGTGCGAGTCCATGCAGTAGAAGCAGTCGTTGGCCGCGGACACGGCGGTCGCGAGCATCTCCCGCTCGGCTCGGACGATCGTGGCGCCCGCGAAGTCGTTGACGAGGAGCTCGTCGGCGAGGCCGCGCAGGTGGACGCCGAGCTCGGGTGTCAACCGGAGGGCGGTCAGGATCCCCGGGACGTCGGGCAATCCGCCGACGATCGGCTCTTCCTGCGAGCGTCGAAGGCGCTCATCGTCGCGTGCCATGTGCGCATCTCCTGTCGTCGAGGTCGTCGATCCGCACGGAGTATGCCGTACCTGCCGCTCGGGGTCGGTCGGTCGCCGGGCCACCGCGTGGGGCAACGGATCGCGCCGACGACCGCGTCAGGAGCGCCCGAGTAGGCGCCTGACCCGGCGCCGGGCGCGCGACGGGAATCGCCGGAGCCAGGCGCCGGCCGGCCGAGCCGCCGCGACCGCTCGCGCCGCAGGCCCGGGGCCCTTCGGCTCCGGGTCGATCGTCGTGTCGGACGCCGAACGTCGGAAGACCACGACGTCCTGGAACACCCGACCGGGCTCACCGGCCCACGTGCCGCGGTCGATCGCGAGGACCTCCAGCCGAGCCGCGCGGGCCATGTCGCGCACCGCACCCTCTTCGTAGGCGATCGCCCGAAGCGGATCGCCCTCCTTGCTGTACCGCGTGACCTCGTCGAGGACGTGGACCATCGGGTAGGTGGCCGCGCCGACGTCGCGTGCGGCAGCCGCGCCTCGTCGAACAGGAACCAGGTCGTCACCGCGACGGCTCCGGGGCGGAGCACGCGGCGGATCTCGTCGAGATAGTGCTCGATGTCGGCGCGGTACAGGTGGGTGCAGACGCTGAACAGGGCGCAGACGTCGATCGAGGCGCTCCGGGTCGGGAACGACGCCTTGGCGGGGTCGATCGTGCCGTTCGGGTTGTAACGCCCGTTGCGGACGTCCAAGTGGACGAATCGCACGGTCGGGAAGTCGGCCTTGAACGCCGAACGGCACCAGTCGATGTGGCGCCGCAGGATGTCGAAGCCGAGATACGACCCGCGGTGATCGGTCGAGTGGAGGATGCCGAGTGCCAGCCGACCATACCCGCAGCCCACGTCGAGGACTGCCGCGTCGGCCGTGAGGCCGTACGAGACGAGAAGGCCGGCCAGCTCATCGCCGACCGCGATGAGCTGCTCGTCGTTCTCACTCATGAACCGCAACCGCTCGGGCGCCAGCGGCAGGGGTGGACCCGAGCGTGCGTAGTACATCGAGGTCGATGATAGCCGTGCACCCCCGCCGAGCGGACGCCCGGGCGCCGAGTCGCATGGGTGCACCACCGGGGCGAGTCTCGGGGCCGGCGCGTCGGCGCACCGATCCGACCCACGGCCACCAGGCGGGCGATGCTCCCTGCACCGCCCCGATCGCGTTTCGATGCGGACTGGTGGGCCAGGGTGGATTCCAGCATCCCGATGGTCATTGGTGCGCCCCGGACCGAACGGTGTCTCGATGCACCCCGGCGGTCGGTGCCCGGGTGCACATAGGCCTATGGGTGACCACTGGTCGGGTACCGCTCGAGCGTGGCGCCGACTATGAATCCGCCGTATCCAACAGCCTCGGGTTCGGGGCACCGGGCCCCAGGTGTCCATCCAACGGCGCCTGGGTCGTTACGAGCAACCACGAATGCAGACTGCTCACCGCCGAAGGACGACCTCTCGGTCGATCGTCGCAGCCTGGCTGGTCACGGCGCTGTTCGTGATGGCCGGACTCCCGTTCGCTGCCCCCGCGCTCGCGCACGCGCACGGGCCGCTAGCCGCGCTGGACGTCGACCCCGAGACTGCCTCCGGACCGGCTGGGACGACGTTCACGATCACGGCGACCGTCTACGACGATGGCGGCAACCTGTTCGCCGGCGATGACACGAATACCGAGGTTCGCTTCTACTTCGTGCCCGGCAGCCCGAACGACCCGCATGGCGGGTTCGGCGGCGACCTTTCCTGCGACACCGGCACCGACGGTCAGTGCAGTGTCAGCTATGAGGCCCAGGAGACCGGCACCGACTACATCTGCGGCGTCGCAACACCCGCGTGGTGGCAGTGCTTCGAGTCGGTCAACGCGCCCGAGCGGGACGACCTGGCCGACCTGATCATGCGGACGGTCACGGCCGACCCGGATCCGACGCCAACACCGACCCCAGCCCCGACCCCAACCCCGACACCGACCCCAACCCCGACACCGACCCCGACCCCACGACCCCGACCCCGACCCCGACACCGACCCCAACCCCGACACCGACCCCAACCCCGACACCGACCCCGACACCGACGCCGACGCCGACACCGACGCCGACCCCGACCCCAACCCCGACGCCGACGCCGACACCGACCCCCACGCCGACACCGACGCCGACACCCACGCCGACGCCTGCCCCAACGCCCGCGCCGACCCCGACTCCCAAGCCGACGCCGACGCCCGCGCCCGCGCACGTGACCACGCCCACGCCCGAGCCGACCCCCGCACCGACACCCGAGGCCACGCCTGAGCCCGTCGTCGTCGAACCGAGCCCGAGTCTCGAACCGAGTCCCACCCCGGCGCCCAGCGAGGAACCGGTTCCGACGCCGGAGCCGAGCGACACGCCGCCGCCGGCCCTCGCGTTCGTGACGACGTCCACCGGCACCGGCTCGTCACCCGCGCCCGGACCCCATCCCGATCACGACAACGCACCCGTCGCTCCGGCGAAGACGCTGAAGCCCGACCTCCGGACCGTCGTGTCCAAGGCCGTGGGTGACGTCGCCGAGGACGTGGTCGATGGCGTGAACACGGTCGTCCAACCGGCCGCCGCGGCGACCGTCGCCTCGACCTTCACCTTCCCGCTCGGCTTGATGGTCTTCGTCCTGCTCTTCCTGTTCGTCCAGCCTCGCGTGGACCGGCGCGATCCGAGGTTGCGAGCCCGGACCGGCAACGCCGCCGAGCCCGACCTCGGGTTCCAGGAAGAAGACGCCCTGTGACCGCCCGGGCCGCCGCACCGGCGGCGGTCGCACCGTCGGCGGTCACATCGGCGGCCGCCGCACCGGCGGCGGTCACATCGCCCGGTGGGGACATCGGGACGGGATCGGCCCATCCATCGAAGGCCGACTTCACGTCGTTGAGCGACCGGATGAGCTACCTGCTCGTCCTGCGGATCGCCATCGGCCTCATCGTCGCCTCGTGGGCGATCCTCCGTCCGGAGGCTCTGAGTCTGCCGCTCGTCTCGCTGGTCGCCCTGACGGTGACCTATCTCGCGGTTTCGACCATGGGTGAGGGTATGCGGCGTTGGACGAACCGGTTCGACTATTCGGTCATGACCGCGCTCCTTCTGATCGACGGTCTCTATCTCGCGACGGCGATGTACGCGACGGGCGCGACCCAGAGCCCCATCCGGTTCGTCGTCTACCTCCACCTCGTCGCCGTTTCGCTCTTGGCGTCCTATCGGACCGGCTTGAAGATCGCGCTGTGGCATTCGCTGCTCCTGCTCGTCGTCGTCTATGCCGAGGCGGCGCGTCTGGTCGCCTCGGTCGACGTGGCGCCGGGTGTCGGGATCGAGTTCGACCGCATGCCGGTCCTCAACGTGACCTCGTTCTGGCTGTTTGCCATCGCGACGTCGATCTTCTCGGCCCTCAACGAGCGCGAGTTGCGCCTGCGCCGGGCCGATCTCCAGGCCCTCGTCGACGTCGGCACGAAGCTCGACGCCGTCGCCGACGCGGTCGTCCAGTCGGGCATCGTCCTCGACACGCTCATCGCCCGGTTCGGGTTCGAGCGCGGCGCCCTCCTCGGCGAGTCCGACGGCCGCGTGGTCGTGCTCGCGGCGCACGGGACGACCGAGGCCCCGACCGCATCGTCCGATGCCGACTGGATCGTCCGCCGCGCGTGGGATCGCCGCGAGACGCTCCCCGTCAAACGCCTCGATCCGACCCGTGACCCGCTGCTGTCGAGCCTGATGCCGGATGCGCGCAACGTCCTGGTGGCGCCGATGATCGCGGAGGGCCGGACTGTCGGCGCCATCGTCGTCGAGCATCGCGCGCGACGACGGACGGGCGTCGAGCGACGCGTGGCGGCGATGCTCGGCCAGTTCGCATCGATCGCCGCGCTCAACCTGCGCAACGCGGTCCTGCTCCAGCATGTGCAGGACCTCGCCGAGCGCGACTCCCTCACCGGGGCCGCCAACCGACGCATGTTCCAGCTGGCGCTCGAGCGGATCCTCCAGGGCGGCAAGCGCCAGGCGAAGGGCGACGGCGTCACGGCCGTCCTGTTCCTGGATCTCGACGACTTCAAGGTCGTCAACGACACCCTGGGGCACGCCGTCGGCGACAGCCTGCTGGTGGCGGTCACGGAACGGATCACCAAACTGGTCCGGAGCACGGACCTCGTCGCTCGACTCGGTGGCGACGAGTTCGCCATCCTGACCGAGGACGACCCGACCCTCACCCGGTCGCGGTCCATGGCCGCCCGGTTGGTCTATGAGCTTCGCGCCCCGTTCGTGCTCGGCGACAAGCACGTCGTGGTCACGGCGTCGGTCGGGATCGCGAGCGCACGCGATGCCGTCGCCGGGGCGGCCGACCTGGTTCGCAACGCCGACGTCGCGATGTACATGGCCAAGGCCAACGGCAAGTCCGGCTTCGCCATCTTCGACCCGGGCATGCACGAGGCGATGCGCGAGCGGCACGAACTGAGCGTCGACCTCCAGCGGGCTGTCGACCTCGACCAGCTCGGGCTGATGTACCAGCCGATCGTCCACCTCGCGACGGGTGCGCTGGCCGGCGTCGAGGGTCTCGTCCGCTGGTTCCACCCGACCCACGGCCTGATCATGCCGGACCAGTTCATCGAGCTCGCCGAGGAGACGGGCGCGATCCTGCCGATCGGTCGCTGGGTCATGCGCCAGGCGTGCAGCGAAGCGGCACGCTGGCTCGAGGATGGGAGCGTCGACCCCGACATGTTCGTCAGCGTCAACGTGTCCGCCCGCGAGATCCAGCAGCTGGGGTTCGTCGACGGCGTCAAGGCGGTCCTCGCGGAGTCCGGCCTCGACCCGACCAAGCTGATGCTGGAGATCACCGAAACGGCGCTGCTGCGAGCGACCCCCGCGACCGTCGCGACGCTCCACGCCGTCCGCGCGCTCGGCGTCAGGACGGTCATCGACGACTTCGGGACGGGCTACTTCTCGCTGAGCCATCTTCGCCAGTTCCCGGTCGACTCGCTCAAGGTCGCGAAGGAGTTCGTGCAGGACACCGACGCCACATCGCGGTCGTCGGCGCTGGCCGGCGCGATCGTGGCGATGGGTCGGTCGCTCGGCATCGACACCGTGGCCGAGGGGATCGAGACGAAGGAACAGGCCGACCGCATGCGCGAACTCGGCTGCTCGTTCGGCCAGGGCTACGTCTTCGCGGCGCCGCTCCAGGCGGCCGACCTGCTGGCCGGCTTCGGCAGCGCGACGGCCAGGGCCGAGGCCGAGGTGGCGCCCGTGCCCGGACCGCGCCGCAGCATCGCCCGGCCCGATCCGGCCATCCCGACTGGCGGCGCGAAGCGCGCGGCGACGCCACGGGCGGCACGGTTGGCGGCTGGACTTCGAGGTCCCGACGGCCTCCCCGGACTCGGGGGCACGGCGGCCGGGTCCTGACTGAGGCGGGCGGTCGGCGCGGGGGGTCCGCCGGCTGCCCGCCGCCCACTTCGTGTCAGCCGGGCAGCGGAGTGATGCGGCACGCTTCGTTCCAGGCCTCGACGACGGGCGAATCGTGCTCCCAGCCAAGGACCGAGATGGTGGCGGTGCCCAGCGCGAAGAGACCTCCGGAGTCCGGCGTGAGACCGAGCCATCGGGCGGCCAGCACGCGCAACAGGTGTCCGTGCGCAAAGACGAGCGTGTCGCCGTTCGCGTCGCGGATGCGCCTGACGAGCCGGTCCGCGCGGGCGGCGACCGCATCGATGGACTCGCCGTCCGGCCACGGACCGCGCCAGATGCTCCAGTCGGGCCGGTCGGCCCGGATCTCGGCCGTCGTGCGACCTTCCAGGTCGCCGTAGTCCCATTCGCGCAGGTCCGGATCCACAAGGGCGGTCTCGAACCCGGCGAGCCGCGCCGTCCGAGCCGCGCGCGAGAGGGGCGAGGTGAGGACGAGCGCGAAGGGGTGACCCGCGAGGCTCGCACCGAGGGCGCGGGCCTGATGCTCCCCCGTGAGGGTCAGCGGGACATCGGTCCGACTGGTGTGCCGCCCGAGCCGGGCCCATTCGGTCTCACCGTGCCGCACGAGCCAGGCGTCATGACGACCCGGGTCGGAGGCGCCTCCCGCCGCGCCGGTCGCGGCCACGTCAGGCGCCTCGCAGATCCGTGTCGGGAACGGCCTTCTCGGCAGGGTCGGCGGCGAAGAACTCGCGGACCTGCCAGCCGAAGATCGCCGCGAGGATCACGCCCGGCATCTGGGTGATCCGCGTGTTGTACCGGTAGACCTGGTCGTTGTAGAGCTCGCGGCGGTCCGCGATCATCCCCTCGAGCCGCTCGATCTGGTCCTGCAGGTCGAGCACGTTCTCCCCCGACTTGATGTCGGGGTAGCGCTCGACGACGGCGAACAACGAGCGGACCGCGGCGCTCGTCTCCTCCGAAGTCGCCGCCTGGGCGGGGATGGGGGCGGTCGGCGTGTAGGCGGCGCGCGCTTCCGTGACCCGGGTCAGGACGTCCTGCTCGAACGCCATCAGGCCACGCACGGCCGCGACGAGGTTCGGCAGCTGGTCGTGGCGCTGTTTGAGCACCACGTCGATGTTGGCCCACGCCTTGTCGATGCGCTGCCGTAGTGCCACGACAGCGTTGTAGCTTGATAGCACGATGAAGCCGCCGACCACGACGACGAGGGTGACGGCGAACAGGGCGGCGACCCCAGGCGGGCTCACAGGCTGACCTCCCCACTGACGAAGATGGCGAAGACCATCGCCGACACGATCGCGAGGATCGCGCCGAGCAACCCGATGAGATAGCTCGTGCGGGCCCGGCGGACGACCGCCCCCGGGACGCCATGGGCGATGAGCAGTGGCACCTCGCTCGATGCCGCCAGGACGAGCGTCTCAGGAGCGATCTCGAACGTGCGCTCGGTCCGCGCCGCCTCCTCCGGGCTGGCCAGCGGCAGCGGGTTCGCGGCCGGATCGATCGAGGGCGCCGAGACCGGTCGTCCGATCCCGAACCCGGCGATCGCCGCGTTGCCCCAGGCCGCGGCCGGGTCGTCGGCGAGCGTCCCGGCGGCGCGGGCCTCGGCCAGATCGGCGGCCACCTCGAGATCCGAGTCGGCGACCTCGGACCCGGTGCCAAGATCGGCGCCGGCCGGATCCCCGAGGTCGGAGAAGGGGAGTGCCCGGCCGACGACCGTGACCGGATCGCCGGGTTCGAGGCGGGACTCGCGGTAGTGACGGCGACCGCGTCGATCGTGCAGGCCGGGCGGGAGCGTCCACGTGTCCGATTCGGGGTCGTGGACCGTCAGGAGGGCCGCCTCGGCCGCGGCTCGATCGAGCTCGGTGGTCTGCGTAGCCCCGCCCGAACGGATCGACAGGCCGCTCGGTTCGTCGCCCAGCATCCCGGTCTCGCCATCGAACCGTACCGGCGCGTCGATCCGCGCACCTCGAGGAAAGACGCGGACGATGCCCGTGTCATCCCGGACGCGAAAGCCGACGGCGCGCTCCTCCGTATAGCCGGAGTCGGGCGTCCCATGGTCGCCGCCGTTGCCGATCGAGGCGCGATAGAAGACGCAGGGCACGCTCTGGAGCAGCGAGATGAGCGTCAGCTCGGCGGGTTCGATGAGCCCGCTGATGCGGACCTCGCCGGCCGCGACCGAGCTGATGGTCGACGTCGCGGTGTCGCCGACCCGGGTTCCGGATCGATACGCGCCGAGACCGCGGACCAGGAGCGCGAGTCCGGCAACGATGCCGCCGAGGGCGAGCGCACCGACCCACGGACCGACCGACGACGCCACGGTGCAATCCTACGGGACCGCACGGCGCCGATATCGGGCGATGTCCGGCGACCATCGCCGGGACGGCGACCGATCAGCCGGGTCGTCGCGGCGGGAGCAGCGCCATGACCGCCAGCAGCACGCCGATGACGATCGCAGCGATCGGCCACAGGAGGCCGAGATCGATCGACGGGACGAACTGGCGGATGAGGAAGTAGCCGCCGATCAGGATGAGGATCACGCCGCCGATCAGCGCGCCACGGGTGCCGTCGCCGGACGCACGTCGGGCGGCCCGACGGGCGGCGCGTCGCTGGGCGCGAGAGGACGGTGCCGCGGCGCCCATCGGCACGGTGGATCCGTCGGGTGCGACCCAGCCACCTGGTTGGACCGGTGGCGATCCCGTGGCAGCCGCGCCGGCCGCGGCCGCGGCAGTGGCGTCGGCGGCGGCAGTGGCGTCGGTCGGCCCGGTCGCTACGGCTCCCGGGTCGACGAATGCGGCTGGGTCCTCGTCGGGTCCCTCGGGCACGACGATCGCCATCACCACGTACACGATCAGGGCGATGCCGCCGGTCAGGAACGTGAGCAGCACCCAGACGATCCGGATGATCGACGGATCGGCGTCGACGTTCTCGGCCAGCCCGCCGGCGACCCCCGCCAGCATCCGCTCGTCGCGCGAGCGATAGAGTCGATCACTCACAGCCGCCCCCAGGGTTGAGGCTGAACGAGCCTGCGTTCGCCTCGGTGCGCAGGTCGATGCGGACGGTCGCCGCGTCGAAGCCGGGGGTCGTCCAGGTCGATCCGACCTTGACCATGCCATGGTCGGCGTAGTCGTACGCGGCGATCGGGTTGTCGCCGGTCTCGAACCGCAGCCCGGCCCCGGCCGGTGCGCACAACTTGACCGAGCCCGCGTTGGCCTGGATGGAGCCGGTCATCGATCGATTCGGCAGCGTCACGCCGAGGGACCCCGCATTGAGCTCGAATCGCACGCTGGAGATGTCGGCGACCGATCCAAGGTCGATCGTGGACGAGCCGGCGTTGAGCTGGAGGTCGATGTTGCCAAGCGCCGCCTCACCGAGGCCGACCGCGGCCGATCCGGCGTTCACCTGCAGGTCGATGTCGAGTCGAGTGGCTGTGGGCACCGTCAACTGCCATGACGAGCGGTCGCCGAGCATGGTGAAGATGCCGCCGTTGCGATCGCGCGAGCGGACGCTGAGCGAATCCGCATCCGCGTCGACCACGGGGCCCGCCCCGTTCGCGTCCTGACCGGCGATCCGCCAGGCGTTGCCCGACCCCGCGCCAAGCGTGAGGTTCCCGCAATCGAGCTCGACGTCGACGCTGGCCGAGGCGGCGGAGAAGGAGCCGTCCGCGGTCGGGAATGCCACGTTGCCGTTGCCTCCGCCGCACGCGCTGGTGCTGAACCCGACGAACCCGCTGCTGAGCAGTCCACCGGCCATCAGTCCGAATGTCGCGGCGACGATGAGGCCGCCGACGAAATCGAATCGCGTGCGGCTGAGGATCAGCCCGACCCCGAGACCGATCAGGATGAGCGGCCACAGGTTCCAGATCCGTCCGATCTGGTCCTCGGTCAGCAGGCCGGCCCGAACCGCCAGCGGCACCGCGCCCGTGACGATGAAGAAGACGCCCCAGCCGAGGAATCCGCGCCGCACATGCATGGGTCACACCGTACCGCATGGGCTCCCGGCAACAACGGCCGAATGTCACGAAATCGCGAGGACATGCGTGTGCTAGCCTCGCCACGGGGCGGGATCGATCGGTCCCGTGCGTCGCCAGATGGTTGACGGAGGGTCCCATGCGGTTGAGCGAGTGGCGCTCGAGGTCGCCGTATCGCGACTCGACCGCGCCAAAGGTCATCGCCGTGCTTCAGGCGGCGCTCGAGGTGCTCGGGGCGGAGCCCGACCCAGAGTGCTGGGTGGTCTGGGGCGACGATCCGACCGCGCGGTACCTGGTCTTCGTCCCGACGGCCAGTGGTCTCCTGCAGGTCAACGTCCGGGTCAACGTCCCAGGCGAGGGCCCGCGAGCCGGCGGGAAGCTGCTGCGGTGGAATCGGATCCAGCTGGGAGAACTGGCGGTCGAGATCCAGGGCGGCCACCGGATGCTGAGCTTCCAGGTCGAGTCGCAGGTCCTCCACGGCGTGGACGAGGAGGCGGACGGGGTGGCGACCTTCGCCCGGATGCTGTTCGCCGGCGTCGATGGCCGACCCTTCGCGACCGCCGCGGCCGCACCGGCTCGGGCCGCTCGGGCGAAGGCGGCGCGGAAGCCGACCAAGACGATCCCGCTCCTGCCTGCCCCGAAGGGACCGTCATCCTGATCGACGGGGTCATCTTCGATCTCGACGGCGTCCTGGTCGATTCCGAGATCTGGTGGGACGAGGTGCGGGCGACCTTCGCGGCGGCGAACGGGCGAACGTGGACGACCGAGGACCGCGCGGCGGTCATGGGCGCCAATTCGCGCGCATGGGCCGAGATCATGCGCGATCGCCTGCGGCTTGACCTGCCGTGGGAGGCGATCGAGCGGGCGATCGTGGACGGCGTGGTCGATCGCTATCGACGCGAGGGCGCACCGCGCATCGATGGCGCGGTCGAGACCGTCCGGCGGATCGCGTCCGACTGGCCGGTCGCCGTGGCTTCGTCGGCACATGCCGACGTGATCTCGGTCGCGCTCGAGACGACAGGGCTCACCGATACCTTCGCCGCCGTGGTGTCGTCGGACGAGGTGGCCCACGGTAAGCCCGCGCCCGATGTCTATCTGGAGGCGGCGCGGCGGATCGGATCGGCCCCGGCCGGCTGCCTTGTCGTCGAGGACTCCCTGAACGGCGTTCGAGCGGGCATCGCGGCGGGCATGACGGTCGTCCTGGTTCCGAACCACAGCGTGCCGCCTGCCGCCGGGGCGGTCGAGCTGGCCGACGTCGTGCTGGAACGCCTCACCGACCTCGACCCGGCCGACATTCGCGCCCGTGCGCGCGCCGACAGACCGAGCTGACCCGGCCGTGTCTCCGTCCGCCCGAACCCGCCTGCCCGGCCCCAAGGTCAATCGCTATCGGCGGACGGCCCGCTATTGGATCTCCCGCTCCGTGGTCGCCGTGTTGACCCGCGCCTACCTCCGGATCCGGGTCGAGCATCGAGACCGTCTGCCGCGGGGTCCGGCGATCTATTGCTTCAACCACCTGAACTGGGTGGACCCATTCATCCTGATGGCGACCCTGCCGTTCCGGCCGCGACTGTGGTTCTTCGGGCCGAAGGAGGAGGACATGGCGACGGGTGGCCGCAACCGGCTCATGACGTGGACCGGGACCGCGATCCCGTATAAGCCCGGCAAGAACGACCTGCTCGAGGCCACCCGCAACGTGTCCGCCGTCATCGGCAGCGGTGGAGTCGTCGCGATCGCGGGGGAGGGCCGGATCCATGTCCGGGAGTCCGATCTCCTGCCACTGAGCGAGGGAGCGGCGTACTTCGCGCTTCGATCGGGCGTGCCGCTGGTGCCGCTGGCCATCAATGGGACGAGTTGGGTCGGGTTCGGCCGGCGCGTCCGGGTGCAGGTGGGCGATCCGATCGAGGTCAGCGGGCGTCCGAGCCGAGAAGCGGTGGCAACGCTCACCACCGAGGCCTGGACGGCGCTGCTCGCGCTCGTCGCCGACGCGCCCGATCTCCCCGAACCGGGGCGGTTCGGCCGGTGGCTGACCGAGCGCTTCAACGAGTGGCCGGAGGGGTCCCGCGAAGCAGCCGGGGCGGCGGCCGAGCCGTCCCCTCTGGCATACTTCGACCCGTCCGAATGACGCAGGAGGGATCGTGGCAGCGACCGGTCTGTCGGCCGACCCGAAGGAATATCGAACGCGCCTCGCCGACCAGAGCGACGAGCAGATCGACGCCTGGGCCGCCGAACTGATGCGCGACGTCGCCATCCGTCGAGGTGTCGTGCGCGTGGTCGCCGACTTTCGCAAGGCGAGCGGGCTCGATGAGCCAGGATTCGAACGCGTGTTCGCTTCCGGCGGCGGTCCACCCGCGGTCATCGGCCGCGATGCCAAGGGTCGATTGATGGTCCCCGCGATCACGTTGCATGCCCTGGTACCCGGCATCCACGCCCAGCTTCCCGATGGTCGCGACCGGCTGATCGCCTACCTGCTGGAGAACTTCGAGGAGATCGTCTACGTCTGAGGCGCCGGGGGCGCCACGGCCGATCGGCCGTTCGACCGGTCCGGCCGCGACGATCGGCGGCCTGGTCCGGCTGACCCATCCGTTCCCGTGCCTGCTCGACGGCCTCGTCGTGGCCGGCGTGGCGCTCGTCGCCGGCGGAGACCTCGCGACAGCGATCCGCCTGGGGGTGGCGATGACCGCGCTCCAGGCGTCCATCGGGGCACTCAACGACGTCGTGGATGCCGAACGCGACGCCGGCCGCAAGCCCGGGAAGCCCATTCCCGCCGGTCTTGTCTCGCGTCCGTCCGCGTTGGTGGTGGTCGCGATCGGTGGCGTGGTGGGGGTCGGGCTGAGCGTGCCGTCCGGGCCGGCGACGGCGGCGCTCGCGGTCGTCGGCCTCGCGATCGGCTATGCCTACGACCTCGCCATCAAGGGCACCGTCTGGTCGTGGGTCCCGTTCGCGGTCGGCATCCCGCTCCTGCCGGTGTTCGGCTGGCTCGGGACCGCGGGAACGCTGCCGGAGTCGTTCGCCGTCCTCCTGCCGGTCGCGGTGCTGGCGGGCGCCGCGTTGGCCGTCGCCAACGCCCGAGCCGACATGGAGCGTGATACGGCGGCGGGCATCGATTCGGTGGCGATCCGCCTGGGCTCAGCAGGCGCCTGGGGCATCCACGCTGCGCTCCTCGCGATGGTCGTCGTCGCGGCGCTGGTGACGGTCATCGCCGCGGCGTCGACGCCATGGGCGATCGCGCTCGTCGCGGGGGCGAGCGGGGTCGTCGTCGTAGGCGTCGCGCTGGGACGGGTCGGGGATGCCCGACGTCGCGAACGCGCGTGGGAACTCGAGGCCGTCGGGGTCGGCCTGCTGGCTGCGGCCTGGCTCGCCGCGGCGCCGCTCGGCGGCTAGCCGTTGGGGTCGGCCGTCGGTCAGCGGTCGGGCGCCGCCCGGCGACGCACCGAATCGAGGCTAGTAGCCGCCGTCGTCGCTGCGAACGAGCGCGATCGCGTTCTCAAGGCGGAGCTTCGCGATCGTCAGGTACTTCGCAAGGTTGGCCCGATCGGTCGCCCCGATCGATCCGCGGACGCCGGGGTCGCCCAGGACGCCGACCAGTTCCTCGACGGCGTCGGCCAGGCTCTGCTTGGCATTGACCAGGGAATCGTCGGACATGACGCGGGTCGGACGGGGTTCGTTCGCCCAGACGTCGCCCTCAGGGCTGCTGGTCGCCGCGGCGGTCGTCTCGACGTCCGCCGTCTCGTCGTCCGCGGACTCGTCCGTCTCGATGGTCTCGACGATGCCGTCCACGACGCGAGGTGCCCGGGTACGCCTGCCCTCGATCTTGTCGCGCAGCTTGATGAGCGTCAGTTCACCGCGGGCCACCTGCTCGGCGAGCCGACGGCGCTTCCTCGGATCCTCGACCTTCATCAGTTCGTAGGCGTGGGAGAGGCTGTCCTTGCGCAAAGACACCAGTTCGCGGATCTCCGGTGGCGCATCGGCGAGTCGCAGGCGGTTCTCGAGGTAGCCCTTGTCCTTGCCGAGCTTGTCGGCGAGCTTGCGGATGCTGTAGCCGTGTTCGTGGACCATGCGCGCGTACATGGCGGCTTCGTCAAGCGGGGTCAGGTCCTCGCGCTGGAGGTTCTCGATGATGGCGATCTCGAGCGCGGTGTCGTCGTCGATCTCCTCGATGAGCGCCGGGATCGTCTCGAGCCCAGCCTGTCGCGACGCCCGCCAGCGTCGCTCGCCCGCGACGATCTGGTAGGTGTTCGGACCGAGCGGTCGGACCAGGATGGGTTGCAGGACGCCGTGCTCCCGGATGGACGCGGCCAGTTCGTCGAGCGCGGACTGTTCGAAGACCATTCGCGGCTGCTCAGGGTTCGGCTCGATGCGCTCGATGTGGACGATGCGCACGCCGACCGAGCGGGTCGGGCTGTCGGGGGAGAGCAGGCTGACGATCGACGGAGAGAGCTCCGTATCCTCGGACAGCCGGCGAGCGGCTGCCGCGCGGAAATCAGTTCGGGCCAAGGTCGATCACCTCCCGGGCGAGTTCGCGATAGGTTCTCGCCGCATCACTGGTCCCAGCATATGACGTGATCGGTCGACCGACGAGCGGTGCCTCGCCCAGCTTCACGGTGTTGCGGACGATGCTGTTGAAGACGTGATGGTCGCCGACGACGCGCAGTTCGTCGAGCATATCCCGGGCGAGATTGGTGCGACTGTCGTAGAACGTCGGCAACAGGCCCAGGATCCGCAGGTCCCGGTTCAGCTTCAGACGGATGGCGTTGATGACCTTGACCAGGTTGTTCAAGCCCTTCATCGCGTAATACTGCGTCTGGACCGGGATGATGACACCATTCGACGCCACAAGTCCGTTGACCGTGAGCAACCCAAGATTGGGCGGACAATCGATGAGGACGTAGTCGTACGTCGAGATCTGGCCCTCGAAGGACTCACGGAGGATCTGTTCGCGCCCAAGTGCCGTGAACAGTTCGCCCTCGGTCGAGGCCAGGTCGATGTGCGCCGGCGCGACATCGATCCCGGCGATCTCGGTCGGCAGGATGACGTCGGTCAGTGACGACCGGCCGTCGGCGAGCACGTCGGCCATCGAACGCTCGACCATATTGAGGTTGATGCCGAGACCGGCGGTCATATTCGCCTGCGGATCCATGTCGACGCAGAGGACGCGATACTCCTCCTCCGCCAGCGCCCCCGCGAGATTGATCGCCGTCGTCGTCTTGCCGACGCCGCCTTTCTGGTTGGCGATCGCGATCACGTTCGTCACCGGGGCATCACCTCAGATCTGGAAGTCGGCTCGGTCGGCCGTCAGGGCAGGGGAGTGAGTGTCGCCATGCTACCCCGTCCGAACGCGTTGCGCGCACCCCGGTTATCCACACGCTTTGCGAGTTGTTCACCGAATCTGTGGATATCCAGGGCACGTCGAGCGGCCGTTGCCCGGTCGCTATGATGGGACTGTCCTTGCGCAAAGACAGCGAATGAGGAGTCGTGACCGGTGTCCACCAATGCGGAGCGACTCGATCGGCTCGAGCAGATGCGCGCGGCATCGCGACTCGGAGGCGGCGCGGCACGTGTCGAGAAGCAGCACGCAGCGGGCAAGCTGACCGCGCGCGAGCGCCTCGACCTGCTCCTGGATCCCGACTCGTTCGTGGAGTTGGACGCGTTCGTCACGAATCGCGACACGACGGCCGATGAGTCGTACCTCGGTGACGGTGTCGTGACCGGACACGGGCTCATCGACGCACGGGCAGTGTTCGTCTTCAGCCAGGACTTCACGATCTTCGGGGGGTCGTTGTCGGAGGCCTACGCACAGAAGATCTGCAAGGTGATGGATCTCGCCATGAAGGTCGGCGCGCCGATCATCGGCCTCAACGATTCGGGCGGGGCACGTATCCAGGAGGGCGTCGTGTCGCTCGGCGGCTACGCCGAGATCTTCCTGCGCAACGTCCTCGCGTCCGGTGTCGTGCCACAGATCTCGGTGATCCTCGGTCCGTGCGCCGGTGGTGCGGTGTACTCGCCCGCCATCACCGACTTCACGATCATGGTGGAGGGGACGAGCTACATGTTCGTCACCGGGCCGTCGGTCGTGAAGACCGTGACCCACGAGGAGGTCGATGCCGAGTTCCTCGGCGGCGCGACGACGCATACGACGTTGAGCGGGGTCGCGCATCTCGCAGCACGCGACGAGGCGAGCGCCCTCGATGCCGTGCGGTCCATCCTGGCCCACCTGCCACAGAACAACCTGTCCGATCCGCCGCGCCTCGCCGCGGTCGACCCCGGCGACCGGATGGATGTCGCGCTCGACTCGATCATCCCGGACGATCCGAGCACCCCGTACGACATGCACGACGTCCTGCGTCAAGTCATCGACGATGGATCGTTCCTCGAGATCCAGCCCGGTTGGGCGGGCAACATCATCGTCGGCTTCGCTCGACTCGGTGGTCGCAGCGTCGGCATCGTCGCGCAACAGCCCGCGGTCCTCGCCGGCGCGCTCGACATCGACGCGTCGGTGAAGGCCGCACGGTTCGTGCGGACCTGCGATGCGTTCAACGTACCGCTGGTCACGTTCGTCGACGTCCCGGGATTCCTGCCGGGTGTGGGCCAGGAACATGGCGGCATCATCAGACACGGGGCCAAGCTGTTGTATGCGTACTGCGAGGCGACCGTCCCGAAGTTGACCGTCATCACCCGCAAGGCGTATGGCGGCGCCTACGACGTCATGAGTTCCAAGCACATCCGTGGCGACATGAACTTCGCGTGGCCGACCGCGGAGATCGCGGTGATGGGCGCAGAGGGCGCGGTCGGGATCATCCACCGCGATGAACTTGCGACCGCCGAGGACGGATCCGCCGAGCGCGCCCGATTGGTGGCCGCCTACCAGGCCGAATTCGCGACGCCGTTCATCGCGGCTGCCCGGGGATACGTGGACGCGGTCATCCGACCCTCGGAGACGCGACCTCGGTTGATCGCTGCGTTGGAACTCCTGGCCGACAAGCGCGATATGAACCCTCGGAAGAAGCATGGCAACATCCCGCTCTGACGTTCGGGCCGGGGGCGTGTCTTTGCGCAAAGACGTCAGGGCCCGGTGACCTCGCCGCCGGCGCCGTTTCGTCGCGTCCTCATCGCGAACCGCGGTGAGATCGCGGTCAGGATCATCCGCGCGTGCCGCGACCTGGGGATGGAGGCCGTCGCGGTCTTCAGCGACGCCGACGCGGACGCCGAGCATGTCCGGATGGCCGACATCGCGGTCCGACTCGGGCCTCCACCTGCGGCAGACAGCTACCTGCGGGGCTCGGCCGTCATCGAGGCGGCCGTCGCGACCGGCGCCGAAGCGATCCATCCGGGCTACGGGTTCCTGTCCGAACGCGCGGACTTCGCGCGCGCCGTCGAGGCGGCGGGTCTCACCTTCGTCGGCCCGCCGCCCTCCGTCATCGAGGCCCTCGGGGACAAGCTCCATGCGCGACGCGTCGCGCAGTCCATCGGTGTCGACGTCGTGCCCGGGACGCTCGATGCCGTGCCCGTGGATCGACCGGATCAGATCGCCGGTGTCGTGGCCGATGCTGCGCGCGTCGGCTTCCCGCTCCTCGTGAAGGCAGCCGCCGGCGGCGGGGGTCGGGGCATGCGTCGGGTGACCGCATCCGCCGACCTGCCGGCGGCTCTTGTCGAGGGCTCGTCCGAAGCGCTCGCGGCGTTCGGGGATGGGTCCGTCTACCTCGAGCGCGAGATCCGTCCGGCCCGGCACATCGAGGTCCAGCTGCTGGGTGACGACACGGGTCGCGTCGTGGCCATCGGCGAACGCGACTGTTCCCTCCAGCGACGGCACCAGAAGCTCCTCGAGGAGGCGCCGGCGCCGGGCCTGACGGCGGGGGAGCGCCGCGACCTGCACGACCTCGCCATCCGGATCGGGTCGGCCGCCGGTCTCCGCAACGCCTCTACGGTGGAGTTCCTGCGAGCGCCCGATGGGGCGTTCTACTTCCTCGAGGTGAATACGCGGCTCCAGGTGGAGCATGGCGTGACCGAGCTGGTGTCCGGCGTGGACATCGTGGCCGAGCAGTTCTGGCTCGCGGCGGGACGGCCCCTGTCGGCCACGGCGCTCGCCGCCGCGGCTCGTGCCACTGAACCGACTGGCCACGCCATCGAGGTCCGGCTGGCGGCCGAGGACCCGTCGCGCGACTTCGCCCCGGGCCCGGGCCGGGTCCGCCGCTGGGTCATGTCGGCGGGACCCGGGGTCCGGGTGGAGACCGCGATCCGTGACGGCGACCGGATCCCGCCCGACTACGACAACCTGGTCGCCAAGGTCCTCGTCCTCGGGGCGGATCGAGACGCGGCGCTCGACCGGCTGCGTCGCGTCCTCGACGAGACGCGGATCGGTGGGATCCAGACGACCCTCCCGTTCCACCGGTTCGTGGCTCGCCACGACGGTTTTCGGGCCGGCGACCTGTCGACCGACTGGGTCGCCGACCACTGGGACGGACCAGCCGAACGGGCCGGCTTCGTCTCCAGGGCGGCCGAGGCCGCGGCAGGCGCCGCCGCGGGTGCCGTCGGGCTGAGCGCCCTGGCGGGGTTGGGCGCCCTCGCAGGCTCCGCGTCGGGACCCGTGTCGGCAGCCGACCCGCCGCCGGCGTCCACCCCTCGTAACGGCACCGGACCCCACCCCGACTGGCGCGCGACCGCGCGTGCCGACGGCACCGACCGCTGGCCACGATGAGCCGCCTCCGGGTCACCGACCGCATCTCCGGCGAGGTCGTCGCCGAGCTCGACCCCGCCGACCGAGCCGGTGTGGCCGGGCGAGCCGATCCGGCAGACCGACCCGCAGCGTCCGGTCCAGGTGGGCTCGAGCCGCGGCCGCCGGCGTCCGACCCGCTGATCCTCTCCGGGACTGCGCCGGGGACCCGCGGGCGCACGCTCGTCGAGGTCGTCGTCGACGGCTGGCGGTTCGAGTTCGAGGTCGAGGACGCCGCGCGGGCCGACCTTCGTCGACGGGCGACGGCTGCAGCCGACACGACCGTCCACGACGGGCCGACCGAGGTTCGTGCCATCATCCCGGGACGCGTCGCCTCCGTGGCCGTCACGGTCGGCGAGGCGGTGGTGGCCGGGCAACGACTCCTCGCGGTGGAGGCGATGAAGATGGTGAACGAGCTGCGCGCACCGCGGGACGGGACCATCGAGCGGATCGCCGCGACGACCGGTCAGACCATCGAGCTCGGGGACCTGTTGGTCGTGCTTCGATGAGCCGTCCCGAGCGTCCGACCGGTGAGGCCGCCGACGCGGCACGCGATCGCTGGCGCGACACGCTCAGGGCCAAGGCGCTCCGGGGTGCGCCCGAGCGGCGCGATCCGTTCGTGACCTCGTCCGGGATCGAGATCCGCGACCTGTACACGGCCGCCGACACGGCCGCCCTCGATGAGGACCGCGACCTCGGGCGACCCGGGGACTACCCGTTCACGCGCGGCGTCCAGCCGACGATGTACCGGGGCCGGTTCTGGACGATGCGCCAGTACGCGGGCTTCGCGACCGCGGCGGAGACGAACCGTCGCTTCCGGTACCTGCTCGAACAGGGCCAGACCGGGTTGTCGGTGGCGTTCGACCTCCCGACCCAGATGGGCTACGACTCCGATGCACCCGAGGCCGATGGGGAGGTGGGCCGGGTCGGCGTCCCGATCGCGAGCCTCGCCGACATGGCCGTGCTCCTCGATGGCCTGCCGCTCGGCGATGTCAGCACGTCGATGACGATCAACGCGACGGCGCCCATCCTGCTCGCACTGTACGTGGCCGCGGCCGAGGCGCAGGGCGTCGGGCGCGAGGCGATCTCCGGGACGACCCAGAACGACATCCTGAAGGAGTACATCGCCCGAGGCACGTACATCTTCCCGCCTCGCCCCTCGATGCGTCTCGTGACGGACGTGTTCGAGTTCTGCGCCGCCGAATTGCCGAAGTGGAACACGATCTCGATCTCGGGCTACCACATGCGGGAGGCCGGGGCGACCGCCGCGCAGGAGCTCGCCTTCACGCTCGCCGACGCGATCGCCTACGTCGACGCGGCCGTCGCCCGCGGTCTCGATGTCGACGACTTCGCCGGACGGCTGTCGTTCTTCTTCGCCGCCTGGTCGGAGCTGTTCGAGGAGGTGGCCAAGTTCCGGGTCGCCCGCCGGATGTGGGCGACGATCATGCGGGAACGGTTCGGGGCGAAGGATCCGCGCTCGATGGTCTGCCGCTTCCATGTCCAGACGGCCGGTTCCAGCCTGACCGCGCAGTCGGTCGACAACAACGTCGTGCGGACGACCATCCAGGCGCTCGCGGCCGTGCTCGGGGGCGCCCAGAGCCTGCACACGAACTCGCGCGACGAGGCCCTCGCCCTGCCGACCGAGGAGGCCGCCCGCCTCGCCCTGCGGACCCAGCAGATCATCGCCCACGAGGCCGGCGTGACCGAGACCCCCGACCCGCTGGCCGGCTCGTACTACCTCGAGAGCCTGACCAACGAACTCGAGGCCGCCGCATGGGCCTATCTCGACGAGATCGAGGCGATGGGCGGGACGCTAGCGGCCATCGAAGGCGGCTTCCAGCAGCGGCAGATCCAGGAGGCGGCGTACCGCGTCCAACAGGCGATCGAATCGGGCGAGCAAGTCGTCGTCGGGGTCAACCGGTTCCGGGACGACGAGGTCCACACGCCACCGATCCAGCGGATCGACCCGGACGCCGAACGACGCCAGGTCGAAGGCGTCCGACGCGTCCGGGCGGAACGGTCCGCCGAGGCCTGGACGGCCGCCATGGATCGCCTCGAGGCGGTCGCCCGCGGCGATGGCAACCTCATGCCGTCGATCCTCGAGGCGGTCGGCGCCTACGCGACGGTCGGCGAGATCAGCGACCGACTTCGGGTGGCCTGGGGCGAGCACCGCGAGCTCATCACCGTCTGACCCCGAGCGGGACCCGCCAATGGCTCCGCCACCGACCGCCGGCGTCCTCCACCAGCACCTCGATCGCGGACACCCCTCGGCTGAATGGCAGATGACGCCGGGCCGCCTCGGCGATGACGTCCCCGGGCGCGGTCTCGGACTCCACGAGGGTCAGGTGGGGCACGACCACGTCGAAGACGCCACCGTACGGTGGGTGCTCGGGGAAGCGGGTCTCGATGGCCGCGGTCAGGCGCGAGAACGGGCCAGCGGGCTCCGGTTCGAGGTAGACCACGGTCGGGAAGCGGCCGACGCTCGCGAACCGGACCTCGAACGGCTCGACCGTCCGCGCGATCGTCGCGAGGTCGCGTCGGACCGCCGGGACGAGTCGGGCGACCGGCAGGAACGGGAAAAGGAGCGTCACGTGGCCGGGCGCACCCGCCGCCGCGGCGATGTCGTGGCGTTTTCGGATCCGTTCGAGCGCCGGCGGCAGCGCGACCCGGACGACCACGCCGCTGATCGGGTCTGTCGTGGACATGCGGCACAGGGTACGCTGCGACCGATGTCGCCCGCCTCACGCCTGCCCGAGCACCTCAGCCGCATCGGCAAGGTCCATCATGTCGCGCTCGTGGTGCGCTCCATCGACGCGTCGCTGGGGCTGTGGCGTGACGCCCTGACGCTCGAGCACGAGACGACGATGGACATCCCGAGTGACCGCGTCCGGATCGCCTTCCTCGGGGTGGGGGAGTCCAAGATCGAGCTCGTCGAACCGACCGACGACACGACCGGGGTGGCCCGCTTCCTGGAGTCCCGGGGCGAGGGTTTCCACCACGTCTGCTTCGAGGTCCCCAACCTCGCGGAGGCGCTGATCCGCCTCGAGATCGACGGCATCGAGCTGATCGACTCCACGCCACGCCGAGGCGCCGAAGGTCCGGTGGCGTTCCTCCACCCGCGATCGTGCCACGGGGTCCTGGTCGAACTGATCGAAGCACCCGGCGGCCCGTCCTGGCACTCGCTCGGGCTCAGCTGAGGATCAGCGGACCGGCTTCCGGGCTCGGAGCGAGAACATCAGCGGCAACTCGCCGGGCGTCTCAGGCGGGAGGTAGAAGTCGCCGTTCGGTCCCTCGACGAGGAAGTCGACCTTCCACCCCAGGAACGGGTGTTCGATAAGCGTTTCGATCTGCAGCCCCGCATCGATGAGCGCCGTGACGATCTCGCCGAGGCCGTGGTCCCAGGAGTGCTCGTTCTCGTCGCCGACATCGGCATCGGGGTCCGCATAGGATCCGACCGCCGGGAAGATCAGCGGCTGGGCGTGCTCCCAGTACGGGTAGGCGAGGCGCAGCTCGCCCGGATCGACGCCTTCGTTCTCGAAGCTGTTGACGACCGGATGGGCCTCGGTGATGAAGAACACACCGCCGGGCGCCACGAAATGGGCCACCACGCGGGCCCAGGCCCGGATATCGGGCAGCCAGCCGAGCGCCCCGCGCGAGGTGTACACGACATCGAACTCGCCCTGGAGCGCGTCGGGCAGGTCGTACAGGTTGGACTGCACGAACCGGGCCTCCGGGAACCCGAGCTCGACGGCCAGCGACGAGGCGAGCTCGACCGCGGCGGGGGAGATGTCGGCGCCCGTGACGCGCGCGCCAAGCCGCGCCCAGGACAGCGTGTCGATCCCGAAATGGCACTGGAGGTGCAGGAGGGACTTGCCGGTGACGTCGCCGACGAGATCGATCTCGTAGGGCCGGATCCGCACGCCACCGGCCTTGAAGCCCTCGAGGTCGTAGAAGTCACCGGCGGCGTGGATCCTCGTCCAGACGTCCCACAGCGACTGGTTCGCGGCGAAGGACGCCTCGCGGTCGACGGTCATCGGATGGACCACGCGAACAGCACGTCCGGCGCCCGGTCGGCCACGCGGCAGAACGCCACCAGCCGTCCGGCGAGGTCGCGGATCCACGGCTTCTCCTCGGACGGGAGATCGCCGAGTTCGTCCTCCACGAGTTCGATCCAGCGGCCCGCGATGGCCGCAAGATCGCTCTCCGGGATGCGGGCGACGGTGCCGATCCAGGTCGGGTCGACGCGCTCCACGGTGCGATCGTCATCCTCACCGCGCCCGTCGAGCTCCAGCCGCGCGTCGATGAAGTCCGACGGCCCGTCACCACCGGTGACCGTTCGGGCGGCCTCCGCGAACAGGTCCAGCCAGGTCGGGTCGAGCCCGCTCCCGAGCGCGAGGTGGGCCGGGAACCGTCTCCGATCGTCGAATGCGGCCAGGTCGTCGAGGCTGATGACGACGAGGATGTCCGGCGCGTCGCCGGCCACCAGGTCCATCAGCCGGCTCATGCGACGTCGCCCTTGATCGCCTCGGCGAAATCGATCATGTCGAGGTCGCCAGGCGAGTGGCCGGCGCTTGTCAGGAGGACAGCGGCCTCCGACCGGTGCTGCGTGCCGTGGTTGACGACGTGGGCGAGGGCCTGCCATAGGCTGATGCCGCCCTCGGTCTGGTCCAGCCACGTGGGGTCCATACGGTCGATCCAGGCATCGTAGCCGGCCCATTCGCGTTCCCAGGCGGCCCGCAGCGAGGGGAGATCGAGCAGCGGCTCATCCTCGGGTCTCGGCGGCTCACCGGTGGCGCCCGTCAGCGCATGTCGCCAGCGTTCGGATGCGCCGAGGTGGTGGACCAGGATCCCGCCAAGGCCCCGCTCGTCGACCTCATTCGTCGCCGACCACGTCGAGGCGTCGAGGCCCGCCGCGGCATCGAGGATCTTCGTCGTCGCCCACCGATCGAAGCCGAACAGGAACCGGATGTCCTCGAGCTGCATCCCGGCCCCCTAGCCTCGATACCCGGCGTCGCGCAGGAGGCGGGGCAGCTCGGTCGGCGAGCCCGCGACCCGGAACCCGGCCGCCTCCAGCGCCGCCACCTTGGACGCCGCGGTCCCGGCGCCGCCCGAGATGATCGCCCCGGCGTGGCCCATCCGCTTGCCCTCGGGCGCGGTGCGGCCCGCGATGAACGCGACCTTCGGGATGTCGGCGAGGTGCTCGGCGGCCCACGCCGCGGCCGTCTCCTCGGCCGCTCCACCGATCTCGCCGATGAGCACGATCGCCTCGGTCGCCTCGTCGGCCGCGAACCGCTTGAGGATGTCGAGGAACGCCGTCCCGATGATCGGGTCGCCGCCGATCCCGACGCACGTCGACTGGCCGACCCCGGCGTCGGTCATCGCCTGGACCGCCTCGTAGGTGAGCGTGCCCGAGCGGCTGACGACCCCGACGCGACCCTCACGGTGGATCGATCCCGGGATGATCCCGACCTTGGCCGAGCCCGGCGAGGTGAGCGCCCGGGCAGTTCGGGCCGATCAGCGTCGCCCCGGCTCGACGGACCATCTCCACGACCGGGACCATGTCGAGGGCCGGGATCCCCTCGGTGATGCAGAAGATCGTGGCGATCCCGGCGGCGGTCGCCTCCAGGACGGCATCCGGCGCGCCCCCGGCCGGGACGAAGATGCAGGACGTGTTCGCGCCGGTCTGGCGGACCGCCTCGGCCACGGTGTCGTACACCGGCACGGCGCCATCCAGCGCCGTCTGACCGCCCTTGCCGGGCGTGACGCCGGCCACGATCGATGTCCCGTAGGCGGCCATCGCCCGGCTGTGGAACTCACCCTCCCGACCGGTGACGCCCTGGACGACGAGCCGTGTGTCGGGCCCGACGAGGATGCTCACGCCACCGTCCCGCGAGATGCGGCGACGGCCTTGGCCGCGGCTTCGTCCAGGGACGCCGCGGTCGCGAATCGGGCCTGTTCGAGCAGGACAGCCGCCTCGGCCGCGTTCGTGCCGACGATCCGCACGACCATCGGGACGTCGCGGACCTGCTGCGCGCGCGCCTCGATGAGCCCTCGCGCCACCTCGTCGCCGCGCGTGATGCCGCCGAAGATGTTGACCAGGATCGCGTTCACCTTCGGGTCGGCCAGGATGATCCGCATCGCGGCGGCGACCTTGTCCGCCCGCGCCCCGCCGCCGATGTCGAGGAAGTTGGCCGGCTCGCCACCGGCGCGCTTGACGAGGTCCATCGTGGTCATCGCCAGGCCCGCCCCGTTGACCATGCAGCCGATCGTGCCGTCGAGCTTGATGAAGGTCAGCCCCCCTTCGCGAGCCTCGCGGTCCGCGGGGTCCTCCTCGTCGGGGTCGCGCAACGCCTCCAGCTCGGGGTGACGGGGCAATGCGGAGTCGTCCAGGGTCACCTTCGCGTCGAGGCAGACCAGCCGCTCGACGGCTGCCCCCGCCGCGTCGCGCTCGCGGACGATCGCCAGCGGGTTGATCTCGACGAGGTCCGCGTCATAGGCCAGCATCGTGCGGACCAGGCCCTTCGCGACCGCCACCGCGGCCTTGAGCTGGCCGCCGAGACCCATCCCGAACGCGAATTCGCGAGCCTGGTAGTCGAGCAGCCCAAGCAGCGGGTCCGCGTGGCGACGGAGGATCGCCTCCGGGTGGTCGACCGCGACCTGTTCGATCTCGACGCCACCCTCGGCCGAGCCCATCAGCAGGATGCGTCCGGCGGCCCGGTCGAGGACCGCCGACATGTAGAACTCGCGGACGATGTCGGCGGCAGGTGCCACGAGCACCTTGCGGACGGTGATGCCCTTGATGTCCATGCCGAGGATCGCGCCGGCCACGGTCGCCGCCTCGTCCGCCGAACCCGCCAGCTTCACGCCGCCGGCCTTGCCGCGACCGCCGACGAGGACCTGGGCCTTGATGACGACCTGGCCGGCGCCACCCGCGAGCAGGCGCTCGGCGGCCGTACGTGCCTCGTCGACCGTGTGCGCGACCTCCCAGGCCGGGACGGGCAGGCCCTGGGCCAGGAGCAATGTCTTCGCGTCGGCTTCCTGGATCTTCACGCGTTGCGGACTCCGAGCGTGGCGGGGCGGCCGCCGAGGGCCGGGGAGGGAGATGGTAGCCGAGCGGCAGCGTGTGCGACGATGGAATCGGAACGGTCCGGGGGGGTCGCCTCGCCATACTCGATGAGCGCGACCACGTCGGGCGCGCCACCGCCGAGGGGCGTGATGCAGCAGGAACTCGTGGAGCGAGCGCAGCGGGGCGATCATGACGCCTTCGCCACGCTGGCAGGCGCCGCGCTCTTCCGGCTGGATGCCGCCGCCCGGCTCATCCTGCGCGATCCCGATCAGGCCAAGGACGCCGTCCAGGAGACGCTCGTCCGAGCCTGGCGTGACCTGCCCACATTGCGCAGTCCCGACCGCTTCGACGCCTGGCTCCACCGGCTGCTCTACCGCGCCTGTATCGATGAGGCGCGCCGGCTCCGGCGCCATCGCGTCGACGTGGAACTCATTCCGATCAATTCACCGCTGGTCGGCGATATGACGTCGTCGATCAACGACCGCGACCAGCTCGACCGTGGCTTCAGCCGCCTCGAGCCGGAGGCGCGGGCGCTCATCGTCCTTCACCACTATCTCGACCTGCCACTGCCGGAGGTGGCCATCGTGCTCGGGATCCCGCTCGGGACGGCGAAATCGCGCCTCCACCGTGCGCTCGGGTCCATGCGCGCGGCCCTCGACGCCGATGCCCGACCTCGGTCGGAGATCCCGGAGGGCCGTCTGGCATGACGCTCATCGATGGCTTCGACCGGACCGTCTCGGATTGGCTCGACGAGCAGGCCGGGCAAGGCATGCCCGGCTACCTCGACGAGGTCCTGACCCGGACGACCCGGACCCGACAACGGCCGTGGTGGTCGAGCCCCGAAAGGTGGCTCCCGATGCAGTCGACCGTCCGCTTCGCACAGGTGCCCAGGATGGCCTGGCTCCTGGTCGTCCTTGGCCTGCTCATCGCGATCGGGACGGTCGTCCTGGTCACGGGCGCACGAAGACCATTGCCATCGCCGTTCGGCCCGGCCGCGCAGGGTAATGTCCTGTACGCCGCAGCCGATGGCGACATCTACGCCATCGACACCGCCACGAACAGAGCGCGTCCCATCGTGACCGGACGGGCGACCGATACCGGTCCGCTCATTTCACCGGACGGGACCAGGTTCGCGTTCATTCGTCGGGATGCCGGGTCCGAGACGACCGCCACCTTCGTGGCGAATACGGACGGCTCGGCGGTCCGCGAACTGACCGGAATGCCGGACGCGCCTGTCTCGATGGCGTGGTCGCCGGACAGCGCCAAGCTCGCGGTCGCCGGGTACGAAGGGGTGTCGATCGTCGGTCCCGACACGGGATCGACGATCGTGACGCAGGGAGTGCCCGGCTCGCTGTTCTTCGCCCTCGAATATCCGCAGTGGCGACCGAACGGTCACGAACTGATCTTCCTGGCGACAGCGATGGACACCGTCGGTCTGGTCGGGCTTTACCTCGTCCAGACCGATGGATCCGGCCTCCGCGCCATCATCGAACCGACGGTGTCGGATCCGGAGCAACCGGCCCTGTCACCGGACGGGAGCAAGGTGGCCTATTCCATCCAGGGGGTCGATCAGCGCGAGATCCACGTCGTCGATGTCGAAACTCGCGTTGATCGCCGGATCGCCTTCGACGGGACGGTGCCGGACCAGCGGCCACATTGGTCGCCCGATGGGACCAAGCTCGTCTTCGAGCGCTATGGCGCCGATTCCTACCAGCTGATGATCGGCTCTGTCGATGGTGGTCCGGTCACCGCGATCGGTCCTGCACGGCCCGACAAGACCGGCGGCGCCGAGGTGGGATTCTCGCCAGACGGCACGAAGGTCCTCGCCTTCTACAACTCCGACAGGACGTCATGGATCCTCGAGCCGACCGGCGGTCCGGGCATCCAGCTGGACTACGCCGCCGTCACGGCCCCGACCTGGGGGCGTCAGGCTCCCTGACCTTGGAGATTCCGCGGCCGACCAACCCAACAACGGGAGGTCGGCCGTCTCGGCGTCGGCCCTGCCGCGTCGCTACAATCGGGCCATGGCCCACCGTATCACCCTCATCCCCGGCGACGGCATCGGTCCGGAGCTGGCGGAGGCGACCTGCCGTGTCCTCGAGGCGACGGGCATCGCCTTCGAGTGGGAGACGGTCGAGGCCGGCGAGGCCGCCCTCGCGAAGTACGGCACGCCGCTCCCAGAGGCCGTCCTCGATTCCGTCCGCCGCACGAAGGTGGGCCTGAAGGGCCCGATCACCACGCCAGTCGGCGGCGGGTTCCGAAGCGTCAACGTCGGTCTCCGCCAGGCCCTCGACCTGTACGCGAACCTGCGACCCGCCCGGTCGATGCGCGGTGTGGAATCGCGCTACGAGGACGTCGACCTCGTCATCGTCCGCGAGAACACCGAGGACCTGTACGCGGGCATCGAACACATGGTCGGCCGTGACGCCGCGGAGAGCATCAAGATCATCACCCGCGAGGCGTCCGAGCGGATCGCACGGTTCGCCTTCGAGTACGCGGTCGCCAACAGCCGGCACAAGGTCACCGCGGTCCACAAGGCCAACATCATGAAGTTGTCCGACGGGCTCTTCCTCGAGAGTTGCCGCACCGTGGCCGCCGCCTACGAGGGGCGGATCGAGTTCGAGGACCGAATCGTCGACAACATGTGCATGCAGCTCGTCCAGAAGCCCGAGCTGTACGACGTCCTGGTCCTGCCGAACCTGTACGGCGACATCGTCAGCGATCTGGCGGCCGGGCTGGTCGGCGGTCTCGGGGTGGCGCCCGGGGCCAACATCGGCATCGAGGCTGCCGTCTTCGAGCCCGTCCATGGCTCGGCACCGAAGTACGCGGGTCTCGACCGGGCGAACCCGACCGCGATGATCCTGTCGGGCGGGCTGATGTTGCGGCACCTCGGCTATCCCGAGGAGGCGAGTCGTCTCGAGGCTGCCGTCCGCGACGTCATCGCCGAGGGCGTCACGACCACCGCCGATCTCGGCGGCACGGCCGGGACGAGTGCCTTCGCCGATGCGATCATCGCGCGACTGGCTACCGCACCGGCCGCCAGATGACCGAGCTCCCCGCCGTCCTGCGCGTCCCGCGCAAGCCGCCCGGTACCGCGCCGAGCGGCTTCGCCGTCACCCGGCGGATCGACCGCTGGTGGGTCGCGCCGTCGGTCCAGGGGATGCTGTTCACCGTCCTCGCCTTCTACCTGTTCTTCTCCGGGATCGTCTGGACGCCGCTGTTCGGGACGGCCTACGAGGTGGACGGCTACCTGTCCCCGTTGTTCTCGCCGCTCATCGCGCCCGCCTGGCTCCCGGCGTTCATCAGCCCCGGCCTGCTCATCCTGTGGATCCCGCTGGGGTTCCGGGCGACCTGCTACTACTACCGCAAGGCCTATTACCGGTTCTATTTCGCCGATCCGCCCGGCTGCGCCGTGGGCGAGCCGACGATCCACCGTACCTACGCGATGGAGACCCGGTTCCCGTTCATCCTTCAGAACTTCCACCGCTACTTCCTGTATCTGGCGTTCATCCCGCTGTTCTTCCTGTGGGTCGACGCCTTCGGGTCGCTCGTGCCCGAGGGCCATCTGCGCCTCGGCCTCGGGAGCGTCATCTTCTTCGTCAACGTCGCCCTGCTGTCGGGCTTCTCGCTGTCCTGCAACTCGCTTCGCCACCTCGCCGGCGGGCGCCTCGACTGCTTCTCCTGCACGCGTCGTCAGCGCACTCAGTACACGCTGTGGCAGCGGATCACGACGCTCAATCGGCACCACATGGCCTGGGCCTGGGTGAGCTTCATCTCGGTGGCCATGACGGACGTCTATGTCCGCCTGCTGGCCCTCGGGGTCATCACCGACCCGGCGATCCGCTTCTAGGCGATCCGGACCGACCCCGATGGCCGACTCGACCCGACCCCAGACCCGCGCGCACGACGTGCTGGTCATCGGCGCGGGCGGCGCCGGGCTGCGCGCGGCGATCGAGGCCCAGGCGGCCGGCGCGAACGTGGGCCTCGTCTGCAAGTCGCTCCTTGGCAAGGCCCACACGGTCATGGCCGAAGGCGGCGTCGCGGCGGCCCTCGGAAACGTCGCGGCCGCGGATTCCTGGGAGATCCACTTCCGCGACACGATGGTCGGCGGCAAGCTCATGAACAACCCGCGGATGGCCGAACTCCACGCCATGGAGGCCCCGGACCGGGTCCGAGAGCTGGAGCGGTGGGGCGCGGTGTTCGACCGGACGGAGGACGGGCGGATCCTCCAGCGCCCGTTCGGCGGCCACACGCATGCGCGTCTCGCGCACGTCGGCGACCGGACCGGGCTCGAGATGATCCGCACGCTCCAGGATCGGGCCGTGGCGTCTGGGATCCAGGTGTACATGGAATGCACGATCACCCGCCTGATCACCGGATCGGGCGGCGTCACGGGCGCCTTCGGCTACTGGCGGACGACGGGTCAGCCGATCGTCTTTCCGGCCAAGGCGATCGTGCTCGCGACCGGCGGGGTCGGCCGCGCCTACGAGGTCACGTCCAACTCGTGGGAATACAGCGGAGATGGCCAGGCCCTCGCCTACGAGGCTGGCGCGGAGCTCATCGACATGGAGTTCTTGCAGTTCCACCCGACCGGGATGGTCTGGCCACCGGGCGTCCGCGGCCTGCTCGTGACGGAGGCCGTCCGCGGTGAGGGCGGGATCCTTCGCAACAAGGATGGCGAGCGGTTCATGTGGAAGTACCTGCCGGACGACCGGCGGGCCGAGTACGCCGCGACCGATGAGGAGGCGACCACCTGGGTGACCGCCCTCTCGGAAGGACGTGCCACCGACGCCCGCCGGCCACCCGAGCTGTCAACCCGCGACAACGTCGCCCGGGCGATCTACACCGAGGTCAAGGAGGGACGCGGCTCACCGCATGGCGGCGTGTTCCTGGACATCAGCTACCTTCCGCCGGCGACGGTGCGGCGCAAGCTGCCGTCGATGTATGACCAGTTCAAGGAGCTGGCCGACGTCGACATCACCGCTGGACCGATGGAGGTGGGGCCGACGACGCACTATGTCATGGGCGGCATCCGGGTCGATGCCGAGACCGGCTCGACGACCGTCGCCGGTCTGTTTGCGGCGGGGGAGGTATCGGGCGGGATGCACGGCGCGAACCGTCTCGGTGGTAATTCGCTGTCCGACCTGCTCGTCTTCGGTGCACGCACGGGCGCTGGCGCGTCGGCTCATGCGGCAGCCCAGGAGGCCGGTCCGTATCTCGATCCGGTCCAGGTCGGCGAAGCGGCGCGCGAGTTGGTAGCGCCCCTCGAACGGACCGACGGTGATGACCCATATGCCATCCAGCGCGACCTCCAATCGACGATGCAGAGCCTCGTGGGGATCTATCGCATCGAAGCCGACCTCGACGAGGCGCTGGACCGGCTGTCCGAGTTGCGCCGCCGTTGGGCGTCGGTCCGAGTGACCGGCGGCCGTGTCTACAACCCGGCATGGAACCTCGTGTTCGAGCTGGGCAATTCGCTGACCGTATCGGAGGCGATCACGCGATCTGCCCTGCTGCGGACCGAGAGCCGGGGCGCCCACAGCCGCCTCGACCACCCGGCCATAGACGAGGAGCGCTGGGGTGGCGTCAACAGCGTCATCTCCCGAGCCCCCGACGGCTCGATGGCGGTCGCGACATCGCCCCTCCCGGACCTGCCCGATGCGCTCGGGCGCCTGCTCCGCGCGGACCACTGAGAGGAGGGACGCATGCCGGACGCTCACCTACGGGTCTTCCGCGGCGGTCCCGACGTGCCGGGCCATTTCGACGAGTTCGACGTGCCGGTGGAGGAGGGGATGGTCGTCCTCGACGCCCTGCACTGGATCCAGGGCCACGAGGCGCCCGACCTCGCGGTCCGCTGGAACTGCAAGGCGGCCAAGTGCGGCTCGTGCAGCGCCGAGGTCGACGGTCGGCCGCGCCTGACGTGCAAGACCCGCCTGTCCGATTTCGACCTCGACGAGCCGATCACCGTAGAGCCGATGCGGGCCTTCCCGCTCATCCGCGACCTCGTCACCGATGTGTCGTGGAACTACGAGGTCAACAAGACGATCCAGCCGTTCACGCCACCGGCCGACGTCCCGCAGGAGGACTGGCGCTGGCAGCAGGAGGACATCGAACGCGTCCAGGAGTATCGCAAGTGCATCGAATGCTTCCTGTGCCAGGACGTCTGCCACGTCCTGCGCAACCATGAGACCGAGCGACCGTTCATGGGGCCGCGCTACCTAGTGCGGACGGCGGGCCTCGAGATGCACCCGATCGACCAGGCGGACCGCCGCGAGTACCTGAAGGACAGCGGCGGGATCGGCTACTGCAACATCACCAAGTGCTGCACCGAGGTCTGTCCCGAGCACATCAAGATCACCGACAACGCCATCATCCCGCTCAAGGAACGGGTGGCCGATGCCTACTACGACCCCCTCCGGTGGGCGTGGCGGAAGCTCCGGGGCGGAGATGACGGCGGGAGCCCGAAGGTGCAATTGCCCGTCCTCCAGGGCGCGCCGACGCCGCCAGGAACCGAGGGTCCCGGTACGGCCGAGGAGGTCACCGCCGACTCGTCGCCCGGCGATGGTGACCTCGCTTGAGCGACCCGATGTTCCCCGGCCTGGCCGCCGTCCCGGCCGATGGGGCGCAGGCTGATGAGGCTCGACGTGGGTTCGTCATCCGCACCGACGGCGCCGCGCGGGGCAATCCGGGTCCCGCGTCCCTTGGCGCGGCGCTGTTCGACCTCGACCGACCCGACGCCCGCGACGACCGCGCCGAGCCGGATGCCTCCATCTCCGACTACCTCGGCGTCCAGACCAACAACGTTGCGGAGTACACGGGCGTGGTCCGGGCGCTCGACCTCGCCCGCGAACTGGGCGCTCGCGAGGTCCACCTCCTGCTCGATTCGAAGCTCATCGTCGAGCAACTGGCCGGTCGCTGGCGGGTCAAGGATCGCAAGCTCATCCCGCTCTGGACGGCCGCCCGAGGCACCTTGGCGGGGTTCGATCGATGGTCGGCCGCGCACGTCCCGCGCGCGCTCAACAGCGTCGCCGACCGACTCGCCAACGACGCCATCGATCGAGCGCAGGCGGGTGGACCCGCCTCCGTCGTGCGCCGGTCCCGCGGCTGAGGCAGTGGCGTGACGGGCGCCACGGAGCCGGTCGTCCTCGAGGGGACGTCGTGGAAGGCGATCCTGGTCGCCGGGCAGCCACCGGTCGCCGGTCGCGAACCGACCGCCACATTCGCGTCCGATCGCATCCAGGGCACGACCGGCTGCAACCAGTACGGCGGCGCCTACACGCAGACCGGAGCGGCCATCGAGTTCGGCGCGATGATGATGACCCTGATGGCCTGCGAGGACGACGTCTCGGCCGTCGAGGGACGGTTCAACGCCGCGTTGAACGGCGCCACGACCGCGTCGCTCGAATTCGACCGGGCGGCTCGTCATCGACGGCACCGCCGGCGCCGTCACGTTCGAGGCGGTCGCGGAGGGGTCGTAGCGGGTGGGGAACGGGGCGTCGGCGCCTCGAGCCCGACGCAGCGTAGAATCCGGTCGGTCAGCGAGGCGGTCGGATGGTCGCGCGCTGCCGGTGGGGCGACCCGCTCGGCGGTGTGAGGAAAGTCCGAGCTCCCCAGCGCAGGGTGGCGGGTAACGCCCGCCCGCCGTGAGGCGAGGACCAGTGCCACAGTGACGATGCCGGTCGTGGGCGTGAGCCCCCGAACGGAGTGAAACGGGCAAACTCCACCCGGAGCAAGGCCAAATAGGAGGGCGCAACCCGCGGGCGGGCGACCGTCGGTGGGGGAGAGGTGCGCTGCCCAGCCCTCGGGTCGGCCGCATGAGCCGTCGGGCGACCGGCGGCCCCAGATGGATGGCCATCCCTGCCTGCCGCAAGGCAGGTCAGGACAGAACTCGGCTTACAGACCGCCTCGCTGACGCTCCCTTCATCAGGGGCCGATGGTCAGTCTTCGTCGGGTCGGAAGGTGTGCGGGGCCACACAGGCGTTGCAGATGGGCGTCGCCGCTTCGAGGTCACCGAGGGGGATCGGGACCTTCCGGTCCGGGTACAGGCACTCCACGTCATAGACCCGGTCGCCACCGACCTCGACGTTGATCAGCCGGCGGAAGGTGCATCGCTTGATGCGATGCGGGGCCAGGTGGAAGGCCTCTGGCTGCGGCGGGATGACCGGGACCGGGAGCGCCATGTCTCGTTCAGGTGCCTCGATCTGCGCGTCGATCGGGTGATCCGCTCGACTCAGGCGCCGGAGCCTAGCACTGCCCCCGCGGCCACGGCAACCTCCGAAAGGTACTAGACTCCGCGCCGTTCCACCCACGGCCAGAGAGAGCGCGCGTGCAAGACGACCCCGCTGCCGACCCGCCGACGACCCCTCCGGTCGACGGCGACGACACGACCGATCCGCCCGTCGGCGGGCTCGCGGACGGTCCCGCGGTCGGGAGCGAGGCGGCCCGGGGCCCGTGGATCTGTCCGTTCCTGCGGTCGATCGGTCCGGACGATGCCCTCGCGGATCCACTCGGGACGCCGGACCCGGCCAATCGCTGCGCGGCCCAGAGGGGGCCCGTCCCGCAGTCGAAGCGCCAGCAGGAACTCGTCTGCCTGACGAGCGCACACGTCAACTGCCCTCGTTATCTGCGCGCTGCGCCGGTTCCGACCCTCGCCCCGAGCTCGATCGTCGCCTCGCGGCTTGCGGCCCCGGATCCGGCACCGGTCGGCGATGCGACGACCCGGGCCCTTACGCCCGCCACCGCCGCGGCCCTGCTGGTGTTCGCGGCCGCGTTCATGCTGTCGGTCGCGTTCGTCGTGACCAACGGCGGTCTCGAGATCGCCGCCGCCGTGCCCAGCCCAAGCGCCTCGAGTCCGGCCATCGGCGCCGGCCCGAGCCCGAGCCCGACCAGGCCCGGCCGACCGGGTCGGGCCCGATCGTCGTGGCTCCCCCGGCGTCCGAACCCGCGAAGTCCGCCACTCCGCTCCCTGCCGCGTCCGCCGGCGCGAGCCCGCCCGAGCCGTCGGCCTCCGTCGTGCCCCCCACGCCGAAACCTTCGTCCGACCGGTACGCGCTCCTGAAGGCGTGCCCTGGCACATCGGGCTGCTGGATCTACACCATCCGGTCGGGCGACAACCTCTTCAGCATCGCCCACTACTTCGGCGTCCCACTGGCCACGGTCGAGCGACTCAACCCGTGGACCAGGACGACGGGTCTGAAGACCGGTCAGCAGCTCAGGCTTCCCCCGCCGACCCGCTAGCCCCAGACCGCAGGGCCCGTCGCCGACCGCGCGCCGCCCCGCGGGCCCTGGTCCCTTCGCCGCGGCTCCGCAACCCGTTCGTACCCCCGTCGCCGCACGGATTCGATGTTGACGTGGCCGGATCGCGCGCTAGAATGCAGCGAAGTGGCGCAAAGTGGTGAGAAGTGGGGAAGCCGACTCACCCGGCGCGGCACACGACGCAGGGGTTGCCCAACAGGTGTTCACCGGCGAGTACCGGCACACGGTGGACGACAAGGGACGCATCGCCGTCCCTGTCAAGTTCCGCGCGCAGCTCGACACCGGCTCGATGGTCTCGGGCTGGCTCGACGACTGCCTCGCGATCCATCCGAAGGCCGTCTGGGACGACCTGTCGTCGAAGGTCGCGGCCCTGCCGATCACCGATCAGAAGTCGCGCCTGTTCCAGCGCTTCGTGTTCTCGCACGCCGTCGAGGCGGAATTGGACAAACAGGGCCGGCTGCTCTTGCCGGCCTACCTGCGCGAGTCGATCGGGCTCGGCGGCGATGCCGTCGTGGTCGGGTCGCGCGATCACGCGGAGATCTGGGCGCCCGATCGCTGGGATGGCTACCGGCGCGCGCTCGACGACCCGCAGGAGCTGGCCAAGGCCTTCGAGGGCCTCGGGATCTAGCTCCCACCACATGCGCTTCCAGGATCCGCTCGGGATCCGATTCGTTCGGGATGGAGGAGAGATGTACGAAGGGCACCTGCCGGTGCTGGTGGAGGAGGTCCTCGAGATGCTCGCCGCTGCCCCCGGCAGCCTTCACATCGATGCCACCCTGGGCGGCGGTGGGCACACCGAGCGGATCCTGGAGGCGACCAATCCTGATGGCCGCCTCCTCGGTCTCGACGCCGATGGGGCGGCCGTCGCCAGAGTCGACGCCCGGTTGGGGCCGCGATTCGGCGACCGCCTCGTCCTGCGACGAGCGAACTTCCGCGAGCTCGCGACCGTTGCGCCCGAAGCCGGCTTCGGGCGCGTGGACGGTTGCCTGTTCGACCTGGGGCTGTCGAGCTACCAGCTGGCCGATCGCGACCGCGGGTTCGGGTTCCGCGCCGGCGGGCCGCTCGACATGCGCTTCGACACGGGTCGGGGCGTACCGGCCTCGGACCTGCTGGCATCGCTCGATGCGGCCGAGCTGACCGCCCTCTTCCGCCGCTACGGCGAGGAGCCGAAGGCGCCGCGGATCGCCCGCGCCATCGTCGACGCCCGACGCGTCGCCCCGATCTCGACGGCCGAGGAACTGGCAGCGCTGGTCGAGCGAGTCGCGCCACCGAACCCGCGCCTGCGCCGCCGGACGCACCCGGCCACGCGCGTGTTCCAGGCGCTCCGGATCGCCGTCAACGAGGAGCTCGACGCGCTCGCCGCCGGTCTCGCCGCGGCGCTCGACCTGCTCCGCCCGGGCGGCCGACTCGTCGTCCTCAGCTACCACTCCCTCGAGGACCGCATCGTCAAGCGGTTCCTGCAGGCGGAGCGGCGCGGTTGCGTCTGCCCGCCCGAGGTCCCGGTCTGCGTCTGTGGCCGGAACCCCCGTCTCCGCCTCGTGACCCGGCCGTCGCTGACGCCGACGGCCGCCGAGGTCGCCGCCAACCCCCGAGCTCGGAGCGCCCGCCTGCGGGCCGCCGAGCGTCTCGCCGCCTAGTCCCGGTCCGGAGAGGAGGAGCCCCCGATGAGCAAACGTCATCAAGCGAGTCGCCGCAAGACCTATGGGCGCCGCCAGCACGAGGTGCGCGAGCGGCAGGACCGCGGCCAGCACTCGGAAGGGTTCGAGTTCGAGCTGGCCGACTGGGGGCCGGCCGGCCAGGCGGATCCGTTGGGGTTCCTCGACCCGCGCATGCCGCGCACGCGCTTCGCGCTGGGCGACTGACGGATGGCCGTCTACGAGGGCGCCCGCCCACGCACCATCGCGCTCCCGCGTGGGCCTCGGATCGCCGAGGGTCCGACGCTGGGACGGCGACGCGTGCGTGGCGCCTTCCGGGCCGGTCGGCGGACCAACCGACTCGGACTGGTCCTCGGCGCCATCGTCGTGACGTTCATGCTCGCGTTCTTCTCGTTGGCGCAGCAGGTCCGCGTGTCGGCGACCGGCATGGACATCGGTCGACTCGAGCTGGAGCGCCAGCGTCTCGACGATGTCGACGGGGACGTCCGCTCCGACCTGAACCGTCTGGGCGGCGAACCGGCCATCCGCAAGCAGGCGATCGACGCCGGCCTCGGGCAGCTGCCGAAGCCGCTCGTCCTGCCCGCCCGCTAGGCGATCGACCGACCCATGCTTGGACGAACCGATTCGCGCACGCGCCACCTCGTGCTGCTGGTCGTCTTCGTCGTCGGATCGCTGGCGCTCGTCGCGAGGCTGGGCTACTGGCAGGTGGTGGATCGAACCCGGTTGGCGGCCGAGGCGCTGGCCCAGACCACCGTCCAGATCGAGACGCAGAGCAAGCGTGGCGACATCTTCGATCGGAGCGGCACGATCGTCCTGGCCACGACCGTCCAGCGTGAGCGCCTCGTCGCCGCGCCCGACCTCCTGACCGCCGAGCAGCGCCGAGCCACGGTCGACCAGCTCGCGATCATCCTGGGACTCGACGACGCGGACCAGATGGCGCTCCGGGACAAGCTCACCGGATCCTCCAAGTACGTCATCATCCGCCACGGCCTGGAGCGCGAGGTCGCGGACAAGATCCGTGCCGCCATGGACGCGAAGCAGGTCTTCACGCTCTCGCTCGAACCGGAGCCCGCCCGCGTGTATCCGCAGGGCGGGGGTGGCCCCGGCTCGACGCTCGCGGCGCACCTGCTCGGCTTCGTCAATCGCGACGGCGGCGGCCAGTACGGCGTCGAGCAGGAGTACCAGAGCACCCTCGCAGGTGTGCCCCGCGTCGTGGTCGCCCAGCGCGACTCGAGCGGCGGGCCGATCCTCGATGACGCCGCCGTCACCCAGCCGGGAACGCCGGGGTCGGACATCCGCCTGACGATCGACGCAGGCCTGCAATTGCGCGTGGAACAGGAATTGCTCGCCGCGTGGGTCGCCGACAAGGCCAAGCGCGCATCGGCCGTCGTCCTCGACCCGTACACCGGCGAGGTCTACGCGATGGCCACCTATCCCTCGTACGACGCCAACGACTACAAGGCGATCGCCGCCGACGATCCGTCCCGCTTCATCGACCCGACCGTCTCCACCGTCTACGAGCCCGGCTCGGTGTTCAAGATGATGACCGCGGCCGCCGCCATCGAGAACGGCACGGTCACGCCATCGACCCGGATCAAGGACGTCGGCACGCTCCGACTCGACGGTGGCCGGACCAAGATCGACGACGCCGACCGCAGGGGGATGGGCTGGCTCAGCTTCGAGGATGGCGTGGCCTACTCCCGCAACGTCGTCGCGGCCAAGGTCGCCCTCGAACTCGGCAAGTCGACCCGCGCGTCCGCCGCGACGCTCTACGACATGTGGCTCCGGCTCGGGTACGGCCAGCCGACCGGGATCGACGTCGCCGGCGAGGTCGGCGGGATCGTACGCGATCCGGGGCTCAGCCCCTGGCGAGAGATCGACCTCGCCAACGGTGCCTTCGGGCAGGGCGTGGCGGTCACGCCGATCCAGCTCGCGACCGCGTATGCGGCCCTGGTCAACGGCGGCACGATGATCCAGCCGCATGTCGTCAAGGCCGTCGGGGACCGTGACGTGACGATCGCATCGCGCGGACCGGTGATCGCGAGGTCGCTGTCCAAGACCCTCATCAAGATGATGCAGCACGTCATCACCGAGGTCCCGTTCTACCGGGACCGGACGCTCGTCCCCGGGTACGACGTCGGTGGCAAGACGGGCACGGCGCAGATCTGGGACCCGAAGGCGAACCACGGTCGGGGCGCCTGGAAGGACAACTTGTTCAACTACTCGTTCGTCGGATACATCGGCAGGCAGACCGGCGTCCCCGACCTCGTCGTGGCCATCCGGATCGAAGAAGCCAAGCCCACGATCGTCAGGGTCGGCCGATTGGAGATGCCCGTGATGTCCTTCCAACTCTTCCGGCGAATCGCCACCGATGCGATCACGACGCCCGATCTGTTGACCGAGCGACCGACGACGCCCGCCATCTCCGCGGGCCGGTGACGGCAGGCGATGGGAGCTCCGCCACCGTGACCGACGTCGATCCGTCGAACGCGGCCCCAGGGCGTCCGCCGGCACCGGCGATGACCGCGGACGACCTCGTCCGGCTGACCGGGGGGCGTCTCCTTGCCCGGTCCGAGCGGCCCATCCGTGGCGGCGCCGTCGACTCGCGGCTGGTGGCACCGGGCGAGGTCTTCGTGGCCCTGCCGGGCGAGCGGACCGACGGACATGCCTTCGTGACCGATGCGATCGCGCGTGGCGCCGCGGCCGTGATCGTGACCCGGCCGATCGACGATCCAGCCGCGCTCGGCGACGCGACGGTCGTCCGGGTCGCCGATGCGTTGGCCGCCCTCGGGGCGCTTGCCGCCGGTTGGCGGCGACGGTTCGATCCGCTCGTCGTCGGGATCACCGGGAGCATCGCCAAGACGTCGACCAAGGAGGCGGTCGCGGCCGTCCTCGCCGGCCGCCTTCGGACGCTTGCGGACCGAGGGCAACCAGAACAACGAGGTCGGCCTGCCGCTGACCGTCCTGCGCCTCGGCCCCGAGCACGAGGCGGTCGTGCTCGAGATGGGGATGTACGTCGGCGGTGAGATCGCCGACCTGGCCCGGATCGCACGACCGCGTATCGGGGTCGTGACCGCGGTCCAGCCCGTCCACCTGGCGCGGATCGGGTCGATCGAGGCGATCGAGGCGGCCAAGGGTGAACTCCTCGAGGCGCTCCCGCCGGACGGCACGGCGATCCTCAACGCCGACGACCCGATCGTCCGTCGGATGGGCTCGCGGTCGGCGGCGCGGAGCGTGACCTACGGGTTCGCCGATGACGCCGACGTCGGCGCCGAGTCGGTCGAGTCGGCGGGGCTCGGCGGGATGAGGTTCGTGCTGCGGGCCGAAGGGGCGCGTCGGCCGATGACCATCCCGACCCTCGGGCGCTTGTCCGTTCACAACGCGCTCGCCGCTGCGGCCGTCGGTCGCGCCGCCGGCATGTCGTTCGAGGAGATCGCCGTCGGTCTGGCTGCCGGATGGTCCGCACCGCACCGGGTCCAGCTCGTCCGGCTTGGCGCGATCACGCTCGTGGACGACTCCTACAACGCATCGCCGCGCTCGGTCGTCGCCGCGCTCGACCTGCTGACGGGTCTCCCCGGACGCCGCGGCGCGATCCTCGGCGAGATGCTCGAGCTGGGCGAAGTCAGCGACGACGGCCATCGCGCGGTCGGGGTGGCCGCGGCGCGGTCGGTCGACTGGCTGGTGGTCGTCGGTCGAGGCGCGGCTGGCATCGCCGAGGGCGCCGTCGAGGCCGGGATGGAACGATCGCGAGTCGTCCAGGTCGCCGACGTGGACGCCGCGGCGGCCGAGGTCCCGCCACGCCTGCGCGACGGTGACGTCGTCCTGGTCAAGGGGTCGCGGGGGGTGGGGCTCGATCGACTCGTGGCGGACCTCCGGCGCGAGCTCGGCGGGGCGTCGGTCCGATGACCGTCGAACTCATCCAGGGCCTGCTGCTGGCCTTCGCCCTCGTGGTCATCCTGATGTCGCCGTACATCCGGTTGCTCCACGCCGTCGGGTTCGGCAAGCACATCCGGCGCGAGGGTCCCGAGAGTCATTACATCAAGGAAGGCACGCCGACGATGGGCGGGCTGCTCGTCGTGGGCGTCGTCGTCGGGATCTACTTCCTGCTCCGGCCCGTGGACGCGTCGACGTTCGCGCCGCTGGCGGCCATCGCCGGGATCGGCCTGCTGGGCGCTTTCGACGACTACCTCAACGCACGGACCGGGGAGGGGATCCGCGCCCGCCAGAAGCTGATCTGGCTGACCGTCGTGGCGGTCGTCGCCGCGTGGCAGATCCAGCAGACGTACGACATCAACCAGCATCGCGGTCCCATTCGTCGGCCCGGTCGACATCGATCCGCGCCTCTACGTCGTGTTCGCCGCCTTCGCCATCGTGGCCACGGCGAACGGCGTGAACATCACCGACGGTCTCGACGGCCTGTCCGGCGGGACGCTCGTCATCGCCTTCGTCGCCTACATGCTCATCGCCCTGCTGAACTCGCCGCTCGCCCAGCCGAACCTGGCCATGCTGTGCGCCCTGATCATCGGAGCCCTCCTCGGGCTTCCTGTGGTTCAACGTCCACCCGGCTCAGATCTTCATCGGCGACTCCGGCGCATTGTCGCTCGGGGCGACGCTGGCGGTCACGGCGCTCATCACCGGCCAGATCCTGGTGTTGCCGCTCATCGGCATCATCTTCGTGATCGAGACCGGCTCGGTCATCCTCCAGGTCGCCTACTTCCGGCTCAGCGGTGGGAACCGCCTGTTCCGGATGAGCCCGATCCACCATCACTTCGAGCTGGGTGGCTGGGACGAGGAGAAGATCACCATCCGTTTCTGGATCATCGGGATCCTGGCGGCCCTCCTCGGGGTGACGTTGTTCCTCGCGTCGCTGAACCGGCTGCGGTGATGACGGTGACGACGACGGGGCCGATCGACCTCGACGGCCTGACCCTCGACGGCATCCGGTCGGGCGCCCTGCGCGACCGGCCGATCACGGTCCTCGGGCTCGCCCGGAGCGGCCTCGCGCTCGCCCGCTTCCTCGCCGACGCCGGCGCACGCGTGACCGTGTATGACGGACGCCCGGCCGACGACCTGGCCGAGGCGATCGCGGGCCTCCGCGGGCGAGCAGTGACGCTCGCGCTGGGACCGGACGTGGACCCCGCCGGGACCTGGCATTCGGCGGACCTGGTCGCCACCTCGCCGTCGATCACGCCCGATTTCTCGACCACGGAGCCGCGCCTGCGCGGGGCCCTGCAGGCGCTCGTCGATGCCCGGGCCGGTGGCGACGGGACCGTCCCGGCCCTGGTGTCCGAGGCGGACCTGTTCCTGCGGCTCTGTCCCGCGCCGACGATCGGGGTCACCGGCACGAAGGGCAAGACCACGACCTCGTCGTTGACCGCGGCGCTCCTCGCGACCGATCCGGCGCATCCGGTCGTGCTGGGGGGGAACATCGGCCTGCCGATCGTCGAGCGCCTGCCCGAGCTGACCGAGTCCCATCGCGTCGTCGACGAGTTGTCCGAACTCCAGTTGCCGACGCTGTCACGTGGCACGACGGTCGCGGTCTACACCAACGTCACGGCCGATCATCTCGACCGACACGGCTCGCTCGACGGCTATCGACGGGTCAAGCGCCGTCTGGCCGAGCTGGTCGACCCGCGTGGGGCCCTGGTGCTCAATGACGACGATCCGGTCGTGTCGGGGTATGGCGAGGCTTCGCGGGCCCGGGTGATCCGCTACCGCCGCGATCGCCCGGTCCCGGGCGGCCTCGGCGTCGTCGATGGCTGGATCGTGGCGGACGGCGTGGAGCGGCTCCCACTCGTCGGGGGCGGGATCGCCGCGACCGGGCCGGGCGGTCGGATCATGCCGACCGCCGAACTCGCCATCCCTGGGGCGCACAACGTGTCGAACGCCCTGGCAGCGACCGCGGTGGCGCTCGCGTTCGGGATCGGCGCCGACGCCGTCCGGACCGCGGCGGCTGCGTTCCCGGGCGTGGAACACCGCCTGGAGCCGGTCGCCTTGATCGACGGCGTCCGGTTCGTCAACGACTCGCAGGGCACCCAACCGGACGCCGTGGTCGCGGCCCTGCACGCGTTCGAGCCTCCGGTCGTCCTCATCGCCGGCGGTCGCGACAAGGGCATCGACATGGACGCGCTCGCGGAGGTCGTGGCACGACGGGCGGCGGCGGCGGTCCTGATCGGCGAGAGTGGCCCGGCCCTCGAGGCCGCCTTCCGCGCCGCGGGCCTGGTTCGCACGGAGCGAGCGTCCGATCTCGATGACGCCGTCCGGCAGGCCGATCGATTGGCCCGGGCGGCCCTCGACGAAGCCGGCCCTGGCGGGGGACCGGCGACGGTCCTGCTCAGCCCCGCGGCAACGAGCTTCGACATGTTCGTGGACTACGCCGCGCGTGGGCGCGCCTTCAAGTCGATCGTGACGGCGCTCGCCGCGTCGAGGACGACCAGCCGGCCGGAGGGACGTGACCGATGAACCTCGCTCCGCCCATCCCGCGCCTGGAACGACTCCGTCCCGGGACCGGGCCGGCCAAGGAGGAGAGTCGGACGACGGCCAACCGGACGCCGGTCAAGAGCCGGGCCGGGGCGCTCCGGCGTGAGCGCCACCAGGCCGACTACATCATCCTGGTGGTCGTCGTCGCGCTGACCGCCATCGGCATCCTGATGGTCTACTCGTCGTCGGCCCTGAAGGGTTATCTGTCCCAGGACGCCGACACGTTCGCCACGGTCGGCCCGCAGATCCAGTGGGCGATCCTCGGCCTGCTGGCGATGGCCGGCATGATGCGCGTCGACTACCGCTACCTGCGGCTCGTCTCGGTGCCGTTCTTTGCGGTCGCGATCGTCCTTCTCGTGCTCGTCTTCGTCCCGCAGTTCAACATCGTGGTCGGTGGCTCCGCGCGCTGGCTGAAGCTCGGCCCGCTGCCGGCGATCCACCCCGCCGAGATCGCCAAGCTCGCCCTGGTCATCTATCTCGCGCACTGGTTCGCCAAGCGCGGGACCGGGGTGCGCGGGTTCTGGGGCGGGACGGTGCCGTTCCTGATCATCCTCACCCCGGTCGTGGCCCTGGTGTTCCGTGAGCCCGACCTCGGGACGACCGGGGTCATCACGCTGACCGCCTTCACCATGTTCTTCGTGGCCGGGGCGAACCTCATACACCTCGCGGTGATGGGCACGGCGGGCGTGATCGCGATGCTCGCGGTCGGCCTGCACGGCTACCAGCTCGACCGGATCCGCGTCTGGCAGAACCCCTGGCTCGACCGCCTCGGGGACGGCTTCCACACCGTCCAGGGGCTCCTCGCGCTCGGTGTCGGCGGCCTGTTCGGGACGGGCCTCGGAGAGAGCCGCGTGTTCGTCCCGAATGCCTTCAATGACTTCATCTTCGCCGAGGTCGGACAGGAGTTCGGGATGATCGGCGCCGTCGTCGTCATCACCCTGTTCCTCATCCTGGCCTACTCTGGCGTCCGCATCGCCCTCGCCGCGCCCGACACCTTCGGGGCGCTCCTGGCGGCGGGCATCACGGCCTGGCTGTGTCTCCAGGCGTTCATCAATATCGGGGTGGTCGTAGCGCTGCTGCCGATCACCGGGATCACCCTGCCGTTCATCAGCGCCGGCGGGTCATCCCTCATCATCAGCTTCGCGGCGGTCGGGATCCTCCTCTCGATCTCGCGCGAGACCGTGGAAAAGGGGACGTGGAACGACGATGCGACTGCTGATCGCGGCCGGAGGGACGGGCGGACACATCTACCCGGCTCTCGCCGTCGCTCGGTCGCTCCGCGCGCATCCTGACGCCCCGGCGTTGCGCTGGCTGGGCGGCCATCGGGGCCTCGAGGCGACCCTCGTCCCCGCGTCCGGCATCCCGCTCCATCGGCTGACCCTCCGGTCTCTCCGCACGACCGAGGCCGACATCCACGCCGTCCTCGACCCGGTCCGCCTGGCCGCGTCGGTGCCCGAGGCGGCCGCCCTGCTCGCCCGCGACCGGCCGGATGCCATCTTCACCACCGGTGGCTACGTGGCGGTGCCCGTCCTGATGGCAGCCGCGTCGTTGCGCATCCCGGTCGTCCTGTGGGAAGGCAACGTGATCCCCGGACGGGCGGTGCGCGCCACCGCCCGGTTGGCGGCCGTGCTGGCCGTGTCCTTCGGGGCGACCTGTCGCACGATCGCGGCGGCGGCGCCCGGGCGGCCCTGCTACGTCACGGGGACCCCCATCCGTGACGTCGGTGCCCTCGATCGAGACGCGGCGCGGGCACAGCTCGACATCCCCGCGGGTGAACGGGTCCTGCTCATCTTCGGTGGCTCGCAGGCGGTCCGCCGCTTCAACGGCGCGGTGCACGACGCGCTGCCGCGGCTTGTCGAGGCGGCGACGGTCATCCACGTCACGGGCGAGGATGGTTACGCCGCGGCGCTGGCCGGCCGCGAGACGCTGCCCGAGGCGGGCCGTCGCCGCTACCGGCCCTATCCATTCCTGCGCGACACGATGCTCGCCGCCCTGGCCGCCGCGGACCTCCTCATCGGTCGCGGCGGATCGTCGACGCTGGCCGAGGCCACAGCGCTCGGCCTGCCGATGGTCGTGGTCCCGTACCCGCATGCGGCGGGGCACCAGCGGGCCAATGCCGCGAGCCTGGTCGAGGCGGGTGCCGCTCGACTCGTCGATGACGAGGCGTTCGATGCCGAGGCGCTGCTCGATGCGGCCCGACTGCTCCACGAGCCGTCCGCACACGCCGCTATGGCCGCGGCCGCGCGGTCGCTCGGTCGCCCAGGGGCTGCGGACGCGGTGGCCGACCTGGTCATGACCGTGGCGACGCACGGATCGTTGCCGGACCCAGCCGACATCGAACGCCTGGCGCGAGGCGTGGCGGCATGATCGCACCATTCGACCCGATCGCCACCGGGACGGACATCCAGCGTCGGATCGGGGTCAAGACGTCGCGTGACGAGCCGCTCGGCCGGTTCACGACGATGCGTGTCGGCGGCCCGGCCGACCTGTTCGCCACGGTCCACAACGCCCACGAACTGCGGGCACTCGTGCGCTTCGCCCGGACGCGCGAACTGCCCCACCTCGTCCTCGGTCGCGGGAGCGATGTGGTCATCGCCGACGCGGGCGTGCGCGGCCTCGTGATCCAGGTCCGCGCGGAGGGATCGCGCGTCGACGGCGAGCGCTACACCGCCGAGGCCGGCGTCCAGATGGCGCGCGCCGCCACGGAGAGCCAGCGTGCCGGGTTGACCGGCCTCGAATTCGGCCTGGCCATCCCGGGCTCGGTCGGCGGCGCGGTCTGGGCGAATGCCGGGGCCCACGAGGCCGATGTCGCGTCCGTGCTCGAGTCGGCGCGCGTACTCGCGACCGATGGGAGCGAATCGATCGTGCCGGCGGCCGACCTCGGCTTCGGGTACCGCGACAGCCGGTTCAAGGGGCAGGATCCGGCGGGCGCCGCCGGCGGTCCGCGCGACCTCGTCGTGGAGGCGACCTTCCACCTGTCGCCGGCCGACCCCGACACGATCAAGGCCCGCCTCGACGACATCCGCCACTGGCGCCAGGCGCATCAGCCGCTCGGCCTGCCCTCGGCCGGCAGTGTCTTCCGCAACCCGACCGGGGACTCCGCCGGTCGACTCATCGAGGCGGCCGGGCTGAAGGGCGTCCGCATCGGCGGTGCCGTCGTGTCCGAGAAGCATGCCAACTTCATCGTCAACGACGGGAAGGGCACCGCCGCGGATGTGCGCCGGCTGGCCGAACGGGTGAGGGCGGTCGTGCTTGAACAGCACGGGATCGCCCTCGCGTTCGAGGTCGAGTTCATCGGCGACTGGACCGGCTGGGAGACGGCCGCATGAGCGAGCGCGCATCGGTCGTCGTCCTCCTCGGTGGACCATCCGCCGAACACGACGTGTCCGTCGTTTCGGGCACGGCCATCGCGGCGGCCCTGGCCGACGAAGGTCACCCGGTCGAGGCCGTGCTCCTGGACCTCGCCGGCGCGTGGTGGTGGCTGCCACCCGGTCACCGCCGCGGCGACCGCGCACCCGACGCGTACGACGACCCAGCGGCACTCGGGGCAGACGGACCGATCGCGGTCGGTGACGCACTCGACCGCCTGGCGGCGGCACGGCCGGCCCCGGTCGTGGTGATCGCCCTGCACGGGCCGTTCGGCGAGGATGGCACCGTCCAGGCGCTCCTCGAAGCCGCGGGCCTGGCCTACACGGGCTCGGGCGTGGCCGCGTCCTCGATCGGGATGGACAAGACCCTGTTCAAGCGGATGTGCCGCGGCATCGGACTGCCGATCGTCGACTGGCGCGAGGTCCGCTCCGCACATTGGCGGTCGGATCCGGCCGGTGTCCGCCGCGAACTCGAGGCGTTCGCCGCGGGCGCCGCGGACCCACGACTGATGGTCAAGCCCGCCCGGCTCGGGAGTTCGGTCGGGATGACCCTCGTCCACGAACCCGCCGAGCTCGACGCCGCCCTGGCCGTGGCCTTCCGTCACGACACGCTGGTCCTCGCGGAGACGTACCTTCCCGGCGCCCGCGACCTGGAGGTCGCGGTCATCGGCAACGACCCTGCGGGCCTGGAGTTGTATGGTCCGGGCGAGATCGTGTCCGGCCATGAGTTCTACGACTACGCCGCCAAGTACACGCCCGGGCTGTCCGAGACCTCGACGCGGGCAGAGGTCTCCGATCGCCAGCGCGCCACGCTGCACAAGATCGCGCGTGACGCGTACCGGGCGATCGGCGCCGAGGGCTTCGCGCGGATCGACTTCCTGGTGACCGCCGACGACGCGATCTACCTGTCCGAGATCAACACGATCCCGGGATTCACCCCGATCAGCCTGTTCCCGACGCTGCCGGCGGAGGCCGGCTACACGTTCGGGACGGTATGCACCCGGATCGTGGAACTCGGGGCCGAGCGGTTCGCGGCGCGCGCCGACCGGCAGCTCGTCACGGGCGACCTGCCCCGGTGAGCGGGCGGCCGGTCGCCAGGCGCAGTCGTGCCCCCGTCCCGACTCGCCGGTCGCGACCGACCCGCCGCGCCTCCGCCGGGCTGTCCGGCGCGCGGGCGGGGGCGGCGCTCGCGTTGCTCGTCTCCGCCTCGGCCATCTACGGCGTGGGGGCCTCATCGGCCTTCGAGTACACCACCCTCAAGCTGGACGGTGCGCACCTGACCGACGCCGCGGCCGTCGAGACGGCCCTCGCCGACGCCCACGGCCAGAACCTGTTCCGACTGTCGACGGCGCCCCTCGAGGCGGCCCTCCGGACGCTCCCGACCGTCGCCGGCGCGCGGGTCGAGGTGAGGCTGCCGGGCACGCTCGCGGTGACGCTCCAGGAGCGTGTCCCCGTCCTGATCTGGCAGGTCGGTGAGGACCGATTCCTGGTCGACGCGGACGGCACCCTGTTCGCCAAGGTGCCGGAGGCGCCACCACCGGAGGTGGCCGATCTGCGCATCGTGGACGACCGGCGGGCCCTCTCGACGACCGCGTTGTCGGTCGGCGTCCGCCTCGACCCGATCGACCTCGACGCGGCCACCCGGCTCGTCTCCCTGACGCCGGCCGACGTCGGCAGCGCCGCTCCCGCGCTGGGCGTCCTCGTCACCGATGACAGCGGGTTCGTCGTCCGAGCCCGGCCGGACGGGTGGTCGGCGGTATTCGGCTTCTACACGCCGAGCCAGCGCACGACCGACCTGATCGCCGGGCAGGTCCGCCTGCTGCGCAGCCTGCTCATCGGCCGCGAACCGATCGTCGACCGGGTCATCCTGGCGTCGGATACCGATGGCACATACATTCCCAACGCCACCCCGGAACCGTCGCCGACACCGAGCCCCCGGCCGACCGCCAGGCCGACCGCACGACCGACCGCCAAGCCGACGGCGAAGCCGACCGCCAAGCCGTCGGCGAAGGCGTCCGCGAGCCCGAGCCCCGCACCGTGACCGGCGTTCCGAGTTGGCGCGCCGCCGCGCCGTCGGGTAGCCTTGGCCAAACCAACGGAGCAAGGACGACCACCCCGTGCTGCTACCCCTGCTTGGGCTTCTCGTGGGTGTCCTTGCAGGGCTCGTGCTCAATGTCAATGTCAGCTTCGAGTTCAGTCGGTATTCAGCCGTGGCGATCCTCGCCGCGCTCGATTCGGTCCTCGGGGCGGTCCGGGCGGAGCTCGACGGGGTCTACGACAATCGGATCTTCATCAGCGGGTTCCTGGTCAATGCGATCGTCGCGGTGTTGCTGACATTCATCGGCGATCGCCTCGGGCTCGATCTCTACCTGGTGGCCCTCATCACCTTCGGCCTTCGCATCTTCGACAACGTGGCCCTGATCCGGCGCCACTTCCTGTAGGCCTCGATACGGAACGGAGACGGACGATACGGTGGAACGAGAAGCGGTCCTGGTCGGCATCGACGTCGGCACGAGCAAGGTCTGCGCGCTCATCGGCGAGGTGGGTCGCGACGGTCGGCTGACGATCATGGGCCACGGCACCGTGCCCGCCTCGGGCCTGAAGAAGGGCGTCGTCATCAACATCGATCAGACCGTCCGCTCCATCGCCGACGCCGTCGAGCGCGCCGAGCGGCTGTCCGGCTGGAAGATCGATCGCGCCTTCGTCGGCGTCGGCGGACAGCACGTCGAGAGCCTCAACTCGCGCGGCCAGGTGGCGGTCACCGCGCACCACCGCGAGGTCACCCGCGAGGACGTGAACCGGGCCATCGAGGTCGCCCGGGCCGTCTCCATCCCGTCCAACCGCGACGTCCTGCACGTCGAGCGGCGCGGCTTCACGGTCGACGGCCAGGAGGGCGTCAAGGACCCGCTCGGCATGAGTGCCCTGCGTCTCGAGGTGGAGGTCCACATCGTCACCGCGTCCGCGACCGCGGTCCAGAACCTGTCCAAGTGCGTGGCCGCCGCCGGGGTCAAGATCGATGAACTGGTGGTCGACTCGCTGGCCTCGGCCGAGGCCGTGCTGACCGAGACCGAGAAGGAACTCGGTGTCGCGGTGGCCGACTTCGGGGCGGGCACCATCGACCTCGCCCTCTTCCAGGACGGCTCACCGTTCCATACCCGGGTCCTGCCGGTCGGCGGTGCAAACGTGACCAACGACGTCGCCATCGGGCTCAAGACGAGCCTCCAGGTCGCCGAGGAGCTCAAGGTCAGCCACGGGACGTGCGACCTGCGCGCCGTCGGCGAGGACGAGGAGATCGGCGTGTCGGTCCTCGGCGAGGATGCCGGACGGACGGTCAGCCGGCTCGAGGTCTGCCAGATCATCGAGGCCCGGATGCGCGAGACGTTCGAACTGCTTCGCAACGAGATCCGGGCCGCCGGGGTGGGCATGCTGCCGGCCGGCATCATCCTGACCGGCGGCGCGGCCCAGTTGGCGGGAGCCGCCGAGCTCGGTCGCGAGGTCCTCCAGATGCCGGTCCGAGTCGCCGCGCCGGCGGGCATCGGCGGCCTCGTCGACACGCTGCTCAACCCGAGCTACAGCACGGCGGTCGGGCTCCTCCAGTGGGGTGCGACGAGCCTGACCTCGGGCGAGCCGAGCCGCTACGAGTCGGCCCCGGCGATGGGTGGGCTGGGTCGCCTGCGCGACGCCCTGCGCAACGTCTTCCCGTAGTCATCGTGGCGTTGCCGAGGCGCACCGCCGAGTCGCCCCCGGGCGTTCCGTCACCGAACCGACCATGCCGGGTCGCCGGTCGTGCGGTATATACTCCCACCGATCCACGGACCCGCAGGGCACGCCGAGCGCCAGGTCGAGGTCCGGCCGAATGACCAGTCCCGGCCCGTCGGGGCCCCCGGAGGAGAGGCCGATGCCGCTGCGTTCCGATTCCGAGAACTTCGCGCTCATCCGGGTCATCGGTGTCGGAGGAGGCGGGAGCAACGCGGTCAACCGGATGATCCGGGCCGAGATGATGGGCGTCGAGTTCATCGCCTGCAACACCGACGCGCAGGCCCTGCTGCAGGCCGACGCTCCCCACAAGATCCGCATCGGAGACAAGATCACCCGCGGTCTCGGCGCCGGTGGCGATGCCTCCATCGGCCAGCGTGCCGCCGAGGAGGACTCGGAGAAGATCACGCAGGCGCTCGTCGACTCGGACATGGTCTTCATCACCGCCGGGACTCGGTGGCGGGACCGGTTCGGGCGCGGCCCCGGTCGTCGCCCAGATCGCCAAGGAGAGCGGCGCCCTCACCATCGGCGTGGTGACGAAGCCGTTCGCGTTCGAAGGCGCCAAGCGCAAGCTCGTGGCGGAGAAGGCGGCCGAGGAGCTCAAGACCCAGGTCGACACGCTCATCACGATCCCGAACGATCGACTCAAGGACGTCGTCCAGAAGAACACCAGCATCCTCGACGCATTCCGCGTCGTCGACGATGTCCTTCGCCAGGGCGTCCAGGGCATCAGCGACATCATCACGATGCCCGGTCTCATCAACCTCGACTTCGCCGACGTGCGCGCGATCATGAAGGACGCCGGCTCCGCCCTCATGGGCATCGGTCGGGCGTCCGGCGAGAACCGCGCCGTGGAGGCGGCCCGCCAGGCGATCGCCAGCCCGCTCCTGGAGGTCGACATCGCGGGTGCCCAGGGCATCCTGTTCAACATCACCGGCTCGTCCAGTCTCAGCCTGTACGAGGTGACCGAGGCCGCCGAGGAGATCCGCGCGGCGGCCGATCCCGAGGCCAACATCATCTTCGGCACGAGCTTCAACGAGCGGCTCGGCGACGAGGTCATGATCACGGTCATCGCCACCGGGTTCGATGGCGGCAAGAAGCGCCATGTCGCGCGCCACGAGGCGACGGGCGTCATGGACCTGTCGATCACGTCCCGCCCGGTGCGCGAGCGCGACTTCCTCGAGGAGCTCCAGCGCCAGCGCGACGAGGTCGCGGACGGCGGCGGTGCCTACCCGACGCCCGTGCGTCGTGACGACGAGGCGGCCGCGGCCGTCGCGGTCCCGCGGGTCGAACGGTCGGTCGGCGAGGCCCAACCGGCCAAGCGGCCGGTCACGACCTACGACGCGGACGACCTGGAGATCCCGAGCTTCCTGCGCCGCAAGTGACCGGCGCCGGCGCGACGCCGGCGAGCCACTGATGGCGTCGGACCGATGACGTCGCCCACGCGCGTCGAGGCGTACCGTGCCGCCCGCGACCTGGTCGCCGGACGCATCGAGCGCGCCTGCGCGCGGGCCGACCGCGATCCGGCCTCGGTCACGCTCGTTGCCGTCTCGAAGACCGTGCATGCCGACGCGCTTCGCGACGCGGTCGCGGCGGGGCTCGACCTGCTCGCGCGAGAACCGCGTGCAGGAGGCCGTGGCGAAGATGCCCGGACGTGCCGGGCGCCCGGTGGCACCTGGTCGGACCGCTGCAGTCGAACAAGGCCCGGCGTGCGCTCGAGCTGTTCGAGGCGATCCAGTCGGTCGACTCGGTCGAGCTCGCGGAGCGTCTCGATCGGCTCGCGCGGGAGGCCCGACCCGGGGAGCGCTATCCGATCCTGCTCCAGGTCAACGTGGACGACGACCCGGCCAAGGCGGGCTTCGACCCAGCCGTCCTGGCGGACTGCGGTCGCGCGCATCGGCGGACTCGATGCGCTCGACGTCGGTGGCCTGATGACGATCGGTCGCCTGGTTGACGACCCCGAGGCCGCGCGGTCGACGTTCCGCCGCCTGCGCGAGCTGTCGGCCGGGCTGCGCGACGGCGGTGCTCGGATCGGGCCTGCCCTGTCGATGGGGATGACGGACGACTTCGAGGTGGCGGTCGAGGAAGGTGCCACGATCGTCCGCATCGGCCGGGCGCTGTTCGGGGAGCGCCACCATCACGACGAGCCGGCCGGCTGAGGTCGAGCAGAGAACCCGACGGGTCCGACGCGGTCGGCTGGTAGACTCGACCGCGTGGCATCCGCGCTCAACCCGCTTCCTGCGCCGCTCCCCGGCGCCGTCGGGGCCGGTCCCGACTCACCCTGGCGCGCGTTCCCGGGGTCTTGAGCGCTCCAGACGTCCGCTTCGCCGTCCGGGTGACCCCGCGATCCGCGACCGAGCGCGTCGAGGACGTGGTCGACGGTGTCCTGAAGGTCCGGGTCATGGCGCCCGCGGTGGAGGGTGCCGCCAACACGGCCCTGGTCAGGCTCCTCGCGGACGAGCTCGGCATCGCCCGACGTGACGTCCGGATCGTCGCGGGCGCCGGCAGTCGCCAGAAGCTGATCGTCGTCGAAGGGGTGGATCCGGAGGCGATCGTTGCCCGATGGCCGGGCCTGCGGGTATGATCCTCAGGCGGATGGCTCGCATGGGCGTCGCCTCCGCCTTCCTCAGGCGGATGGCTCGCAGGAGCGTCGCCTCCGCCTTCCGAACGTCATGAGCCGGTAGTCCGGCCAGGCGGTACCTCGGGCGATTGGCTCAGTCGGTTAGAGCGCGCGGTTCACATCCGCGAGGTCACTGGTTCGAATCCAGTATCGCCCACCACGATGATCGAACAGGACAGGGCCTTCGGGCCCTGTTTCTGCGCTCGGTGGCTCCCGAGGCGGTGCCGCCCGGCACGGCTAGGGAGCCGGCGCGGGCACCCCCCAAGCGCGGCCCGTCGCCTCGGCGAAGTCCCACACGTCGATCAGCGGCGGCGTCACGCCGAGGCTCGACAGGGCGGTGCACACCTGGCTGCGGTGATCGGTGCCGTGGTGGATGACCTGCGCGATGCGGATGCCCATCGCCGCGTGGAACGCCGAGCCGTCATCACCGCGCTCCACCACGTCGGCATCGGGGTCGACCTCCCCGGCGAGCAGGTGCGTCCATGCCACGCCGTTGCTCGCGATCGCCCCCCGCAGTCCGGCGAGGCTCGTGTCCGCCGTCTCGTCGATCTGCGTCGTCCCGCTGTCGAAGAACGACAGGTACCACCCATCGGCGCCGACGAGGTGCCGCAACGTGTCGATGATCGAGCCGAACGTGCCGGGAACCGGCGTCGTCAACTGCTCGGGCGTGAGGGCGGCGCAGGCGTCGATCAGGCGCTCGGTCGCCCAGACATGATGGGCGAAGGCGTCGCCGAGTATGGAGGTCGCCATCGGTCCACTGTAGCGCGACGTGTGGCGTCCAGGAGCGTTGCCCGATGCCTCGGCCTCGGCGTGAGCCGCACTTCGGCGCTGGGCGGGCGCTCGCGGTTCTCCCAGCGTCAGCCCTGCAGGTCCCGGCGGGCGAAGCCCCACGCCCCGAGGCCGACCCCGCCGACCGCCAGGACGAGCGAGACGACGATCCCGACCGGATCCCAGTTGCCGAGCATCGGCTGGCCGTAGTGTGCGGTCAGCGCCAGCTGACTGGACCGCATTCGGCAGGCCGAGCGCCGGGGCGAGGATGTCGACGAGCCAGATGAGGATCGTCAGGATCGCCACGACCGGTCCGGCGGCGCCCGTCCCGACGAGGCCGCCGACGGCGATCCCGACGCCGGCCAGCGCCACCGCGTACAGGCCGAGGGCCAGCGTCCCGATGACGGGCGTGGCGATGTCACCGCCGGTGATGGTCGCGCCGATCGCGATGCCCGACGGCGGCGATGGCCACGATGACCCCGATACCGACGAAGACCCCGACGCGCACCGGCGACCACCCAGCGGATCCGGGTCAGCGGCGTCGCGAGGAGGAGCTCCAGCCGGCCGGATGTCTCGTCGGAGGCCCAGCCCGCGACCAGTGTCGCCGCCGCGAGGCCGGCGAGGATGAACCCGAACTCGATGAACAGGAGCTCGAGGAAGCCGCCGACGGTGGCGATGTCGATAGCCCGGGAAGACCGTGTGCCAGAAGGCGGGACAGGTCGGGCGACTTGCCGAGCTGTTCGACGAACGATCCGTCCGGAGCCGGCGATGACGAGTCCGAACAGCCCGATGCCGACGCCCCAGGCGACCGAGACCGGCAGGTTCTCGCTGGTGGCCCGACTCGACCGGGCCCGCGCAGGCCGACCAGCGCCCGCGGCAGGCTCGGGGTCGGGATGGTGCTCGTCGCGCCGAGGTCGCGCCGCACGAACGCTCGACGCCGACCCCGAAGAGGATGACGGCGACCACGCGCCACCAGCGCGACGGACGGCCAGTCGTACGAGTCCGGCCAGCGGGATGTGGTTGGTGGTCCAGCCGAACCAGGTCAGGTTGGCGAACGGCGCGAGCTCGGGGATCGCGTTCTGGTAGCCGTTGAGGATGAAGCCGCCGAACATCGACGGCGCCGGCGATGCCCGCCGCCGCGCCACGTCCGAGGAACGGGGCGACGGCGAACGCGACGGAGCCGGCCGCGAGCGCCATGAGGCCCAGCCAGATCGCGTACGCCGGCTGCCGCGCCGATCGAGATCTCGTCGCCGGGCAGGGTCGCGAAGGCTGCCGGCGATCGCGATCGAGACGAAGATGAGGGCCATCGCGATGGTGAGGGCCACGACGTGGCCGAAGAGCCTTCTCGAGCGCGATCCGTCGCCGGGTCAGCGGCGTCGCCGCGACGAACTCGAGACTGCCCCGTCGGGCCTCGGCGGCGAGCGTGCCCGACAGCGCCAGGATCGACCACAGGCTGACGACCAGCGGGAAGAACGTGCCGTACTTGTACTGGACGTACCCGCCGAGCGTCTCGACGTTGACCGGGCTTGCCGGCGAGTCCCTGCATGATCGGCGGGACGGACCGGATGAGATCGGCCATCTCCTTCCGCGACTGGACCGTCGCGAACTCGGACGACGATGGCCTTGCTGACGGCGATGAGGATGAGGCCGAGGACGACACCGACGACGATCGTCGCCCGGCGCGAGTCGCGCAGGGTCTTGCCGAAGACGCTGCCCAGGCCGTAGATCCGCTTGCCCAGGGGAACGGGGTGGTTGGCCGGCCCGGCCCCCTGACGGACGTCGGTGGTCATGTCCGGCGCTCCGCGTCGGCCGGCTCGCCGTATTGGGCGAGGAAGGTCTCCTCGAGCGACGGCTCGCGGCTCACGAAGTCGAGCGAGCTCGTAGGCCGCCGCGGCACGCACGACCGGCGTCATCGGGCCCGACACGCGCAACCGCAGGATGGTCGTCCTCGACGGTCACGTCGGTGACGCCCGGCAGGCCCTCGAACTCGGCCCGCGGCACGGCCCCGGCGAAGCGCAGCTCGACCTGGTGGTGGGCGAGGTCGCGCAGGGCCTCGACGCGGTCGACCTTGCGCCAGCCGGCCGTCGCGGATGATGGCCACCCGGTCGCACGTCTTCTCGACCTCGGACAGGATGTGGCTGGACAGGAAGATCGTCCGGCCCTCGGCCTTGGTCTCGCGGATGATCTCGTAGAAGGTCTGCTGGACCAGCGGATCGAGCCCCGACGTCGGCTCGTCGAGGATCAGCAGGTCCGGCCGGTGCTGGAGCGCGATGACCAGTCCGACCTTCTGCTTGTTGCCCTTCGAGTACTCGCGGAAGCGCCGCGACGGGTCGATGTCGAGGCGCTCGATCAGCTCCGCCTGGTAGGCGAGGTCGATCGCCGCCGCGAAGGTTCGCGAAGTACTCGATCGTCTGGCCGCCGGTCAGCTTGTCGTACAGCGTGAACTCGCCCGGCAGGTAGCCGACCCGGCGATGGATCGCCGACCGGATCGACGGTCGTCTCGATGCCGAAGACACGCGCCCGTCCGCGCCGTCGGGCGGAGGTGGTCGAGCAGGATCCGGATGGTGGTCGTCTTGCCGGCGCCGTTCGGTCCGAGGAAGCCGAACGCCTCGCCCTCCGTCGACGGCGAGGTCGAGGTCGACGATGCCGCGATGGGCGCCGTAGGACTTGGTCAGCCCATCAAGCTCGATGGCCGTGGCCATGGCGGTGGTCATGTCGGACTCCCTTGATGTGTCGGTATCAGCCGAACCATTGGCGGAGGGTGGAGTGGTCGAGCCAGCGGAGCGATCCCGCCGGAAGACCCAGTGTCCGGTCGAAGGCCTCCGAGTAGGCGGCCAGCCTCGACTCGACGAACGCGAACGAGACGGTGCCCGCCCGGCGCGCAAAATAGAGGTCGGTGGCCACCTCGTTGGCGCCCTGGATGAGGGACACGAGGACGCGGGCGACATGATCGGCGGAGCTTGCCGTAAATCGTCCCTCTGCCTGGCCCTGCTCGACGATGTCGGCCAGCAGCGGCGTCAGCCGCCAGGCGATCCGGCGCCGGAACTTCTCACGGACGATGGCGTTCTCGTCGGCCAGCCAGACCTGGAGGACTGCCAGCACCAGGTCGGTCCGCTCACCCTTCCAGCGGGCGATCCCGGCGAACACGGCTTCGAGCTTCTGGACGGCCGACAGGGTCGGATCGGTCACGATCGGCTCGATGATCGCCGCCGCGGCCTCAGTCATCCGCTCGACCACCGCATCGAGCAGGGCCACCTTCGAGTCGAAGTAGTGATAGAAGGCGCCCTTCGACGCACCGACCGAATCGAGGAGCTCTTCGACCGTCAACTGGTCGTAGCCCTTGACCTCGATCAGGTGCTGCCCGGCGTCGACGAAGACGTCCCGTCGCAGCGCGTGCGCCGTGGGGTCGAGTGTCCTCGCCAAGCCCATCGCCTCCATTGATAGACCGACCGTCGGTCTATGATAGCTCGGCCGTCAACTTGCATCGAGCCCGGTCTCGTGCCAAGGTAGACGGGACGTGGCTGACCACTGGTTCCTCAAGATCGATGGCATCGAGGGTGAAGTGACCGATGCCGCCCACAAGGGCGAGATCGACGTCCTCGCCTGGTCGTGGGGCGCGGAACGAGCCGGCGGCGCCGGCGGTCCGACCGGAGGCGGTGCCGGTGCCGGCAAGACGACCTTCGAAGACTTCCACTTCGTCACCAAGGTCAGCAAGGCGTCGCCCAAGTTGTTCCTGGCCGCTGCCACCGGTTCGCACATCAAGTACGCATCGCTCGCGGGCGTCCGTGCGGCCGGCAAGAACAAGGGCGCCGAATACCTGAAGTACAAGCTGACGGATGTGCTGGTCACCAGCGTCGACCATGACGCCGAGGACGGCGACGTGCCGATCGAGCAGTTCTCGCTCGGGTACGCGAAGTTCGAGATCTCCTATAGCCAGCAGCTGCCGACGGGCGCGCTGGGTCCGCCGGTCTCGGCCGGCTGGGATCTCAAGGCGAACAAGAAGGTCTGACCTCAGCCCGCGACGGGGAGCAGGAACCCCAGCTCGACGAGCCGCCGCAGGATGGGCAGGGCCGCACGCGCCAGACCGGACGGGGCGACGTCGGCGGCGTCGGCCGCTTCGGACAGGACGATCGCCAGGGACCGTTCGCCGTCGCAGGCGGCCACGATCGCGGCGACCGCGCCATCGACCCCTCCCTCCTGGCACAGCCCGCTCGTCTGGCGCAGGCGACGGTCGGTCACCGCCCAGTCACCGGATGCGGGGCCGGCTCGCTCATCGAGGACGACGTCCGGAGCGACGCGCAGGGCGACGCCGAGCAGCGCCTCGCCCGGTCGACCCTCGAGGAAGTCGGCCAGTTCGAAGGCGGCCCCGAGGTGGTCGCCGCAGGGCATCGCGAAGTCCTGCGGCGCCTCCTCGATCCTGACCCACGGTCGCCCGCCGACCCGCTTGCGCATCGTGATCAGACCGAAGCCGATGGCCTCGACGCCATTCGCCTCGTCGTAGGCCAGCCACTCGTCGTACTCGGACCCCCAGCGATCGGGTGGTTCGGTCTGCCGGAGCCAGCTCGCCGCATGGGCCGCCGGGTCCAGCACCTCGCGCTCCAGGACGAGGGCATCGCACCCGGTGTCCTCGAACCAGGCCGTCAGTCGCGCCCGCCAGTCCTCGCCCGCCACGTGCGCCCACGAGGCCAGCAGCTGGCAATGTCCGCCGGGCCGCAGATGGTCGGGCGCGGACCGGACGATGGACCGCGACAGGTCGTCGACCGGGAGCTCGCCGTCGCGGAACAGGTAACGCCGGGACGGTGAGATGACGAACGGCGGGTTGGCCACGATGAGGTCGAACCGTTCCCCGGCGACGGGTTCGAAGCGGTCGCCCAGCCGCACGTCGACCTCGGGGCGGTCGTTGAGCTCCATCGTCAGCGTGGCGCACGCGGCCGCGCGCGGGTTCAGGTCCGACGCCACCACGCGCCGGCTGTGCGCCGAGGCGTGCAGGGCCTGGATGCCGCCACCGGTCCCGAGGTCGAACGCGGCCTCGATCGGGCGCCGGATCGTCGCGCCGGCGAGGGCCATCGTGGAGGCGCTGACGCCCAGGACGTGATCGGTCGCGACGGGGTGACCGACCGGGGCCGCGAGGTCGTGGGCGACGAGCCAGTCGTCCGGTCCACCGAGCGGCCGGATGGCCAGGCGCCCGCGAGCCACCGCGCCATCCGTGGTGATCAGGCCGCCGGATTCCCACGCATCGATCGGGAGAGGGCGGAGGGCCTCCCGGGCGGCCTCGAGCGGGACCTCGATCCCGAGCACGAACAGGCGCAGGAGATGGTCGAGCCGGTCGCCGCCCTCGGTCGACCGGCGGAGCGGCGCCAGCTCGCCGTGGGCGAGGTGGGTGAAGGCGTGGGTGCCGAGCCGTCCGGTCAGCGCGTCGAGCGTGTAGCCCGTGTCGTCAAAGGTCTCCCTGGCACGTCGGGTCGTCTCGCGTCGGTCGAAGAAGCGCACGCCCCATCGTAGCCTCGGCGCGTTCCCCGTCGGCTCGTCCGCTACCATCGCCGACGATGGTGCCGACACGAGCCCCGGTGAGACGCGTCGCCAGCGGGCCAACGCCTGGTACGACCGGAAGGACGACTTCGGGGTCGTGCTGATCCTGATCCTGCTCACGATCATCGTGTTCGCGGCGGCGCAGGGCACCAGGGGCCAGCTCGTCAGCGTCGCTCTGAGCGGCGGGACGCTCCTGTTCGTCCTCCATACCGCCGAGGCGCACCGACGGACCTTCAGGATCTCAGCGGTCGTGGTCACGGCCGCCGTGCTGAGCGCCGCCGCTGCGCTGCTCCTCGGCGATACGGTGGCGTCGTCGACGGCCGGTCTCGTCGGGCTGCTCCTGGCGGTGGTCGCACCCGTCGTCATCCTGCGCCGGATCTTCGTCAGCCCGACGATCACGGTGCGCCTCGTTCTGGGCGCCCTCGCGATCTACCTCCTGCTCGGCCTTGCCTACGCGTACCTGTTCCCGCTCCTCGCGACGCTCACCGGCGCGCCGTTCTTCGTGCAGACCACCACGCCGGGCACGGCCGACTACCTCTATTTCAGTTACACGACGTTGGCGACCGTGGGCTATGGCGACTTCACCGCGGCGAACAGCCTGTGCCGGATGATCGCGATCTCCGAAGGCCTCGTCGGGCAGCTCTATCTCGTGTCGGCCGTCGCCCTGTTGGTCGGCAATGTCGGACGGACCCTGCGAATCGCTCCGACGGCGGACGAAGGGCCCGACGACACGGGCGGAGTCATTCCGCCAGGACGATGACAGCGTCGCGTGCGGTCAGGGTCAGGCGCGCCGACTTGGGTGGATTGATGGTCACCCCATGACCCGTTGACGGGGCCCCCGGTCCCGCGATCGTGCGATATCCGATGGCGACCTCGTTCCGCCGCAGCGCGGACGTGACGATGGTGGCGAAGGTCACCTCGCTGCCCGGCTCGACGTAGTCGCCTGCGTGCCGCAGGTAGATCTCCGAGCCGTCCTGGTCGAAGAGGTCGGCGAAGACCGCGTTGAGATGGGCGTTCTCGGCCACCTGGGCCATGAGCAGGCTCACCAGGCGGGCGCTGACGATGAAGTCGTCGGCGTGGGTCACCTCGGCCAGGGCGCGGTTCCGTAGGTCGAGCATCTCGGACACGATCGAGAAGTCGAGGCCGCTCCGGTCCTCCATGTCACGCAGGTGGAGCAGGGTGATGATCGTCTTCGAATCGGCGCGCTGCGTGTCGAGCGCGTCCGAATAGCAGAGCACGACGATGTGATCGAACGTCGGCAGGTCGAGGACCTCGAGGACCCGTCGATTGGTCGTGTCCGCCCGGATGAACCGGACCGCCTGGTTCACGAGGGACGGCCGGAGCGTTCCGATCGCATCCTCGACCTCCACGAGCTCGGCCACGACGACGACCTCGGAACCCTCGGCGACATAGCCATCCAGTTCGCGGATGACTGCCGGTGCGCGGCGGTTCCAGCCAAGGACCAGCGTCCGCTCCGGCGCGGTCGTGGCCGGCTCGACGTCCCGGATGGCGGCCTCGTCGACGGCCGCGCGCTCCGTGGCCAGGCGCACGGTGTCGTCGTCCTCGGTGATGACGACCACCTGGTCGCCCTCCGCGATGATGGTGTCCATCGGTGGGTTGAGCTTGGGGGACCCACCGGCCGGACACAGCCCGATGAGCGTCGAATCCTCGAAATCGAGCAGGGCCTCGCCGAATCGTCGTCCGGTCAGCTGCGGCAGCGTCGCGAAGTAGATCTCGTCGCCGGCGAAATCGAGCAGTTCGGTATAGACCGCCGACAGGCCCGTTTGCCGGCAGGTCTGGGCGACGATGCGCGAGATCAGGTCGCCCGACAGGATCAGTTGCGCCTCGGTGCCGCCGACCAGGCGCGCCACATCCATGTTCCCGGCGTCGCGCAGCTCCGCGACGATGTGGTACGGATCCTCGCGACGTCTCGGGTGGTTCGTGACCGCGAGCATCGTCTTGATGACGTCTGCGTCCGGGTCAGGACTCTCGGGCGACAGGACGACGATCGCCCGTGACGTCTCGAGGCGGGCGATCTCGAGGTCGTCGATGTCCATCGGGACCCCCGACCGGCAGATGACGGATGTCTTGCCGGTGTGACCGAGGCGGGCCCGGATCTCGTCATCCATGTCGCCCTTGTCGCGGTCGGCGAGGACGACGATGGCGCTCTTCGGCAGGTTCGAGTTCGCCTCGACGAGTTCCGAGATGACCGTGAAGATCTCCTGCGACCAGCCGAGGATGACCGTGTGGCCGGACTCGACCACCGGCGAACGACCCTTGCGCAGCTGGGTGAGCTTGGCCTCGAGGCCCGTGTTGATGATGCCGATGAGCGCGCTGATGATGAAGATGCCGAACAGCGTGACCCCGAGCATCCCGAGCAGGAAGCCGAACGATCCCGTATCGCCACCCATCGTGCCCGGGTCGAGGGTCCGCATGAGGCTGTTCCAGAGCAGGTCCGAGATCGGGGTCCCGTTGTCCGCGAAGAGGACCGCGACGAGGACCGTGACGAGGATGACCCCGACGGCCGCGACCACGAACAGCCCCAGGATCAGGGCGATCGTGCCGCGGGCCATGAAGTTGTCGAAGACGTAGCGGAGGCGTTCGGCTCGCGAGGGCTTGTTCACCGGGACCTCGTGCTGCGGGCGCGTCGACCGACGGGCGAGAGCGTAGCCGAATGCGAGCCGCCTCCGGCTACCGTCCCGGCGCGCGTCACGGAACCCCCGGATCGCGCGTCACAGGCACGACAGCGATCTCTCCTCCGCGATGAAGCCCTCGGTTCCTCCCCCGAGGGCTTCTTCGTGCCCGGCCTCCATCGCGGCCCGGGACCTACGCTTCGGTGGCGAGCCTGCGAAGCACGGCCGGCAGGATGCCGCCCGCGCGGTAGTACTCGACATCGATCGGGCCGTCCAGGCGTGCGATGGCCGCGAACCGGCGCTCGCTGCCGTCGCCACCCGCGGCCGGGTCCCGGAACGCGCTCACCGCCACGGTCTGGCGTGGGGTCAGGCCATCGGCCAGGCCGCTCACCGACAGGACCTCGCGGCCGGTCAGGCCGAGCGAGGTCGGTGTCTCGCCGGGCAGGAACTGGAGCGGCAGGACGCCCATCCCGACGAGGTTCGAGCGGTGGATCCGCTCGTAGCCCTCGGCGAGGACGACCTTGACGCCGAGCAGGGCCGGACCCTTGGCCGCCCAGTCACGCGACGAGCCGGACCCGTACTCGCGGCCGGCGATGACGGCCAGCGGGACTTCCTCGGCCGCGTAGCGCATCGCGACGTCGTAGATGAAGCCCGGCTCGTCGTCGGGGAGATGGACCGTGTACGGTCCCTCGCGGTCCCCGGCGAGGCGGTTCCGCAACCGGATGTTGCCGAACGTGCCACGGATCATCACCTCGTGGTGGCCGCGTCGTGCGCCGTACGAGTTGAACTCGAGTGGGCCGACGCCGTGCGCCTGCAGCCACTGGCCGGCCGGCGACCATGGCGCGATCGAGCCGGCGGGCGAGATGTGGTCGGTCGTGACGGAGTCGCCGAGGACCACGAGGACACGGAGCCCGGTGAGGTCGCCGACGGGCTTGGGGGTGAAGGTCAGGCCGTCGAAGAACGGCGGCTTCGCGATGTAGGTCGAGCCGTCCGCCCAGGCGTACCGGTCGCCCTCGGGGATCGGGAGCGCCCGCCAGCGGTCGTCGCCGTCGAACACCGTGGCATAGGTCCGCCGGAACAACTCGGGGTCGATCGACTCGGCGATGACGGTCCGGATCTCCTCGGGCTTCGGCCAGATGTCGGCGAGGAACACCGGTCGCCCGTCGGAGCCCGTGCCGAGCGGTTCGCTGGTCAGGTCGATGTCGACGCGGCCGGCGAGCGCGAAGGCGACCACCAGCGGCGGCGAGGCGAGATAGCTCGCCCTGGCCAACGGGTGGATCCGGCCCTCGAAGTTGCGGTTGCCCGAGAGGACGGCCGCCACGACGAGGTCGTTGGCCTCGATGGCCGCGGCCACCGCGTCGTCGAGCGGCCCCGAGTTGCCGATGCAGGTGGTGCAGCCGTAGCCGGCCAGGGCGAAGCCCAGCGTCTCGAGGGGCGCCATCAGTCCGGCCGCCTCTAGATAGCCCGTCACCGTCCGTGAGCCGGGCGCCAGCGAGGTCTTGACGGTGGGACCGACACGGAGACCGCGAGCCACCGCGTTCCGTGCCAGGAGCCCAGCCCCGACCATGACCGTCGGGTTGGATGTGTTCGTGCAAGAGGTGATGGCGGCGATCGCGACCGAACCGTGGCGGACGATGGCAGCCGATCCGGCGACCTGGACCGCGACGCTGCCGTTGTCCGTCGCGCCGGTCGTCCCACCCTCGTCCGTGAGGCGGCGCAGGTCGGCGGCGGTCGCGCCGGATGGGGCGGTCGCCGGGAAGGTCGTCCGGAAGTTCTCGGGCAGCGCGGGCAGGACGACCCGATCCTGCGGTCGACGCGGACCCGCCACGGACGGGTCGACGGACGCGAGGTCGAGTTCCACCAGCTCGTCGAAGACCGGACCGTCGCCCGGCTCGCGCCACAGACCCTGCGTCTTGGCGTAACGCTCGACCAGCTCGATCCGCTCGGGCGCACGTCCGGTCAGGCGGAGGTACGCCAGCGTCTCGTCGTCGATGGGGAAGAGCGTGGCTGTCGCCCCGAACTCGGGACTCATGTTGGCGATCGTGGCGCGATCGGCCAGGGACAGCCCGGCCAGGCCGTCCCCGGCGAATTCGACGAACGATCCGACCACGCCGTGGGCGCGCAACAGCTCGGTCACGACCAGGACCAGGTCCGTCGCGGTCGAACCGCGGGGGAGCGCCCCGCGCAGGCGCACCCCGACGACATGCGGCATCGGTTGGTAGAGCGGCTGGCCGAGGAGGACCGCCTCGGCCTCGATGCCGCCGACGCCATAGCCGAGGACCCCGAGTCCGTTGATCATCGTCGTGTGCGAGTCGGTCCCGACGAGCGTGTCCGGGAACGCGACCCGTCCACCCGACGCGTCCGCGCGATCCGCGACCACGGTCGCGAGGTACTCGAGGTTGACCTGGTGGATGATCCCGGTCCCGGGTGGCACGACCCGCAGGTCGCGGAATGCGGTCTGCGACCAGCGCAGCAACTGGTAGCGCTCGCCGTTGCGGTCGTACTCGCGGCCGACGTTGAAGGCGAACGCGCCGGGCGTCCCGTATCGGTCGATCTGGACCGAGTGATCGATGACCAGGTCGGCCGGAACGAGCGGATTGACCTTGGCCGGGTCGCCCCCGAGGTCGGCCATCGCGTCCCGCATGACCGCGAGGTCCACGACCGCCGGAACGCCGGTGAAGTCCTGCAGGAGGACGCGGGCGGGCATGAACGGGATCTCGGCCTCGGCCGCTCCCCCCGGGCGCCAGGCGAGGAGGGTCTCGACGTCGTTCTCGCCGACGATGCCGCCGCCTGCGTGTCGGAGCAGGTTCTCGAGCAGGATCTTGACCGTCATCGGCGCGCGGGCGAGATCCAGCCGATCGCCCACGACGTCGAGCCGGTAGAGATCGGGCCAGCCCGGCGCGAGCGGCGACCGGGCGCCGAAGGGATCGATCCGTGACATCGTGTCGGTCCTCGCTCGCTCGTTACACTCGAACGATGCAAGCGTACCGCGCCGGACCCCTCGCCGCGGCGGACCGCCCATGAGGGCGTGGGGCGACCTGCCGGGCGACGATCCGGATCGCGACCGCGCGGAGAAGGAGGCCGTCGATCGAAGCGGCCGGCATCGACCTCGATCCGCCGCCACCCGGGTTCCACCGGCACGCCGACGAGGTCCATCCGAGCGATCACACCCATCCCCATCAGCACTCGCTCCCGGGTGCGCCGCCGATCATCGGGATCGTCGGGGCGGGCGCCGTCGGGACGGCCCTCGGTGTCGCCCTGTCGCGCGGCGGCTGGCCGATCCAGGCCGTCGCCAGTCGCGATGCCGAGCGACGCGAGCGCTTCCGCTCGATCGTCGACGTCCGCCGGGTCTTCGCCGATCCCGAACCCATCCTCGATGAGGTCGAGCTCATCATCCTGACCGTCCCCGACGACGCCATCGCCGGGCTCGCGGGCTCGCTCCGGATGTACGGTGGGCAGGCGATGATCCACACGAGCGGGGCGCTCGGGGCGGAGGTCCTCGCCCCGGCCATGGCCGCGGGCACGCAGATCGGGGCGTTCCACCCCCTCGTCGCCTTCGCCGACACGGAGCGGGCCGTGGCCGCGCTGCACGGGGCGACGGTCGCGATCGAGGGCGACGATCAGCTCGCATCGATGCTGGCGGAGATGGCCGAGGCGATCGGGGCGACCGCCGTCCGCCTCGCGCCGGGCTCCAAGGCCGCGTACCACGCAGCCGCCGTGCTCGCGGCCGGCGGGGTCATCGCGTTGCTCGACGCGATCGCCGAACTCGGGCGGGTGGCGGGGCTCGATGAGGCCGGGTCGCTCGCGGTCTATGGCCGGCTCATCGAGGGCACGCTCGACAACGCCCGGGCCCTCGGCATCCGGGCGGCCCTGACCGGGCCGATGACCCGCGGCGACCTCGGCACCCTGGAGTCGCACCTCGAGGCCCTGCGATCCCATGCGCCCGGCGTCATGGACCTGTACGTCGCGGCGGCCCGGCGCGAGATCGATCTGGCCGAGGGACGGGGCGCCCTGACACCGGAGGGCGCGGCCAAGATGCGGTCGGCGCTCACCAGGACCCTTGCAAGCCCGGTCTGAACCGGTACCATAGCCTCCCATGGAGCACAGCATCGCCGCCAAGTACGCGGCCCGGCCCGCGGCGCGATTTGTCCGACCGTCGACGCGCATCCGCGAACGCCGACTCGGCCTCCGGCTGTCCGGTTCGTTCCGTGCTCCCGGTGTCCGATCCACCGTGCTGCACGGTCCCGAGGTCGCGCCGCTCGCACGCCTGCGGGCCGGCTGGCGGTCCATCCAGCCGGCGGCATCCCAGCGTCCGCGTGGTGGTCGCCCGCGGCCGCCCGTGACCATGGAGTGGGCCAGGTCCGGTCGCTCCGGCGCGGCCCGACGCCCGGGCGCCGCATCGGCGCCGTGGCCCGCCTGAGGACCTCGACCGCCACCTCCGCCGGCGGGATCGTCGTTCGTTACGAGTCAGGACAACCGTGGCTTGTCGTGGGCAGCCGCCGGCGCGAGCGCGATGGTCGGACATGGACGCTCCCGAAGGGGACGCCCAAGGCGGGTGAGAGTCGGGAGGAGACCGCCGTCCGCGAGGTCGCCGAGGAGACCGGGCTCGAGGTCCGCATCACGGGTCCCCTCGATTCCATCGAGTACTGGTTCGTCCAGTCGGGCAGGCGCATCCACAAGACCGTCCACTATTACCTGATGGAGCCGGTGGGTGGCGACCTGACGAAGCACGACCGTGAATTCGACGAGGTCCGCTGGATCCCGTTCGACGGCGCCGCCACGATGCTGACGTTCGAGACGGAACGTGCCCTCGTCAGCCACGCGGCGGATGTCCTGGCCTCGGCGGCACCGGTCGTCGACGACGCCGCGCCGGCCGAGGCCGCGACGTGACGGCGGAGCTCGACCCGGCCGTCCAGCTGACGCCCCTGACCGAAGCCCACCGGGCGCTCGGGGCGCGCCTCATCGAGTTCAGCGGCTGGTTGATGCCGGTCCAGTACAGCTCGATCATCGAGGAGCATCGGACCGTCCGCGAACGCGTCGGGCTGTTCGACCTGTCGCACATGGGCGAGCTGTACGTCGAGGGCCCCGAGGCGGGCGCCGCCCTGGCCGCCGCGCTGGTGTCGAACCCGCCGGGCCTCGCCGTGGGCCGCGCCCAGTACTCGATGATCTGCGCGCCGGACGGCGGGATCATGGACGATCTCATCGTCTACCGGCTCGGCGAGGCGCGCTTCCTGGTCGTGGCCAACGCCGGCAACGCGCCGATCGTGTCGGACGCGCTGGCCGAACGCCTGGAAGGGTTCAAGGCCGTCCTCGACGACCGGTCGCTGGCGACGGGTCTCCTGGCCGTCCAGGGGCCGCTGGCGACTGAGGTCCTGGCACCGCTGACCGACGGTCGACCTCGCTTCGCTCCGCTATTACGCGGCCGCGCCGGGCTCCGTGGCCGGCATCGACGGTCTCGTCGCCCGGACCGGCTACACCGGCGAGGACGGGTTCGAGGTGTTCGTGGAGACGGGGCGGACGGCCGAGCTCTGGGACGTCCTGCTCGCGGCCGTCCGAGCCCGCGACGGCCTGCCCGTGGGCCTCGGCGCACGTGACACGCTCCGACTCGAGGCGGGCATGCCCCTGTACGGCAACGAGCTCGACCTCGACACGACCCCGTATGAGGCCGGGCTGGGGCGGGTGGTCAAGCTCGACAAGACGGGCGACTTCGTGGGCCGGGCCGCGCTCGAGAAGGCCGCCCGCGACGGACCCGCGCGCCGACTCGTGGGCCTCCGCGTGGAGGGTCGCGGGATCGCCCGGCACGGCCACCCGATCTGGGCCGGCGAGCGCCGCTCCGGGGTCGTGACCAGCGGGACGCAGTCGCCGACCCTGGGCGTCCCGATCGCGATGGCGTACGTCGCACCCGACGATGCCGAGCCGGGTACCGTTGTCGATGTCGAGATCCGCGACGCTCGGGTGCCCGCGCGCGTCGTCCCGCTGCCGTTCTACAGGAGGGAGACCTGACGACATGGTGCCGAGCGAGCTGCGCTACACCAGTGACCACGAATGGGTCCGCGTCGATGGCGATGCCGCGGTGATCGGGATCACCGCCTATGCCGCCGATCAGCTGGGTGACATCGTCTTCGTCGAGCTGCCCGACGTCGGTCGCGCCCTCGTGGCGGCCGCGGCGTTCGGGGTGGTGGAGTCGGTCAAGGCGGTGAGCGACCTCTTCGCCCCGGTCGGCGGCGAGGTGGTCGAGACCAACGCCGCGCTCGGTGGGAGTCCCGAGCTCGTCAACACCGATCCGTACGGTGACGGCTGGATGGTCCGTGTCCGGATGGCGGACGCGACCGAGGTCGACGGCCTGCTCGAGGCCGACGCCTACGACGCTCTCATCGCGGCGGGCTGACCGACCCCGATGCCGTACGGTCCCCATACGGCCGGCGACCGCGAGCGGATGCTCGCGGCGCTCGGGCTCACCTCCGTCGACCAGCTGTTCGAGGACATCCCGGTCGCGCTGCGTGCGTCACGCCTCGACCTGCCCGAACCCGAACCGGAATTGGAGCTGGCGGCGCGACTGCGCGGCCTGGCCGCGCGCAACCGGACCGATCTCGCGTCGTTCCTCGGTGCGGGGGTCTACCGACACTGGAGCCCGCCGGCGGTCGACCAGATCCTGTTGCGGGGCGAGTGGTACACGGCCTATACGCCATACCAGCCCGAGATCAGCCAGGGCACGCTCCAGAGCATCTACGAGTACGAGTCGCTGCTGGCCGAGCTGGTGGACCTCGATGTAGTGTCAGCCTCGCACTACGACGGCGCCGCGGCCACCGCCGAAGCCGCGCTGATGACGTGCCGGGCGACCCGGCGCGAACGCGTCCTCGTCTCGCGTGGCGTCCACCCACACTACCGCGAGACCCTTCGGACGTATTTCGGTGGGGGCCTCCAGCTCGACGAGATCCCACTCATCGGCGACGGCGACGCGGCCGGCACGACCGACCTGGGCGCGCTGGAGCGGATGCTGGCCGAGCCCGACCGTTCGGTCGCGGGCGTGATCGCGGCGCAGCCCGATTTCCTCGGCCTGCTCGAGCCGATGCCCGAGATCGGAGCGCTGGCGCATGCAGCGGGCGCCCTGTTCGTGGCGGTGGTCGAGCCGGTCAGCCTGGCCGTCCTGGCACCGCCCGGAGCCTATGGTGCGGACATCGCGGCAGGTGAGGGGCAGCCGCTCGGCATCGCGCCCCAATACGGCGGACCGTATCTCGGGATCCTCGCCTCCACCGATGCGCTCGTGCGCCAGATCCCCGGGCGCCTGGTCGGCATGACCACCGACCTTGACGGCAAGCGAGCCTTCGTCATGACGATGCGCGCGCGCGAGCAGGACATCCGTCGCGACAAGGCCGCCAGCAACATCTGCACGAACCAGGCCCTGCTCGCCCTGGCGGCGTCGGTCTATCTCGCGACCATCGGGCCGCACGGGTTGCGCGACGTGGCCGCGCTGGGTGCCGGCCGCGCCGCCGAGCTGGAGGCGGCACTCGCGGGCGCCGGCGCGCCCAGGCTGCACCGGGGCCCATACCTCAACGAGTTCGTCGTGTCCGTCCCGAACGCGCAGGCCGTCCACCGGCGGCTGCTCGGACGCGGCGTGCTGGCCGGGCTGGTCCTGGCCGACGCCGAGCCGGACGACCCGAGCCTGGCCGACGGCCTGCTCGTGTGCGCGACCGAGGTGACGACCTCCGACGAGATCGCCCAGTTCGCGGACGCACTCGCCGGCGTCCTCGGTGGCCGTCCGCCGGCGGCGGTCGAGGCCGGGGCGGGGACCGATCGCGGCACGGCCGCGGGAGCGACCCGGTGAGCGTCACCGGCCCGAAGCTCCAGCCGACCCTGTTCGAGCGCGGTCGCCCGGGTCGAGGTGGCGGCAAGATCCCGCACCCACCCAAGGACGCCCTCGACCGGATCCCGCGCGCGGCGCGCCGGACGGTCCCGGCGGCACTCCCCGAGCTGAACGAACCGGACGTCGTCCGCCATTACGTCAACCTGTCGCACCTGAACTACGCCGTGGATACCGGGTTCTACCCACTCGGGTCCTGCACCATGAAGTTCAACCCGAAGCTGAACGAGTGGGCCGCTCGGCTGCCCGGCTTCGCCGACCTCCACCCACTCGCGCCCGACGAGATCGCCCAGGGGACGCTCCAGCTGCTGTGGGAACTCGAGGGCGCCCTGGCCGAGATCTCCGGGATGCGGGCCGTCTCCCTCCAACCGGCGGCGGGCGCCCAGGGCGAGTTGACCGGCATCCTGATGGTCAGGGCGTACCACCGCTCGCGCGGCGAGACCGAGCGGGACGAGGTGCTCGTCCCGGACTCGAGCCACGGCACGAACCCGGCCACCGCCTCCATGGCGGGGTACCGGACCATCACCATCCCGTCGGCGGCGGACGGCGGGGTCGATCTCGAGGCGTTCGGGGCGGCGCTCGGGCCGCGGACCGCCGCGGTCATGATCACCAACCCCTCCACACTCGGGCTGTTCGAGGCACGCATCGGCGAGTTGCTCGACGCGGTCCATGGCGCGGGCGCCCTCGCCTACATGGACGGGGCCAACCTGAATGCCATCCTCGGGCGCTTCAAGCCGGGCGAGGCCGGCTTCGACGTGATGCATTTCAACGTCCACAAGACGTTCTCCACGCCCCACGGTGGGGGTGGTCCCGGAGCCGGGCCCGTCGGGGTGGGGGAGGCCCTGCTCCCATTCCTGCCGTCGCCGCGCGTCCTGCGCGAGGACGACGGCACGTTCCGGCTGGAGCGCGCCGGGGAGCGCCCGACCTCGATCGGCCGGCTGCGCAGCTTCGTCGGCAACACCGGTGTCCTCGTCCGGGCGTACGCCTACATCCGGGCGCATGGCGGGTCTGGCCTGCGCGAGGTCAGCGACGATGCCGTCCTCGCCGCGAACTACCTGAAGCACCGACTGGCCGGGACCTACGACATCCCGTACGACCGGGCGTGCAAGCACGAGTTCGTGGCATCGGCCTCGACGATCAAGAAGCGCACGGGCGTGCGCACGCTGGACATCGCCAAACGGCTCATCGACTACGGCTACCACCCTCCGACCATCTACTTCCCGCTGATCGTCGACGAGGGGATGCTGATCGAGCCGACGGAGACCGAATTGATCGAGACGCTGGACGCGTTCGCGGACGCGCTCGCCGCCATCGCAGCCGAAGCCGATGCGACCCCCGACCTCGTCACGGGGGCGCCGCACGACGCCCCGGTCAGGCGGCTCGATGAGGCCGCGGCGGCGCGCCAGCCGAACCTCCGTTGGCGCGCGATGAGTGGCGCCGAAACCCCGTGTCCCGACTGACCCGACACCGAGATGAGAGCCAACCTAACGTTCGTTAGGTTGTCAGTTGACAGGCCGTGAGGTGCTATGGATAGTACCGGCAGCGCACCGACCCGGTCCCGTGCTGCCGCTATGGCTCGCCCATCAATCCGTATCGAGCGGGAGGTTCGATACGGAAGGGGATGAGAACATCGCGGCGTTGAAGAGTGCAGGCGGGGTTGCGGCAGCGGGAAGACATCGGGTTACCCACCCGTTCGGAGGACAGTTGATGCAAAAACGACTCTTTGGCATCTTGGCCAGCCTCGCCGTCATCGTGGCGGCGTGCGGTGGCTCGACTGCCAGCTCGGCACCGCCCTCGGCGGCGGCGCCCTCGACCGGAGCCTCGGCGGCTGCGCCCTCGACGGCTCCCAGCACCGGCAATGCCGACCTCGCCACAGATCAGATCCTCCACATCGATCTTGGCCAGGAGCCCCCGACCCTCGATCCCAACAAGGCGCAGGACTCGACGTCGATCGCCGTCCTCCATGCGCTGAACCGCCCGCTCGTCTATTTCGACAAGGACCTCAAGATCGTGCCGGAACTGGCCGAGAAGTATGAGGTCTCCGCGGACGCCAAGACCATCACCTTCCACCTTCGTGACGCGAAGTACAGCAACGGCGACCCGATCGTCGCCGGCGACCTCGTGTACGGCTGGAAGCGCCTCGTCGACCCGCGCACCGCCGCCCCTTATTCCTACGTCATGGCCGAGCTCGCCGGCGCGTCGGACCTGCTGGCCCTGGCCGGCAAGAAGCCGCCTGCGACCGATGCCGAGATCAATGCGCTGCTCGACAAGGTCGGCGTGGCGGCCCCGGATCCCAAGACGTTCGTCGTGACGTTGGCCAAGCCAGCCACCTACTTCCTCAGCATCGCCGCGCTGTGGATCGCTTCTCCCATCCAGCAGAAGTGGATCACGAGCCCGGCCGCGACCGAGGCTGCGAACTACGTCAGCTCGGGCCCGTACATCCTTGATACCTGGAAGCACAACAGCAACATCGTCCTCAAGCCGAACCCCAACTGGTACGGCGACGTCAAGTCGACCCTCACCGAGATCGACATGTCCATGACGACCGAGCCGGCGCAGGGCCAGGCGGCCTTCGAGGCGGGCGAGCTCGACATGGTGCTGACCCCGAGCGAGGACGCGCAGCGGGTCAAGGCCGATCCGACGCTGGGCCCGATGGTCGTCGACATCCCCCAGCTCGCGATCACCTACTACACCTACAACAACGGCGTCGACCCCAAGACCCTCCAGCCGTTCGCGAAGTGCGCCGATCCGAAGGCGTGCCCGGCGGCCAACAAGGACTTCCGCATCGCGCTCACGCAGGCCATCGACAAGAAGGCCTTCATCCAGGCGACGTTCGCCGGTCTCGGCGACGTCGCCAACAGCATGGTCATGCCCGGCATCCCCGGCTACCAGGCTGACCTCGACCCGTATCCGTTCGATCTGACCGCGGCGAAGGATCACATGACCAAGGCCCTCGCGGCCCTTGGCGTGTCCTCGGCGGCCGACCTCGGCAAGTTGAAGTTCGGCTTCAACTCCGGCTCCGGTCACGAGCCTCGCGTCGCCTTCCTGGCCGAGGCCTGGCGAACGGCGTTCGGTCTCCAGACCGAGCAGATCGGCAGCGACTTCAGCGTCTTCCTCACCCAGCGGACCGCCGGTCTGTACGACCTCGCGCGTGATGGCTGGGGTGCCGACTACCCGCATGCGAACAACCAGCTTGGTCTGTTCCTGTGTGGCGGCGGCAACAACGACATCCAGTACTGCAACAAGGACTTCGACAGCCTGATGGCGCAGGCCGCCGTCGAGGCGGATCAGGCCAAGCAGGAGGACCTGTACAAGCAGGCCCAGACGATCCTGATGAACGACGCGGCGTTCCTGCCGCTCCGCTTCGGGGTCACCCGCTACGAGGTCCAGCCGTATGTCGGTGGCCTCAACGTCACGCCGTCCGACGCACAGTTGCCGGGCGACCTGTTCTACGAGACCATCTTCATCAAGAAGCATTAGTCGCCCCCGGCGACTCGCTCCCGTGGCCCGGCCCACCGGCCGGGCCACGGGCATCCGTCGCGATCCAGGCCAACCACCGCACATGTGAGAGACCGTGGCCGTCTACATCGTTCGTCGGATCCTCTGGATCATCCCGGTCCTCTTCACGGTCTCGATCATCACGTTCTTCCTGATGCACTCCGTGCCGGGTGGGCCGTGGGACCGCGACAAGCAACTCCCGCAGGCGACCCAGGACCGGCTCAACGCGAAGTACGGCCTGGACCAACCCATCTACGCGCAATACATCACCTGGGCCGGCAAGTTCATCACCGGCGACCTAGGTCCGTCCTATCGCTACACCGACCGATCGGTCAACGACATCGTCGCCGACGGCATCTGGACGACCGTCCAACTGGGTATCATGGCCTTCATCCTGTCGGTGTCGGTCGGCATCCCGCTCGGCATCTTCGCCGCCCTCGGCCATAACCGCGGGCCGGATTACCTTGCCACCAGCATCTCCATCGTCGGCATCGCCACACCCGTTTTCGTGCTGGCCATCCTGATGATCGTGTTCTTCAGCGTCCAATTAGGTTGGTTCCCGACCGGCGGCTGGAAGGGACCCCAGTACTGGGTGCTGCCGACGATCGCCCTGGCCGGGTTCCCGATCGCCGTGATCGCGCGCTACACGCGCGCCTCGATGCTCGAGGTGACCCGCAAGGACTACGTCCGGACGGCCCACAGCAAGGGCCTCCGAAACGACGCCGTCGTGACGCGGCACATGATCCGGAACGCACTCATCCCGGTCATCACCATCCTTGGCCCGACGCTCGCCTTCCTCGTCACCGGCTCGTTCATCATCGAGCGGATCTTCGGGATCCCAGGCATCGGGCAGTTCTACGTGACGGCCATCTCGACCCGTGATTACGGTCTCCTGATGGCGATGACGATGCTCTACGCGTTCGCCGTGGCGTTCCTCAACGTCGTGGTGGACGTCGCGTACGCCTACATCGACCCTCGCATCCGCTACAGCTAGGAGCGCGTTCGATGGCGACAGATAGCACCGTCGTTGCCCGTCGTGCGGCACCCCGGGCCAGTTCGGGTCCGTGGCGAGACGCGGCCGGACGCCTGTTCCGGAACAAGCTGGCCGTGCTGGGTCTCGTGCTCGTCATGCTGCTCCTGTTCTGCGGCATCTTCGGCCCCCTCATCGCGCCGTGGCCGTACAACGTCCAGGACCTGCAGGCGGTCTTCGCCAACGGCAACCGGCCTCTTCCGCCGCTGTCGCCGAACCACATCCTGGGCACCGACCAGCTCGGTCGCGACCTGCTGAGCCGGCTGCTTGATGGCGCGCGCATCAGCGTCACGGTCGCGTTCGTCGTCCAGATCGTCGTCATCTGCATCGGCGTCCCGATCGGCGCCCTGGCCGGCTGGTACGGCGGCATGGTCGACAACGGCCTGATGCGCCTGACCGACGTCATCTACGCCTTTCCCGACCTCCTGTTCATCATCCTGCTGTCGGTGGCCTTCCGCGAGACCCCGTTCGGCCAGGCGCTCGATGGGCTGTTCCTGGTCTTCGTGGCCATCGGACTGGTGGGCTGGGTGACGGTCGCGAGATTGGGTCGCGGTCAGCTGTTGTCGCTGAAGGAGACCGAGTTCGTCGAGGCCGCCCGGGCCATCGGGGTCTCCGACCGCAAGATCGTGACCCGGCACCTGCTGCCCAACGGGATGGGCCCGATCATCGTCGCGATCACCCTGGGCATCCCCGTGGCGATCCTCGCCGAGGCGACCCTGGCCTACATCGGGGTCGGCGTACAGCCGCCGCGTGCATCGTGGGGCAGCCTGATCGCGGACGGCCAGAAGTACATCCGCTCCGAGCCGCATCTCGTGCTCTTCCCGGCGATCTTCATCGCCCTCGCGCTCATCGGCTTCACGTTCCTCGGGGACGGCCTGCGCGACGCCCTCGACCCGAAGCTCAAGGGAAAGCAATAGGTGCTCCGAACCGAGGGCGACCCGTCCCCCGTCGACGCACCGACCATCGTGGAGTTGAGCCCGGACGAGGCGCGTCGGGCGCGGGAGAGCGAGGGCCGCGACCACGGCCTGGAGCAGAAGGCCGACGTGCTCCTGCAGGTGCGGGACCTCTCGACCCACTTCTTCACGGCGGATGGCGTCGTCCAGGCGGTCGACAACGTGAGCTTCGAGGTCGGGTACGGCGAGACACTCGGCCTGGTCGGTGAATCCGGCTGCGGCAAGAGCGTGTCGGCCCTGTCCATCGCCCGGCTCGTCCCTGACCCACCCGGCAAGATCGTCTCGGGCCAGATCATGTTCGAGGGCCACGACGTCCTGAAGCTCGACGAAGACGCGATGCGCAAGCTGCGCGGCAAGGAGATCGGGTTCATCTTCCAGGACCCGTTGACGAGCCTCAACCCGACCTTGACCATCGGCTACCAGATCGGGGAGGCGATCCGCGAGCACCTCGGGCTGCCCAAGCAGGCGGCCCGCGACCGGATCGTGGAACTCCTGGCGAAGGTCGGCATCCCGCGTCCCAAGGACCGGCTCAACGACTACCCGCACCAGTTCTCGGGCGGGATGCGCCAGCGCGTCATGATCGCCATCGCCCTGTCGTGCGACCCGAAACTGATCCTGGCCGACGAACCGACGACCGCACTCGACGTGACGATCCAGGCCCAGATCCTGGAGCTCATCCAGCAGCTGTCGAGCGAATTCAAGACGGCCGTGCTGCTCATCACCCACGACCTCGGCATCGCGGCCGGCATGTGCGACCGGGTCAACGTCATGTACGCCGGGCGGATCGTCGAGACCGCCTCGGTCGACGAGATCTTCGAGAACCCGCGGATGCCCTACGCCTGGGGCCTGCTCGACTCGCTGCCGCGCATCGACGACGTGCGTGGCGCGAACCTGCGCACGATCGAGGGCCTGCCGCCGCTGCTCATCAACCCACCGAAAGCGTGCCGCTTCGGGCCGCGCTGCAACTACGTCCGCGACCAGTGTCGGTCGGCCGAACCCGAGTTGACGGCGCGTGACGCGAACGGGCACATGGCCCGCTGCTTTGCGACCGAACCGGGTGGGTGGATCAGTTGACCGCCACCGCGCAGCCGCCCGCCCCAGCCCCGCTCCGGCCGCACGACAAGGGCAACATCGTCGAAGTCGATGACCTCCGGGTCCATTTCCCCATCCGATCGGGGTTCTTCCGGCGGGAGAAGGGCACCGTGAAGGCGGTCGACGGCCTGACGTTCGAGGTCCGCCGGGGCGAGATCCTCGGCCTCGTCGGTGAATCCGGCTGCGGCAAGAGCACGATCGGGCGGGCCATGATCCGGCTGCGCGAGCCGACCAGCGGGACCGTCCGCTTCGACGGGATCGACCTCGTCGCGCTCAAGCCGACGGAGCTGCGCAAGATGCGCCGCCGGATGCAGATCATCTTCCAGGATCCATACGGGTCGTTGGACCCGCGGATGACGGTCGGCGCGATCATCAGCGAGCCGATCGAGACGCACAACCTGGCCGAGGGCGACGCGAAGAAGGAGCGGGTGGCCGACCTGCTCCGCCTCGTCGGCCTCGACCCCGAGTACGTCCGCCGCTACCCGCACGAGTTCTCGGGTGGCCAGCGCCAGCGCATCGGCGTCGCCCGGGCCCTCGCGGTCGAGCCGGAGTTCATCGTCTGTGACGAACCGATCTCGGCACTCGATGTGTCGATCCAGGCCCAGGTCCTGAACCTCCTGACCGACCTGCGCAAGCGGCTGGGCCTGACCTACCTCTTCGTCGCCCACGACCTGTCGGTCGTGAAGCACATCAGCGACCGGGTCGCCGTCATGTATCTCGGCAAGATCGTGGAGATCGGCCCGCCCGACACGCTGTACGCCGCCCCCGGGCACCCGTATACGCGGGCCCTGCTGTCGGCCGTGCCCGTCCCGGATCCCGCGGCCGAGCGCAAGCGACGTCGGGTCATCCTCCAGGGCGACGTGCCGAGTCCGGTCAATCCGCCACCGGGGTGCCGCTTCCACACGCGCTGCTGGTTGTACGAGCGACTCGGCAAGCCCGAGGACTGCCGGACGATCGAACCGCCCCTGACCGTCCTCGGCGAGGACCACCTCGCGGCCTGCCACCACGCGGACGAGGCGCTCAAGACGGACGTCGGGATCGCCCACATCGACGACACCCTCGTTCGTCGCGGGACGCCCGCGTCGGCCCTGGCGTCGCTGGCATCGGAGAACGGCGCGGGCGCGACCGGCGAGGTCAAGCTGTCGGCGCCGGCGTTCGCCCCGGAGGTCATCGGAGAAAGCGCGGGCGAGGCTGAGATCAGCGTCAACGACAGCTTCTCGGTGGAGGACCCGGCGTCGATCGACACGCCGACCGATCGGCTCGGCCCCGTCTAGCCGTCCGCCGGTCGGAAGACGCTCAGGTCGGCGACGCGGCCGTCGCGGGCGCCGACGAGGGAAGCGTCGCCCCGGCGGGTCCACGGAAATGGCACGCGCACAGGTGGTCCCCCCCTAGCTCGATGAGCGGCGGGATGGCCGCGGCGCAGATCGCCGGGGACCCCATCTGGTCGCGCAGCGGACAACGCGGGTGGAACCGGCAGCCGGTCGGCGGGTTGACGGGGCTCGGCACGTCGCCCTTGAGGATGATCCGCTTGCGACGCGATTCCGGGTCGGGGATCGGGATGGCCGACATGAGCGCCTCGGTGTAGGGGTGCTCCTGCTTGCGGAACAGGTCGTCGCGTTCGGCCATCTCGGCGATCCGACCCAGGTACATGACCGCCACCCGGTCGCTGATGTGTTCGACGACACCCATGTTGTGGGCCACGAACAGGTAGGTCAGGCCGAGCTCCCGCTGGAGCTGCTTGAGCAGGTTCAGGACCTGGGCCTGGATCGACACGTCGAGCGCTGAGACCGGTTCGTCGCACACGACGAGGTCCGGTTCGAGGACGAGGGCCCGGGCGATCCCGATCCGCTGGCGCTGGCCACCCGAGAACTCGTGCGGGTAGCGCCGGGCGTGGTAGGGCTGGAGCCCGACGAGATCCATCATCCGGCTGACCTTCTCGCGCCGCTCCGCCGGCGTCCCGAGGCCGTGGATCCGCAGCCCCTCGCCGATGCTGTCGGCGATCGGCGCCCGCGGATCGAGGCTCGAATACGGGTCCTGGAAGATGATCTGCATCCGCCGCCGGTAGGGCTTGAGGGCCGATCCCTTGAGCTCCGTCAATTCGATGCCGTCGAACCGGATGGAGCCCGCGGTCGGGTCGATGAGACGAAGCAGGAGGCGACCGACGGTCGTCTTGCCGCAGCCCGACTCGCCGACGAGGCCGAGCGTCTCGCCGCGCCGGATCTCGAAGGTCACGCCATCGACGGCCTGGACGAGGCCGATCGTGCGCTGGAGGACGCCCCCGCGGATCGGGAAATGCTTGACGAGGTCGCGGACCTCGACCAGCGGCGCCGCCTCGGGCGCGGCAGCGCTGGTCGCTCCCGGCGCAGCCGCGGCCGGCATCGCCCCCGGGGACGCCGTCTCGGTCGGCACGGGCGATCCGGTCATGCCCGGGCGGTCTCGGGCCGCGGCAGCGGCGCGCCGTTCGCGTCGTGGTACAGCCAGCAGCGGACGTCGTGGGCGGGTGCGGCGGGCAGCAACTGGGGATGGGACTCCTCGGCCAGCGCGACCGCCTCGTCGATCCGCGTCGTGCAGCGTGGCGCGAAGCGGCAGCCCGACGGCAGGTTGATCAGGTTCGGCACGTTGCCCGGGATGACCGAGAGTTCGTCCTTGACCGAGCCGACGATCGGGATGCTGCCGATCAGGCCCCGTGTGTACGGATGGAGCGGCTGTCGGAACAACGTCCCGACGTCGGCCTGCTCGACGATCTCGCCGGCGTACATGACCGCCACCCGATCGCACATCTCGGCGACGACCCCGAGGTCGTGGGTGATGAGGATGATCGCGGTCCCGGTCTCGTCGCGGAGGTTCCGCATCAGGTCGAGGATCTGGGCCTGGATCGTCACGTCGAGCGCGGTCGTCGGTTCGTCGGCGATGAGCAGGTCGGGCTCGCAGGCGAGGGCCATGGCGATCATCACGCGCTGGGCCATGCCGCCGGACAGCTCATGGGGGAACGCCTTCAGGCGCCGCTCGGGGTCGGGGATGCCGACGAGCCGCAGGAGCTCGAGGGCCCGCCCGCGGGCGGCGTCGCCCTTCATCTTGCGATGGAGCTCGAGGACCTCCCCGATCTGCATCCCCACGTCGCGGACCGGGTTGAGCGACGAGGTTGGCTGCTGGAAGATCATGCTGATCCGGTCGCCGCGGATCTGGCGCATCTCGTCCCCGCTCAGGGTCATCAGGTCGCGACCGTCGAACAGGATCTCGCCACCGTCGATCGATCCCGGCGAGGCGACGAGCCGCAGGATCGACAGGCTGGTCACGCTCTTGCCGCAGCCGGACTCTCCGACGAGTCCCATGATCTCGCCGCGATCGACCGAGAAGTCGATGCCGTCCACCGCCCGGACGACGCCTTCGCGGGTCCGGAACGACGTGCGCAGGCCCTTGATCTCGAGGAGCGGGCGGCCGTCTGGCCGCCGATGCATGCGGCGCGCGGATGCCGGGACGAGTTCCTCGACAGTCGTCTCCTCGACCGACGCACCGAGTCGCTCCGGGACGTGGGCCTCGGTCACCGGTTGAGGCGTGGATCGAGGGCGTCGCGCAGGCCGTCGCCCAGCAGATTGAAGGCGAAGACGGTCAGCGTCAGGGCGATGCCTGGGAACAGGATGAGATGCGGAGCGGTGAACAGCTTCCCGTAGTCCTGGCCGATCATCGAGCCCCACTCGGCCAACGGCGGCTGGGCACCGAGGCCGAGGAACGACAGGGCGGCGACATCGAGGACGGCACCGGCGATCCCGAGCGTGCCCGCGACGATCAGCGGGGTGATCGAGTTGGGGAGGATCCGCCGGAACAGGATGCCTCTCGGGCCCTCGCCGAGCGCGCGCGAGGCGGTGATGAAGTCGCCTTCCTTCGTCGAGAGGACCGAGGCGCGCATGATCCGGGCGTAGATCGGGATGGCGACGATGCCGATCGCGAGCTGGGCCGTGAGCAGGCCGGATCCGATCGCCGTGACGATGCCGATCGCGAGGAGCAGGGCGGGAAACACCAGCAGGACGTCCATGATGCGCATCAGGATGTTGTCGGTCCAGCCACCGGCGAAGCCGGCCACGAGACCGATCAACGTCCCGATCAAGATCGCGAACCCGACCGTCACGAAGCCGATGAACAGCGAGACCCGGGCCCCGTGCACGACCCGGCTGAAGACGTCGCGGACATTCGGGTCGGTCCCCATCAGGAACTCCGGCTGGTCCGCCGGACAGCCCAGGAGGTGGATGCAGGGAGGCGACGACTTCCTGGCCCCTTCGACGACGCCGATGAGCACGTCATCGGGCGGGTAGCGCGAGATCTGGTCGGCAAACACCGCGGCCGTGAACAGGAACAGCAGGATGACCATCCCGACGATCGCGTTGCGCTGGCGGACGATGTTCCGGCCGGTATCGCGCCAGATCCCGGTCGTCCGCGCCGGACGCTCGAAGACGTCGTCGAGGCCGCGGTGGAGGTTCCCGGAGAAGACGGGCGTGCTCATGTTGTCGACCTCACTGCAGCCGGACCCGGGGGTCGAGGAAGGCGTACGAGATGTCGACGATGAGGTTGGCGAAGAGATACCCGATCGCGATCACCAGGACGAACCCCTGGACGACCGCGTAGTCGCGGGCCTGGATGCCCTCCGAGACCGCCCTGCCGACGCCCGACAGGTTGAAGATCGTCTCTGTCAGGACCGCCCCGCCGAGCAACCCGCCGAGCTGGATGCCGACGATCGTCACGACGGGCAGCATCGAGTTCGGGAGGCCATGCCCGCGGACGACCGCCTTGTCGGTCAGGCCCTTGGCCCGGGCCGTCCGGATGTAGTCGAGGCCCATCACGTCGAGCAGGCTCGAACGGGTGATCCGGGCGATGATCGCCAGCGGGATGGTGGCCAGCGCGATGGCCGGCAGGATCATGTGCCGGAACGCGTCGGCGAAGATGTCGAACCGCAGCGTCAGCAGGGCGTTGAGGCTGTAGATGTTCGAGATGAAGTCGATGGTCGCGCGTGGCGGCCCCTGCATGTTCTGCAGGCCCCACACGGTCGCCAGCGGGACGACGCTGATGCCCGGTGTCAGGCGGCCCGAGGGTGGCAGGGCGAAGGGCGTCCCCTTGAGCAGGATCGCGAACACGAAGGCAAGCAACAGGCCCAGGACGAAGATCGGGATGGATACGCCGACGTTGGCCCCCGCCATGGTGAAGACATCGATCGACGAGTTGCGCCTGGAGGCCGAGATGACGCCCAACAGGACACCGAGCGGGATGGCCAGCAGCAACGCGTAGAACGCAAGCTCGATGGTCATCGGCAATCGTTGCATGAGCAGGGTCGTGACCGGCAGCGAAGCCTTGATCGACGTGCCGAGGTTCCCGGTTGCGAGGTCGCCGAGGTAATCGACGTACTGGACCGCGAGCGGCCGGTCGAAGCCGTGCGCATGGTCGTAGGCGGCACATGCCTCGGGCGTCGACCGTTCGCCAAGGATCGCGGCGCACTGGCTGCCCGGCAGCACGTGGCCCATGATGAACACCAGGGTCACGATCCCGAACAGCACCGGGATCGTGAGCAGCAGACGACGGACGATGTAGCGGCCCATCCGAGTCCTTCTCGATCTGGGTGGTGAAGGGGCGCCGCGGATGCGGCGCCCCTTTCGCTGAGTACCGGTGCTGGCCGGGTCTACGGCTTGGGGAGATAGCCACCCCAGAGACCGGGCCAATAATCGAACGTGCCGCCGTTGCCGATGTGCAGCGGGTTATTCAGATCCCACTGGACCGCCATCGTGTTCACGACGTCGTTGGCGTCGAGGTCGGCTCCGTCGTGGAACTTGACGCCATCATGCAGATGGCAGGTCCAGACGGTCCCGTCCGCGTTCGGATCGCAGCTCGTGGCAAGGTTCGGGATGACCTCCGTCCCCCCGATCTTGTAGGTGTAGAGCGTGTCGTAGATCTGCTCGCAGTTGCGAAGCGAATCGCCGTCACTCTCGTCGCCGCAGTAGAGACCGGAGGTCTCGGCGTTCTGCTCGAACACGATCTGCTGGCGATCGCCCGGCTTGACGACCCAGAAGGCGTCATTGCCGAGAGGCGATGCCTGGGCACCGGTGACGTCCGCCTGATACGCCGTCGCGGAGGCGGCGTGATTGAGCGGGATCATCGGGACGTGTTGCTTGATGAGGTTGTTGGCCTGCTTGTAGATGTCGAGGCGCTTGGTCGCGTCGAGCTCCTTGGCGCCGGCCGTCAACAGCGCCGTCAGGTCGGCGAACTTGGTACCGAACGCCTTTGACGCGCCCGTCCCGAAGTGGTAGTCGACGAAGTCCGTCATGTCGGGATAGTCGCCGCCCCAACCAAGGAGGAACAGCGAGTACTGGCCCTTGCTCGAATTGGGGAGATAGGTGTTGTTGTCCTCGGTGTGGATCTTGAGGTTGATCCCAAGGTCCTTGAACTGCGCCTGGATCTCCGTGGCGGTGCCTGGCGGGTTCGGGAAGTAGCCGCGGACCTTGGGCCGGAAGTAGAGATCGTACGTCTTCGAGAAATCGAAGCCGTTGTCCTTCAGGGCCTGGATCGCCGCGGCCTTGTCGAACGCGTACCAGGGGTCGCCCTCGCAGCCGCCGGGCACGCTGCACGGGGTGAAGTAGTCGGCCACGCTCGAACCCGGTGCGTTGAACAGGTCGAGGATCCGCTTCTTGTCGATGCCCATGGCGATGGCCTGGCGGATCTTCTCGTTGTTCCAGGGCGGATCGTCCACGTTGAAGCCGAGATAGAGGATGGTGAACGGGTCACGCTTGATGAGCTGGAGGTTCGGGTCGCTTTCGACGGTCTTGAAATCATCGGGTGCGACGTTGTCCATGCCATCTGCGGTCGTCGGGCCGGCCTGCAGGTCCTGCAGGCGCTTCTCGGCCGTGTCGGCCCACTTGAAGATCAGGGTCGGCGAGATCGGCTTGTCGGGGCCCCAGTAGTTGGGGTTCGCGACGAGCGTGACGTGGTCACCCGACACCCATTCCTTGAACATGTACGGGCCGGTGCCATTGGCCGTCCGGACGTACGACTTGTCGGGGGCATGCTTGGCCAGCCAATCCGAGTCCTGGACGCCGTTGGTGGCGAACGCCAACTTGCTCAGGAAGGCGACATCCGGGGCGCACAAGGTGAACTCGACGGTCAGCTTGTCGATCGCCTTGATCTGGCTGAATTCGCCCGTGTACGTGGGCGGTCGGTTCGCACAATCGACTGCGTTCTTCGGGTAGACGAGACCGTCGTAGGCCGAAGCGGCGGCCGACGCGGACGCGGCGACGCTCGGGGCGGCGACGCTCGGGGCGGCGACGCTAGGGGCGGCCTGGCTCGCTGGCGCGCTTGAAGCGGTCGAACCACCGCAAGCGGCCAGGAGGATCGTCGTCACCGCGGCGAGGGCCGCGTATTTCGTCGACCACCTGGGGGATCGGGACATGCTTCTAGCTCCTCCTCTGTACCCCGTGAATGGACCGTCGAGCCTCCCTGTCCGGCGCATCGGGGCGGGCGCCACCACGCATGACCCGGAAGGCCCGCGCAGGTGGCGGAAGACTAGCACCAGAGTCCTCTGTCGTCACCCCTGCAATGACGACGAAATCACGAGGTCCGGAGCGACATCGGCGTGGCGTTGTGGCGTGCTCCATCCGGCGCTGCCGACGGGTCAGCCGCCCGGCGCAGGCAGCGGGTGCAGGAACCCGCCGAATCGGTCGAGGAACGCCGTGAAACCGCCCTGGCGACCGCGATGCATGGGATGCTCGGCGTCCCACTGGCGGGCGTAGCTGAGGACGACGTCGCTCGCATCCAGCCCCGCCCCGCCGTGGAACGTCAGGGCCGGTCGGAGGTCGCACGACCAGACCGTCAACTCCGCGTTCGGCGTGCATCGTTCGGCCAGCGACGGCCGCGTCGAGACGCCGCCCGGCGTGGACGCGTAGAGGGGCTCCATGAGCAGCGAGCAGACGAGTTGGGGCGCCGGATCGGGTTCATCGGCGCAGTCGAGACCGGCCGGCTCCGCGCTCGACAGCCAGACGAAGCGCGTCCGGTCGCCCGGCGTCATGGAGGCCAGCGGCTCCGTTCGGGCCGGTGACGCGACGGCGCCGTCGACGTCCGCCCGGAACGCCGCCGCCGACCCGGCGTGCGCGATCGGGATCATCGGCACATGTATCCGGATGGCGTTGTTCGCCTTGACGTAGGCGACCTCACGCCCGACCTCGTCGATCGTCGACGATCCGATCGCCAACGCGCTCGTGACGTCACCGAACGGCCGCCCGAATTCGCTCGAGGCACCCGCGCCGAACCGCGGGTCGAGGAATGCCGACACGTCCGGGTAGGTCATTCCCTGCCCGAGCAGGTGGAGCCCGTCGAGCTTGCCGGCATCCGCGTCGGCCAGGAAGCCGTCGTCCGGACGGATGTCGAGTTCCGCCCGGATCCCGAGGTTGGCCAGGAGCTGTGCCTGGAGTTCGTGCGCGACCCCGGTCGGATCGGGGAGATACGGTCGCGCCAGGTCGCGGTACTGGATGGTCGTGGCGAAGCCGTTCGGGTACCCGGCCGATGCGAGCAGCGCCTTCGCCCTGCGCGGGTCGTACGCGTACCAGGGGTCACCCGCGCAGCCGTGCGCGATGGCGCACGGCGCGTAATGCGACGCCACCTCCGAACCCGGTGGATAGAACGCATCCACGATGCGCGTGCGATCGATGCCCATCGCGATGGCCTGACGCACCGCCGGGTTGTCGAACGGCGCGAAGGTATCGTTGAAGCCGACGTACAGGACGTTCATCCCGGCCCTCGTCGCGAGTTGCAGGTTCGGGTCGGAGGCGACCGCGTCCACCCCGGCGGGATCCAGGTCGTCGATCCCGTCGACCGCGCCACGGCGGAGATCGTCCAGCCGTTTGTCCATGCTGTCGCGCCAGCTCACGATGAGGCGCCCGGTCCTCGACCGCTCACCCCAGTAGGCTTCGTTCCGCACGAGGGTCATGTCGGTCCCCTGGGTCCACGCCTCGAGGCGGTACGGTCCCGTGCCGTCGACCTCGGTGGCGAGGGACCCGGCGCCCGACCCGGACGGATCGACATGGGCCGAGAGCCACGCGGTGTCGTCGATCGCGAGGGACGGTGAGGCGATCTTGGCGAGGAATGCGACGTCGGGCACACACAGGTCGAAGACCACCGTCAGGCGGCCGGTCGCGCGGATCCGCTTGATCTCGCCCGTGTATGGCGCGTGGCTGGCGTCGGGGGCGACGGATTGGCCGCAGGGGGCGTCGCCGTCGGGCGGGTAGGCCATCGGTTGGAACGATCCGGTCCCGTCGGCCGATGACGCTGGGCGGCCGCCGTCCGGCGTCGGTGGGGCGGCCGAGGGAGGCGGTCCCCCGCAGGCGGCGATGGCGAGGGTGGCCGCACACAGTGCCGCTAGCGTCGAGCGGCGGCCGCTTGGACTTGACACCTGCGGGCAAGCCTAGCATCGGTGCGTCCCGGTCGCCGTCGGAAGGCTCGCGTATGCTCCGAGACGTGCAGACGATCCGGATCGCCCTCGCCCAGATCGCCCCGCGCCTCGGGGCCCTCGAGGTGAACCTCGCGACGCATCACGAGCTGCTCGCCGAGGCCCGGAAAGGGGGAGCGGATCTCGTCGTGTTCCCCGAGCTCGGCCTGACCGGCTACCTCCTGCAGGACCTCGCCTCGGAGGTCGCCATGCGCCTCGACGACCCGCGCCTGGCGCAGCTGGCGGCAGCCACGAAGGGATCGTCGGCGGTCGTCTCCTTCGTCGAGGAATCGGCCGACCATCGCCTGTTCATCGCCGCGGCACTGCTCGAGGATGGGGCCATCCGGCACGTCCACCGCAAGCTCTTCCTGCCGACGTACGGGCTGTTCGACGAGCGCCGGTTCTTCGCGGCGGGCGACGTGCTGCGCGCGATCCCTTCGCGCCTCGGGGCGGGTCTCGGCATCGGCGTGTGCGAGGACTTCTGGCATCTGTCCGTGCCCCAGCTGCTGGCGCTCGACGGGGCGCAGATCCTCATCAACGTGTCGTCGTCGCCCGGGCGCGACCTTGCGGCGACCAACGAGGTCGGGCTCGGCACGGCGACCTCGTGGCGAACGCTGATGCGAACGTACGCGCAGCTGACGACGTCGTTCGTCATCTTCTGCAACCGCGTAGGTGTCGACGAGTCGATCTCGTTCTGGGGCGGTTCCGAGGTCATCGCGCCGAGCGGGGAGGCGTTGTTCAGTGCCCCGTTCTACGACGAGGGCCTGTTCATGGTCGACATCGCGCCGGCGGACATCCGCCGCGAGCGGATCGCCCTGCCGCTGCTGCGCGACGAGCGGCCGGAGCTCCATGTCCGCGAGTTGACCCGGATCGTCGCGGAACGCGCTGGCCTGGCGACCGACGCCACGGCCGAGCCCGGTGCCGAGCCTGGGTTCGACCTGCTCCGGCCGAGCCGCGCGGATGAAGGCGACCGACGATCCCGCGTTCGAGCTGCCCCGTCGAACTCGCCATCGACACCGACGTCGCGCGGCGCGTGATCCACGGCTTCATCCGCGGCCAGCTGCGCCAGGCCGGCTTCGATCGCCTCGTGCTCGGGTTGTCCGGCGGGGTCGATTCCGCGCTCGTGGCGTACCTGTCGGTCGAGGCGATCGGGGCCGACCGTCTGCACGCGGTGCTGATGCCGTACCGGACCTCGTCGCCCGAGTCGCGCGCGGACGCGGAGACGGTGGTGGCTGATCTCGGGATCTCCGGCGAGGTCGTCGACATCAGCCCGATGGTGGACGGGTTCTACGGTGTCGGCGGCGGGGTGGGGGCGGCGGAGCACGAGCGAGCCGACGCGGACGCGGTCGGCGCGAGCGGACCCGAAGGGCTGGCCGCGAGCGCGCTCCGCCGGGGCAACTTCGCGGCACGGATGCGGATGGCGATCCTGTACGACCGCTCGGTCACCTGGGGTGGCCTCGTCGTCGGGACCGGCAACAAGACCGAGTCGCTCATCGGCTACACGACGTTGTTCGGCGACTCGGCGTGCGCCTTCAACCCGATCGGCGACCTGTACAAGAGCCAGGTCCGCCAGCTGGCCGTCGCCGTCGGCGTACCCGACGCGATCGTGCGCAAGGCGCCATCGGCCGACCTGTGGCCCGGCCAGACCGACGAGATCGAGGGCGGCTTCAGCTATCCGGTCCTCGATCGCCTGCTGTTCTGGCGGATCGACAAGCGGCGATCCATCGAGGAGATGGTCGGGCTCGGGTTCGATGCGGCGATGGTCGAACGGGTGGATCGGATGGTCGCCGGAGCCGAGTTCAAGCGGCAGGTGCCGCCGATCGCGAAGCTCGGGCCTCGAACGGCGGGCGTCGACTACCTCTATCCGCGGCGTCGACCGGGGTCGACCGCGGGTGACGCCGCCCGAGACCGACGGAGCGGGCGAAGTGCCGGGGGCGGACGGAGCGCCCGAGGCAGGCGGCCCTTCCGGGGCAGGCGGAACGCTGTACATGGTCGCGACCCCGATCGGCAACCTTGGCGACGTGACGCTGCGGGCCCTCGAGATCCTCCGGGACGTGCCGCTCATCGCGGCCGAGGACACTCGCCACACGCGTCGACTCCTCGAGCGGCACGGCCTCGACGACCCGGATGACGAGCTATCACGCGCAGAGCGGCCCGGGCGGCTGAAGCCGCGCTGCTGGAGCACCTCCGTGGCGGTGCGGACCTGGCCCTCGTCACGGACGCCGGGACGCCCGGCGGTCAGCGACCCGGGCGCCGAGCTCGTCGCGGCATGGGCGCGCCGAGGGGGGCGCGTCGTGCGCGATCCCCGGGGCCTCCGCGGTGCTGGCCGCGGTCGCCGCCTCCGGTGTGGCGGGGCCGCGATGGGCGTTCGAGGGTTTCCTGCCGCGGAGCGGCCGCGAGCGACGTGAGCGGCTTGCCCGGATGGCGGACGACGACCGTGGATCGGTCGTCTTCGAAGCGCCTGGACGGGTCGCCGCGACACTGCGCGACCTCGCGGCCGCGTGCGGGCCGGATCGGCCCGCGGCGGTCTGTCGCGAGCTGACCAAGGTCCACGAGACGATCGACCGTGGGTCGCTCGGGCGCACTCGCGGACTCGCGCCGCGGCGGGTCGGATCCCGGCGCGGGGCGAGTTCGCCCTCGTCGTCGGTGGGTGGCCGGCGGGCCGTCGGATCTCGCGCGAGGCGGACCACGAGGCGCTTGCCGCGCTCGACGCCGCCCGGGCCGAGGTCGAGCGCCTGGTCGCCGCCGGCGACGGCCGAGGTGAGGCTGCCCGGCGCGTCGCGCGCCGCGACCGGGCTGCCTCGGCGCGGGCTCTACGGGGCGATCGCGTCCGATAGGATGGAGCGATGACCGACCCAGGACCGCCCGACCGGCCTTCCGATCCTCGGCGCAGCTGTCGCCGCTCGGCCGCGTCTCGCTGCTCATCACGGTCGGTCTCAGCCTCGCGGCGATCGTGCTGGACTTCGGGCTCCACGCGAACGAGACCGTCCTGTTCGTCGTGTCCGCGGCGGCGATCCTCGGGCTCGCGTGGGTCGTCGGGCTGTCCACCGAGCGGCTCGGCGCGCTGACCGGGCCGCAGGTCGGCGGCATCCTCAACGCCACGTTCGGCAACATCGCCGAGCTGATCATCGCGTTCTTCGCGCTCCAGGCGGGCCTGATCGAGGTCGTCAAGGCGTCGCTCACCGGCTCGATCATCGGCAACCTGCTGCTCGTCCTGGGCGCTGAGCGTGCTCGTCGGCGGCCTGCGCAACGGCGCGCAGACGTTCAGCCCGAAGATCGCCGTCGTCCAACGCGGCGCTGCTGGTGCTCGCCCTCATCGGCCTGTTCGTGCCGGCGATCTTCGCGCTGACCACGACGCGTCCAGGCAGGGATCGCTGACCGAGGAATCGGTCCTCGTCGCGATCGTCCTGATCGATCGGCTACGCGCCTGTCGCTCGTGTTCCAGTTCAGCCACCCCGAGCGGTACACTCGCGCGGTCTCGAGGAGCCGGAACGGCCACGCCGGGCCGGCCTGGAGCGCCGGCCGTCGCCATCGTCGTCCTGCTTGGCGCGGCGGCCCTCCTCGCGGTCCTGTCGGAGATCCTGGTCGGCGCCATCGAGCCGTTCATCGACACGTTCGGCCTGTCGTTCCTCTTCGTGGGCGTGGTCATCATCCCGACCATCGGCAACCTCGCCGAGCACCTGGTCGTCGGTCCAGCTCGCGGCCAAGGACAAGATGGAGTTCGCGATGGCCGTCACCTTCGGCTCGAGCCTCCAGGTGGCGCTGTTCGTGGCGCCGGTCCTCGTCCTGCTCGGCGTGCTGATCGGCGCAGCCGATGAACCTGGTCTTCACGCCGCTCGAGATCGCCGCGGTGGCGGCCGCGGTCGGGATCAGCTGCCTGATCGCCCTCGACGGCGAGACGAACTGGCTCGAGGGCGCCGCTGCTGCTTCTCGTCTACGGGATCCTGGCGGTCTCGTTCTTCGAATTCCGGTCGGGACCTCGCGCGTCGCCGTGCGGGAGGGCGACGGCGCGGAGGGGGTCGCGCCGCCGCCTCGGGACGTTCGATGGGTCAGGCCGCCGCTTCGCCTACCTCCTCGACCTCGGGCTCGTCCTCGTCGTCGTCGGACGTCCCCGGATCGAACGACGCCTCGGCGATCGGCTCGGTCGCCGGCGCCTCGCCGAGCGCGGCGGCCTGCGACGACGAGTGAATCGGCCGCCTGCTGCGCCTCGTAGTCCTTCTTCTTTCGGCCCGACAGCATCTCCACGTGCGAGGCGACGATCTCGGTCTTCCAGTGGCGGGCGCCGCGCGTCGTCGTCCCACGACCGCGTCTGCAGCCGGCCCTCGATGGCGACCTGCTGGCCCTTGCCGAGGTAGCGGCCGGCGATCTCGGCCAGTCGATCCCAGGCCACCACCGGATGGAACTCCGACTTCTCCTTGCCGCCCCCGACGAACTCATTGCTTGCCACGGTGAATGTCGTGACGTTCTTGCCCGAGGCGAGGCTGCGCATCTCCGGGTCGCGCGTGAGGCGCCCCGTGAGCAGGACCTTGTTCACGGTCCGTTCTCCTTCCCGGTCGGCCGGTTGCACCGGTCTCGACCCTGCGTCTCCGGCGGGATGACACGGGTCACCCTAGCGACGACCCCTCACCTGGCGCGTATCCGGGTCTGCACCGCCGGTTATCGTCCGCCTGTCGTGGCAGCAGGCTGGAGGGTGCACGCGTGAAGCTCATCAACACCGACGGGATGGCGTTCATCGGACCGGGCTCGGAGTGGTTCTGGACCGCGGTGAGCGGGATCGTCGTCGCAGTCACGCTCCTCGTCATCTACCGCCAGCTACGCCTTCAGCGCGATGCAGCGGCCATCGAGCAGGTGAACGGCCTCCTGACCGAGTGGTCGTCGGAGCGGATGGCTCGCGCCAAGCTCACCGTCCTCCTCGCCGTCGATGCCGGGACCGACCCGCCCGATCTGCCCGACCGCGCGGTCTCCCACGTCGGCTTCTTCTTGCAACGTGTGGGATATCTGGCTCAAGAGGGCCACATGGACCGCCGCCTCGTCTACGAGCACCTGGGTAACCAGATCCAGTACTGGTGGGCCTTGCTTCGGCCTCGAGTCCTCGCCGAGCGAGATGCCAGTCACGATCCCGGTTTGTGGTCGGGTTTCGAGTGGCTGGCCGGGGACGCGGCTGCGAGAGACGCCGAGCGCGGCGTGCCGGCGCTTCAAGAGGCAGAGTTGGCGAAGTCGGTCCCACTCTTCATCGAGCACTTCCAGCAGGCGATCGAGTTGGAGGAGGCGCTCCGCACCGTGTCGATCCGCCTGCCGGTGACACCGATCCTCGTGACCAGCGTTCGGCCGGAGCACGACGCCTCGCGGGCGTGATGGCAGCCGGTCGCGGTTGACCGATAAGCGGGAGTACCCTGAGGGCCCGTGGACACTCGAACAACTGGCCAGCGAGGTGACCGGTCGTGACGTTCATCCGGCGTCTCTTCGGACGCGCCGAGCGAGACGGGGAAGGGGAACCGCGTCCGGATGTCGCGCCCCCGCCCGAGGCGGCGACGGCCTCGCGTCCACGACGGCCACCGCCGCAGCCCGCCAGGCAGCTGCCCGCTTGCCCGTACTGCGCCATCGTCCTCGATCCGCCACCCGAACGGAACCGGCTCTGCCCGAGCTGTCGCCAGCCCATCATCGTGCGACGTGTCGACGGCCGGCTGGTCCTGCTGCCCGATGCCGCCCTGCCTGTCTTCGAACGGGAGCGCAACAGGACGGCCGACGAAGCCCGCTGGCTGACCGAGCGCGAGGGATGGCTGAAACTGGCGGAGACCGTCAACGTCCCGGTCGCCAAGCGGTCGAAGCTCGCCCGCGCGGACCTGTCGGCGGCCAGCGTGGCGGAAGCCCGCGAGCTCTACCTCTCGGGTGCGGAAGCGGCCGTCCGGACGGCCAGGCGAGGGAAGCGCTGGTCGGAGGTGGCGCTGATCCGGCGCGCACAGGCGTCGGCGCTCTACCGGGAGGCGGGCGGCTCCCCGCCCCCGTCGCCGGACGTCGTCGAGCTCCATCGCGAAGGGATGCTGGCCGAACTCCGCTCGATGGCCGAACTGTCGGGTCACGCCGAGCTGGTCGGGGCCGGCTGCTGTCCGGCCTGCCGCGCCAACGACGGTAAGGTCTTCCCGATCGCGGCCGAGCTCGCGTCCCCACGTCTGCCGCACGAGGCGTGCCCCAAGGGCCTGTGCGGGTGCGATTGGTGGATCGCGATGGTGGCGCCCAAGCCGCCGCGCAAGAAACGGCCCCGGAAGGCCGCGGCGGCCCCGCCAAGTGGCACGAACGACGCGGCCGCGGCCGACGCGCCAGAGCCGGTGACGACCGATGGCGACGGGGGTGCCGCGAGCGCCTGACCGTGCGGTCGCTCGGACCCGGGTCCGAGCACGAGCGGTGTCACGTGTCGCCACCGGGTTGACGACCCCGCCGATCCCGTGCTTCTATCGTTGCCCACCTGCAACGGTCGGTAGCCGAGAAGTACCCCATACCGGATAGGTCAGGAGTACTCTCTCGTGCACTGTCGACCACGAGGCGCGGTCGCCCCGCCATGGGCGAACGACTTCGGGATCGACGGGATCGCGCGTACGAGGTAGCGGGGCATGGCGAATCAGCAACTCCGACGTCTCCTGAGACGTCGACCCGAGATGGACGAAGCGGAGTTCGAGCTCCTCCAGACACGAGTCCTGTCGCGGCTGACGGCTGCCTACGACAACGGCACGGAGAGCGCGGCCGAGAACGGCACCGAACACGGGACCGAGAACGCGACGAGCACCGGCGTCGAAACGGTCGGCGAGCCGGAACCGTCGGCCATCGCCATGGACGCACCCACCGAGACCTCGGAGCCCATCGTGGCCGCGACCGACGTGGACCTCGTCGAACCGGCGACCGTCGGCGAACCCGTCGCGAAGGCCAAGCGCCGCCGATCGCGTCGATCGACCAGCATCGAGCTTCCCGCGAGCGCCGTGCCGGTCATGGCCGATCCGGTCGAGCCGAGCTGGGACGCCTTCGCCACCGACATCGCCGAACGGGAGGGACCCGCGGTCATCGGTGTCATGGCCGAGCCCACCCTCACGCCCGAGACCGCCGACGACGCGTCGGTCGAGGCGTTCGAGACGCTCGAGACGGTCGCTGATCCGATCGAGACCGTCGGCGATCCGGTCGAGGCCCCCGATCCGGTCGAGGCCGTCGAGATCCACGAGCCCGTCGAGGCGGTCGCCGACCGGGTCGAGATCTTCGAGCCGGTCGCACCCTCGGTCGACGACGTGGGCGCTGAGGCCGAAGCCATCCTTGCAGGCGAGGCCGTCGTGGCCGATGTCCTGGGAGACGACTGGGTCGAGGCTCCACCGGCGCCGCTGACGGGCGAGGTGTTCGCCGCGACCGACGACGGCTTCGTCGTGGACGCCGCGGACCTCGAGGCCGAGACCGCCGTCCTCGGCGAACCGCCGGACGAGCGCCCCGATCCAGGCTTCACGCCGATCCCCGACCCCATGCCGGCGACCATCGAACCAGCCGCACGACCGAGGCGCCAGCCGCCTCCTCGACCTGCGGGTCGCAAGCCCGCACCGAGACCGGCGGTCATCGCCGCCTCGTGCCCGTACTGCGCGCTGCTGCTCCAGCCACCGCCCGAGGCGAGCCGGCGCTGTCCGCGCTGCCGAGAGCGGATCATCGTCAAGCGGGTCGATGGGCGAGTGGTCTACCTCACCGAGGCGTCGCTGCTCGTGTTCGATGCCGAACGCCGCCGGATCGCGAACTCCGGGCGATGGACGCGCGAACGCGAACGCTGGCTCAAGGTCGCGGCGGCGGCCGGGGCCCCGCCGAGCCGCATCGCGCGGCTCGGGGCCGCGACGCTGTCTGAAGAGGTCGTGACGATGTCACGCACGCTCTACCTGACGACAGTCGAACGGTCGTTCCGCTCGGCCAAGCGCGATCGGCGCTGGGAGGACGCGTCACGGATCATGCGCGACCACGCCATGGTCATGTATCGGGCTGACGGGTCGCCACTGCCGCCGTCGGAGGACGTCGTCCTGCTCCACCGCGAGGGAGTGGCCTCCGCGCTGCGTGGGATCGGGGAGATGGCACGCGAGGCGGAGTTGGTGAGTGCCGGTTGTTGCGACATCTGCGTCGCCGACGATGGCCGGACCTTCCGGATCACCGCGGAACTTCGCACGCCGCGTCTGCCCCATGACGGTTGCCCGAAAGGCCTGTGCCGGTGCGACTGGTACCTCGCGGTGCGCGACCAGACGATGGTCCGCCGCCACCTTCGTCGCCGGGCGCGAGGGGAATCGGTCGCCTCCGGTGCGGAGTCGCCGTCGCCCTGATGGCGGCCGGACGGCGCGGGCGGCTCGCGGCCGACGCTGACTCGGGCGTCGCTCGGCGATGACCTTCGCGCAGCTGGATTTCGTCTACACGCCGAGTGACGACGTCGTCGCCGACACCGCGTATTTCAGGGACGTGCTCGGCGGCCGCCTCATCTTCGCCATCGACGATTCGGGCACGAAGGTGGCGATGATCGAATTGGCCCCCGAAGCGCCGCTGGTCCTGCTGACCGATCACCTCGAGGACGAGCGTACGATCCTCATCTACCGGGTCGACGACCTGGCGGCGACGGTCGCGGACCTGGAGCGGCGGGGTTGGACGCCCGGCCGCTCGCTGGAGATCCCGCACGGGCCATGCCGCTCATTCCGATCCCCGGGTGGGCCGCGGGTCGCGCTCTATGAGCTGACCCGACCGCAGGTCGTGGCCCATTTCGAGGGCCGTCGCGACTTCTGACCGCCCGGACATGCGAAGGCGGCGGGCGTTTCGGCCCGCCGCCTCGGATGCGTGGTCGAGCGTTCGGTCAGCGGATGCGGATGACGACGAACGGGTTCTCGAGCGGGTGGCGGTGGCGATGGCCGAGCCAGATCCGGCTCACCGGCAGCTTGTGACCGGCCATCGACCCGCCGAACGCGAGACGATGGGCGCACGCGGTCTTGAAGTCGATGCCATCGAGGTAGCCGTAGTTGTAGAACTTGTAGGTGAGGCTCTTCTTGTCGGCGCTCAGCGTGATCGTGTCGCCCTTTTCGAGGCGGAACGGAGTCACCGTGAGGGCGGCGCTTGCCGCGATCCGTCCGGTGAAGACGACCTTCTTCGAACCCGGATGGGTCACCCGCAGGTGCCAGCCGGTCGAGTCGTGCCAGATATAGTCGCCCGCGCGACTCCCGGCCTTGAGGAAGCTGGGCTTGCCCTGGACCGAGGCAGGCCAATGGCCGTCGACGCAGGTGACCGGGGTCGAGGCGGTCGCCGGCGTAGCGGCGAACGTGGCGGCCGGGGCGAGGAAGCCCGCGCCCAGGGCGCTGACGCCAAGGACCCCCGACATGAGCATGCGGCGAACGTGCATGAGTGACCTCACTGGCTGATTGGCTGGACGTCCCCACCGTGACCGGCCGATGTTCGGTCGGCGTTCGCGCTCGGTCAGGGGCTTGTAAGACCGGGATGGGCGAGCAAGCTGGGTCCGGGACCGATCACCCGGGCAGGACGGTCGCCGGCCCCGGCGGTCCGGGCCCAAGGCGGGTCGGCGGGTCGGCGGGGCCGGCTAGGCCTGGCGGGCACGCTCGACGCTAGCAGACGACGCTGCACCGAAGCGCATCCGCGCCTGCACGTCCACGTAGCTGCCCCTGCACCGCGACGTACCGCGGTGCCACCCGTCAGCCGGCGGCGATCCCGTGCGGACCCGACTTCGGGCCGTGGCCGTCACCGCGGCGTGCGGGCCTGGTCGCCGCCTTGGTCCCCAGATCCATGGTGCCGCCGCCATCGGCCGCCATCGTCGTCGAGGGTGTGCTGGCCGAGGCGCCACCGGTCGATCGGCTTCGCCGGCGTCGTTGTTCGACCGCGCTGGCCAGTGGGTTCACGATCGCGATCGCCGCGGCGTCGGGGCGAGGCGCGGACGCGGCGTAGAGGTCGCAGAACAGCGTCACGAGCTCGGGATCGAATTGCGTTCCGGCATGCTGCCGAAGCTCGGTGATCGCCGCGTCATGCGACATGGCCCGCTTGTAGGGTCGATCGTGGGTCATCGCGTCGTAGGCATCGGCGATGGCGACGATCCGCGCCCCGAGCGGGATCTCGTTGGCGCGCAGGCCGTACGGGTAGCCTCGACCGGCATACCGCTCGTGATGATGCAGGATGATCGGGACCGCATCGCGCAGGGCCGCGGCGTGCTCGAGGATGACCTGGCCGATGCGCGGATGCTGGACGACCGTGCGCCATTCGGCCGAGGTCAGGGCGGCCGGCTTATCGAGGATCTCATGCGGCACGGCGACCTTGCCGACGTCGTGCAAGAGCGCCGCCACTCGGATCCGGTCCACCTCGGGATCGGGCAGCTGAAGCTGTCGCGCCATCTCGACGACGATCGAGGCGATGAGCGCCGAAGGCTGGCCGCGATAGTGGGGCAGGGGAGCGATGACCGAGGTCAGGGACGCCATCGCGGCGTCTCGGGCGTCCCGCCCGATCTCCGAGGCCCGCGCTCGACCGGCGTCCGAGATCGGGGCCCGTGGGACGCGGGAATCCTCGTCCGGCTCCTCGAAGATGTAGGTCTGGTTGCGTCCGAGCGACTTGGCCGAGTACATCGCGGCATCGGCGTCACGCACCAGGGTATCCATCCGGAGCTGTTGACCGGCACCGCCGACGATGCCGATCGAGATGGTCACCGACAGGTTCGGGTTGCCTTCAACGGCGAAACTGGCGCGCTCGACCAGCATCCGCAACTTCTCGCTGAGCCCGGCCCCCTCCTCGACGTTGGTCTCGGTCAGGATGAGCATGAATTCCTCGCCGCCGTACCGGCCGATGAGGTCACTCGCCCGAAGGTTCTCGCTGATCGTCTGTGCAACGCCCCGCAGGACGATGTCGCCGGCCGCGTGGCCGTAGGTGTCGTTGACGGTCTTGAAATGGTCGATGTCGACGAAGGCGACGCACAGCGGACGCTCGTAGCGTGATGCACGCTCGACCTCGGCGAACAGGTTGGCCAGGAGGGCCTGGCGGTTCGCCACGCCGGTCAGTCGGTCGACCGTCGCCCGGTCGTGGGTCTCGGCCAGGGACAATGCGATGGTGTTGACGGCTCGTGCGAGGCGCCCCTCGAGGCCGCGCCCGGTGGCCGCCACCTTGACCGCGTAGTCGCCGGAGGCGATGCGCTCGGCGGCCTTGACCATGCCGCGCAACCGGACCTGGGAGATGACGTAGACCGTGCCCGCGGTCACCGCCACGACGATCGTCAGCGCGGCGACGGCGGCCTCCACCGACGGGTCCCCTTTGGCGATCCACCTGTTCGCGGTTTCGGGTGCGACGATGAGAAGGATCCCGACCGCGACAGGGGCCGCAAGCGCCAGGACCCCAAGGAGGCGCATCACCGATCAAGGCTACGGTTCGAGGCGCCTCGACCGGTCCGTCCGGAAGTACTACAACGGGTCGGCAGAAGTACCGTTCGTGGTGCGCGCCGGCCCCACCCGGTTCGCCCTGCTATACTCCCGCCGTCCTCGATACCAGCGGGCGCGGCCCGCGAACCAGGAGGTCAGCGATCGCGCTTTCAGGGCGCATCGGCCGTCCCGTGAGCCGGCCGAGCGACCGGACGTTGGTGGCGATCCGCCGAACGGTCGGCGGCGCGAAACGGGAGATGTCTATCCAAAGCCCCAGACCGAAGGTCGGGGGCTTTTTGGATGTCGCGGCGCCGCGCTGGACGCCCGATGCGCGCGTTGGGAGGTTCCGCCGGTCGCTCACGCACCTTGGGGTGCGCTCGCTCCCTTGCTCGCCTCCCGCCTTCGCCTCGACCGTCCAGCGCGCCGATTCTCGGTATACCGCGTCGATGGCAGCACGGACCAGCGCTGATCGCATGGTGTCCTGCTGATGCCGGCGACCGTGATCGTGGGGTTGCAGTGGGGGGACGAGGGGAAGGGCAAGACGACCGACTTCCTGGCGGAGCAGGTGGCGATGGTCGTGCGCTACCAGGGCGGGGATAACGCGGGCCACACGGTGGTCAGCGGCGACGAGGTGTTCAAGCTCCGGCTCACCCCGTCGGGGGTGCTGTATCCGCACATCACCTCGGTCATCGGCAACGGCGTGGTCGTCAACCCGCTGACCCTCATCGACGAGTTGGACATGCTCACCGCACGCGGGATCGACGTCTCGCGCGTCCGCGTCAGCCGCAGCGCGCACGTGATCATGCCGTACCACGTGGCCCTCGACGTCGCCAATGAGGCGCGGCTCGGTGGTGCCAAGGTCGGCACGACGGGTCGCGGCATCGGGCCCACCTATGGCGATCGCGCGTGGCGGCTGGGGCTGCGTATGGAGGACCTGCTCGATCGAGCCGTCCTGCGCGAGCGGATCGGACGCGTGTTGCCCGACAAGAATTCTGCTCCTCGGCTCGATGGCCGGCCCGAGTTTCGAGGTCGAGCCGCTGGTGGAGGGGGCCGTGGCCTGGGGTGAGCGGTTGCGCGACCATCTGGACGACACCACCTGGCTCGTCCAGGCGGCGCTCGCACGCGGCGAACACGTCCTGCTGGAAGGCGCCCAGGGCACCTTGCTCGACCTCGATCACGGCAGCTACCCGTACGTCACGTCGTCGAACCCGGTGGCGGGCGGCGCCTGCACCGGCGGTGGCATCGGCCCGCTCCAGGTCGACGAGGTCATCGGGGTCATGAAGGCCTATTCGACGCGCGTCGGCTCCGGGCCGTACCCGACCGAGCTGCATGACGAGATCGGCGCCGGCATCGCGGAGCGGGGCCACGAGTTCGGGACCGTCACGGGGCGACCGCGCCGCGTCGGCTGGTTCGACGCGGTCCCGTTGCGCTACGCCGTCGCCGTCAACAGCGTCAGCAGCATCATGCTCAACAAGCTCGACATCCTGTCCGGCATCGACACGATCCGGTTGTGCGTCGCCTATGACCTCGACGGCCGTCGGGTCGAGACTTGGCCATCGAGCGGTGCCGCCCTCTCGCGAGCGACGCCGATCTACGAGGCGTTCCCCGGCTGGGCCGAGCCGATCCACTCGGTCCGCTCGCTCGGCGACCTGCCCGAGAACGCCCGGCGCTACCTCTCGGCGATCGAGGAGCACGCCGGGGTCCCGATCGTCCTCGTCTCGGTCGGTCCCGAGCGGACCCAGACGATCGAGCGCGCCTGGCGTCCGATGCGCCACCGGCCGGGCATCCCGGCATGAGCCTGATCATGCCGACCCGGATCCTCGTCGTCGGGGGCGGCGGTCGCGAGCACGCCCTGGCCTGGAAATTCGCCGCCGAGCCCGGCGTCAACGAGGTCATCGTCGCGCCGGGCAGTGCCGGGATCGCGGAAGAGCCGCGGGTCACCGTCGCGAACGTCGCGGCGACCGACCTCGCGGGCATCGTCGGCCTCGCTCGGGAATGCGCCGTGGAGCTCGTGGTGGTGGGCCCGGAGGCGCCGCTGGCGGCCGGCCTGGCCGACGCACTCATGGAGGCGCGCATCCCCGTCTTCGGCGCCACGCGCACAGCGTCCGAGATCGAATGGTCGAAGGCGTTCTGTCACGACGTCGCCGAACATGCCGGCGTCCGGATGGCGGCCGCGGAGACCTGCACGTCACGTGCGGCGTCGGAGCGGGCGATCGCACGGTTCGCCGCCGGTGGGACCGGTTTCGTCGTCAAGGAGGACGGTCTGGCGGGCGGCAAGGGCGTCACCGTCTTCGGCCCGGGAGCGACGCCCGTGGAGGAGGCGGCCACGCTGCTCGACGCCCTGTACGGGCCCGGGACGCCCGATCGGGACGTCCTCGTCGAGGAACGCCTGTTCGGCCCCGAGGCGAGCGTCATCGCCGTGTGCGACGGCGTCCGCGCCGTCGCGCTGCCCGTCGCCCGTGACCACAAGCGGCTCGGTGATGGCGATACCGGCCCGAACACCGGCGGGATGGGGGCATATTCGCCGCTGCCCGACCTCGATGACGCCGACATCGAGCGGATCCTCACCGAGGTCCACCGGCCGATCCTGGCCGAGCTGGCCGGTCGCGGCGCGCCGTTCCGCGGGTTCCTGTTCGCGGGCCTCATCCTCACGACGGACGGTCCGGCACTGCTCGAATGCAACGCCCGACTCGGCGATCCCGAGGCGCAGGTCATCCTCGCCAGGCTGGGTGGCGCCATCGGACCGTGGCTGTTCGCCGCGGCCACGGGTGCCCTCCCGCCCGATGCCGCCCTGCCGGTGATCCCGGGCGCCGCCGTCGGCATCGTCGTCGCCGGCGAGTCCTATCCGACCGCATCGAGCGCGGGCGAACGGATCAGCGGGATCGCGGCCGCACGCGACCTCGGGGCCCTCGTGTTCCACGCCGGGACGAGGCGCACGGAAACCGGCTGGGTCACCGATGGCGGAAGGATCCTGACCGTCGTCGGCCGCGGTGTGGACCTCCCGGCCGCCAGGGCTGCGGCCGAGGCGGCGGCGGACCTGATCTCGTGGCCCGGTTCACGGCGACGGCACGACATCGCGGCCGACGTCCAGGCATCCGTGGCCGTCCGATGATCCCTCGCTACACGCTCCCCGAGATGGGGGCGATCTGGTCCGAGACGGCGCGCTTCGAGGCCATGCTCAAGGTCGAGCTGGCCGTGGCGCGTGCCCAGTGCGCGGCGGGCCAGATCCCGCCAGACGCCCTCGCCGCGCTGGAGACGCGGTCGGTCGTGGACGTGGCCCGCATCGCAGAGATCGAGCGGACGACCGACCACGATGTCATCGCCTTCGTCACCCAGGTCGCCGAGTCGGTCGGTCCGGAGGGCCGCTACCTCCACCTCGGGCTGACGAGCAGCGACGTCGTCGACACGGGCCTCGCGCTCCAACTCCGCGCCGCCGGCGATCGGCTGGTGGACGACGCCGATCGGCTCCTGTCCGCCCTGCTCGTGCGCGCCCGGTCGGAGGCGGGGACCGTGATGATGGGTCGGACGCATTCGGTCCATGCCGAGCCGACCACGCTTGGCCTGAAGCTCGCGGGATGGGCGTTCGAGGTCGAGCGCGGGCGGACGCGGCTCGCGGTCGCGGTCGACGAGATCGCCACGGGCAAGATCTCGGGGCCGGTCGGAACGTACAGCCATCTCGGTCCGGACCTCGAAGCGGACGTGCTGACGGCGCTCGGCCTGCGCGTCGACTCGGTCAGCACGCAGATCGTCCAACGCGATCGTCATGCCGCCCTCCTGACATCCATCGCGATCCTCGGCGGGTCGCTCGAGCGCTTCGCGACGGAGATCCGCAACCTCCAGCACACCGAGATCGGCGAGCTCCAGGAACCGTTCAAGGCGGGTCAGAAGGGGTCGTCGGCGATGCCCCACAAGCGCAACCCGATCCTGTCCGAACGGATCGCGGGGCTGGCCCGGCTGCTGCGGGGATATGCCGGGACTGCGCTCGAGGACCAGCCGCTGTGGCACGAGCGCGACATCAGCCATAGCAGCGCCGAGCGCGTGATCCTCCCCGACGCGACGATCGTGCTCGACTACATGCTCGTGCGCATGACCGGGCTCGTCGAGGGGCTGCTCGTGCGGCCCGACCGGATGCGCGAGAACATCGCCCGCGGGCAGGGTCTGCACGCTTCGTCGCGCGTGCTCGTGGCGCTCGTGGACGACGCCGGCCTGGGCCGCGAGGAGGCCTACTCGATCGTCCAGCGAGCGTCGCTCCGGGCCGCCGACGAGCGCACCGCGCTGCGCGACCTCCTGGCGGTCGATCCGGTCGTGGCCCAGCGCCTGTCGCTGGCGAAGCTCGACGCCTGTTTCGAGGAGAGCTCTTTCCTTCGGCACGCTCCCACGATCATCGCCCGACTGGACGACCTGGAGTCGGCGCTGGCCGCCCGATCGGCCGGCCAGCGTGTGGAGGTCGGCGATGCTGGCTGAGTCCTACCTTCGATCGGGCAAGGTCCGCGACCTGTTCCAGCTCTCCGACGGGCGGCTGGCCATCGTCGCGTCGGATCGGATCTCCGCGTTCGATGTCGTCCTGCCGAGCGTGATCCCGGACAAGGGTCGTGTCCTGACCGGGCTGTCGCGGTTCTGGTTCGGGGAAACGGCCGGGATCGTCGGGAACCACCTGCTCGAGGGGGATGACGCGGCGGTCGCGGGGCTGCCCGACCTGCGCGGCCGGGTCATGGTCTGTCGAGCGACCGAGGTCATCCCCATCGAGGCGGTCGTCCGGGGGTTCCTGGCCGGTTCCGGCTGGAAGGAGTATCGCGAGCGTGGCACGGTCTGCGGCATCGCCCTGGCGTCCGGGCTACGGGAGAGCGAAGCGCTCCCCGAGCCCATCTTCACGCCCGCCACGAAGGCCGAGGATGGCGAGCACGACGAGAACATCAGCTTCGACCACATGGTCGAGCACGTCGCCGCGCATGGCGGCCTCTCGGCGGCGGTCGCGGCGGTCGTGACCGAGACCGTCCGGGGCCACGCGCTGCGGCTGTACCGGCACGGGGCCGCGCACGCCGCTCGCCGCGGCATCCTCCTGGCCGATACGAAGTTCGAGTTCGGATTCGCCCCGGGGCCGGCCGAGGACCCCCTCGAGTCCCGGATCATCCTGATCGATGAGGTCATGACCCCAGATTCATCGAGGTTCTGGGATGCCGCCACGTATGAGCCCGGTCGGGCGCAGGCGAGCTTCGACAAGCAGTTCGTGCGCGATTGGCTCGAGCGCCAGCCGTGGGACAAGACCGCGCCAGGCCCGGCGCTGCCGGATGACGTCATCGATGGCACGCGGTCGCGCTACATCGAGGCCTACGAGCGGGTGACCGGGGCGAGCTTCGCGCGCTATCTCGAGGAGGACGTCATCGCCCCATGAGCACCTTCCGGTTCGCGGTCAACGTCACGCCCAAGCCCGGGATCCTCGATCCGGCCGGGCGCGCGGTCGAGGGCAGCCTCGGTCACCTCGGCATCGACGGCGTCAGCGGCGTCCGCATCGGTCGCCGGGTCGAGTTGACGGTGGACGCGGACGGCGAGGCGGCCGCTCGCGCAGTGGTGGACAGGCTTGCCACAGAGCTGCTGTCGAACCCGCTCATCGAGGTCTATGCCATCGAGACACTCGCGGCCGCCTCGTCCGCCGTCGGCGTCCCGGCCGGGGCGGGGAGGGCTGAGCGATGCCGGTTCGCATCGGTGTCGTCGTCTTCCCGGGCAGCAACTGCGACCGTGACACGGTCCATGCGCTCGAGTTGACCGGCGCCGAACCGGTCGTCCTGTGGCACGAGGCGGCGACGCTCGACGGCGTCGCCGCGGTCGTCCTGCCCGGTGGCTTCGCCTACGGCGACTACGTCCGTGCGGGCGTCATCGCGCGGTTCAGCCCGGTGATGCGCTCGGTCGCCGACTTCGCCGCCGGCGGCGGGCTCGTGCTGGGCATCTGCAACGGGTTCCAGGTTCTCGCGGAGGCCGGGCTCGTGCCGGGCGCTCTGCTCCGGAACGCCTCGCTCCGGTTCGCCGGCCAGGAGGTCACGATCGCGCCCGAGCGGCTGGATACCGCCTTCACCCATGCCCTCGACGGGCGGCGACCGCTGCGCATGCCCGTCGCGCACGGCGAGGGCCGCTACTACGCCGACGACCCGACCCTCGACGCCCTCGAACGGGACCGCGGGGTCATCTTCCGCTACGTGGACGCGTCGGGGGAGGCCGCCGGCCCCGAAGACGCCGGCAATCCGAACGGCTCGGTGCGGGCCATCGCCGGCGTGATCAACGCCGCCGGTAACGTCGCCGGTCTCATGCCACACCCGGAGCGCGCGGCCGAGGCCATCCTGGGTTCCGACGATGGCCGTGGCATCGTGCGCTCGCTGGTGGAGAGCGCCGCGCGCGCCGGGTCGGGCGATCCGACCCCGGTCGGCGCCGTGGCCATGGGCTTGCGGTGACCGTGGCCGAGCGTCCCGTGGAGCCGCTCCATCGCCGGCTCGGCGTGACCGACGACGAACTCGACGCCATCCGCGCGCGTCTAGGCGGACGCGACCCGAACGACCTCGAGCTCGCCATGTTCAGCGTGATGTGGAGCGAGCATTGCTCGTACAAGAGTTCCAAGCCGCTCCTGCGCACGCTGCCGACCGCGGGCGAGGGCGTGGTGGCGGGGCCGGGCGAGAACGCGGGCGTCATCTCCATCGGGGATGGATTGGCGGTCGCGTTCAAGATCGAGTCGCATAACCACCCGTCGGCGGTCGAGCCCTACCAGGGGGCGGCGACCGGTGTCGGCGGGATCCTGCGCGACATCTTCACGATGGGCGCGCGACCGATCGCCATCCTCGACGCCCTCCGCTTCGGCGACCCGGCGGACCCTCGGACCCGCCACCAGGTCGATGGCGTCGTGCGTGGGGTCGGCGGCTACGGCAACTGCGTCGGCGTCCCCACGGTCGGCGGCGAGCTGGTGTTCGACCCGAGCTATGGCGGCAACCCGCTGGTCAACGTCATGGCCATCGGCCTGCTCGAAGAGCGCCGGCTGACGCTCGCCATCGCCCCCGGACCGGGCAACCTCGTGGTGCTCTACGGTTCGGCCACCGGGCGGGACGGGATCGGTGGTGCGTCGGTCCTGGCCAGCGCCACGTTCACCCACGACGACCCGTCCAAGCGGCCGTCGGTCCAGGTCGGCGACCCGTTCGCCGAGAAGCTCCTCATCGAGGCATCGCTCGAGCTCATCGAGCGGGGCCTGGTCGAGGGGCTCCAGGACCTGGGCGCCGGCGGGATCACGTGCGCCACGTCGGAGACGGCCGACCGCGCTGGGACCGGCATCGTGGTCGATCTCGATGCGATCCCTCGCCGTGAGCCCGGTCTCCAGCCATTCGAGGTGATGATCTCCGAGTCGCAGGAACGGATGTGTGCCGCTGTCCTGCCCGACCGCTGGCCGGCCGTCCGCGAGGTGTGCGAACGATGGGGACTGCCGGTCGCGATCATCGGGCGGGTGACCGACGATGGCGACATCGCGATCGTCGAGGGTGGCCTGACCGACCTCGGCCTGCCAGCCCCGAGCGCACGGGAGATCGCTCGCGTCCCGGCAAGTGCGCTGACCAGTGACGCCGTCGTCCATCAGCGGGTCGCGACCGCACCGACGCACCGGCGAGAGGCTCCCGCCCCCGGCGCACCGGACTCCGTCAGCGATCGTCTGCCGGAGCGCGGGATGGATCCCGGGGCGGTGCTGCTGGCGTTGCTCGGCTCCGCGAACCTGGCCTCGCGTCACGCGGTCTTCCATCAATACGACTCGACCGTCGGTGCGGACACGGTGGCGGGCCCTGGTCGCGGCGCGGCCGTCCTGCGCGTGAAGGGGACGTCCAAGGCGCTGGTCGCGACCACGGACGGCAACCAGTCCGTGGGCGCCCTCGATCCGTGGCTCGGAGCGGCCCTATCGGTGGCCGAGGCGACCAGGAACGTGTCCATCACGGGGGCGCGGCCACTCGGCGTGACGAACTGCCTGAACTACGGCGATCCCACGCGGCCCGAAGCCTTCTGGCAGCTGACCGAGGGCGTCCGGGGGCTGGCCGACGCCTGCGTCGCGCTCGGGCTGCCCGTGACCGGTGGCAATGTCTCGCTCTACAACGAGTCACCGGCGGGCGCCATCGCGCCGACACCCGAGATCGGCGTCGTCGGGCTCCTCGACGACATCGCGAGCCTGGTCGGTCCGGCGTTCCTCGCGGCGGGCGACGCCGTCATCCTTGTCGGGGAGGCCCAGCCGGGGCTCGCCGGGTCGGCCTACGCGGCGCTTGCGGGCGCCGCCACGGAGGACGGCCCGCCCGGCCTCGATCTCGCCCTCGAGGCGGCGACGCAGGGATTCATCCGTGCGTCCATCGCGCGCGGCCTGGTCGCCTCGGCCCAGGACGTCGCCGGTGGCGGACTGGCCGTCGCCCTTGCCGAAAGCGCGATGTGGGGCGGCCTCGGCGCGGTCGTCCGCGTCCCGATCGTCCATTCGCCGGCCGTGGACCTGTTCGGCGAGAGCCCATCGCGGCTGCTGCTGAGCTGCCGGCCCCAGTTCGCGCCGGCGCTGACCCTCCTCGCCCGCCAGCACGGGTTGCCGGTCGAGGCGCTCGGCTCGGTCGGTGGCGAGCGACTGATGGTGGAGCTGACCGGCGGCGGCGCCACCGGTGCGGCCGAAGCCCGCGGCAGCCGTGTCGCCGATGCGCTCGAGGTCCCGCTCCGCGACCTTCGACACGCCTGGGACCACGGGCTCGGCCGGGCCCTCGGTTGGGAGGGCTGAGTCGTGTGCGGCGTGTTCGGGGTGGTCATGCCGGGCGGCGAACCGACGGACGTCGCGTCGATCGCGGCGCTCGGCCTGTTCGCGCTCCAGCACCGCGGCCAGGAGTCGGCCGGGCTTGCCGTGAGCGACGGCGAGCAGCTGATGCTGTACAAGGACCTCGGACTGATCGCGTCGGTCCTCGACGAGCGGCGGCTGCCGAGCCTGCGCGGCCAGCTGGCGATCGCGCACTGTCGCTACTCCACGACCGGCTCGACGATCTGGGAGAACGCCCAGCCGACCTACCGGCTCGGTCCGCGACGCGCCTTGGCCATCGGCCACAACGGGAACCTCGTCAACACCCGTGACCTGCTCGAACAACTCCGCGGTGGCCGGGCGAGACTGCCGGCCTCGACCGATACCGAGCTCTTGACGGCGCTTCTCGCCGACGAGCCCGCGGCGGACACCGTGGAGGCCCTCCAGCGCGTGCTGCCGAGGGTCCGTGGGGCCTACAGCCTGGTCGTCCTCGACGAGCGTCGGGTCATCGGCGTGCGCGATCCGTTCGGTTTCCGCCCGCTCGTCCTGGGCCGGCTGCCGCGAGCCGTCGGCGGCGAGGACGATGGCCTGTGGCGGAGCGACGACGCCGCGGCCGGCTGGTGTCTGTCGTCGGAGACCGCCGCGCTCGACATCGTCGGCGCCGAGTACGTCCGGGACATCGAGCCCGGCGAACTGATCGTCCTCGAGCCGGGCCAGCCGCCGCGCTCGGTCCGCTTCGCGCCGGCGACGCCCGCACTGTGCGTGTTCGAGCTCATCTACTTCGCCCGGCCGGATTCGTACATGGAGGGCCGCAACCTGTACGAGGCGCGGCGCCGGATGGGCATGCAGCTGGCCGGCGAGCACCCCGCCCGGGCCGACCTCGTGATGCCCGTCCCCGACACGGGGGCGCCGGCCGCGGCCGGGTTCGCCGAGGCCTCGGGCCTGCCGTACCGCGAGGGGATGTACCGCAACCGCTATGCCGGGCGGACCTTCATCCAGCCATCGGCCGGGCTGCGGCACCGCGGCGTGACGATCAAGCTCAACCCGCTCCGCGAGGTCGTCAACGGCAAGCGCCTCATCGTCGTCGACGATTCGATCGTGCGCGGGACGACGACCAAGCGGATCGTCGAGTTGCTGCGCAAGGCCGGGGCCACCGAGGTCCACGTCCGCATCAGCGCTCCGCCGATCTATCACCCGTGCTTCTACGGCATCGACACGCAGATCGAGACCGAGCTCATCGCATCGACGCACACCGAACCGGAGATCCGCGAATTCATCGGGGCGGACTCGCTCGGCTACCTGTCCATCCGGGGCGTGCTGGCCGCGCTCGACTTGCCGTACGAACGGTTCTGCTTCGCCTGCTTCGATGGCCACTACCCGGAACCCGTGCCGTATGACGCCGCCAGCCGGAAGTTCATGCTGGAAGAGCCGCTCGCGGCAGGACGCAAGGGGTGAGTCGACCCGGGGCCAAGGGCGATGCGGCGCGGGACGCGTATCGGGCGGCCGGGGTCGACGTGGCGGCGGGTGAGCGGGCCGTGGATCTCATGCGGGCCCATGTCGAATCGACGCGACGGTCGGAGGTCGTCGGCGGTCTGGGCGGGTTCGGTGGCGCGGTCGCCATCCCGGCGGGCTATCGCGAGCCGCTGCTGGTCGCCTCGACCGACGGGGCGGGCACGAAGACGGGGATCGCGGCCGCGCTGGGGCGGTTCGATACGATCGGCATCGACCTTGTCGCGATGTCCGCCAACGACGTCATCTGCTGCGGCGCGGAGCCACTCGCCTTCCTGGATTATGTCGTCGTCGGTCGGGTCGTCCCCGCCTGGGTGGCGGAGCTCGTCGGGTCGGTGGCGGCCGGTTGTCGCGAGGCGGGTTGCGCGCTCGTCGGCGGCGAGACGGCCGAGCATCCGGGCCTCATGGAACCCGATGCCTTCGACCTGTCGGGGTGTTGCATCGGTGTGGTGGAGCGTTCGGACGTCATCGATGGATCGGCTGTCCGTGCGGGCGATGTGATCGTGGGCCTGGCCGCGTCCGGGCTCCACGCCAACGGCTTCTCGCTGGTCCGTGCACTGCTCGCCCAGTGGGACCTCGATCTCGCGGAGCCGTATCAGGCGCGTCTACGTCGGTCGCTCGGGGACGCCGAGGCCGAGCGCGCGATCACCGCGGCACCGAACGAAGCGATGGCGACCCTCGGCGAGGTCCTGCTCACACCCACCAGGATCTACGCGAGGGCCGTGCTGGCGGCCCGAGCCGCGGTCCGGGCGGCCGGCTGGGACGTCCATGGCATCGCCCACATCACCGGCGGCGGGCTGCCCGGGAACGTGCCGCGCGCGATCTCAGACGGGTTGGCCGCACGGCTCGACCCCGAACTATGGCGGATGCCCTCGGCGATGCGCCTGTTCGGGGCGCTGGGCGGTCTCGACGACGAGGAACTCCGCGCGACGTTCAACGGCGGGATCGGGATGGTCATGGTCGTCCCGAGGGCCGCGGCCGCGACGGCGATGGCGGCCATCGGGGCGAGCGGCATCCCGACCACCGTCGTCGGCGAGGTGGTCGACGCGGCCGGCGTCGGCGGTTCGCGCTATGTCGAGGGCCCGCTCGGTGGCGCGGCGTGACGGGTCGTCCCGGACGGATCGCCGTAGGGGTCTCGGGTGCGGGCTCGAACCTGCGGGCGCTCGTCGCAGCCGCCGATCGAGGTGAACTCGGGGGCGACGTCGTTCTCGTCTTCGCGGACCGCGAGTGCCCGGCCCTCACCTGGGCTGCGGAGCATGGGATCGACACCGCACTCGTCCCCGACGGTGACGACGGGACCCTCGCGGAGGCGCTGCGCGGTGCCCACGCGGACGTCGTCGTCCTCGCCGGCTACATGCGGATCGTGGGCCCGGCCATCCTCGCGTCGCACGACGGTCGGATCCTGAACACGCACCCGTCGCTCCTCCCGGCCTTTCCCGGCGCGCACGCGGTCGCCGACGCGCTCGCCCACGGCGTCACCGTCACCGGCTGCACGGTCCATCTCGTCGACGCGACCCTGGACGGTGGCCCGATCGTCGCGCAGGAGGCGGTCGCCATCCTTCCGGGCGACGACGCAGGGACCCTCCACGAGCGGATCCGCGCCGTGGAGCATCGACTCCTGCCGGCGGCGGTCGCCCGACTGCTTGGCGGGACGCTGGCGGTCGCCCCGGACGGACGGCACGTGATCGTCGATCTGGCACGGGCCGACACGTCCGTGCCGACACCGCGGCGGGCATTGTTGTCCGTCTCCGACAAGACCGGGTTGGTCGCGTTCGGCGATGGTCTTGTCGTCCATGGGTTCGAGCTCGTGTCGACCGGCGGGACCGCCCGGGCGTTGCGCGAAGCTGGCCTGCCGGTGACCGACGTCGCGGCCGTGACCGGGTTCCCGGAGATGCTCGACGGTCGGGTCAAGACGCTGCACCCTCGGATCCACGCCGGCTTGTTGGCCGACCGCCGCTCGGCGTCGCATCGGCAGCAGCTGCTGGCCGCGGCGATCGCGCCTTTCGAGCTCGTGGTCGTCAATCTCTATCCGTTCGCCGCGGCCGCCGAGCGGCCCGGGATCACCTTCGACGAGCTGGTCGAGGAGATCGACATCGGCGGCCCGTCGATGGTCCGCGCCGCCGCCAAGAACCATGCCAACGTCGCGGTCGTGACGAGGCCAGCGCGCTACGACGCAGTCCTCGCCGAGATCGGGGCGCAAGGCCGAGTGGGGGACGGCCTGCGGGCGGCGCTCGCCGTGGAGGCGTTCCGCCACACCGCGGCCTACGACGCACGCATCGCCGACGTCCTGCCCGGCCGGATGGCGGCCGCAGGGACGCCACTGCCAGACGAGCCGGGCCTGCCCGGGGCGGGCGACCCCTACCCGGCGAGCCTGACCATCCCGCTCGAGAAGGTCGACACGCTGCGGTACGGAGAGAACCCGCACCAGCCGGCCGCGCTCTACCGACGAGCGGGCAGCCGGCTGGAGGACGGACCGTTCGCGACGGGTGCGACCCCGATCCGGGGCAAGGCCCTCTCCTACAACAACGTCCTGGATGCGTCGGCGGCCGCCATGCTGGCGCGCGCGCTGCGCGGCACGGGCTGCGTCATCGTCAAGCACACCAACCCGTGCGGCGCCGCGGAGCGGGCGACGCTTCTCGACGCCTGGACCGCGGCGCTGGCCGGTGATCCGGTGTCGGCGTTCGGTGGCGTCGTCGCGTTGACGCGACCGGTCGATCGCGCCGTGGCCGAGGCGCTCACGACGATCTTCCTCGAGGTCGTTGTCGCCCCTGCCTTCGACGACGAAGCGCTGGCCGTCCTCGGGGCGAAACCCAACCTCCGTCTCGTCGTCGATCCTCTCGTGGACTCGGACGAACCGGCTCCGCCCGCCGGTCCGACGGGCTCGATCCGGTCGGCCGGCGGCGCCATCCTCGTCACCGCCCCGGACACGTCGGCCGACGACCCGACGGCCTGGACGGTCGCGAGCGTCCGCTCGCCGACCGACCACGAACTGCTCGACCTCGACCTCGCCTGGCGTCTCGTCCGGGGCGTGACCTCGAACGCGATCGTGCTCGTGAACGATCGGCGGCTCATCGGCATGGGTTCCGGCCAGACGTCTCGCGTGGATGCGGCACGCGGCGCGGTCGACAAGGCCCTCGCCCACGCCGGCATGACGGCGCTCATCGGCGCGGCCTGTGCCTCTGATGCGTTCTACCCGTTCCCCGATGCGGTCGAGGTCTGCCTCGCGGCCGGGGTCACGGCGTTCGCGCAACCGGGCGGGTCGGTGCGCGACGCGGACGTGGTCGCCGCGATCGACGCGGTCGGCGCGACGATGCTCATCACCGGCACCCGCCACTTCCGGCACTGACCGGCGACAGTCGACCGGGCATCGCCCTGCGGGGTATCGTGACCCTGTACCGCACGAACGATCACGGGGAGGCACATCGACGATGGGACAGTTCCTGGCGATCACATTCGACGGGGCCGACGACGCCGAGGCGGCCCTCAAATCGATCCGTTCGGTCGAGCACGCCGGCAAGGTCGGGCTGGAGGACACTGCGGTCGTCCGCAAGGATGCTGAAGGCAAGGTGACGTTCCACAACGAGGCGTCGAGCGGGACCGAGACCGGGGCCGCGGTCGGAGCCGTCCTTGGCGGCCTGCTGTTCGTCGTCTTCCCGGTGGGTGCGATCGTCGGTGGCGCGATCGCTGGCGGCCTGATCGGGCGGGCGGCGGCACCCGGCATCGACGGCAAGTTCGTCAAGGAGGTCGGCGCGGACCTGCCGGCCGGTGGCTCGGCGCTCTTCCTCCAGATCAAGGAGGGCGATCCGGGCATGCTCGTCGGAGTGCTCGGTCAGTACCACGGACGTGTCCGCCAGACCTCGTACGACGACGACATCGAGAAGGCGCTCGACGAATCCCTGCGCTGACCCTCGGGCGGCCGAGGCCGCTGGTACCATCGCGCTCCCATGGCGAACGGACCGCGCTACTACCTGACCACCTCGATCGCGTACGCCAACAACAAGCCGGGCGTGCACACGCTGTACGAGGTGATCGGCGCTGACGTCATCGCCCGCTGGAAGCGGATGTCGGGCGTCGACACACGGTTCCTGACCGGCACCGACGAGCACTCGATCAACATCGCCCAGAGCGCCGTCGACGAGGGCCGTCCGCCGCGTGAGTTCGTCGACGAGAAGGTCGCCCTGTTCCGGTCGGCGGAGGCTGCCCTGGCCATCACGCCGGACCGGTTCATCCGCACGACCGACCCCGACCACATCCGTTCGGCACAGGAGATGGTCCGGCGGGCGCATGCCAACGGCGACATCTACCTCGGCACGTACGAGGGCTGGTACTGCCCGAACGAAGGGTTCCGCAACGCGACCGACGTCATCGAGACGGCGCGCGGGACGATCTGCCCGAACCATCCCGAGGTCCCGCTCCAGTGGCTGACCGAGCGCAACTGGTTCTTCCGCCTGTCGGCCTACCAGGAGCGGCTCGAGCGGTATTACGCCGAGCATCCCGACTTCGTGCAGCCGGACTACAGACGCAACGAGATGCTCGGCTTCATCCGCGGCGGGCTCGAGGACTTCTCGATCAGCCGGGAGCGGACGCCCGGTGACTGGGGCATCCCGTTCCCGATCGCGGAGAACGGCGAGAGCGCGCTCCGGGAGGATGGTTCCTGGGACCCCGAGGCGGGCAAGATCTACGTCTGGTACGACGCGCTCATCAACTACATCACCGGGGCCGGGTTCCCCGATGACCTGGCGGCCTTCGCGCACTGGTGGCCGGCCGATCTCCATGTCATCGGCAAGGACATCGCCCGGTTCCACACCATCTTCTGGCCGGCGATGTTGTGGAGCGCGGGGCTGGAGGCGCCCCGACGCGTGTGGGTCCATGGCTGGCTGCTGGCCGCCGGCGGCGAACGGATGAGCAAGAGCCGCGGCAACTTCCTCGACCCCGACGATTTCGTGGCGGCGTTCGGTGGCGACGGGGCGCGCTACGTCGTCCTCCGCGAGGTGCCGTTCGATCGCGACGCCGAGGTCAGCTGGGACTCGTTCGTCCGCCGCTACAACGCGGACCTCGCCAACGACTTCGGGAACCTCGTCAACCGGACGGTCTCGATGACCAACCGGTACACGGACGGTGATCGACCCACGCCGGGCGGGGGTTCCCTGCGGGAGGCGTGGGAGCGACAGCTGGGGCCGTTCACGACGGCGCTCGAGGCATGCCTACTGCACGAGGCACTCGCCCAGCTATGGGAATTCGTCGGGGCGGCGAACCGGCAGGTGGACCTCGAGAAGCCGTGGGAACTCGCCAAGGCGTGGAGGGCGGGCGACGCGCCGTCCGGCGAGCGCCTCCGGGGCGTCCTGGGCGATCTGGTCGAGGCCTGCCGGCTCGTCGGGCTGGCCGCCGCACCGTTCCTGCCGGGCACGGCACCGCGACTCCTCGCGCAACTCGGCCACACGTACCCGTACGGGCCCGACGGCAACGACGGCCCACCCATCCACGACGAGCTGGCCTGGGGCGCCCACGCCGGGGAACCCGGCCGCGTCGCGACGCCGGAGCCCCTCTTCCCGCGGCTCGATGCCGAGGCGCCGGCCGGCTGACATCGCGGCTCGCGCCGAGCCAGCCCACCGCGTCCGCAACGCAGCGGACCTACGATGCCGCCGTGCGACTCGTCGACAGCCACTGCCACCTCAACGCCGAGCGCTTCGACGTTGACGCCGATCAGGTCATCGGAGCCGCACGTCTTGCCGGCGTCGAGCGTGTCCTGGTGCCGGGATGGAACGTCGCGTCGTCCGGGCGCGCCCTGGACTGCGTCGACCGCTTCACCTGGCTCGATGCGGCGGTCGGCGTCCACCCGCACGATGCGGCCAAGGTCGACGACGCGGGCTGGGCGAGGATCGTGACCTGGGCGGCGGACGATCGGGTGGTCGCCATCGGCGAGAGCGGCCTCGACTACGACCGGATGTTCAGCCCGGTCGAGGACCAGTCGACCAACCTCCGGCGCAACCTGGCCCTGGCACTCGAGACCGGCAAGCCCGCGATCCTGCATTGTCGGTCGGCCGACGGGCGGCGCGATGCCCAGGACGCCCTCCTCGAGGGCCTTCGAGCGGCGGGTGTCGGTGGACCGGCCTGGGCGGCGTCGTTCGGCGACCGTCCGCCGGCCGTCATCCACTCGTTCTCCGGACCGCTCGACTACGCACGCGCCGTCATCGACCTCGGGCTTGCCGTCAGCTTCTCGGGGCTCGTCTTCCGCCGGGGCGAGGAGGCCTCGGCCGACGTCGCCGCCATCGTCCCGGGCGACCGGCTCCTGATCGAGACGGACTCGCCGTTCCTCGCCCCGCCGGGTGCGCCCCGCTCGCGCAACCAGCCGGAGTGGGTACGCGTCACAGGGGCATGGCTCGCCGACTGCCGAGGCACGACGCCAGAGGCGCTTGGACCCGATCTGATCGACGCCTACGACCGGACCTTCCGGGGTCCTGAGAGGACACGATGACACCCGCGACCCGCCGCCTGCTCCCAGCATCGCTCATCGTCGTTCTGGCCTTGCTCGTGGCCGCATGCAGCTCGGCCGGCGGAAGCGCCGGACCGTCGGCGACGCCGGTCGCCACGCCGACGGCCTCCAGCTCCGCGGTTCCATCGGTCTCCCCGACCCCGGCCGCCACGGCGACGCCGGCGATGAGCCCGAGCCCGACGGCCTTCCCCTCGTCGTCGTCGGTCCCGTCGGGCTCGGCGAGCGCGTGCGTCCTCCGACCGACGGACATCGCCCTGCCATCCGACCGGTTCGTCGCCATCGCCGTGTCGTCCACCGCGACCGCTGATCGGCTCACCTTCACCTTCGGCAACCCGTCGTTGCCAGGGCCGCCGTCGCCGCCGAAGGGCTCGCTCACGTTCGCCAAGCCCCCGTTCACTCAGGCCGCCAGCGGCGCCCCGATCGACCTCGTCGGCGCCCACGCGTTGATGCTCCGGTTCACCGGGATGTCGCTCCAGAACGACGCCGGGCAACCGACGTACGACGGCCCGATCGACCTCAAGCCCGACCTCACGACGCTCCGCCATGCGGTCCTGTTCGACGCATCGGAAGGCATCATCGGCTGGTACGTCGGCTACGACGGCGCCGGTTGCGTCGCATTCGTGCGCGCGGGGAACGACCTCGTCATCGCCATCACCCATCCCTGACGTCGAGCAGCGCGCGCGGTTCGGGTTGACAGCGTCGGCCCGAGTTCGCTAGTCTCCACTTAGCACTCTCCCTATGAGAGTGCTAAGCATCGCGGATCACCGAGACCGACGGGCGCCGGGAAGACCGGCTGGAGGGTCGGGCGGGGTCGCGGCGATGCCTCCACAGACGATCCCGGGGACATCGATCCCACGGCCGCACCCGGCCGGGTCGACGCTCCCGGAGCCCACGCCCGTCGGCCGGTCCTGGCCGTCACAGGAGGAATGCACGTTGGCCAAAGCCACCGCGAACACGACCAAGCTTCGCCCATTGGGCGATCGCGTGGTCATCAAGCCGAGCGCCCGCGAGGAGATGACCAAGAGCGGCATCGTCCTGCCGGACACCGCCAAGGAAAAGCCCCAGGAAGGCACGATCATCGCCGCCGGTCCCGGGAAGATCCTTGACGATGGCAAGCGCGAGGCCATGGACGTCAAGGCCGGCGACAAGGTCCTGTACGCCAAGTACGCCGGGACCGAGTTCAAGGTCGACGGCGACGAGCTCCTCATCGTCAGCCAGAAGGACATCCTCGCGATCGTCGCGGACTGACGGCGTCGGCCCCGTCCGCAGACCTGTAGGTTCCTGGAGGGACACACGAATTGGCTAAGCAACTGATCTTCGACGAGACGGCTCGTCGTTCGCTCAAGCGCGGCATCGACAAGCTCGCCGACGCCGTCAGGGTCACGATCGGCCCCAAGGGCCGCAATGTCGTGCTGGACAAGAAGTTCGGCTCGCCGACCATCACCAACGACGGCGTGACGATCGCGCGCGACATCGAGCTCGAGGACCCGTTCGAGAACATGGGCGCCCAGCTCCTCAAGGAGGTCGCGACCAAGACCGACGACGTCGCCGGCGACGGGACGACCACCGCGGTCGTGCTCGGCCAGGCGATGGTCAGTGAGGGCCTTCGGGTCGTCACGGCAGGCGCCAACCCGATGGTCGTCAAGCGCGGCATCGAGGCCGCGGTGGACGCGGTCGTCGCCGAGATCAAGAAGCAGTCGCGCCCGGTCGACAATCGCGAGCAGATCGCGGCAGTCGCCGCCATCAGCGCCGCGGATCCCGAAGTCGGCGAGATCATCGCCGAGGTGATGGACAAGGTCGGCAAGGACGGCGTCATCACGGTCGAAGAGGGCCAGAGCCTGGGCCTCGAGAAGGAATACACGGAGGGGATGCAGTTCGATCGCGGCTACATCTCGGCCTACTTCGTGACCAACCCGGACCGCATGGAGGCGGTCCTCGACAACCCGCTCATCCTCATCACGGACAAGAAGATCTCGAGCGTGCAGGACATGCTGCCGGCCCTCGAGAAGGCGGTCGCCCAGGGCAAGCCCACGCTGATCATCAGCGAGGATGTCGATGGTGAGGCCCTCGCCACGCTCGTCGTGAACAAGCTCCGCGGCACGGTCCAGGTCCTCGCCGTCAAGGCGCCGGGCTTCGGCGATCGCCGCAAGGAGATGCTCCGCGACATCGCCGTCCTGACCGGCGGCACCGTCATCAGCGAGGAGATCGGGCGCAAGCTCGACTCGGTCACCGCCGAGGACTTCGGGTCGGCCCGCCGCGTCGTCGCGACCAAGGACGACACGACGATCGTCGACGGCGATGGCAAGAGCGACCAGATCAAGGCTCGGATGACCCAGATCAAGGCCCAGATCGAGGACACCACCTCCGACTACGACCGCGAGAAGCTCCAGGAGCGCCTCGCGAAGCTGTCCGGCGGCGTCGCGGTCATCAAGGTCGGCGCGGCCACCGAGGTCGAGCTCAAGGAGAAGAAGCACCGCATCGAGGATGCGCTCTCGACGACCCGTGCGGCCGTCGAAGAGGGCCTCGTCGCCGGCGGCGGCACCACGCTCCTGCAGGCCATCCCGGCGCTCGACAAGGTCAAGCTCGAAGGCGACGCCCAGATCGGCGTCGACATCGTCCGCAAGGCCCTCGAGGCGCCCGCTCGCCAGATCGCCGACAACGCCGGCCAGTCCGGCGAGGTCATCGTCGCGCACGTCAAGGGCCTCAAGGCCGGTCACGGCTACGACGCGCTCAAGGGCGAGTACGGCGACCTGTTCAAGGCCGGCATCGTCGATGCCGCCAAGGTCACCCGCTCGGCGCTCCAGAACGCCGCCTCCATCGCGGCCATGGTCCTGACGACGGAGACGTTGATCACGGACATGCCGGAGAAGGAGAAGGCCGGGGCCGGTGGCGGCCACGACCACGGCGGTGGCGGGGGGATGGACTTCTAGTCCGAGCCCATTCGTCGCTCACGATCAGGGCCCCCGGCATCGCCGGGGGCCTTTTGATTCAGATGGACGGGTCGAACCGGCTCGATCGGTCTGGGCTCCGACGGGTCTGGGCTCGACCCGGTTCCTCGACCCGCCTCCGGTGGCTTGGCCCGCCGACGGTTCTCTCTGCCAGCCATGCTGCCGAGGACTCCCAGACAGAGCGTACTGGCGATAGCGGCCAGATATTCCTGTAGCGGCTGGTAGGCCAGATCGTGGCGCCCGTGCGGGCGCCACACGCCTCGTTCCACGCTTGGCTCGTGCCCAAGGCGGCCGATCCACGCCTCGGAGCAGGCCCGAAGGCGGCCTAACAGGCTTGCCACGAATAGCTGTCAGGAAATGAAGCCTTCGACTGCCGGGCTTTGGCGCACCGCCCCGTCACCCACGTTTGACAGGCTGGCGCCTCACCGCGACCCTGTCCCGTGGCCAGCACGGTTGATGATCTGGACGTGCCTGCCGCAATTCGCCAAGGAGCCCCATGACCCGCCGCCTCCCCGTCATCCTCGCGCTCGCAGCGACCACCGCGCTCCTCGTGACCGCGTGCGGCGCCAACAGCGGCCCGCCACTGACCGATCCCAAGGCGATCGTCGAGGCGGCCCTCAAGTCGGCCGAGGCGGCCAAGACGGTCCATGTGGACGCCACGGTCGACGGCACCGCCAATGTCACCTTGCCCGGCGGCAGCGGCATCGCGGCCCCGATCACACTGACGGGTACGACCGCCTCGGCGGACGTGGACATCGAGAACGGCGCGATCCACGCGACGCTCTCCGTCCCGGCGCTGTTCGGGTTCTCGGCCGAGCTGATCGTCGTCGATGGCAAGGCCTATCTCAAGACGACGCAGACGGGCGACCAATACACGCAGACGGGCCTCGACGGCAGTCCGATCGACCCGTCCGATGCGAGCGGATTGATCGACAACCTCGGCGACCTGCTGCTCGGATCGACGGTCACCCTGACCAAGGGCGATGACATCGCCTGTGGTTCGAAGTCCTGCTACACGGTCACCACCACCCTCACGGCAGAAGAGATCGCCGCGCTCGGAGGAGCCACCGTCAAGAGCCTGCCTGTCGACCTCGGCGGCGCCACACTGACCGTGACCGTTCGCGTCGAGAAGGACCTCCCGAACCACCTGGCCGGGCTGACCCTCGACCTGAAGTACCCGGACGGGAAGACGCTGAGGCTCGACGCGACCTTCTCGAAGTGGGACGGATCGGTGTCGATCAGCGCCCCGCCGCCCGATAAGGTGAAGGGCGGCTCCTAGGCCGTCCGGAGCGCATCGGACCGGCGGGAGAAGCGCCCCGACCTACAATGGCGGGGTGAGCCCCACCCGACGACGCCGACCCGGCGACACCGTGCTCGACGACGCCGCCGCGACGGCCGGGACGGCCTTCACCGACCTGTCCGAGACAGCCGTCGCCACGCCCGACGAGCCCGCCTGGATGCGCGAGGCGGCCACGGCGGGCGAGGACCCGGCCGCGCCGGCGGCCCCGCCGGATCCCGCGGTCCGAGCCGCCGCGATCGCGGCCCGTGCCGCCGACATCGTCCGTGCCCTCAACCCCGAACAGGCGCGGGCCGTGACGACCATCGACGGTCCGCTGCTCATCCTCGCGGGTGCCGGATCGGGCAAGACCAGGGTCCTGGCCCACCGGATCGCCTATCTCGTGAGCGTCAAGGACGTCGCCCCGTGGCGGATCCTGGCGGTGACATTCACGAACCGGGCGGCCGCCGAGCTCCGCGAGCGCATCATCAGCCTCGTCGGCGAGGGCGGTCGCGACGTCGTGGCCGGGACGTTCCATTCGCTGTGCGCCCGGGTCCTCCGCGCGGAGGGCGAATCGATCGGCATCGGGCGCCGCTTCGTCATCTATGACACCGACGACCAGCAGTCGTTGATGAAGCAGATCCTGCGCGAGGAGGACCTCCCGCTGACCGGCGAGTTCCGCCCGAGCGCAGTCCTCGGGGCGATCAGTCGGTCGAAGAACGAGATGCTCGACCCGGCCTTCCTGTCGGAGCATGCCGCCAACCACCGGGAGCGCACGATCGCCCGGCTGGCCACGCGCTACCAGGAGCGGTTGCGCAAGGCGAACGCCCTTGACTTCGACGATCTCCTGCTCGAGGCGGTCCGGTTGTTCGAGGAAGCGCCGGACGTCCTCGCCAAGTACCAGGAGCGCTGGCGCTACCTCCACGTCGATGAATACCAGGACACCAACCGGGCCCAATACCTGTGGGTACGGGCGCTGGCCGCCAGGCATCGGAACCTGTGCGTCGTCGGCGACGACGACCAGTCGATCTATTCGTGGCGCGGCGCGGACCTTCGCAACATCCTCGACTTCGAGCGCGACTGGCCCGACACCGCCGTGGTCAAGCTCGAACAGAACTACCGCTCGACCCAGCTCATCCTCGATGCCGCCCATGCCGTCGTGTCGCGCAACAACGCGCGCAAGGACAAGAAGCTGTGGACCGACAACGCGGGCGGCGTCAAGATCCAGCGCTTCGAGGCCTACAACGAGGAAGAGGAGGCCGAGTGGATCGCCCGCCAGGTCGAGGGTCTGGTCGGTGGTCGCGGCAGCGCCCTCACGCGCCGCGCCGACGAGGAGGATGCCCGGTTCCGCGCGCGCGACATCGCGGTCATGTACCGGATGAACGCGCAGTCCCGCGCGATCGAGGAATCCTTCCTGCGCTACGGCATCCGCTATCAGCTCGTGGGCGGCACGAGGTTCTACTCGCGGCGCGAGGTCAAGGACGCGCTGGCGTACCTGCGGATCCTCCGCTCGGACACGGACAGCGTCAGCTTCGAACGCGTCATCAACGTCCCGGCGCGCGGGATCGGGGAGCGGACGATCGAAGTCCTGCGGACGGCGGCCGGGCGTGAGGGTGGTTCGACCTGGGGCGCGATCGAGGCCGCTGTCACGGGTGAGCTCGAGGGGCTCGCGCCGCGGACGCGCAACGCACTGACCGACTTCGCGATCCTCGTCCGGCGGCTGCGCGGGCGGGTCGGCGTGCTGAGCCTGCCGGAGCTGCTCGACGAGGCGCTCGAGGCGTCGGGGTATCGGGCCATGCTGGCCGATGGATCCGAGGACGGCGAGGAGCGCTGGGCCAACCTGCTCGAGCTGCGTTCGGTGACCACCCGCTACGACGACCTCACCCCGGATGACGCGCTGGACCGGCTGCTCGAGGAGACCGCGCTCGTCGCCGACCAGGACTCGTACGAGGGCGATGCCGATGCGGTCACGCTCATCACACTCCACGCCGCAAAGGGACTCGAATTCCCGGTGGTCTTCATCGCGGGTCTCGAGGAGGGGCTCTTCCCGCACAGCCGGGCGCTCGACGACGAGAAGGAGCTCGAGGAGGAGCGTCGCCTCGCCTACGTCGGCATCACCCGCGCGAAGCGGCGGCTGTACCTGTCGCACGCCTGGCGTCGGGCGACCTGGGGGATGGGCCAGGCGTCGGTCCCGTCGCGGTTCCTGCTGGAGATCCCGGCCGAACTGATGGTCGGACCCCAGCTGGGCGGCGCCGACGACCGCGATCTTGACCTCGACCTCGTGTTCGGGGCACGCCGGACGAGCCGGTTCGGGACGCCGGTCCGTGGCAGTGGCGCCGCGTTCCGGCAGGGGAGTGGCCGGCCGGGCGCCCCGCCCGAGGGTGAGACCTTCCGGCCCGGTCGGGACCTCGCCGCGAAACGCGAGGCCTTCTCGGAGGGTGCGCCGTCCGGGTCGTTGGCCCGGCCGGTCCGCACCTGGGACGACGAGCTCGACGCGCCGGGGACGCCCGCGACAACCGCGTCGGACGGCCAGACGCGACCGGCCCGCCCGATCGTCCCCGGTGAGCGCCAGTTCCGTGACGGCGATCGCGTCCGCCACGCGCGCTGGGGCGATGGCATCGTGGTGACGAGCAAGCTGACCCGCAGCGACGAGGAGGTCACCGTGGCATTCAAGGACGCCTCCGTCGGGCGCAAGACGATGCTGGTCAGCCTGGCCAACCTGGACCTCGTCGGTTGAGCGGGGGGGAGGACCCGCTGGCCCGGGTCGTCAGCGTGGCCGACTTCGAGCCGCTCGCGCGCGCGGCCCTGACGCCCTCTGCCTACGACTACTACGCCGGCGGCTCGTGGGACGAGGTCTCGCTGGCCGACAACGAGGCCGCCTGGCGACGCCGGCGGTTCCGCCCGCGCGTCCTCATCGACGTCGCCAGCGTCGATCCTTCGACGACGCTGCTCGGGCAGCCGACCTCGTTGCCGTTGGCGATCGCGCCGATGGCCATCCACGGTCTGGCGCATCCCGACGGCGAGATGGCGACGGCCCGGGCCGCCGCGTCGGCGGGTGTCCCGTTCATCCTGTCCACGACCTCGTCGCGCTCCATCGAGGAGGTCGCGGCGGCCGCCCCGGAGGCCAACCGCTGGTTCCAGCTCTATGTCCAGGAGGACCCCGGCGTCACGCGATCGCTCGTCGAGCGCGCCGCCTCGGCGGGATACCGGGCCAACGTCCTGACCGTGGACCTGCCGGTGCTCGGCTATCGAGATCGCGATCGGCGTTCGCAGTTCACGTTGCCGCCGCTCGCCAATTTCACGGCTGTCGCCCCGACCCACGGGAACCGCGGCCGTCGCGGCAGCGGTGGGGGCGTGCAACGGCTGGCGAGCACCCTGACCTGGGCGGATCTCCCGACCATCCGGGGCTGGTCCGACCTGCCACTCGTGCTCAAGGGGATCCTGACCGTCGACGACGCGAGGCTCGCGGCCGAGCACGGGGTCGACGCGATCGTCGTCAGCAACCACGGCGCCCGTCAACTCGATCGCGTCCCGGCGCCGCTCGACGTCCTGGCCGAGATCGTCGACGCTGTCGGGGACGCGACCGAGGTCTGGGTCGACGGCGGCGTACGACGGGGTCTCGACCTCGCCATCGCCTTGGCCCTCGGTGCGCGCGGCGTGCTCCTTGGGCGGCCGGTCCTGTGGGCGCTCGCGGCGGGCGGGCAGGCCGGCGTCGAGCGGGCGCTCGCGATCCTCCGCGAGGAATTCGAGATCGCCCTCCGGCTGCTCGGGACACCGACCCCCGCCGAGATCCGGCGCGACCACCTCGTCGATTGAGCCCGAGTCGCGACCCGGTCGACACCCGGCCGCCATCGACGCGGGAGGCGAACTGGGGCAGGGTGGGACGATCGGCGCGAGGCTCCGGTCCCGCCGGTCTCCTTCCTTTGACCCCCTGAGGTTCCTTTTCCCATGTTCGACAACGCCCGCATGCTCGACTTGATCGAGCGCGCCCTCGACCAGGACCCGTTCTGTCCGGTCTGCTCGGCGCCCACCGCCATCGAGGACGACGACGGCCGCCTGTGGCTCGTCTGCTCGGCGACTGCCAGCCCGACCGGCATCCTCGGCCGGCTGGGGGCCGTCTTCCTGCCGCATCCCCGCCGCCTCGTGCTGGACCTGTCGGAACACCTCGCCGCGTAGGGTGCCTCGGCGATGCGCGGGACCGGCTCGTTCGGTACCCTCGCATCGATGGTCATCCAGCTCCCGCCGGTCGATCCGGCGCTCGTCGAGTCCGCCGCGGCACTCGCTCCGGAGGCCGCGGCCGCGCGCCACGCCGACCTCGCGGCAAGGATCGACCGCGCCAACGAGCTCTACTACGCCCAGGATGCGCCGGAGCTCAGCGACGCCGACTACGACGCCCTGTTCCGCGAACTGGTCGCCCTGGAGACCGCCCACCCGGTCCTGACCACCCCTGAGTCGCCGACCCAGCGCGTGGGTGGCACGCCGACCGGGACGTTCGACGAGGTCCGTCACGCTCGCCCGATGCTCTCGCTCGCCAATGCATTCAGCCATGACGAGCTGCGAGCCTTCGATGCCCGCGTCCGCAAGGGTCTCGGTCTCGCGGCGCCGCCGGAACCGGCCGCGGACCTACGCTATGTCGCCGAGCTCAAGATCGACGGCCTCGCGATCAGCCTGCGCTACGACCGTGGGCGATTCGTCCAGGGAGCCACTCGCGGCGACGGCACGACCGGTGAGGACGTGACCGCGAACCTGCGGACCATCGCGGTCATCCCGGCACGACTCACCGCACCCGACTCGCTCGAGGCGCGCGGCGAGGTGTTCATGCCGAAGGCCGAGTTCAAGCGGATCAACGAGGCCCGCGAGGAGGCCGGTCTCCCGCTCTACGCCAACCCCCGGAACAGCGGCGCGGGCTCGCTCCGCCAGATCGACCCGACGGTCACGGCAGGACGCAAGCTGTCGGCGTGGTTCTACCAGCTCGTGGAGGACGGCGACGCCGTCCCGACCCAGACCGCGGCCCTCGAGCGTCTCGGAGCGCTGGGACTGCCGGTCAACCCGGACCACGACGCAGGACTCGATATCGAGGGGGTGATCGAGTTCACCGAACGCTGGCGTGAGGCTCGCCATGCGCTTCCGTACGAGACCGACGGTGTCGTCGTCAAGGTCGATCGGACGGACCAGCAGGCGCGACTCGGCATGGTCAGTCGGGCGCCGCGCTGGGCCATCGCGTTCAAGTTCCCGCCCGAGCAGGTGGAGTCGTTCGTCGAGGACATCGTCCCGTACGTCGGGCGGACCGGCACACTGACCCCGGTCGCCCACCTGACGCCGACCAAGGTGGCGGGCTCGACCGTCGCGCGCGCGACGCTGCACAACCTCGACGAGGTCCGGCGCAAGGACATCCGGATCGGCGACTGGGTCGTCCTGCAGAAGGCGGGCGACGTCATCCCGGAGGTCGTCCGGCCCATCGTCGAACGAAGGACCGGCGCCGAACGCGAGTTCAGCATGCCGACGACCTGTCCCGTGTGCGCGACGCCCGTCGTCCAGGACGAGGGCGCCGTCAGGGTCTACTGCCCCAACCCCCGCTGTCCGGCGCGTCTCGCCCAGGAGTTCGGGCATTTCGTGGGTCGGGGCGGCATGGACATCGAGGGGGCCGGCTGGGCCGTCCTGAGCCAGCTCCTCGAGCGCGGCATGGTCCACACGCGGGGCGACTTCTTCCGCCTCACCGTCGAGCAGCTCGAGTCGCTCGAACGGTTCGCCCGCAAGAGCGCCGAGAACCTCCACGGTCGGATCGCGCGGGCCCGGGTCGGGCGACCCTTGGCGCGGGTCCTCAACGGCCTCGGGATGCCGCAGGTCGGGGAGCAGACCGCCATCGACCTCTCGACCTGGCTCGCCGAACGTGTCCGTCCCGAGGACTTCCCGCCCCCCGACGGCGACGTCGTGCCGGATCCGTGGTTCGTGGCCATCGAGGCGGAACTGCGCCGGATCGGCACCGACGAGCCCGAGCGGTTCACCGAGGTCCCGGGCATCGGGCCGACCGTCGCGGCAGCCCTCGGTCGCTGGTTCGCCGACGAGGCCACGCGGGACGTGCTCCGGGGACTCGTCGAGGTCGGGATCGTGCCGGAGCGACCGGTCAACCGCCCTGCGGGCGAGGTGGCCGCCGGCCCGCTCGATGGCCTGACGCTCGTCGTGACGGGCACGCTCGAGGGCTTCAGTCGCCAGGAGGCCGAGGAGGCGATCCGCGCGGCGGGCGGAAAGTCGACAGGTTCTGTCTCGGCGAAGACCGACTATGTCGTGGCCGGCGAGAACGCCGGCTCGAAGCTGGCCAGGGCGGGAACGCTCGGAGTCAAGGTGCTCGATGAAGCGGCGTTTCGTCGCCTGCTCGCCGGCGAGGACCCACAGGAGGCGACATGACCAGTCCCGATCCGGTTCGCGAGGCGGCGGCCTACCAGGCGAGCCTGCTCGCGGAGCTCGGCGACGATGACGCGGCGGACGTCCAGGCGGCGACCCCAGCCGCGATCCGCGCACTCCTGGCCGACGCGGGCGACGATGCCCGGACGCGGCCGGAGCCCGGCGAATGGTCGGTCCTGGAGTGCATCGGGCACATCGTCGACGGGGAGCTCGTCGTGAGTGGTCGGGTCCGCTGGATCCTCGCCCAGGACCGGCCGCCACTGGTCGGCTACGACCAGGCCCTGTGGGTCGATCGACTCCACCGGGACGACGACCCGGACGTGCTGCTCGCCCTGTTCGAGGGCCTGCGCCGTGCCAATCTCGACCTCTGGTCGCGGACCGGGCCGCCCGACCGGCAACGATTCGGGCTGCACAGCGAACGCGGGCCGGAAAGCTACGACCTGACGTTCCGGTTGGCCGCCGGACACGACCGGGTCCACCTTCGACAGGCCCGCGCCGCGCTGGCGCGCGTCAGGGGCGTCCGGGTGACCTAGCGACGACCGCGCGCATAGCGGTCCATCAATGAGCCGACCGCGACCCGTGCGGCGGCCCATTCCGGCTGGTCGCCGAAGATGTCGCCGTCGACGCCCCAGCGCCGGATCTGGGTCATCGCGGTGACGATGGCGTCGTGGGCGAGGGCGCGGTTGCGACCGGCCTCGACCTGTCCGGTGACCAGGTAGCGACGGACCGTCTCGAACGGCGCGGACCATCGACCCACCCGGATCTTGTCGCCCTCTCGAAGGGACTCCAGCCAGTCGTCGTCGCCGACGGGATAGCGGTCGTGTTCGGCCAGGTGGCGGACGAGGTCGACGCGAAGCCCGCGGTGGTCCAGGCTCGGGAGCCGCCCGTCCTCGTCGACCGTCCGGTAGCAGACGGGGCAGGTCGGGAGTTCGGCGTCGGGCCGTGGCGGCTCGCCGTATGGCAGGCCGCAGCGACGACAGAACGCGGCGCCCGCCGAGGCCGACGGCGTCCCGCACTGCAGGCAGACGGTCTCGATCATCGCGCGAAGCTCCCGGTCCGACTCGCTTCGCGGATCGCCTCGACCGTCGCCGGGTCGACACCGTCCAGGTGGATCTCCCACGCCTCGGGCGATGTCAGTCCGGCCGGTCGACGTAGGACCCGGGGCCGTCCCGGCCCGGCTCGGCCGGCGATGAAGGTGGACAACGCACGCTCGATCCGGTGTGGTGTGTCGAGCCGCTCCGCTCGCTGTCGGAGTTCGCGCTGGAGGGCGCCGCCCAGTCGGTCGGCGTCGGCGCCGGCGAGGACGATCAGCTCGCTCACGGTCGTCGGCCGCACGCCGGGCGATGACGATCCCGGGGCGGCCATGGCGAGCATGGCCGGTCCGCCGAAGAGCCGGCGGCGTAGGCGGTCGATGGGCCACATGGGTCGATCTGGTCTCCCGGACGGTCAGGACGCGACGTAGGCGCAGCATCGTGCGTCGCCCGACGGGCTCGCCATGCCCCCATCGTCGGCCTGACGGCCCCCATTCGGACCATCGTTGCGCGGGTTCAGCCCATGGCGTGGTTGAACTGACCCCAGATCGCGTCGGGAGCCCAGTGTTGCGGGTCGCCCCTGACGAGCCGCGGGGCGCGCCACACCTCGGTCCAGCCGTCACGGGCGAGCCGATCCATGCCGGCCGCGTTCTCCATGAGCAGGCCGGCGCGGACCCGCTGGCCGGGCCCCGAGGCGATGCGTCGCGCGGCGAGGATGGCGGCAGCGTCGTCCGGCCGCGGCGCGATGGTCGCCCCACCACCCCAGGGTGCGCGGACGATGAACCCGCCGAGCGAGCCATCGTCGAGTTCGAGACATCGCGCCGACTCGGGCGACGCGAAGGCCCGGAGCAGGTGTGCGCGATCCTCGCCGGTCGCCTCGGCGTCGAGCGCGGCCATCGCGTCGAGGTCGCTCGAGCGGAACGGTCGGACGCGCGGATCCGGGTCGGCCGACTCCACGCCCGGCGCCTCGACGATGCGATACCACGTCTGGACCTCGAACCCGAGTCGTTCGTACATCGGCCGTCCGGCCTCGGTCGCGACGAGGACCAGGGTGCGACAACCGGCCGCCTCGGCGGCATCGATGGTCGCACGGGTCAGGGCCATCCCGAGGCCCTGGCGGCGCCATGCCCTGTCGACCCAGATCGTCCCGATCCAGGCGACCGGACCATTGAGCATCGCGACGCCGGTCCCAACGACCGCTCCGTCGGCGTCGGCCACGAACGGCCGGCTTTCCGGGTGGCTCGTCACGAAGGCGAGGTTGACGCGACGGTCGCCCCAGTCGCCGCGCAGGATCGACTCAGCGGCCGTCTCGACGTCGGCGGGCGTCATCGGGCGGACGACGGGCGATGGCATCGCCCGATCGTAGCGGCATCGGGCCGGGGGCGGTCGGTCGGCTATCATCGGGCGCATGGCCAGCCTGTCCAGAGCGGACGTCGAGCACGTCGCCCACCTCGCCCGCCTGGGTCTGACCGATGCGGAACTGACCCGGCTCGAGGCGCAGCTCAACCACATCCTGGACCAGTACGCCATCCTGGCCGACCTCCCCACCGACGACATCGCCCCGACGGCCCAGACGATCGAGCTGGAGAACATCCTCCGCGACGACGTCGTCCGGCCGTCGCTTCCCGTCGAGGCCGTCCTCGCCAACGCGCCGGCCCGTGACGGCGACTTCATCGTCGTCCCGGCCATCCTCGACGAGCGCTGACCGACCGATGACGGCACTCACGCGGTTGCCCGCCCATGCCATGGCCGCCCTGCTGCGAACGGGCGAGGTGTCATCGCACGAACTGACCGAGGCGCACCTTGCGGCGGCGGAGCGCGACAACCGCGTACTCAATGCGTGGCTGACCATCGATCGCGAACGTGCCCTCGCGGAGGCCGACGCGGCCGACGCGCGCCTGGCGGCGGCCCGGACCGACGGCGCACGGGCCCTCGATCGACTGCGTCCGCTGCTCGGGATCCCGATCGCGCTCAAGGACCTCGTGTCCGTCGCCGGCGGCCAGTGCACCGCCGGGTCGCGGATCCTCGAGGGGTATCGAGCCCCGTACGACGCGCACATCACGGAGCGGCTCCGGGAGGCCGGCGCGGTCATCCTCGGCAAGACGAACATGGATGAGTTCGCGATGGGCTCGTCCACCGAGCATTCGGCGTATGGGCCGACCGCGAATCCATGGGCGCTCGACCGGGTCCCGGGCGGGAGCAGTGGCGGATCCGCCGCGGCGGTGGCCGCCTATCACGCACCCCTGGCCATCGGGACCGACACCGGCGGTTCCATCCGCCAGCCGGCCGCGCTGTGCGGCATCGTCGGCATGAAGCCGACGTACGGCCGCGTCAGCCGCTACGGGATCGTGGCCTTCGCGAGCTCGCTGGACCAGATCGGGCCGTTCGCGCGTGACGTCCGTGACGCGGCGGCGCTCCTCCACGCGGTCGCCGGCCGCGACGATCGCGACTCGACCTCCTCACCGCAACCCGTCCCGGCGACACTCACGGCGCTGCCGTCGAGCGACGACGAGGCGGCCGCGTCCCTCAAGGGCCTTCGGCTGGGGCTTCCCCGCGAATACTTCGTGGCCGGGATGGAGCCAGGGGTCGAGGCCGGTATCCGGGCGGCGGTCGCGGCGCTCGAGGCGGCAGGAGCGATCGTCGAGGACGTCAGCCTGCCACACACGGACTATGGCCTCGCGACCTACTACATCGTGGCGCCCGCAGAGGCGTCGGCCAACCTGGCCCGCTACGACGGGATCCGCTTCGGGCCTCGCCTGGGTGACGGCGACGTGCTGGCCAACTACCTCGCCACGCGAGGCCGGGGCTTCGGCGCCGAGGTGAAGCGACGGATCATGCTCGGGACGTACGCGCTGTCGGCCGGCTACTACGACGCCTACTACCTGAAGGCGCAGAAGGTCCGGACGCTCATCAAGGGCGACTTCGACGCCCTCTGGGCCCGGGGGTTCGACGCCCTCGTGGCACCAACGTCCCCGACCGTCGCGTTCCCGCTCGGGGCGCGGATGGCCGATCCCGTGGCGATGTACCTCTCGGATGCGTGCACACTGCCGGTCAACATGGCCGGCCTCCCCGGCGTCTCCATCCCGTGCGGCCTGTCGGAGGGACTCCCGGTCGGGCTCCAGCTGATCGGGGCCGCGTGGTCGGAAGCCGACCTGTTCGGGGTCGCCCGCGGGTACGAGGCGATCACCGCCGGGGCACCCTGGCGAGCGCTCGAGCCGAGCCAGCTGGCCGCGGCGTCCGACCCCCTGGCACCGACCCCGGCCGAGCGGATGCAGGGGCTGACGACCGCCTGACGGCGACCTTCATTACCAGTGGGTCGGTAGGCCCGGGGTTTCGTGCCCGTCGGCTCTCGTCCGCGTCGTCGGTGCGCCCGACGATAGGCCCGGAGGTGACGTATGCGCACTCGCATCGCGATCGCCGGAACGGTCATCGGGACCGCGGCCGGGATCACCATCGGTCGGACGGTTCGCTGGTGGCGGACCTGGGGCGTTGATCCCATCGAGGCGGCCAAGGCGCTGCCGGGCGACCACCTCGTCCCGACGCCGACCGCCATCGAGACTCGCGGGATCACCATCGATGCGCCGCCCGAGGCCGTCTGGCCATGGCTCGTTCAGATGGGCTTCGATCGGGCCGGCTGGTACAGCTATGACCAGCTCGACATGCGCGGCAAGAGCGCCGACCGCATCGTGCCCGCGTGGCAGGTGATCGCCCCGGGTGACGTCCTGCAGATCTCGCCCGATGGCGGGTTCCAGGTCCGGGTCGTCGAGCCGGGCCGGGCGCTCGTGCTCTACTCGGATACCGCACAGGTCGCCCGCATGGCAGCCGAAGCCGCCGAGGCCCGCACCGGCCCCGCGACCCGACCGACCGGACTCGCGGCGACGAGTGCGATCCTGGGCTCGACGCCCCAGGAGTTCGCCGTCAGCTGGACCTTCGCGCTCGAACCGTTCGGAAGCGGCCAGACTCGCCTCATCGAGCGGTTCCGGATCCGGTTCGGCTCGGCCGGGCCGGGGTTCCGCGTCGCCGCTCCGTTCCTCGCGCTCGGTGTCTTCGGGATGATGCGACGACAGATGCTGGGGATCCGGGAGCGAGCGCACCGAACGGTGGTCGCGCCCCCGCTGACCCCCACAGCCGGATCGGCACCACTCGCGGCGAACGGCCACGCGGCGGAGGCCGGCCGGACGGAACTGCTGGCCACGGCGACCTGATCGAACGGCAGGCCCGGCCGCCCGGCGGCCGGGCCTGCCTGCCCAGATGACCCGAGCGGCCCGCGTCTGGCGCGATGCCGTACGCTTGGGCCCATGACGACCGACACGAGCGCCCGCCCGCCCCTCGCCGAACGGGCGCTGGCCGCGCGTGTGCTGGCCGTGCCCCCGTCGGGGATCCGGCGGTTCTTCGACATCGCCGCGACGATGGACGACGTCATCAGCCTCGGGGTCGGGGAGCCCGACTTCGATACGCCGCGGGTCATCGTGGAAGCCGGCGTCGAGAGCCTGCGCGAGGGCCGGACCCACTACACCTCCAACTTCGGGACGATCGAGTTGCGGCGGGCGCTGTCGCGTCACCTCGACGCTCGCTACGGCGTCCGCTACGACCCGGCGACGGAGCTGATGATCACGGTCGGAGCGTCCGAGGCGGTCGACCTCGCGTTGCGAGCGACCTGCGATCCGGGTGACGAGGTCATCCTGCACGAACCCTCGTACGTCGCCTACGTCCCGGCGATCGTCTTCGCCGGCGGCACCGTCCGCCACGTGGCCACGCGCTTCGAGGACGACTTCGCGCTCGACCCCGCGGCGGTCGAAGCCGCCATCACGCCACGCACGAAGGCGCTCTTCCTCGGCTACCCGTGCAACCCGACGGGCGCCGTCCTCCCGTCGGACGTCCAGGATGCGCTCGCCGACATCGCCGTCCGCCACGACCTGCTCGTCTACAGCGACGAGATCTACGATCGCCTTGCCTACGGGACCTACGAGCATCGCGCGATGAGCGCGCTGTCGGGGATGCGCGAGCGGACCATCCTGATGGGCGGGTTCTCGAAGGCCTACGCGATGACCGGCTGGCGGGTCGGCTACGTGGCCGCTCCGGCCGGCATCCTCGAAGGGATGGTGAAGGTCCACCAGTACGGGATCATGTCGGCGCCGACGACCGCCCAGGACGCCGCGCTGGCCGCCATCGTCGAGGGCGAGCCCGAGGTCGAGCGGATGCTGGCCGAGTACGACCGGCGGCGACGTCTCATCGTCGACGGGCTGAACGCCCTTGGGCTCGAGACGTTCGAACCGCGCGGCGCGTTCTATGCCTTCCCGCGGATCGGCTCGACGGGTCTGACAGACGACGAGTTCACCGAGCGCCTCCTGACCGAGGAGCACGTCGCGGTCGTCCCTGGGAGCGCGTTCGGGCCGTCCGGGGTCGGGCACGTCCGCATGTGCTACGCGACCTCCTACGAGCGACTGGAGGAGGCCCTGCGCCGGATCGGTCAATTCGTGGAACGAACACGAGGGGCCTCGGCGTCGCGCGCCTGATCAGCGCTTGGCCGCGGCGTCCCGTGAGCGGCGCTCCAGCGCCTCCTCGATCGCCCAGATGGCCAGGGGTCGCACGTACAGGCTCGCTCGGAAGTCGCCGCTGATGTCATACGCCTCGGGCGTCCGGAACCAGAGGCCTCGCCCGTAGGTGACGGCCGCCGCACCGCTCGCGGTGGACCATCCCTCGTCCACCAGTCCGCGCCCGATCATGAACGCGGCGAGCGCGTAGGTCGTCCCGACCCACACCTCGGCCGACTGCTCGCTCGACGGATCGACCGTGCCGTCCGGCCGCGTGCCGTTGACCGCACCCATCGTGCCGCCGGCGAACCCGCAGACGTTCGAGCGATGGATGGTGCGAAGCGCGGAATCGACCCGCTCCGATGGCACGAGATCGCCGAGACCGGTCGCGTCCGCATACCACTGGCCCGCGAGCTGGTCCGCCATGATGCTGTCCGAGCTCACGCCGCCGCCGTCGTCGTACGCGTAGTAGTCGCCGCGCCACAGGCGGAGATCGAACGCGACCTGGGCGCGCTCGAACCAGCCCTCCCAGTGCCGTCGTCCGGCCGTGTCGCCGAGCCGGCCGGCCATCGCCTCGGCCGCGGCCAGCGCGGCCAGCCATAGGGAGCCGCCGTAGGCCGACGGTCCACGCATGGGCCACGTGTCGTACGTCTGGTCGGGGAGCCCGTCGTGCTCCGGCAGCCCGTCGCCGTCGCGGTCCCTCGCCGCCAGCCGGGTCATCAGGGCCTGGACCGTCGGCCACGCGTCGCGGATGAGGACGTCGCCGTCCGGACCGGCAGCGACCGCGTCGCGCCACGTCTGGAGGACGAACTTCGGCCCGAGATCCTTCCAGTCGTTGACGTCCTGATACTTGTACCGGTTGGGCCGGTAGAACGGGTCGTCGTCCGGGCCGCCCACATCGTGTGGGACGGTGCCGCCCATCTTTCGCGGCGCCGGGAGCCCGGACGCCTCGATGGTCACGATCTCCGGGTCGTCGACCGCGATCGCCGCCAACAGATCTCGGATCCCGCGCGCCTCGAGTTCTGGGAACAGTCGCAGGATGGCAAACGAGGCGTAGAAGTCGACGTCCACGCTGTCGTAGAAGGGGTAGTCGGTGCATTCGAGCAGGGCGAACCGACCCGGGTCGTCCGGTTCGGGCTCCGGGCCGTCGACTTCCCCGGCCTCCCAGAACGAGCCGCCGTCGACCAGGAAGTAGAGCTCGTTGAAGAGGGCGCCCTTGTACCAGTCGGGCCGCTCGTGCGACTCGAGGACGGGCCGCTGCCAGGCCTCGATGGCGTCGCGCCAGGTCGTCGCGCGATCGAGGGCATGCCGGGCGAGGTCGAAGGCGCGCTCGCCGCTCCGTCCCCACGCCCGCGTGTAGCGCTTCCACCAGCGCCGACCCGCCCCGAATTCGACCAGGGGAAAGTCCCACGCGAGGGCGAACCGGACCGAGCGTCGTTCGCCCGGTGCCAGGTCGACGGTCGCGGCCACGGCCGAACCGATCGCCTCGCCGGCGCTGCTCGGACGACGTTCGTCGGACGGATCGAGCCGTCCGTCCGTCGCGAAATCCTCCCAGAGCTCGACATCCGCCCGCGCGTCGAAGCGGGTCCGAGTCGAGATCGTCACGCCGGGTGCGCGGGACGCCGCCAGGGCGAACGTCCCGCGCAGACCCGACGGAGCGCTGACGGGGGCGTGGAGGATCGCCCCGCCAGCATCGTGGGTTGCGACGGATTCGTGCCACGCCCCGGCGGGGGCGGGCACGGTCGGATCGGATGACGGGTCCTGCCAGCTGAGCATGATCCCGACGGTCAGCGGGTCGGGACCCGGGTTCTCGACCCACCACTCGAAGACCCCGACCGGCAGCGCGCTCGACACGAGGTCGCCGGCGATGACCGGACTCAGCTGCTCCCCCACGAGCCGGACTCCGAGGACGTTCGGTTCGAACGCCTGCCAGGCCCGTGGGAACAGGGCATGGTACGTCCCGCCACCGACGGGCAGCCTCCAGCCCCAACTCGGCAGGTCGTCGGGACGGAGGGTCGACAGGACGGTCGCGTGGCCTTCGCCGCCGGGCCGCCCGACGAACACCGAGAAGGTATCCGCGGCCACCGGGCCGAAGGCATGTCGCCCGACCTCGAGGTGCCAGCGTGCCGCATCGCCGCGGTGGGTACGCCCGATGCTGCCGGTACCGAGTCCACCGATCGGGACGCCGGCCCATGACCCGTCATCGGTCATCGGCGTGTCGACCCGGGGATGGCCGGCGTCCGGGCAGGGCAGGCCCATCGGCCGTCGCCAGGCCGCGATCGGGATGTCCGGCGGATCGACGCTCATTTCTCGACGCCGGTGATGACCACGCCGCGCATGAACGCGCGCTGGGCCAGCAGGAACACGACGACGGGGACGACCATGGTCAGCAGCGCCGACGCCTGGATGAGCGTCGGCTGGCTCGCGTACAAGGCGTTGTACTGCTGGATCCCGATCGACAGCGGCTGCAACTCGGGCTTGTTGGCCAGGTACAGCAGCGGCACGAAGAAGTCGTTCCAGGCGAAGAAGAAATGGAACAGCGCGACGGCCGTGATGGCCGCGATCGACTGCGGGACGATCACGGAGCGCAGGATCCTGAACGGTCCGGCGCCGTCGATCATGGCCGCCTCGTCGAGGTCGCGCGGGATCGACATGAAGTACTGGCGCAGCAGGAAGACGTTGAACGCGTTGGCGAAACAGTGCGGGATGATCAGCGGCAGCCAGGTCCCGTTCCAGCCGAGCCAGGTGAAGATGACGTAGGTCGGCAGGAGCGTCACCTGGAAGGGCAGGATGATGGTGGCCAGCAGGATGATGAAGAAGACGTTCCGGCCGGGGAACCGGAACCGCGCGAACCCGTAGGCCACGAGGACGGACGAGATGACCGCGCCGGCGGTGCTCAGGACGGCGATCCCGATGGTGTTGGTCAGGAGTCTCGGGAAGTTGAGCTGGTTCCAGACCGTCGTGTAGTTGTCGACCAGTGGCGAGAACCGCCAGGCCTGCTGGAGACTCCGCCAGCGGCCCTGCCATTCGATCTTCGTCGCGGTCGGGTCGGCCGGATCCACGAACGTGCTCGATTCGCGGCCGGCCTCGACGAGCATCAGCTGGCGGGTGGCGCCGTCGATCGGGACGTCATAGATCGGGTACTCCTGGCCTTCGTAGGTCCCCGTCTGCGGCGCGGCCGGCCAGGGTGGGGCCCCGGGCGCCGAGATCTGCGACGGCTGCTGGAACGAGGTGGAGACCATGTACAGCAGCGGGAGCAGGTAGGCGCTCACGATGATCACCGCGAACATCGTGAGCGAGGCCTTGGCAAGGTACCGCCGATAGGTCCGCGCGATCGGGCTGCGCTCGCTGAACGACCGCTGCGTCGCGGTGGCGGCTTTGGTCATCGCTGGTCGCCCGCGTAATAGACCCGCTTGCGCGCGAACGCGAACAACAGCAGGGCCAGCACCATGACGATCGCGAACAGGAGCCAGGCGATCGCGGAGCCGTAGCCCATCTTGCTGAAGACGAACGCCTCGCGGAACAACTCGAGGTTGATGAACAGCGTCGCGTTGTTCGGGTCACCGTGCCCGTTGGTCATCACGTAGACCTGGGTGAAGTACTGGAACGTCGCGATCAGGCAGATGACGAGGTTGTAGAGCAGGACGGGCGACATCAGCGGGATCGTGATCCGGCGGAGCGTCTTCCAGGCGCTCGCGCCATCGATCCTGGCCGCCTCGTAGAGCTCGGTCGGGACCGATTGCAGTCCGGCGATGTTGATGATCATGAAGTTGCCGATCGCCCACAGGCCGATCAGCGAGAGCGCCGGGTAGATCCAGACCTCGCTATTGATCCAGTCCGGGCCGCGCAGGCCGAAGCCCGCGATGATCTGGTTGAGCCAGCCCGTGTTCGAGTTCAGGAAGCCGGTCCAGATGAGGGTGCTGGCGACCAGCGGGATCATGATCGGCATGTACACGAGGGTGCGCAGCGGTCCGCGTCCCACGAGACGAGGGCTGTTGAGCAACAGCGCGAATGCCAGGCTCATCACCATCGTCAGCGGGATGACGAGGAGGGCGAACTTGAATGTCGAGATCAGGGAGGTCGCGACGAGCGGGTCGCTCATCATGTGGACGTAGTTGTCGAGTCCGACGAACCGGGTGCTCTCCGCATGCAGGAGATCGAAGTTCGTCAGTGACATCGCGAACGACGCGATCATCGGCCCGGCGGTGAACAGGACCAGGCCGACGAGCCACGGGGAGATGAAGACGTAGCCCCAGAAGGCTTCGCGGGAGGTCTTCCGGAGGTGCCAGGGCCACCGGCCGGGTCGGGTCGGCGTCGCGGGCAGCGCCTGGGTCGACTCGGTCATGACGGAGCCAGCTCCAAGTGGTCGGGTGGGGAGGGGATGGGTCGGCGTCCCGAGCGAGCGGGGGACCCGCTCGGGACGCCGCTGGGGGTGAAGCTTACGGGGTGTCGAAGATGCCCTGGAGGGTCGTCTGCAACTTCGTCAACTCGGCGGGGATGTCGAGTTGCTTGGTCCGGTACGCATTGCCGAGGGCCTGGAGTGCCGCCTTCGCCTTGGCGTAGTTCGGCACGTAGGACTGGTGGTTGGGGATGTCCGGGTAGGACAGCATGGCCTGGGGCACCGACCAGTCGATCGTCACGCCCGGGTACTGCTTGTTGATCGTGTCGAAGAAGGCCTGCTGCTTGGTCTTGTCGGCCGGGAACGCGCCGTAGTCGGCGAGCAGGGCGCCCGAGTTGAGCAGCACGGTGAGGGCAGAGAAGGCCTCGTCCGGGTTCTTGGTGGACTTGAGCAGGCTGAACGTGTCGGCGTGCAGCTTGGCCGTGGTCTTGCCGTTGTAGGCCGGAGCGACGGCGACGCCCCAGGTGAAGCTGGGCTTGGCCGGCGCGGCCGGGTTGATGCAGCACATGTACCAGCTGTGCGTCTCGGCCATCGCCAGGTTGCCCGACTGGAACGAGTTGCCCGGGCCAAGCAGCGCGCTGTTGAGCTGCGCGTAGGTCGGGATGAAGTGGTCCTTCCAGACCCCGTCGCTGAACCACTGGAGCCCGGTCTTGAGGGGATCCGTGATCTGGGCGGTCTTGCCATCGGCGGCGACGAGGGAGCTCGCGCCGAAGATGGCCGACTCGGCGAAGGGGTTGTTGTCCGCCCACTGGGAGTCGAAGCCCCACTGGACGATGCTGTTCGGGTCGAAGCTGGAGCTCGTGGCGTCATTGCCCTTGGAGTCGACGGTCAGCTTCATCCCGATCGCCTTGACGGCGTCCATGTCCCACGGCTTGCCCTGGTACATGTCCCCGACCTTGGTCGGCGGGTAGGGGAGCTTGGCCTCATCGAACAGCTTCTTGTTGTAGTACAGGAATGAGGGGTACGTGGCGAACGGCAGGCCGATCAAGGCATTGCCTTCACCCATCTTCCAGAGCTCGACGAGCTTCGGATCGATGTTGCTGACGTCGTAGTTGTTCTTCTGGACAAGGGGCGCGAGGTCGAGGATCTGGCTGCGGAAGATGTTGAGGCCCTCGACACCGACCGGCCCGATGATGTCCGGTGGGTTGCCGGCGGCGATCTCGATCTGGAGCTGGTTGGCCGCGACGTTGTTGTCGTAGATCTCGGTCGACAGGTAGACCTTGTTCTTGTTGGCCGGGTCGGCGTTGAAGTCGGTTGCGACCTTCAGCTCGGCGGCGATCTGGTCCGGCTTGCCGCCGGTGCCGAGGCCGATGAACCAGCGGACGACCTTGCCGCCGTTCGGGCCGGGGCCGGCCGCGATCGGGGCGGGCGTGATGGCGACGAGCGACGGCGTGGTGACAGCGGCCGCGCTCGGTGCGGCGGCGCTCGGTGCGGCCGCGCTCGGTGCGGCGGCGCTCGGGGCGGTCGACGTCGTCGCACCGCCGCAGGCTGCCGCCACGATGGCGATGACGCCCGTGAGGACGATCAAGGCGCGTGGTGTGGATCGAGAACGTTTCATCCTGTTTCTCCTCCTCGTTGCGAGATCAACTGCGATCTCCCACCTCATGGGGACTGGGGGTTGATGGACGCCGAACCTGTAGACGGCGTGGCGTCCGCCGGTGGCCGGCCGGCTCAGGGCGCGGGCCTCCCGGCGCTCGATGCGCGCCGTACCAGCTCGGTGGCCAGGATCACGCGCCGGGGCACGGGTTCCGAGGCCTCCACGGCGGCGATGAGCAGACGGGCCATCTCGTGGCCCATTTCCTCGATGGGTTGCCGGACACTGGTCAACTTGGGGACGCTGGAGGTCGCGATAGGCGAGTCATCGAACCCGACGACCGCGACGTCGGCCGGTACCCGTCGCCCGGCGGCGGCGAGGACCGAAAGTGCGCCGGCGGCCATCAGGTCGGAGGCCGCGAACACGGCATCGACGTCGGGCCGGGCCGCGAGCAGGCGCTCCATCCCGGTCACGCCGCTCCCCTGGGTGAAGTCGCCGATGACCTCGAGACTCGGGTCGATCGGCATGCCGGCCTCGGTCAGGGCATCGCGGTAGCCGGCCAGGCGGTCGACACCGGGTGCCATGTCGCGCGGGCCGGCGATCGTGGCCACGACCTTGCGGCCGCCGGCGATCAGGTGCTCGACGGCCGCCTGGGCGCCCTGGCGGTTGTCGGCGTCGACGTAACTCGCCGAGGTGCCACGCGGTGGCCGACCGAGCAGGACGAGCGGGATGCCCGCCGTGGACAACCGCTCGGGGAGCGGGTCGTCGCCATGCAGGCTGACGAGGATGGCGCCGTCGACGTGACCGGCCGTGATGTAGTCGGCGGTGCGGTGCTCGTCGGCGACCGAGGCCGGCATCAGCAGGATGAGCTGGCGGTCGCGGGCGGCCAGCTCCGAGCTGATGCCGCGGAGCAGGCGGGGGAAGAACGGGTCACTGAACAGCAGGCCGGTCGGCTCGGTGATGACGACGCCGATCGAGTCGCTTCGCCGGGTGACGAGACTGCGCGCGGCTCGATTGGGGACGTAGCCGAGCCGTTCGATCGCCGCCAGGACGTCGACGCGGACGTCGGGGCTGACCCGCGGAGAGCCATTCACGACCCGGGAGACGGTCGCGCGGGAGACGCCCGCCACGTGGGCGACCTCCTCGAGGGTGGTACCGCTGCGCCGTACGCGACCGTTGGGCTGGGCCACTTGTCACTCCGCAGTTGTGAGAGCGCTCTCACGCTTAGAATGCAGAGTAACAGGGCTTGTCAAGAGAGCGCTCTCACGCTCTGTGGTCGCGTTTCAGGCACAGCCGGCGTGCGGGATGGTACAGCCTGCGGCCGTTGGACCTATGCGAAACTACGAGCATGGACGCGCGATCCCGCCGAGGCCGCCGATGACCACCACCGTCGACGCGGTCGATCGGTACGAGGCGGTCATCGGGATCGAGGTCCACTGTCAGCTCCGGACGGCATCGAAGATGTTCTGCGGCTGTTCGACCGCCTACGACGGTGCGCCGCCGAACACGCACGTCTGCCCGGTCTGCCTGGGCCTGCCGGGCGCCCTGCCGACGATCAACCGTCGCGCCGTCGAATTCGTGCTCACGGCGGGCGAGGCGATCGACGCCAGCGCGCCGGCCGCGACCCGCTGGGACCGCAAGAACTACTTCTACCCGGACCTGCCGAAGGGCTACCAGATCAGCCAGTACGACCTGCCGCTGGCGTCACGCGGCCGGCTGACCTTCGACACGTCCGATGGCCCGTTCACGGTCACGATCACGCGCGCCCACCTCGAGGAGGACACGGCCAAACTCGTGCACGGCACCGACGCCGAGGGCCGGAAGGTCAGCCTGGTCGACTTCAACCGTTCGGGCGCCCCGCTCATGGAGATCGTGACCGAGCCGGACATCCGGACCGCGGAACAGGCCCGTCGCTACGCCGAGGAACTCCAGCTGCTCCTCCGTTCGATCGGGGCCTCGGATGCCGACATGGAGCGTGGCCAGCTACGCGTCGAGGCGAACGTGTCCCTTCGGCCGCGCGGGACGGAGCCGTTCGGGACCCGGGTCGAGGTCAAGAACATGAACTCGTTCCGGGCCGTGGAGCGGGCCATCGCCTTCGAGATCGAACGGCAGACCGCGGCCCTCGACGCCGGCGAGCCACTCGTCCAGGAGACTCGTGGCTGGTCCGAAGAGCGCGCCGCGACGTATCGCATGCGCATCAAGGAGACGTCGGACGACTATCGGTACTTCCCGGAGCCGGATCTGCCGCCGTTGCACCTCGACGCGGCCTGGTTAGCGGAGATCAAGGCCGCCCTGCCCGAGCTCCCCGCCGCGCGCCGTCTCCGCTATCGCGAGACCGTCGGCCTGAACGCCTACGACGCCGGGGTCCTCGTCGCGGACCCGGATGCGACCGGATTGTTCGAAGCGACCCTTGCGGCCGTGCCCGGGCTCGACCCGAAGGCCCTCGCGAACTGGGTCACCGGGGAGTACCTGGGACTCCGGCAACGCGGCCGACACCGCGCCCGTCGTGGCGCCCGCGGAGCTCGGCGCGATCGTCGGGGCCACGGCATCCGGATCGATCTCGCGCGCCCAGGGTCGCGAGGTCCTCGCGGCGCACGCCGAGACCGGGGAGTCCGCGGCCGGGATCATCGCCGCGCGCGGGTTCCGTCAGATCACCGACACGGACGCCGTCGGCGCCGCGGTCGACGCCGCGCTTGCCGCGAACCCGGCGGCGGTGGCGGACTACCGTGCCGGCAAGACCCAGGCGGTCGGCTTCCTCGTCGGCCAGGTCATGAAGGCGACCCGCGGTCAGGCCAGCGCGGCGCTCGTCGATGCCGCCGTGCGTGAGCGACTCGACGCCGACCGGGAAGGGGAGGGCTGAGGCCGTGGGGCCACTCAACATCGTGCTATGGCTCGGTGGGATCGCCCTGATCGCCATCGGCTACAACCGCGCGCGAGGTCCGTGGGCCCGCTATCAGGCGCTCAAGGCGCAGGACGCCAACGTCGCCCGATATGAGGCGTGGCGCGGCGGCGTGCGCGACGACGGCAAGACCGGGGCGTCGGTCGCGATGGCCGTCCTGCGTCGTCAGACGCAGATCGCCGTCGCCATCGTGATCGGCGGCGTGGTCCTCGTCTTCCTGGGGTTCTTCATCCGCTGACCCCGCGGCCCTCGACGCGGCGCCACTCGATGGCCGTGCAGCGGTCCATCACCACGGCGAGACCGGCGTCGTGGGCGATCCGTGCGGCCTCCCAGTCGACCACGCCCAGCTGCAACCACAGGCAGCGCGCCCCGGCGGCGACCGCCTCGCGGGCATGCGGCACGCACAGCTCCGAGCGCCGGAAGACGTCGACCAGGTCGAACGGACCGGAGGCGGCGACCGCCTCCGCCAGGCTCTCGAACGCCGCCACCCCGAGGACCTCGCGCTCGTTCGGATTGATGGGGACGCACTCGAACCCGTGCTCGACGAGATAGCGGAACACGCCGTAACGACGGACGGCCGGGACTCGAGGATGCGCCGATGACGGCGATCCTCCGAGTCGCGCGCAAGGTGCGCTCGATGCCGGCGTCATCGAGGAGCGGGACGGCTCCGCGTCCCTCGTCGAGGTCGAGGAAGGCGGCGGCTCGCTCGCGTTCCTCCCGGGTCAGGTCGCGGCCTCGCGCTCGTATGGTTGGCCGTCCGCCGCGGGCGGGATGCTCCGCCCGACGACGCCGGCCAGGACGATGATGGTGACGAGGTACGGCAGCGCGTCGAAGAACTGCGGTGGCAGGGCCAGCAGGATATCCCCCAGCTGTCCGGGTGGCGGGGCGATGAGGATCGACTGGCTGATGCCCAACGAAGAGGCGAACAAGAGCGCGGCACCGAACGCCCCGAGCGGTGTCCACCGCCCGACGATCATCGCCGCGAGGCCGATGAACCCACGGCCGGCCGTCATGTCCTGCTGGAACGTCGCGGTCGCCTCCATGCTGAGGAAGGCACCGCCCAGCCCGGCCAAGAGGCCACCGACCATCACGTTCCGGTAGCGCAACCGGATGACGTTGATGCCCACCGTTTCGGCCGCCCTGGGGTGCTCACCGACCGCCCGGCTGCGCAGGCCCCAGCGTGTCCGGAACAAGGCGATCTGGAAGACCACGACGATCACGAGGAGCGTGATGGTCAACGGGCCCTGGGCGAAGATCGTGTCGAAGATCCAGCCCACGAACGGGAGGCCGGTCAGGGCCTCCGGAGGCGTCCACGCCTTGAACTGCCCGGCCCCGGTCGGTGAGCTCTTGGTGAGGAGCGAGTTGAGGTAGCCGGTGATCCCGAACGCGGCGATGTTGATGATCGTGCCGCTGATGATCTGGTCGGCCTTGACCGATATCGATAGCCAGGCGTGGATCAATGACACGAGGAGCCCGGCCACCACCGCGAACACCAGGGCGACGAGGAGCGCCGGCGAGGCGCCGAAGAAGGGCCCTGGATCCGAGCCGAGGACCGGCACGAGATAGATGCCCGCCGTCCAGCCCACGAAGGCGGCGACGAGCATCGTGCCCTCGATGCCGATGTTCACAACCCCGGAGCGCTCGCACATCACGCCGCACAGCGCCGCGAAGGCGATCGGCGTGGCGGCGCGCAGGATGATCGGGGCGATGTCCGGCAGGACCGCGATGAGATAGCCGATGAACTCGAAGACGAGTCCAAGGAGCGGCAGGCCGTACAGGAACTGGTCCATCAGCGGATCGTGGCCTCACCGCCATAGGTGCTCGTGAACGTCGTGGCCTCCTCCAGGCCAGTCCGGGCGCCCTTGAGGCGGAACAGGCGCTTGATGACCGGGCTGGCGACCAGGAAGAACAGGATCGTCGCCTGCAGGACACCGACCAGTTCGGCCGGGACGCCCGCCTGGATCTGCATCGAAGCCGACCCGGTCCGAAGGGCCCCGAACAGGAGCGAGGCGAGCACGATCCCGAGCGGACTCGTGCGACCCAGCAACGCCACGGCGATCGCATCGAACCCGACCGTGGTGCCATAGGAGGAGGCCATCTGGTGCGTGACGCCAAGGAGATCGGTGGCCCCGGCCATCCCCGCCAGCATCCCGGCGACCGACATCGTCCAGATGATGAGGCGACGCGGCGACATCCCGGCATACCGAGCGGCGTCCGGACTGGCGCCGGCGATCCGGATCTCGAACCCGCGAGTCGTCCGAAACAGCAGCCACCCGTACAGGACGGCCATCAGCGGGGCGTAGATGAGCCCGATGTGGCCGTTCCGGCCGATGAAGATCGGGAGGGCCGCGTTACCGACATCGGGCGTGATCGGCGAGGCCGAGCCCTGGACAGTCAACGGTCCGTTGACCGCTGCAGCGAGCACGGCCAGCGCGATGAAGTTGAGCATGATCGTGGTGACCACCTCGTGGGCACCCGAGACGGCCTTGAGGAAGCCAGGGATGAAGCCCCACACGGCACCGAACAGCATCCCGCCCGCGAGGGCTGCCGGGATCGCAACGATGGCGGGACTCTCGCGAAGCTGGACGCCGACGATGACCGAGCCCAGCGCCCCCATCATGAACTGGCCCTGGGCGCCGATATTGAACAGCCCGCCCTTGAACGCGAGACCGACCGACAGTCCGCCGAGCAGGAGCGGCATCGACGCGACGAGTGTGTTCACGATCGCGCGCTCGGACCCGACCGACCCGTCGATGAGCGCGGCGAATGCATCGAACGCCAGGCCGGGGTTCAGTTCGCCGGTGACCAGCCACTCCGACGCGATGATCACGAAGGAACAGACCAGGATCGACAGGATGATCGAGATCACCGGCAGCGCGAGGATCCTCCAGGCGCGGTCCAGGCGCTCGCTCATGCCACCGTCACGCGTTCGTCTGTCGCGGCGTCCTCGCGCCCGCCCGTCGCCATGAGGATCCCGATCTCGTTCTTGTCGGCGGTCCGCCCGTCGCGGAGGCCCACCAGACGTCCCCGGTAGATGACCGCGATCCGGTCGGACAGTTCGAGGATCTCATCGAGCTCGGCCGAGACGAGCAGGATCGCGGCCCCCGCATCGCGTTTCGCGATGACCTGGCGATGGATGAACTCGATGCTCCCGACGTCCAGCCCTCGCGTCGGCTGGTCCAGAACGAGCAGCTTCAGGTCGCGGGCGAACTCGCGCGCGATGACGACCTTCTGCTGGTTACCGCCGGACAGGGTGGCCGCCTTGGCCTCGGCCGAAGTGGTGCGGATATCGAACGCCTTGATGCGCTCATCGGCCATCCGCCTGATCTCTTGGTCGTTGCGGAGGATGCCCCGGGCGTATGGGGGACGGTGGTAGTTCGTCAGGACGAGGTTGTCGGCGATGCTGAACGACAGCACGAGACCGAACCGATGGCGATCGGCCGGGACATAGCCGAGGCCGCTCTCGTAGACCGCTCGCGAGCCGAACCCGGTCACGTCGTCGCCGGCCAGCTTGACCACGCCGGCGCTTGGCTTGCGGAGGCCGACGATGGCCTCCACGAGTTCGTCCTGACCGTTGCCGGCGACCCCGGCGATGCCCAGGATCTCGCCGGCGCGGACCTCGAGATCGACCGCGTGGACGACCTCCTGGCCTCGATCGTCCTTGACGACCAACCCGCTCACCTCGAGCGTCGTCGCGGCCGGATGGGAGTCGCCGCGATCGACCGTCAGGGAGACCTCCCGGCCGACCATGAGCTCGGCGAGGTCCTCCTCGTTCGTTTCGGAGGGTGTCCGCTGGCCGACGACCTTGCCACGCCGGATGACCGTGATCCGGTCGGCGATCTCGAGGACCTCGTACAACTTGTGGCTGATGAAGACGATGCTGTGACCCTCGGTCGCGAGCCGACGCAGGACCTCGAAGATCTCCTGCGTCTCCTGGGGCGTCAGCACCGCGGTCGGTTCGTCCAGGACGAGGATCTTCGCATTGCGGTAGAGGGCCTTGAGGATCTCGACCCGTTGCTGCCAGCCGACGGACAGGGATCCGACCTTGGCCTCAGGGTCGATCTCGAAGCCGAACCGACGACCGAGCTCGATGATCCGCCGGTGCGTCTCCTTGCGATCGAGGAAGAACGCGCCGGTCGTCGTCTCCTCGCCGAGGACGATGTTCTCGGCAACGGTCAGGACGGGAACCAGCATGAAGTGCTGGTGGACCATGCTGATCCCGCGGGCGATCGCGTCCGACGGGCCCGCCAGGTGGACCTCGGTGCCGTCAAGCAGGATCTGCCCGTCATCGGGGCGTGCCAGCCCGTATAGGACGTTCATCAGGGTCGTCTTGCCGGCGCCGTTTTCGCCGAGCAGGGCGTGGATCTCGCCCGGCCGGATGTCGAGGTCGATGGCGTCGTTGGCGACGACACCGGGGTAGCGCTTCGTGATGCGGCGCATCTCGAGCGCAGGAGCGCGAACTGCCGGGGACTCCGATGCCATCGGTGCCTCGTCTGCGTTCACGGTGGAGGATACAAGACGAGCGGGCCGGCCAGGATGGTCGACCCGCTCGTTGATCTACCGGTTCTGGATCAGTTGCCGATCGGCGGAGCCGGGGTCTTCCCGCAGTCGGGTGGGGGCGGGCAGGTCTTGATGGACCCATCCTTGATGCCGGCCACGGCCGCGTCGATCTTGGTCTGGATGTCGGCCGGGAGCTTGCTCGCCGCGTCATAGAAGGGCGAGACGCCGATCCCGTCGTTGGTGGCGTTGTAGAACACGAGGCCGCCCTTGGCGGTCTTCGCGGCGATCTGCTGGATCGACGTCGCGACCGACACCGAAAGGTGCTTCTCGGCGCTCGTGAGGATGCAGGCCTGGGAGGCGGGATAGGACTGGTACTGGTCGACGTCGACGCCGATGGCGTTGATCTTCGCCGCGCAGGCGGCATCGATGACGCCGTTGCCGGTGTTGCCGGCGACCTGGAAGACCACGTCGATGCCGGGGTTCTGCTTGATGAACTGCTGGCCGAACGCCGCGCCACCGGGCTGATCGAAGAAGCCCTTGACGAAGTCGCTGGCCGAGACCCACGCGGACTTCATCTTGATGTCCGCTTTGACCGACTGGGCTCCAAGGTAGTAGCCCTGGATGTAGCGAACGCACGGGCCGCAGATCGCGACGCCACCGACGGCACCGATGATGCCGCTCTTGCTGGCCGAGGCCGCAACGATGCCGGCCAGATAACCGGCCTGATCCTCGGCGTAGTTGAGCGCGATGTAGTTCGGGATCTTGTCCGCGATCACGCCGGTGCAGTCCTTGCCCGTCGTGTCGACGTCACCAGTGGCGTTGATGCACGGGTTGTGGTCGACGCCGATGAACCAGATGTTCGGGTTCGCCTTGGCGGCCTTCGCGGTCGGGTTCGCCAGGTTGAAGCCGACGCCGACGATGACGTTGTAGCCCTTGTCGACGTAGGCCTGGATCAGCGGCTCGTAGTCGGATGTCGCCTTCGGGACGACGACCGATGGTGTCTTGGCGCCGATCAGGCGGGCGCCCGCCACGGCGCCGGCATAGCTGTACTGGTTGAAGTTCTTGTCGTTGACGGCGCCGACGTCGGTGACGACGCCGATCTTGAGGTCCGACGTAGCGCCCGACGGCGCTGCCGCGGACGGCTCTGCCGCCGACGGGGCTGCCGCCGACGGCGCTGCGGCCGACGGTGCTGCGGCCGACGGTGCTGCCGCCGAGGGTGCAGACGAGGTCGTCCCGCTGCTACAGGCGGCGACCAGGACTGCCAACCCGGCGAACAGGGTCAGTCCGGTACTACGGATGCGCATGTGTCCTCCTCCAAGTCCAAGGCCGTGCGCCCACGACGGGCAGCTACCCACGGATCGCGACGGCCGGGATACGGCGCGCCAGCAAGGCACACCGCTTCGGCGCATCGTAGCGACAGCGGGCATTCCCCGGCAAGGGGATTCGGCAACGCGGCACGGCGGCCACCGCGGGATGTCTGCACTAAGCTCGTGCCGTGGCGCCGACCCCGATCGTCCTCGACTGCGATCCCGGCCACGACGATGCCCTGGCGATCGTGCTCGCGCTCGCGCGTCCCGAGCTCCGGTTGCAGGCCATCACGACCGTCGCCGGGAACGCGCCCCTCGACCAGACGACGCGCAACGCCCTACGCGTCCTGACCCTGCTCGGACGGAACGACGTCCCGGTCGCCGCCGGCGCCGAACGGCCGCTCGTCCGCGAGCCGTGGGTGCCGGTCGATTTCCATGGCCCGTCCGGGCTCGACGGCGCCGACCTGCCCGAACCGGCGGTCGGGGCAGTCGCGATCGGGGCGCTGGAGCTGGCGAGTGCCGTCATCCGCGACGCCGCGTCGCCGGTCACGATCGTGGCGACCGGTCCGTTGACCAACATCGGCCTGCTGTTGCGGGCGGCGCCAGGGCTGCGCGATCGCATCGCCGCGATCGCCGCTCATGGGCGGATCGCTCGGGGAGGGCAACACCACGGCCGCCGCCGAGTTCAACATCTGGGCCGACCCTGAAGCCGCGGCCATCGTGTTCGGGTCGGGCATCCCGATCCACATGACAGGCCTCGACGTCACCCATCAGGCCCTGGTGCTCCCACCCGATATCGAGCGGCTGGAGGGCCTCGGTACGAGGACCGGCCGGGTCTTCGCCGACCTGATGCGGTTCTTCGCCATCCATCATCGCGACCGCTACGGCTGGGACGGTCCGCCCATCCACGACGCGGTCGCGGTCGCCTGGCTCGCCGTGCCGGATCTCGTGGCGTCGCGTCCGCTCCGCATCGACGTGGAGACGGTCGGCGTGGACACGCGCGGTCGGACGGTCGCGGACCCGGAGGGCCTCAACGGCCGGCCGGTCAACGCCCATGTGGGCCTGTCGATCGATCGGGACCGACTCATGGACCTGGTCGTCGATGCGGTCGGGCGGTTCCCGTGACGGGCACGATCGACCCGGTCGCCCTGGGGTTCGTGCCGACGGACCCGGCCTTCATCGCCGACCCGTACCCCGTCTACCGGCGCCTGCGCGAGGAGCACCCCGTGCTCTGGAACGACCACAGCCGGCAGTGGATCATCTCGCGCCACGCCGACGTGGATCGGCTGTTGCGCGACCGGGGGCTTGGCCGGACCTACCTCCACCAGGCGACGCACGCGGACATGGGCCGCCCTGATCCACCCGCCTGGCACCAGCCGTTCTACGACCTCAACGACGCCGGCATGCTGGACCTGGAGCCGCCCGACCACACGCGCCTGCGCCGGCTCGTCCTGCGAGCCTTCACGCCACGGACCGTGGAGGGGATGCGCCCGCGCGTCGAGGCCATCGTCGACGGGCTGATCGACGGCTTCGGGGGCGCGGGTGAAGTCGATCTCATCGCCGACTTCATCGAACCCCTGCCGGTGACGGTCATCGCCGAGCTGCTCGGGATCCCCGAGAGCGATCGAGGCCTGCTGCGGCCCTGGTCGGCCGACATCTGCCTGATGTACGAGCTGGACCCGCCCGACGAGTCAGCGCGCAAGGCGGTCAAGGCGAGCCTCGAGTTCTCGGCGTACCTCCGCGGCCTCCTCGCGGAACGCCGGGCCCATCCAGGGAGCGACCTCATCAGCGCGCTTGCGGGCGTCGTTGACGAGGGGGACCAGCTGACCGAGTCCGAGTTGATCGGCACCTGCGTCCTGCTCCTGAATGCCGGCCACGAGGCCTCGGTGAACGGCGCGGGCAACGCCTGGTGGACGCTCTTCCGACATGCCGACCAGCTCGCGCGCCTGCGCGCCGAGCCGACGCTGCTGCCGACGGCGATCGAGGAACTGCTCCGCTTCGACACGCCGTTGTCGCTGTTCGAGCGCTGGGTGCTCGAACCTATCGAGGTGGGTGGCATCGCGATCCCGCGCGGCGGCGAGGTGGCGCTCCTGTTCGGGTCGGCGAACCGCGACCCGAGCGCGTTCGCCGCCGCGGACGAGCTCGATCTCGCCCGCCATCCGAACCCCTACATCTCGTTCGGTGCCGGGATCCACTACTGCCTTGGCGCACCGCTCGCCAAACTCGAGCTCGGCATCGCCTTCGGGGCGCTGTTGCGGCGAGTCCCACGGCTGGAGCCGGTCGAGACGCCGAGATGGAAGCCGCGGTTCGTGCTGCGCGGGCTCGAGGCGTTGCGGGTCACGGTGTAGATCGGCGTGCGCTATGTGCCGCTCGGTGATTCGTACACGATCGGGACCTCCGTGCGGCCGTCCGAGCGCTGGCCGGACCAGCTGGTTCGTGCCCTCGGGCCTGACGAGCCGACCCTCCAGCTCGTCGCCAACCCGGCTGTCAACGGCTACACCTCGGGGGACCTGATCCGTCACGAGCTGCCGGCCCTCGAGCACCTCGCGCCGGAGTTCGTGACCGTCCTCATCGGCGTCAATGACGTGGTCCAGCGTGTCCCGCCCGCGACCTATGCCCTGAACCTGGTGTCGATCCTCCAGGCGCTCCTGGCCCGGCTGGCCCCGACGCGCATCCTGGCGGTCGCGACCCCGGACTACACGGTGACCCCGGCCGGCGCCGACTACGGTGATCCGCGCCGGGCGCACGATGCGATCGTGTCTGCCAACGCGACCCTGGCCCGGTTGGCCGAGGAGCGGGGGATCGCCTTCGTCGACATCTCCGACCTGTCGCTCCGTGCCGCCGGCGATCGCTCACTCGTCGCAGGCGACGGGCTGCACCCGAGTGGCACCCAGTACGCCCTGTGGGTGGAGCGGATCGCCCCGGTGGTGGCGGACCTCTTCCGCCGCTGAAGGACCGGCCGGGCCGCGATCCGAGCCCGTTCGACATGAGGCGGGTCGCCGCGGAATGAGGCGCGCCGCCGCGCGGCGTAGGGCTCCAGCCTCATGACGCCGCCGCCGCCTCAGCTCGACCGTCGACTCGACCGGCCTTCCTGGCCGGACCAGCGACGGAGGTCCAGCCATGACGAGCGACGCGACGCGGCCGCTCACGACGCCATCCACGGATCCCTCGGCCCCGGCCGACCCGCTCGAGACCCTCGAGACCCTCGAGACGCTCTATCTCGCCCACGCCGCCGCCCTGCGCGGCCGGTTCATCGCGCTGACCCGCGATCCGGCCCTCGCCGACGACCTGGTCGGCGACGCGTTCCTGCGACTGGCACTCGAGATCGAGGCGGGGCGCGCCCCGTCGGAGCCCCGCGCGTGGTTGTATCGAGTCGGCTCGAACCTGGCCGTGAGTCGTGCGCGGCGGTCATCCGTCGCGACGCGGGCCATGCCGAATCTCGTCGATCGCCGGGTCGCTCCGTCGCCCGAGGATCAGATCGTCACGCGCGAACGCGATCGGACGCTGCACGAGGGTCTGGCGTCGCTCGACGGCGACGACCGCGAGATCGTCGTCCTTGCCGCGCAGGGATACCGGCCCGAGGAGATCGCTCGACTCATCGGCTGTTCCGGATCGGCGGCCCGCACGCGCCTGTGCCGCGCGCGCGGTCGGCTGCGGGCACAGCTGGCGCTCGCCGGCATGACCGCGTGAACCTGCGGCTCGAACTGGTCGAGCGCGGAGCGCGACGTCGCGCGCGACGGCGGGCCTATCATCGCCGCGTCGTGGAAGGCGCTCGCGGTCGGGCATTGATCGGGCGATCGGCCGAGCTTGAGCGGCTCGACCGCGCCTACGCGCGCGTGACGGGCGGGGAGTCACGGATCGTGGTCGTCGCCGGGGAGGCCGGCATCGGCAAGACCCGGCTCGTCGACGGGTTCGCCTCGGGCGTCGGGACCCAGGGAGGCCGCGTACTGACCGGGGGCTGTCTGGCACTCGGGTCCGGCGGCCTGCCGTACGGGCCGTTCGTCGAGGCGTTCCGTGCGCTGTTCCGCGATGTCGACCCGGGCGCCCTTCCGGCGCTCCTCGGACCGAACCGCGCCGAACTCGGTCGGCTGATGCCGGAGGTGCGCGGACGGCCGGATCGCCTCGACGCCGATGCGACCCGACATGGAGCACCAGCGGTCGCGTCGGACGACCGGTTCGCCCAGGTGCGCCTGTTCGAGCTCGTGCTCGGTGTGGTCGAGCGACTCGCGCGCGTCGCGCCCGTCGTGATCGTCATCGAGGACATCCAATGGGCCGACCCATCGACGCAGGACCTGCTGGCGTTCCTCTCGCGCAACCTGCGCGACGAACGTGTCCTCCTCATCGCCACGATCCGGACGGATGACCTCGATCCGCGCCGCGCCGCGCTGACCTATCTCGCCGAGCTCGAGCGCGATGAACGATTCGATCGGATCGACCTTGGGCGGCTCGGCCGCGACGACCTCGCCGCCATGCTCGCCGACGAGCTCGGAACGGCCCCCGACGCCTGATCTGGTCGCCCGCACCTGGGCGCGGACCGGCGGCAACCCGTTCTACGCGGAGCAGGTCCTCGCGGCGTCGCGGGAGACGGACGACGGCGAGTTGCCGGCGCGCCTGCGCGATGTCGTGCTCGCCCGCGTCGTCGGCGGTCTCCGAGACCGGCCAGGAGATCCTTCGGGTCGCCTCGGCGGCCGGTTCGCGGATCGATGACGAGCTGCTCGTGGCCGTGGCCGGTCTGCCGGGCCCGGTGGTGCGCGACGCCCTTCGGGAGGTCATCGGCCGACGGATCCTCGTCCCCGCGGGTGGCGCCGGGGATCCCCATTTCGTGTTCTGTCACGCCCTGCTCCAGGAAGTCATCCACGGAGAACTGTTCCCCGGCGAGCGGGCCCGACTACACGCGGGCTATGCCGCGGCACTCGAGGCGAGACTGGCCGATCGCGCGGAAGGTCGCCCGACGTCGGGGCCGGCCCCGACCGCCGCCGAGCTCGCCTACCACTGGGATGCCGCCGGCGACGACCGGCGGGCCCTGGTCGCCACGATCGAGGCCGCCAGGGCGGCGGAGCGCGGCTACGCGTTCCTCGAGGCGCACGCCCGGTATCTCAGGGCGCTGGAGCTGTGGGACCGCGTGGTCGGTGCCGCTGACATCGCTCCGATGGACCGGGTCGATCTCCTCGTCCGGGCCGCCGAGACCGCCGTGATGACGGGTGACTACGGCGCCGCCGTCGAGTTCGGTCGGCGGGCCCTCGACGACGTCGATCCGGCGATCCACCCGGGTCGGGCCGCGCTGCTCCACGAACGACAACGCTGGTACCTGTGGGAGGCGGGCGACCGAGCCGCAGCGGCCGCCGCGGTCGCGGAGGCGGAACGCCTCATCCCCGTCACGCCGCCATCGGCCGCGCGGGCACGGATCCTCGCCCACCATGCCGGGATCCTCATGTCGAGTGGCCGGTTCGCCGAGTCGATCGAGGTCGCCACGGAGGCGCTCGGCGTCGCGAGGTCCGTCGAGTCGCCGTCCGACGAAGCGTTGGCGCTCGGGATCCTCGGCTGGGACCTCGCCCTCGTCGGTCGGGTCGATGACGGGTTGGAACGGTTCCGGGCGGGTCTCGCCATCGCCGACGCGCTGGGTGGCGCCGAGGGGGTCGCGCTCGGGGCGACGAACCTCGCTGTCCTCCTGGACCTCGTTGGACGCACGACCGAGGCGCTCGACACCGCCGTCTCGGGATGGGAACGCACGCGGGCGCTTGGCGTCGAGCGCACCTACGGCGGTCTGCTGCTGGCGATCGCCGCCAAGGCCGCCATCGCGCTCGGTCGCTGGGACGAGGCCGACGAGTTCCTGCGCCTCGGCCTGGCCCGGGACCCGATCGGATCACCGGGCGTCCGTCTTCGGATCCAGCGCGGGCGATTGGACACGTTCCGTGGCGACCTCGCGAGCGCCGCCGAATCCCTCGGTCGCGCACGGATCGCCGATGAGGCGGGCAGCGGCCGAGACGATCGGGGAGCGCTCCTCGCGGCGCTCGCCGAGCTTGCCGCCGTCCAGGGTCACGCCACCGAGGCGCGTGCGGCCGTCATGGAGGGGCTTCGCCTGGCCTCCGGTGGCCCGCCCGATCCGGCGCTCGCCTCCCTCGCGGCGGCCGGTCTTCGTGTCGAGGCGGACGTCGCTGCTCGGGCCAGGGCCCGCCACGACGCGGCCGACCTCGAGGATGCCCGAAGGCGGGCCGAGGCGATCGGCCGCCAGGTGGACCGGATCGCGGGGATCCTCGGCATCCCCGACGGGATCGCGCCGGCCGTGGTCGCGCCGACCCGGGATCGCGCCATCGCGGCACTCTGCCGCGCCGAGGTCCGCCGCCTGGATGAGCGCGACCAACCCCCCGACTGGGGTGCCATCGCCGACGCATTCGACGCCATCGGGCGGCCGCACCCGGGGGCCTACGCGAGGTTCCGAGGTGCCGCCGCGACCCTGCGCGAGCGGGGCTCGCGCGCCGAGGCCACGGAGGCCCTCATCGCGGCCCGTTCCGTGGCGGTTCGGCTGGGGGCGCGCCCGCTGCTCGCCGAGATCGACCTGCTCGCACGTCATGCGCGGATCGACCTCGCGACGGCGACCGGCGACGTCGCCGACGCCGGCCCCCTCGGCCTGGCCGAGGCGGCCGGCCCGGACCTCACCGAGCGCGAGGTCGAAGTGCTTCGGTTGATGGCGGCCGGTTGGTCGAACCAGCAGATCGCGGACGCGCTCTTCATCAGTCGCAAGACCGCGAGCGTCCACGCGTCGCATATCTTCGACAAGCTGGGTGCCGCGAACCGGGTCGAGGCCGCGGCGATCGCCCACCGCCTGGGCTTCGACGCGGATGCGCCACCACCGCCCGGATCTGTCTCCGCAGGCTAGGCCTCGCCGCGCTCCAGGGCGTGCAACCGCGCGTCCGAGATGCCGAAATGATGCGCGATCTCGTGATAGACGGTGTCGGCGACGGCGGTCGCCAGCGCCTCCGGGGTCCGGTTCGCGCGGACGAGCGGGCCGCGGAAGATCGTGATCTTGCTCGGTGTCGGGGCGCCGTCCGCGGACAGTCGTGTCCTCGGGATGCCCTGGTACAGGCCGTATAACCCCGGCGCCCCGACCGACTCGAGCTGGGCCGGTGTGGCCTCGTCCTCGATGACGATGGCCACGCTGCCGAGCTGCTCGCGGAACGGGGCGGGCAGGCGTTCGAGGGCATCGAAGACCATGTCCTCGATGGCGTCGTCGCTGGGATCGAAGGCAAACACCACGCGACGATAGCCGTTCAAGGCGGATCGAGTCGCGGCGCCGCCGGGGGCGCGACGCCTGACCGGTGGACTCGCGACGGGCCGTTCGGCTCTGGCGTGATGGCGAGGCAGTCAGCAGACTCGAACGATCAGGAGGCTGCCATGACACACGCCGTCCAGAGAGTCACCACGCCGTTCACCGGCGATATCGTCACCCTTACAGGGCGCAACGCGTACTTCCGAGAGGTCGTCTCGACCGGGCCGCACGCCCAGGTCGTGGTGATGAGCATCCCGCCATCGGGCGAGATCGGGGAGGAAGTCCACGCGGACGTCGACCAGGTGCTGGTCTTCGTCGAAGGAGAGGGGATCGCCATCCTCGACGGGCAGCGAAGCCCGGTTTCGATCGGTCGCCTCGTCCACGTGCCCGCCGGCACGCGCCACAACTTCGTCAACGAGGGCTCGACCGATCTCAAGCTCTACACGATCTACGCGCCACCCCAGCACGCCCCCGGCACGATCCACCGGACCAAGGCCGAGGCCGACGCCGACGAGGGACACGGCTGAGTCCGGAGCAGGCCCGCTACGGAGGCCCCGCGGCGACCGGCGTATGGGTCCAGTCCGACGATCTCCTCGAGCGCGACCTTCCTGTGGGCTCCATCGTGGGAGATCGGCGTGATGCCTCGGAGTGTACGCACGACCATCCGACCTGCGGCGCCGGCGTTCGGGGCGTCCGCGTCATCGCCGAGGGCGTAGAGTCCGATCCCAGCCGATGAGGTCACACATGCCCACGAGTCCCGAGGACGTCGGCCTGTCCAGCCCGGGCCTCGAGCGTGCGCGCGGGTACGTCGAGTCCGCCGTCCGGCGAGGCGAGATCGCCGGGGCCGTCGTGCTCGTGTCGCGACATGACGAGGTCGCGCAACTGGCCTGCATCGGTCTGCGCGATATCGAGGCCGGGTTGCCGATGGCACCCGACACGATCTTCTGCGTCGCTTCGATGACCAAGCCGATCGTCAGCGTCGGCGTCTTGATGTTGGTCGAGGCCGGCAGGCTTCGCCTCGACGACCCGATCTCGCGCTACATCCCTGAATTCGCCGATGCGATGGTCTTCTCTGGGGTCGAAGACGGGCAGGTCAGGCTGGCGCCCCTCGACCGACCGATCACGGTCCATCACCTGCTGACGCACACGTCAGGGCTGTACGGGGAGGCGCCCCACCCGGAACTCGAGCCGGCGTACGACACGCTCGGTGATTTCCAGTACGAACTGCCGGAGCTGATGCGTCGGCTCGCCAGGCAGCCACTCGTGCACCAGCCGGGAGAAGCCTGGCGGTATGGCTGGTCGCACGACGTCCTTGGCCGAGTGATCGAGGTCGCCGGTGAGCTGCCGCTGGACGAGTACCTCGCCTCGGCGATCTTCGGCCCGCTCGGCATGGTCGACAGCGGCTTCTACGTGCCGCCGGACAAGGTCGGGCGGCTGGCCGCCGTCTACGACGCCCCGGATGGTGTCCTGCACCGGATCGACAATGCGGAAACGCACGAGATCACGGAACATGTCCCGTTGCTCTTGGGCGGGGGCGGTTGCGCCTCGACGGCGCTCGACTACCTGCGCTTCACCCGGATGCTCCTGCATCGCGGCAGACTGGATGGCGTTCGCGTGCTCAAGCCGGAAACGGTCGACCTGATGACCCGGAATCACCTGGCCCCGCCGGTCTACCCGATCCAGGTGGACGACCATCGCTTCGAGGGCCAAGGGTACGGGCTCGGTGTCGGCGTCCTCGTCGAGCCCGAGGTTGCTGCGATGGCCGGCTCCGCGGGTACGTACGAGTGGGCCGGCAGCTGGAACACGCGTTTCATGATCGATCCGGTGAAGGAGCTCATCGGCATCTATCTGTCGCAACACCAACCCTTCGCCTTCGAAGGGATCGGCGACGAGTACTGGTCGCTCGTGTGCCAGGCGCTGATCGACTGATCGGAACCGATGGTCATCGCCGACCGCACAGGCGGGACACTCGCCGGTCGGATGCGCGGAGCTCCGAGATCAGTCGGCGTCGAGAAGCTCGAGCACCGGAGCCATCGCCTCGAGCGCGGCCAGCGTCCGCGGCCAGAGCAGGATCTCGATCTGCGTGAAGCCCCCGGCGCCGAACGCCCGGAGTCCGTCCGCGATCTCCTCGGCCGAGCCTCGGAGGGGGATCGCCAAGGCGTCGGCCGCTCCGGTGACGGCGGTCGGCTCGACGATGATGCCCGCGGACCGACCGATCGAAGCGGGATCCCTGCCGACCTCGAGGCATGCCGCTTCGAGCTCGGCCAGCCGCGGCGCGAACTCGGCGAGATGGCTGTCCTCCCGGACGTACCAGCTCCAGATGTCGGCGTGCCGGGCCGCCAGTCGGAGCATCTTCGGGCCCCCGGCACCGATCATGATCGGGATGCGGCCGGGGCGGGGCCCGACCGGTCGCTGCTCCAGGTCGCGGGCAGCGTGGTACATGCCCTCGAAGTCCGCCCGGCCCGTCCGCAGGAGTGGCGAGATGATCTCGAGCGCCTCCTCGAAGCGGCCGATCACATGGTCCTCGGGGAGTCCGAACGCGTGGGCCTGCTTGCCCGCGTGCCCGGAACCGAGCCCGAAGACGAACCGGCCGCCGCTGATCTCGTCGAGTGTCTCGACCGCCTTGGCGGTGATCGCGGGATTGCGATGCAGGGCGGACAGGATCCAGGTGCCGACCTTCACTCGCGAGGTCGAGGCGGCCACGGCCCCCGTCATCGCGACGCTCTCCCACCAGCCGTGGATCGATCCGTCGGCCTGGCGCCACAGCAGCTCGTCAGGGATCCAGACGGTGTCGAACCCCATCGCCTCGGCCCGCAGGGCCAGCTCACGGATCTCGACCCAGCGGGGGGTCGAGCCGTCCGTCCACGCTTCCTCCATCGGGAGCACGATCCCGAGCTCGATCGACCGCACGGAACCTCCTTGGCTGCTCGTCACCTGGTCAGCGACGGAACGGGTTCTCGATCCGTACGCCGCCGATCGTCCGACCGTGCTGGAGATCCTCACTGATGATCAGCTCGGCACCGCTTCTCCACGCGGCGACGATGATGAGTGCGTCCCAGAACGACAGCGAGTGGCGTTGCTCAAGGTCGGCGGCCTCGAGGACGTCGCCCGTCGTGATGGCGTACACGGGCCACCGACCGTAGCGTCCAACGAGCGCGCGCGCCTTCGACCGAGGAACGACGACCCTGAGTTTGCGGGTGAGGTTCAAGTACACCTCCTGCAGCACCTGGGTGCTGAGGAGCCCTTCTCGCGTGCGCCACAGGTCGGACAGGATCTCTCGGGCGATGGCGGACTTCTCGGGTTCGCGTTGGTCGTACGCATAGAGGACGATGTTCGTGTCGACGAACGTCCTCATCGGTCGTGCACCTCGTCGCGAGCAGGGTAGGGGCCGCCACCAAGGTCGTACCCGCGCGCGAGTTCCGCGAGGGCGTCCTGCATGGCCCGGTCGTAGTCGTCGTCCTGTCGGGCGAGGAGGTCGATCTGCTCGGCCAGCAGCCGGCTGATGGAACTCCCGCGCTTGGCGGCCACCACCCGTGCTTTCTGCACGGTGGCATCGTCGAGCTGGACAGTGATGTTCCGCTTCACGCTCACCTCGTCACGTGTATTACGTGGTGCACGTAAATTACGTGGTCGACGGGTGTCAGTCAACTGAGCTGCTCGATCGGCATCGCACGATGCGTGCCTTCGGAGCGCACACTCCTCGGGTGCCAACGGCTTCCGCTGAGGGAGGCACGCCCGTTCTCAAGCCGATGAGGTCGAACATGTTGGCGACTCCAGAAGACGTGGGTCTGTCGACTCCAGGACTGGAGCGTGCCAGCGCGTACATCGAACGCAGCGTCGCGCGAGGCGAGATCGCCGGGGCCGTGGTGCTCGCTCTGCGACGAGACCGCGTGGCGCAACTCGCGTGCATCGGCCTCCGCGACATCGAAGCCGGCTTGCCGATGGAGCCGGACACGATCTTCCGCATCGCCTCCATGACCAAGCCGATCGCCAGCGTGGGCGCGCTGATGTTGATCGAAGCCGGCAAGCTGCGACTCGACGACCCGGTGTCGCGTTACGTGCCCGAATTCGCTGACGTTCAGGTCTTCGACCGCGTCGAGGATGGGCACGTCATCCTGGCGGCCCTGGAGCGGCCGATCACGGTGTACCACCTGTTGACGCACACGTCAGGGCTGGCCGGCGACGCTCCGCATCCGGCGCTCGAGGCTGCGTACGACAATCTCGGCGATGAACGCTACGCATTGCCGGAGCTGATGGTGCGACTCGCCGCGCAGCCGCTGACACATCAGCCAGGCGAAGGCTGGTGGTATGGCTGGTCGCATGCCGTCCTTGGTCGAGTGATCGAGGTCGCCGGGGACCAGCCACTCGACGAATACCTCGCCTCGGCGATCTTCGGGCCGCTCGGCATGGTCGATAGCGGCTACTACGTGCCACCGGAGAAGGTCGAACGATTGGCCGCGGTCTACGAGTCCAAGGACGGCCGTCTCCACCGACTTGACAGCTCCGAGACGAGCAGGGTCACGGAGCAATTCCCGCTGCTGTCTGGCGGTACTGGGTGTGCCTCGACGGTGCTCGACTACGTGCGTTTCACCCGGATGCTGCTGCGGCGGGGGGAACTGGATGGGGTTCGCCTGCTGAAGTCGGAAACGGTCGAACTCATGACCCGCAACCATCTCGCGGCGCCGCTTTACCCACTCCGCTTCGGTGACTACGCGCTGGAGGGAGAGGGCTATGGTCTCGGTGTCGGTGTCATCGTCGAACCAGTTTCGGCGGACCTGGCCGGATCAGCAGGCACCTACGAATGGGCCGGTAGCTGGAACACCGACTTCTGGATCGATCCCGTCAAGGATCTCTCCGGCATCTTCCTTTCGCAGCTCGAGCCGCGCGCATCCGTGAGTGCCGGGCGGGAGTACTGGTCGCTGGTCTGCGAGGCGCTGATCGACTGAGCAGTCGGACGTGTGTAGGCCGACGACGTGATCCGCCGGGCGGGTCGACTCGCGGCGCCGAAGGGCTACGGCCGCGAGGTCCGGGCGGTCACCCAGCGTCCGGACTCTTGCCGCGCCATGACGCCGCTGTACACATCGTCGACATAGCCATGCTCGATCAGCCAGGACGTGTGCGCCTGGCAGGCCAGGATCGCGACCCTCGTGTCCCGCACGGTCGGCGCGAGCAGGGCCACGGCATCTGACGATGAGCAGGGGATCGACGCCGAGAACGAGGGCGGGTGCTCGATGACGCCACGCGATCGCGGGGCGTCGCTCGAGAGCTGTACGTCGCCCTCGCAGACCCACTCGTTGCGCGTCACGGTCCGGCCGGCAGCATCGACCTCGGCGGCGAAGTCACAGGGACGGGTGATGGTCGGGTCGTCCATGAGGGTCAGGTAGGTCGCGGCGCCATCGTGCCCGTTCAGCCTCCGGAACCGGTGCCAGGTGTTGTCGAGCTCGTTGCGGTACCAGGTCTGACTGACGCGGTGCCACAGCCGATCAGGGCCGAGCGCGGCGAGCGACCCGGTGTCGGTCTTGGCGAGGACGCGGGTGGTGGCCAGGTCGCGCAGGTGGCGCCGACAGACCGCGTAGGCAGACCCGATCGACACGATGACGATCGCCGGCCGGCCGCAGCTTGGCTGGTCGATCGCAACGTCGATGGGCGGTCGGGTGCACAGGAGCTTGGCGCCGGTGCCGAGGTGCTGCGCGTAGTCGATGAGCGGGACCGAAGGCACGGCGTCGCCTCAGCGAGATGGGCGCGTCGCCGGGGGGAACGCCGAGCCGTCGAACAGCATCCGGTCCCCGAGCGGTTCGTTCAGTTGGACTGGCACGAAGATGCCCGTGAGGTAGCCGCCGACGAGGGGAAGCGAACCGTCGTGTAGGCCCTCCATGGACGAGCAGCCGGCGGTATCCGGCGTGTCGTTCATGTGCATCGTGATGGTCACCGACCACGGTGTGGACAAGACGATCGGGTCCGCGAGCCACGGGCCGGCCTCGATCGGCGCACAGCCCGGGTGCTCGACCTCGATCGTGAGCACATTCGTCGTCGGCGTCGTCGCCGGATCGGACGCGACGCCGATGGACCCGCCGGCTATGCGCCAACTGAGGAGCCGTGACGAGTTGATCAACGGAGCCGGGGCCAGGAGCCGGACCGGGAGCGAGATGACCATCAGGACGACGAGGCCCGCCATCGCGCCGGTCACGGCCCGACGGGCCGCAACCCTCGCCGTCACGAGGCGCCGGACCTCCCACAGGATGGCCAGCCCGAACACGCCAAGGAGGAACAGAAAAGGATAGAGGTCGAAGAGCGTCACACGTCCTATCTAGGAGCGACCTGGCTCGGGCGACCATAGGTCGAAGGTCCAGCGTGCCCGAACTCCTGTTGGTCGATGAGGGTCACGCCGGCCCACCGTGTCAAAGGCCCCGGGCTACCATTGACCTCCCGATGCCCATCGCCCGGAACGAGTGCACGCAGCTCCACCGGTCAAGCAGCACGGCCCGGGGCGTCGAAGAACTGGGGACCGGGATACACGTTCCATTTGCGCGCACGCTGACGTGGGCGCCCACGCAACCCGGATCCCGCGCGTTCAGTACATTGACCCGGATCGCATGACTGCCATCATCGAAACCGAGAAGCTGACCAAGTCCTACGGCACCCAGCGCGGCGTCGTGGACCTGGAGCTGACCGTCGAGCAGGGCGAGGTGTTCGGCTTCCTGGGACCGAACGGCGCAGGCAAGAGCACCACCATTCGCTGCCTCCTCGGGCTTCTCCGGCCGACGGCCGGCGCGGTTCGCGTCTTCGGTCTGGATGCCATCCTGGACGGCGTTCCGATCCGCCGGCGCCTCGCCTACGCGCCGGGCGAGCTGCGCCTCCCTGAGCGACTGACGGCCGCGGAGTTCATCTCCAGCATCAGCCGGCTTCGAGGCGGCTTCGACGTCGCGCGGCGCGATCAACTCGCGGAACGGCTCCAGCTGGACCTGCACCGGCCGATGAAAGAGCTCTCCAGCGGAAACCGTCGCAAGGTGGTGCTGGTGCTCGCCTTCCTCGCCAACGCCGAGCTGCTGGTCCTGGACGAGCCGACGGGCGGGCTGGATCCGCTCATGCAGCGAGAGTGCATCGACCTGCTACGCGAGGCACGCGACGCCGGCGCCACGGTCTTCCTCTCATCGCACGTCCTGTCCGAGGTCCAGCGCGTCGCCGACCGCGTCGCCGTCCTTCGTGAAGGGACGGTCGTTGCTTCCGGCACCATGGCCGACTTCGTCGGCCGCGCTCGCTCCCACGTGGAGGTGTTCTTCGAGGATGCGCCGCCCACCGCCGAGCTGACGGCCCTGCCAGGCCTCGTGAACCCACTGGTCATCGGCCAGCGTTTCACGGCAACCCTGTCGGGTGCCATCGGGCCACTGCTGACGCTCCTGGCGCAGCACCGGGTCGCCTCCATGCTCGTCGAGGAGCCAGACCTGGAGGAAGCCTTCCTCGACCTGTACGGCGGCGGCAAGCCGTGAACAGTCTCCAGCTCGAGTTGGTAGCTGGCCCGCTCCGATCCATGCGCCGGGCCATCGCCTGGTGGTCCGTGGGCATGGCCGCGTTGGTTGTCCTCACCGTGGTGTTCTGGCCCATCTTCAAGGGCTCAACCGGGATCACCGATGCGCTCAACCACCTTCCGAGCAGCGCGCTGGCGGCGTTCGGTCTGCAGGACTTCGGCTCGCCATCCGGGTACCTCCGGGCGAACCTGTACGAGATCCTGGTGCCCATCCTGCTGGTGGCGGTCGCCGTCACGCTGGTCGGCGGCCAGACCGCAAGCGAGGAAGCCGGCGGCCGCTTGGAGCTGTATCTCGCGCAGCCGGTGCGCCGCCCGGCGGTCTACCTCGGGCGCGCGGTCGCCGCGTTCATCGGCCTCCTCGTGGTCACGCTCGTGATGGCGGTCGTCCAGGTCGCGATGGACGCCGTGGTCGATCTGCCGATCGACCTTGGCGATCTGGTCTCGACCATCCTGTTGGATGTCGTTCTCGCGACGTTCTTCGGAAGCCTTGCGTTCGCCATCGCCTGCGCCCGGCCGCGGCCGTCCGTCGTGATCGGCGCCGGCATCGAGCTCGCCGTCCTGAGCTACATGGTGGTCGCCCTGTTCTCCTTCAGCAGCGCCCTCGAGCCCTGGAGCCAGCTCTCGCCGTGGAGCTGGGCTCTGGCCGGCGATCCCCTGGAGCACGGCGCCGATCTCTGGCGCTTCATCGCGCTGGCCGTGCCGTCGATCCTGCTGGTGTTGTTCGGTCTCCGAGCCGTCGAGAGGCGTGACATCGCGGCCGGCTGACGGTTCAAAGGTTCCGGATCTCGGCGTCTTCGGACGGACCGAAGAGGTACATCGGTCGAGTCATCGGCTCGTCTAGCCTTGCGGCATGAGCGATCAAGCCATTTCGACCGACGCGCTGACCAAGCGCTACCGAGGCGACGTGCTCGCGGTCGACGGGGTGAACCTGCGGGTCGCTCGTGGCGAGATCTACGCCCTGCTCGGCCTCAACGGTGCCGGCAAGTCGACGACGATCCGGATGCTGCTGGGAATGATCAAGCCCACCGCTGGGCACGCCGAACTGTTCGGGGTTCGAGTCGTGGCGGGGGCGAACCACCTGTGGCGTCGCGTCGGGCACCTGGTCGAGACCGCCACCGCCTATCCGGAACTGACTGTCGTCGAGAACCTCGACGTCGCCCGGCGGCTGGCCGGCGTCGAGGACCGTCGGCGGGTGGACCTGATGATCTACCGGCTTGCGCTCAACGCCTATGCGAGCCGGCGAGCCGGCACTCTGTCGCTCGGGAACCTCCAGCGGCTCGCCCTCGCCCGCGCCCTGCTGCACGGTCCCGAACTCCTGATCCTCGACGAGCCGGCGAATGGTCTTGATCCAGCGGGGGTCGTCGAGATCCGCGACCTGCTTCGCGACCTCGCACAGCACGAGGGCGTGACCGTCTTCATGTCCAGTCACATCCTCGGCGAGGTCGATCTGTTGGCAGATCGGATCGGCATCGTGCATCGAGGCCGGCTGGTCGAGGAACTCGATAGCGACGCCCTCGAGCGGCGGCGAGACCGGCGTCTCGAAGTCGCGACTCGCGATCTCGCGGTCGCCGAGACCGCGTTACTGGCGGCCGGCCTGACGCCGCAAAGGCGGGGGGACGAGCGACTCGAGCTCCGCGACCCGTTGGCCCTTGAGGCGCCTGAGAGGGTCGCCGAGATCCTTGTGTCGGCAGGCGTGCCACCGACGCACCTGGCGATCGCCCGGGAGTCGCTCGAGGAGCACTTCATGCGACTCACCAGCGACGAAGCGGGTGTCGCGTGACAGGCCTCCGCGCGGCGATCGCGACCGAGTTCCTGAAGAGCCGCCGCTCCCGCGTGCCCTGGGGAGTCGCCACTGGGTTCTCGATCGCACCCCTGGTCATGGGCCTGTTCATGGTGATCCTCAAGGATCCGGAGGCGGCCCGGAATCTAGGCCTGCTCGGGGCCAAAGCACAACTGACCGCAGGGACCGCTGACTGGCCGACCTACTGGTCGCTTCTCGGGCAGGCGGTGACCATAGGCGGCTCCATCTTGTTCGCGTTCCTGACCGCGTGGATCTTTGGTCGCGAGTTCGCCGACCGGACCGTCCGCGGGCTGCTCGCGTCCGCGACACCGCGACGGACGATCGTCATCGCCAAGGCCTTGGTCATCGCCGCCTGGGGCGTGGCGATCTCCGGCTGGGTCCTACTGCTCGGCCTCGCGATCGGAGGGCTGATCGGCCTCCCGGGCTGGTCGGGATCGGCGGCGATCCAAGCGCTCGCGACCATCGCGTTCGCCGCGCTTCTGACGATCGCCCTGCAGGGTATGACCGCGTTCTTCGCTGGGGTCGGTCACGGCTACATCGCGCCCCTGGCCTGGGCCGTTGCCACCGTGGCCGCCTCGCAGGTCCTCGCGGTCCTCGGTTGGGGAGCGTGGTTTCCGTGGGCGGTGCCGGCCATCCTCGCGGGGGCGGGAGGCGCAGCGGTCGAGCCCGCAGGTCCGGGCGGTATCGCCACGGTCGTTCTTGTTTCCACCGTTGGACTCATCGCCACCGTCACCTGGTGGGAGCGCGCCGACCAAACCGGCTGAGCCCGCCCAATCCCCGCCGCGGCCGTCCGACTACCATTGACCTCCCGTGACGACCCTCGCCCCGAACGACTTCACGCACCTCCACGTGCACTCCGAGTTCAGCCTGCTCGACGGCCTCGGCCGGATCACGGAGCTGGTCGACACGGCGGCCCAGCTGGGCATGGATTCGCTGGCGATCACGGACCACGGCGCCCTGTATGGCGCGGTCGCGTTCTACCAGGCCGCGAAGACCAAGGGCATCAAGCCGATCATCGGCGTGGAGACCTACGTCGCGCGGCGGTCCATGACCGACAAGGAGGGCAAAGCCGACGCCCAGCCGTTCCACCTCATCCTGCTCGCGCAGGACCTCGTGGGCTACCGCAACCTCTGCCGCCTCATCACCGACGCCCACATCGACGGGTACTACTACAAGCCGCGGATCGACCGCGAGCATCTCGCCCGGCACAGCGAGGGGCTGATCGGGCTCAGCTCCTGCCTGAGCGGTGAGATCCCGCGCGCGCTCGAGACCGACGACTGGGAGTTGGCCCGCAAGCTCGCCGGCGAGTACGGCGACATCTTCGGGCCCGACCGGTTCTACCTCGAACTCCAGGACCACGGCCTGCCCGACCAGCGCCGGCTCAACGAACAGCTGCTCCGCCTGGCGCCGGAGGCCGGCCTGCCGCTGGTCGTGACCAACGACCTGCACTACGTCCGCGAGGACCAGTCCGAGGCGCACGACGTGCTGCTGTGCATCGGCACCGGCAACAACCTCGACACGCCCAACCGGATGCGTTTCGACACCCACGAGTTCTACGTGAAGTCGGCGGCCCAGATGGCTGCGCTCTTCCCCGACAACCTCGACGCCATCCGGAACACCAGACGCATCGCCGAGATGACCGACATCACCCTGCCGCTCGGCCAGCTCCGGATCCCACACTTTCCGGTGCCCGACGGGCACACCGTCGAGAGCTGGCTTCGCGCCGAGTGCCAACTGGGCCTCGAGCGCCGCTACGGGACGGTGACCCCCGAGCTCCAGGAGCGCCTCGACTACGAGCTCGGCGTCATCCTCCAGATGGGGTACGCCGGGTACTTCCTCATCGTCGCGGACTTCATCCGGTTCGCTCGCGAACAGGGCATCCAGACGACCTGCCGCGGCAGCGCGCCCGGCTCGATCGTGACCTACACGCTCGGGATCACGCCGGTCGACCCGATCCTCTACCAGCTGCCGTTCGAACGCTTCCTCAACCCGGACCGCGTGACGATGCCCGATATCGACGTGGACTTCGAGGACGGCCGCCGCGAGGAGGTCATCGCCTACGTCGGCCGGAAGTACGGCCAGGACCACGTCGCCCAGATCATCACGTTCGGCACGATGCTCGCAAGGGCCGCGATCCGTGACGTCGGGCGCGTCCTCGGCCACTCGTATGGCGAGGTCGACCGGATCGCCAAGGCCGTCCCGAACCAGCTCGGCATCCGGCTCGACGAGGCGCTCCAGGTCGCGCCGGCGCTGCGCGAACAGGTCGATGCCGACCCGGGTGTCAAGCGGATCATCGACTTCGCCCGCCACCTCGAGGGGGTCGCCCGAAACGCGTCGACCCACGCCGCCGGCGTCGTCATCAGCCGCGAGCCGCTGACCGAGCTCATGCCGCTCCAGAAGGCGACGAACTCGGACGGCCTCATGAGCCAGTACGAGATGCACGCCATCGAGGCGCTCGGACTGCTGAAGTTCGACTTCCTGGGGCTGTCGAACCTGACCATCCTGCGTCAGGCGGTCGATCTCGTGCGGGCCAACCGCGGCATCGCCATCGACCTCGACGACATCCCACTGGACGACGCGACGACCTTCGAACTGCTCGCCTCGGGCGAGACGACGGGCGTCTTCCAGCTCGAGTCGGCTGGGATGCGCCGATATGTCCGCGACCTGCAGCCGACATCGGTCTACGACCTCGCCGCGATGGTCGCGCTTTACCGGCCGGGACCGATGGACAACATCCCGGCGTACATCCGGCGCAAGCACGGCCAGGAGCCCGTCACCTACCTCCACCCGCTGCTGGAGCCGTACCTGGCGAAGACCTACGGGATCTTCGTCTACCAGGAGGACATCATGTCCGCGGCCATCGCCCTCGGTGGCTTCACCGGACCCGAGGCCGACACGCTGGGTTACGCGATCCGCAAGAAGAAGTCGGCGGTCCTGCGGGCCCAGAAGGAGAAGTTCGTCACCCAGGCCGCGGAACGTGGTGTGGCCGCGAACGTGATCGACGCCGTGTTCACCGCCTTCGAGCCGTTCGAGCGATACGGGTTCAACAAGGCGCACGCCACCTGCTACGGACTGATCGCCTACCAGACCGCGTACATGAAGGCGAACCATACGGTCGACTACATGACCGCCGTGCTGACCGCGTTCCGGTCGAACGAGGAGAAGGTGGCGGCCGCCGTCGCCGAGTGCCGGCGGATGGGCATCGAGGTCCTGCCGCCGGACGTCCATCGGAGCCAGCTCGAGTTCACGGTCGAGGGCGACGCCATCCGGTTCGGCCTGCTGGCCGTCAAGAACGTCGGGCAGGGCGCCATCGAATCGATCATCGCGGCGCGCGACGAGGGCGGCGAGTTCCGTTCGCTGACCGACTTCTGCACGCGGATCGACCTGCGCCTCGCCAACCGCAAGGTCCTCGAGACGCTGGCCAAGGTGGGGGCGTTGAGTGCATTCGGACACCCATCGCAGATCCTGCTCGGTCTCGACGACGCGATCGGGGCAGGACAGGCGACGCAGCGCGACCGGATCTCCGGCCAGACCTCGCTGTTCGACCTGGGCGCCGCCGATGCCGCGGCCTTCGAGCGCCCGCTGCCGAACGCGACGGAGGTTCCGGTCCGCGAGCGGCTGCGCTGGGAGAAGGAGCTCCTCGGCCTGTACCTGTCGGAGCATCCGATGGGTGAGGTCGCCGAGCAGATCAGTGCCTTCGTGACCGCCTACTCGAGCGACCTGCGCGACGAGTCGCTCGACGGCCAGCGGGTCGTGGTCGGCGGGATCGTGACCGGCGTCCGCACGGTCGTCACCAAGGCGAGGGCGACGATGGCCATCGTGACCATGGAGGATCTCCAGGGGACCGTGGAGGTCGTCGTCTTCCCAAGGCTGTACGAGCAGACCGGCTCGACCTGGCGCGATGGCGAGATCCTTCTCGTGGCGGGGCGGGTCGACCACAAGGGCGAAGACATCTCGTTGCTGGCGGATCTCGCCGTCGAGTGGGAGGGGGCGGTCGCGGCCGGACCCGAGGCCTTCGCCCGGCAGGTGGCCGCCGGTGAGCGGGGTGCGGGTCGGCGGGGTCCCGGCGCGAACGGCAACGGTCATGGCGCGATCGGCGGCGAGCGACCCGGCACGTTCCCGCCACGGCCGATGGTCGCCGTCGGCCCCGGGCAGCCGGCGCCGGTCGGTGTCGGGGGCGGCGTCGGAGGCCCCGCGAGCCCGGGGCGACCCCAGGTGGCGGTGCCCTTCGTCTCACCCCGCCGAGGCGGTGTTGCCGAGGCCTCCCTGCCATCGATCGCACCGGCCGAGCCTGTGTCGGCCTACGTCGCCAACCCGGGAGCCGCCGTCGGGCCTGACGAGGACGACGAGCCGACCGTCCCAGACGAGGCCCGCGCGCGGATCGTCGCCGACGCGACCGCCGACGCCCCGGTCGACGCCGGGCCTGACACCATCCTCCATGTGCGCTTCGCGGGGAGCGCGCCACCCGATCGCCTGGTCGGGGCGATGGAGACCTTCAAGGCCGTCCTGCGCGACCGGCCCGGATCGACGCGCGTCGTCATCCACATCCCGGGGCCGGGCGGGGGTCCGCCGCTGCCGATGGAGCTGCGTCGGGGCGTCGCCTATGACGCGGAACTGCTGGCCGAGGTTCGCCGCCGCTTGGGCGACGGTTTGGTGGACCTGCGACTCGCCTGACCGCCGCTTCAGCCCGCCCCGGTGACCCGCCGGATCTGTTGGACCGACGAGAACTGCTCGTGGTAGTCGGCCCGGATCGCGTTGAGGGTCGGGGCGTCGATGTCGAGCTCCTGGGCGATCTCGTTGACGATCGCGGTCTCTTCGGCCGAGATCGTGCCGTTCGCCGCCATGACCGCGAAGCACGCCCGAACGACGACGATCCGCTGGCTCTCGTCGGTGATGGCCTTGAGCTCGCGGGTCACGACGAAGTCCTCGGTGCCGCCGACCGTCTTGGCCTGGAGCTTGGCCATCTCGGTCACCAGGACGGCGGTCGCCTCATCGATGGACTCGTGCTCCTGCAGCTCGTGCTCGATCGCCGCGGTCTCCTCGGCGCTGATGTCGAGGTCGGCGTTCGCGGCCCGGGCGAGCGTGTACGCGATCGCGGCGAGGAGCCTGGCCTGCTCGGGTGGCATCGCCTCGAGTTTCGCGACGATCCGTCGCACGGTGGCGGTGTCGCCCGCGCCATCGGACACTGGCGGCGGGGCCGGTCGCTCGGCCAGGGGCTCGTCGGCCGGCTTGGAGGATCCGAAGAAACGGTGGAACATCGAGGCTCCTCAAATGGTTCGGGGGCGAATGGTCGGGACCGACGGCCACGAACGTGCCGCGGCTTGTGGCGCTGATGATGCCATCGCCGGCGGATCAGCGACGCAGATACCCCGGGATGTCCGGCTCGGGACCGTGCCACATGTCCAGTTCCTCGGTCGCGAAGCGGCCGTAATAGTTGATGAAATGGCCGTGGTGCGCCCGCAGGATCCTGTGGGCGGACTCCTTCGGGGCGTCGCCGTGGACGTGGACCATGACGACGGCGCGCCCGTCGCGCAGCGCCCGTTCGTACGCGGCGAAGTCGACGAGCTGGTCCATCATCGTGAAATCGAAGGCCCGCCGAAGGCGACCGAGCCAGCCCGATACGCCACCGGTGCCATCGACCCGGTCGGCGCCCTCCTCGCCCCGCAGGATCTCGAGGTCACGCGTCGCGATCCCCCCGGCCGCGAGGTCGGCCAGCGCGGCCGCCGCGTCGGCGGGGTCGTCGAAGACGGCCAGCAACCGGTTCGTCGGGTAGCCGATGGCCTGCCGGTGGGCCGGGGCGGGCATGCTGGATCCTCATTTCGCGATCAGTGGTGCCGGAGGCGGGGATCGAACCCGCACCCTCTTGCAAGGAACGGTGTTTGAGACCGTCGCGTCTGCCTGTTCCGCCACTCCGGCCGGGCGCCGCGCGCATCGTACCGCGAGTAGCCGACCCTACCGGGCTGCCCCGGCGACCGGCCGGCGGGCGAACCCCGCGACGACCTCGGGCAACATCTCGAGGTGCCGCCGATCCGGCCGGATCCCGAGCTCGGTGTGAAACCGCGTCAGGTCGAGCACGAACGGTCCCGCGAGATGGCTGACGGCATAGCGTGTCAGCGGTGGGGCGTCAGGTCGGCGGCTCACGCGCCAGGCGCCCTCGACGGCGTCGGCCACGAGACGAGCGATCGGGACCGGCACCGACCGGATCCGCGTTCGCAGGCCGAGCGCCTCGAACGCCGCCAGGAGCATCTCGGCCGGGACGATCGGTGTGGCGTCGGCGACGTTCATGGGATCTCGGACCTCGGGATGCCGCAACGCGGCAAGGACGGCGTCCGCCAGGCTGTCGACATGGGTGACCGACATCGGGTGCCGGCCGCCCGCGGGCAGCGCGAGCCGACCGTGTCGTCGCGCGTCGATCAGGCGCGGCAGGAGCGTCCGATCGCCGGGCCCATAGACGGCGTGCGGTCGCAGTACCAGGGCATCCGGCCGGCGTCGTGCCACCAGCCGTTCCTGGTCCGCCTTGGCGCGGCCGTATTCGTTCAGGTAACGCTCGACGGGCGCCTCGCCCTCGGCGGCACGCAGGTGAGGCCGCCGGGGGTCGTACACGGACGCACTCCCGATGACGATGACGCGCGCACCCGGGGCGGTGGCGTCGAGCAGTCGAGCCGTGCCGCCGACCGTGACCGCCTGGAACGTGTCCCGCGGCCCCCAGTCGGACACATGGGCCGCGACGTGCACGACCGCGTCGCAGGCGGCGATGGACCGTGGCGCCTGTCGGCCGTCGCCAAGGTCCCAGACCTCGTAGGCCGAGGCGATGAGACCGTCGGGAGCGTGCGGCCGACGCCCGAGCGCGAGGACCTCGTGCCCGCCGGCCTCCAGCCGGCGGACGAGGTGCCCGCCGACGAACCCGGTCGCACCGGTCACCGCGACCCGCATCAGACGGGCTCCGCCACGATCGGATCCGCCATGACGGTCCGCCCCAGGCGAGCGCCGGCAAGCATGACGAGTGCCCGACGGTCCGGTTTGCCCGACCGACCGGAACGTGGGATCCGGTCGATGGTGAACACCGCGTCCGGCCGGGCGTGCGCGTCCACCGGCGAGGTGCCTCCGGCCAGGATCGCCAGCGTTCGCCGGCGTGCGCGTTCGGCTCGCTCACCGGTTCGCGGCTCCACCCAGAGGACTACGCTCTCGTCACCATCAGGTGCCGGAAGGCCGACCATGATCGCGGCAGCCAGACCGGCCGCCTCGGCCACGCGCGATTCGTACAGGGCCGGATAGATGTTCGCGCCACGGCGGATGATCATCTCCTTGCGCCGCCCCGTCAGCACGATCCGGCCGTCCCCGGCCATGAAGCCGAGATCCCCGGTCGGCATCTCCGACGCCGGCTCGGGATCGCCCAGGATCCCCCGAGCGAGGCCCGGACCGCCGACCCACAACTCGCCGTCCGCCGAGAACCGCGTCGTGACACCGGGCAGCCGCCGGCCGACGAGGTCGCCCGTGGCCTCGTCGTGCCGGACCCGCTCCGCGGCCGCCACGGCGGCGACCAGCAGCTGCTCGGTCATCCCGTACAGCGACCAGATCTCGGCACCGGCCGGGACGCTCGCGATGATCGAGCGCAGCGCGACGTTGCGCGTCGGGGCCGACCCGAGGAAGAGGCGACGCAGGCCCGTGCCGGCGCCGCCGGCGGCAGCCCAGTCGACCGCCACGTGCGGCGGGAGGGACATCTGCGTGACGCCCAGCCGGCGCGTGACCGACGCGAGCCGGGTCGCGCCGCCTCGTGGCGGGATCACGACCGTCGCCCCGGCCAGCAGCGCCGGCACGGTCAGGTGCAGCCCCGTCCCGAGGACCCGGTCGTCAGGTCGCATGCCGGACAGGCCGACCACGGCGTCCAGCGTCGCGGCCAGGCTGCGCGAGGAGTGGACGATGCCTCTCGGCGCACCCGTGGTCCCCGAGGTGAAGACGACGAGCGCGGGCTCGTCCGCGCTGCGTGGCCGGCGCGCGTCCGCACGGCCGACCCGATCGAGGCGGCGGACGCCTCGGAGTGGTGTCGCGCCCGTGACCCACACGTCGCCGCCGAGCGCTCGCGGATCGGGGATCCGCAACCCAGCCGCCGCGGCGACGCGGCGCCCCAGCCGCGAACCGGCCGCGAGGGCGACCCCGGGGTCCAACACGACCGCGCGGACCCCGGCGGCGCGGCATCGATCGATCGTGGTCGAGGGCGCCAGTCCAGGGTCGAGGACGACCACGGTGACCCCGGCGCGGATGGCGCCGAGCAGCCACGCGACACCCTCGGCGTCCTGGCGGATGCCGAAGGCGACTGCATCACCGGGACCGAGCCCCGCACCGGCGAAGCTTCCGGCAGCACGCCGGATGCGAACGGCCAGGCCCGACCGGGTGAGCGTGACCCGACCGGTCGGATCGACGAAGGCCGGTCGGTCGCCACCGGCGCCCGACGTCACCAGGTCCTCGATGTGCCCGTCGATGTCCGTCATCGGCGCTGGATCCAGCATTCGGCGTAGGCCGGGAAGAGCACGCCCCTTGCCGGCCGGCGGTGGACGATCCGCAGGTCGCCCGCCCCGCGCAATGTCCGCAGCAGGGCTCGAAGCTGCTCCCGGGCGATGGAGCTGCCGATGCAGAAATGGGGACCAGCCCCGAACCAGATGTGGCGGAGCTCGCGGGGCACGGGGTCACCGAGATGGAGTGCCTCGGGGTCGAGACCCGCGTAGAGAGCGGGCGTGCGGGCCATGTTGTAGAGCGACAGGAAGACGCGCTCGCCGGGGCGGAACCGCCGACCGCGGACGGTCGCGTCCTCGATGCAGCTGCGGATGATGAACTGGCTCGGCGTGACGAGGCGCAGGCCCGCCTCGATCGCCGCGTCGAGGGCGGCGTCGTCACCGGGATCGATCCCATCCCACGCGCCGTGATCCATCAGGGTCGCGATCGCGCGGGGCGCGCCGGAACTGACGGTCTCGGTGCCGGCCAGGATGATGACCACGACGAGCGATCGGGCCTCCTCGAAGCTCATCCCCATCTCTCGGAGTCGTGGCATCGTGCCGTCGCCCGTCGATGCCCAGCCCGAGCGACTCCCGGCGCCGAGCGCTTCGACGAGCCGCCGCCCGCGTTCCAGTTCCGTCGGACGGATACCGCGCCGAACGGCGTGCACCGTCATCGCGAGCAGCTCTTCGCCATCGCGGTAGGCGGCGAGGTATCCGGCGTCGCCATCGACGGGGTCGGGGGCGCCGAGCAGGCCGAACGTGGTTCGCCCCGTGATCACCCGAAGGGCCCGGACGAGGTCGACCCGCTCACCGGCGCGCAGCCGGCGATCCATCTCGGCCAGCGGCGCGGTGACCGTGGCGTCCACGAGCGTACGGCTCGCGGGACCTCCGAACAGGTCGTGGAGCGATCGGCGCAGGGCCTCATGCTCGGGCCCGTCCATGTTCAGCAACGCGCGCGGCCCGACCACCTGGTCGAGCAGCTCGCCGTGCGTGCCCCGCCCGACCGTCCGGAACCGTGCCGTGTCGACCAGGATGTCACGCCCGACCCGGGCGTCGTTGACGAGCGTGCCGAACCCTCCGAGACGCACGATCGGGAGTCTCCCGGTGGTGCGCAGGCCGACGAACAGTGGCGCGTTCGAGGCCAGCCAGACCCGCGACTCCCACCATGCGGCTCGCCACCGACCGGGCGGCAGCCAGCGGTCGACCGAACCGCCCTCGGGATGCGGCGTGGCGTCGTCCGCGGCCGGCCAGCGGCGCCACAGGGCTCGTCGGCCGGTCAGCGGACATCGACCGTCCCATTGCCGCCGCCATGGTCGAGATACCAGCGCAGGATCCCGACCAGGCCGTAGGCGCGCAGGCGGCGGATGCTCGTGGCGACGAGCGCTTCCCGATCGGTCCCGATGCGGGGCGTGATCCGGCGCATCCGGTTCATCAGCGCCCGGTCCTCGTGGACCTCCTCGATCCGACTTCGTGGGAAGCCGCCGGAAGCGGTGTACATGTCCGCGCGAGTCCCAAGGTTGTTCCCGATGCACAGGCGGAAGCGCGTCTGGTACCCGTGGCCACGGTTGCTCGGCCGGAGCCGCCCGACGAGATCGGAGATGGCCATCAGCGCCTCGATGACCGCCGGCTCCCACCAGTGGAGCGGCTCGAGATCGGTCCTCGGGACCGTCCGCCCGATGGCGAGGTCGAGCCCGGAATCGAGGGCGTCGGCCAGGTGCGCCGACCAGTCGGGCGCGGGGAGGCAGTCGGCGTCGGTCCGCAGCACGAGTCGCGCGCCGGCCGCGGCCGCGACGCGAAACCCGGTGTCCGCGGCCGCGCCGGTCCCTTTCTCCGGTTCGTGGACGAGCCGCAACGGGACCTCGGGATGCGCCGCCGACCAGGCGCGAACGGTACCAACGGTCGCGTCGGTGCTCGCGTTGTCGACCAGACACACGACCGCCGACCGGACCTGGCGCGCGAGCGCGTCGAGCGTCTCGGCGACCCGCTCGACCTCGTTGTAGGCCGCCACCACGATCCACAGCTCGGACGTTCCCGGTGCCAGGATCTCGACCGGACGCTCGCCGAGGTCGAACGGCGGCATCGCCACGAGGGCCGTCCCGTCGACCGGGTCGAACCGGGCGGGCGACCGCGACGGTGTTCGCGCAGCCGGCCGGGCCCCGGACCCAGACCGTCCGTCCGCGGTCACAGCACCAGGGCCATCGTCGCGACGCTGATCCCGGCGCCCAGCCCGATGCACAGCACGCGGTCGCCGCGACGGACCCGACCCGCCTCGCGGGCCCTCGCGAGCGTGAGCGGGATGCTCCCGGAACTGACGTTCCCGAACTCGCCGACCGTCAATTCCAGCAGGTCGCGCGGGATCCCGAGTTTGCGCACAAGGTCGTCGACGAACGGCATCGTGACCTGGTGGGCGCACACGAGGGCGAAATCGGCCCAGGTCGTGCCGGTCTCGCGGAAGACGCTCAGGACGATGTCGGCATCGAGTCCCATGAACGCGTCCCGCAGGCGGTTGCCGTCGCCCTGCGCGTAGGCGTACTCCTCGCCGCGCGGGTGCCGTGAGCCGCCGCCGGGGAGTTGGACGATCTCCCAATGCTGCGAGCCGGACCAGAACCGACGGTAGAAGATGCCACGTCCGTCGTCGGTCGGTGCCAGGACCATGGCGCTGCCGAGGTCGCCCATCGTGTAGCCGATGAACGACCGACGAAGCTCGCGAAGCGATCCGACGTTCCATCGAGTCGCGAGGGTGGGCGTCTCCCCGCTGACGACGAGCGCGTTGCGCACCCCGCCGGCCGCGATCATCGCCTCGGCGATGCGCATGCCGTCGACGAAGCTGTTGCAGGCGTTCTTCACGTCGAATGCCGGCGCGTGGACGCCCATCGCGTCCGCCACGATGTGCGCCGTCGCGGGTTCGATCTGATCCTGGCTTGCCGAGGCGAAGATCAGCAGGTCGATCTCGGACGGAGAGAGTCGGGCGTCCTCGAGCGCACGGCAGCCGGCGCGGATCGCGAGCGTGCTCGAGAACTCGGTCGGCCCGACCATGTACCGGTGGTCGATGCCGCTGACGAGCTTGAGAGTCCCGCGCGGGACCGGCAGTCGACCGGACGCCGAGCGGATCCGATCCTCGACCTCGTCGGTGGTGACCCGACAGGCTGGCGTCGCATACGCGAGTCCGGCGATGGCGGTCCGCCGCTGGCCGTCGGTGCTGGTCATCGCTCCACCTCGAACAGGCGTCGGGTCCGCGGGCGACGACCATGCCGTCGGCGGCGTATGAGCGCGCCTCACTCTACGCGTCGGGTATCACGTTCGCGACGCCGTATCGTTACAGGCCGTCTGTGCGACCACCCCCTCGATGCGACACAATCGGCCCGAACGGGGGTGAACGTCGACCGATCTGGCGACCCCCGACCAGCGAGGGGGCTGCCATGGCCACCGATCAGGCGTCGGTCGATCGCGTCCAGCGCAACCGCGAGGTCATCCACCGCTTCTACCGGGCGGTGAACGCGAAGCAGCGCGACGAGTTCTACGAGATCGTCCATCCGGGATTCGTCAACCACGGGGGTGCATCTGGCGACATCGTCGGACCGAAGGCCCTCGTCGACTCGCTCGACCCGTTCTATGCGGCGATGCCCGACTGGCATGTCAGCGAGGACTTCGTCGTCGCCGAGGGCGACCGCGTCGCATCGCGCGGCACGATCACGGGGACCCACTCGGGATCGTTCATGGGCATCCCGCCGACCGGCAGGAAAGTGTCGTGGAGCGGGATCATCATCTATCGGCTCGACGATGACGGGATGGTCATCGAGCGGTGGCAGGACTTCGATGCGTTCGGGATGCTCCAGCAGATGGGTGTCGTCCCACCGTTCGGTGGACCCCCGCGCTGACGCCCGGTCGACCCGCTCCCAACCGCAGACCACCGAGGACACGACGATGACAGGATCCACGACCGTATCTGACGCGGAACGACTCCAGGCCAATCACGCCGTCATTCGGCGCTTCATCGATGTCGCGAATGCCGGGGACTACGGCGCCTTCGAGGGCCTGGTCGCCCCCGACTACGTCGAGCACGATCCCATCCCCGGGCAGCCACCGGGCGCTGCTGGACTCGCGATGTCGTATCAGGTCTGGGCGGCCACGTTCCCGGATATCAAGTTCACCCTCGAGGACGCCGTAGCCGAGGACGACCTCGTCGTCGCTCGTGGGGTGATCGACGGCACCAACTCCGGGCCGTTCATGGGGATCCCGCCGACCGGTCGGGCCATGCACTGGACGGCCACCCGCATGTTCCGCGTCCGGGACGGGAGGATTACCGAGGGCTGGCTCAACCTCGACATGGTCGGTCTGCTGGTCCAGATGGGGGTCATGCCACCGCCACCGGGGTGAGGCATCGTCGCCCGTCGACCTGACGGGCACGAACCGGCATCGGAACCGGGTCGACGCCAGCGGCGTCTTCGGCCGGAACCGATGCTAGACTCGCCCAGCCTCAAAATCGCCGTCCGGAGGGATCCCCCGACCGTGGAGGACCTTCGCTCGACGACGGTCCCCGACGACCCCGTCCAGCGCCGCGACCTCATCCTGCTCGAGCGAGCCCGGGACGGCGACCTCGATGCATTCAACGACCTCGTCACGCTGTACCAGGACCAGTTGTTCGCGCTCGTCGTGCGCATGGTCCCCGATCGCGACCAGGCGTCCGATTGCGTCCAGGAGGCGTTCTTCTCGGCGTTCCGCAACCTGACCTCGTTCCGTGGCGGCAGCGTCAAGTCGTGGCTGAACCGGATCTGCGTCAACGCCGCGATGGACACCCAGCGCGCGCGTCGGCGGCGCCCGGTCCAGCCGTACCCCGAGCTCGACGACGAGAGCTGGCAGCCGCCCGCGGGCGCCGACGCCGACCCGGAGCGCACGGCCGTCCACGCGGAGCGCTCGCGGGCCCTTGCCAACGCCCTGGCCCTCATCACCGACGACCAGCGCTCGGCCATCGTCCTCTACGACATCGAGGGCTACGACTACGCGGAGATCGCGGACATGACCGGCGTGTCCCTGGGGACCGTCAAGTCGCGGATCCACCGAGGGCGCCTGGCGCTCCGCGCCCTGCTCGAGGACCGGATGGAGTTGTTCCGTGGCTGATCGGCGCGATCCCCACGACGACCACGATCCGCTGCTGGTGGCCGCGCTGCTCGACGGCGATCTGGCCCCACCCGACCGCATCGCAGCCGAGGCCCAGGTGGCCGATTGCACCACCTGTGCCGACCTCCATGCCGATCTCGTCGCCCTGTCGAGCGCGACCCGCGCCATGCCGACACCGGCCCGACCGCGCGACTTCCGCATCACGGTGGCCGATGCCACGAGGTTGACGGCGGAGGCCGCCGGGGAACCGGGTGCGAGCGGGGCTCGTCTGACGGGGGTGATGAACGGGACTCAGGAGCACGCCACCCATGACACGCTGCTCGTCGCGGCACTCGCTGACCGCGCGCTGGCGGGTCCGGACCGCGTCGCCGCCGAGCGTCTCATCGACACGTGCAGTCTGTGCGCGCGACTCCACGCCGACCTCGTGGCGATCAGCGCGGCCACCCGCGACCTGCCGACCCCGGTCCGGCCGCGCGAGTACGCGCTGACGCCCGCGGACGCGGCGCGCCTCCGACCGAATCCGTGGCGCCGGTTCATCGCCGCGTTCGGGACGTCTCGGGACACGCTCAGCAGACCGCTTGCCGCGGGACTCACGACGCTTGGTCTCGCGGGCCTGCTCCTCGCGACACTGCCGAGCATGGTCGGGAGTCCGACGACGGTCCTCTCGACGACCGGCAATGCCATCGGTGCCCCGCCGGCCGGTGGACAGGGCGTCGTGCCCGGGCCAAGCGCCGCATCGTCCGCCGCGGTCGCCGCGGCAGCGCCGGCCGCGTCGCCGGTGGCCCTGCCAGACCGCGGTTCCGTCGACGCCGCCGGTCCGTTGGTACCCCTCGCATCCGCGCCGACCCCCGTGAAGCAACCGGCGGTCGACTCGGGTGGCGGCTATGGCGTCGCAGCGCGACCGAGCCCCGAGGACGTCTATTCGGGCAGCGGCGAGAACGACAATCCCGCCGAGCGCGCGACCGGGAACACCGGCAGTCAGGTCAACGACGGGCTGACGGGTCTCGAGTCGTCGTCGGCCAAGACCGGGCAGGATGCTGGACGTCCCTCGCCACTCGCGCTCCTCTCCGGCTTCCTGCTCCTGCTCGGGCTCGGGTTGGGAGCCGTCCGCTGGGCGGCTCGGCGTTTCGGTGACCGTCGAGGGATCGGGTAGGCGTCACGAGCCGACGGACACGCCGGCGATCCCGGCACGGACGGGCCGGGTCGGCCCGGGCCGCGACACGGAGGTCGGCGGCTACACTTGATCCGTGCCCAGCGAACGCCTGATGCTGCTCGACGGCAACGGGCTCATCTACCGCGGATATTTCGCGCTCCCGCCCCTCACGACGTCGAAGGGCGAGCTCGTCAACGCGGTCTTCGGGTTCTGCAGCATCGTCCTTCGCGGGATCCAGGACCTTCACCCGGACTACGTGGCGGTCGCGTTCGACCTGCAGGGGCCGACCTTCCGGCACGAGCAGTACGCGGAGTACAAGGCCACGCGGCAGCGCATGCCGGACGACCTGCGGGATCAGTTCCCGAAGGTCCGCGAGGTCGTCAAAGCCCTGCGCATCCCCGTCTACGAACTGGCCGGCTATGAGGCCGACGACGTCATCGGGACGCTGACCGTCGAGGCCGAGCGGCGCGACCTCGACACCACGATCGTGACCGGGGACCTCGACATGCTCCAGCTGGTGACCGACCGGACACGGCTCATGACGACGCGATCGGGCGTCGAGAACACCATCCTCTACGACCCCGCCAGGATCGATGAGCGGTTCGGCCTGGTCGCCGGCCAGATGATCGACTACAAGGCGCTCAAGGGCGACCCGACCGACAACATCCCGGGCGTGCCCGGGGTCGGCGAGAAGACCGCCGCCAAGCTGATCCGCGAGTACGGGACGCTCGATGCGTTGTACGAGCGGATCGACGAGGTGAAGCCGGACAAGCTGCGCGACAAGCTCGTGGAGCACCGCGAGCAGGTGTTCATGGGCAAGGACCTCTCGACGATCGTGCGCGACCTTCCGGTCGAGCTCGACCTTGACGCGGCACGGCTGGGCGACTACGACCGCGAGACCGTGATCCGCCTCTTCCGCGAATACGAGTTCCGCTCGCTCATCGAACGCCTGCCGGCGATGACCGGTGAGACGGCCGGCGACGCGGCCGAGACCCTGCGCGGTGTGGCGACCGATGGCTCGGTCCCGGCGGCACGGGTCGCCGGCGCCGGCCGACCGTCCGGCTGGGGCGCGCCCCGCCCGAACCGACCGCCGACGGAGGGCGGCGGACTCCAGCTGTCACTCGACTTCGATGCTGTCACCCGACCGGCGTCACCCGGCGGCCTCGATGGGCTAGATATCGAACGCGACGTCGGCGCGGCGGAACGGGCGGTGCCTCCCGAGCCGGAGGACCTGCCGGCGGCCCTGGCCGCAGCGATCGCCGACCCGTCGCGGATCGAAGTCCACTCCGGCGAACGGATCGCCGGGCTCGAACCGTGGCTCGCGGCGCAACCGGCCGTCGGTGTCGGGTTGCTGCTCGACGACCCGCGCCCACGTCGCGGGGCGCCGCTCGCGCTCGCTCTCGCCGGTTCGGACGGGCGAACGGTCGCGGTGGAGGGACCGGACGATTCCGCCGCGCTCCGTCGCCTGCTGGATCGGCTCGATGTCCCGGTCGTCGGTCATGAGGTCAAGCCGCTACTGGTCGCCCGCATCGCGGACGATCCCGACGCGTCGCCGACGCGCGTCGCGTTCGACACACAGATCGCGGCATACGTCCTCAACGCGTCGCTTCGCAGCCAGACGATCGCCGATGTCGTGGCCGAACAGCTCGACCTCATCCTGCCGCCGGTCGCCGAGCTCGACAACGCCGCGCGCGCCGGTCTGGAGGCGCTGTCCGCGCTCTCCGTCCGCGAACCGCTGGAGCGCCGTCTCGGTGAGGACGGTCTCGACCGCCTGTACGCCGAGATCGAGTTGCCGCTCATCTCCGTCCTCGCGCGGATGGAGGCGACCGGGGTCGCGCTCGACCGCCAAGCCCTCGGCGTCCTCGCGACGGAGTTCGGGGCGGAGGTCTCCCGGCTCGAGGCCGAGATCTACGTCGATGTCGGTCACGAGTTCAACCTCGGCAGCCCGAAGCAACTCGAGCAGATCCTGTTCTTCGAGCTCAACCTGCCCAAGGGCAAGCGGACGAAGACCGGCTACTCGACCGACGCGTCGGTGCTCGAGGACCTTCGGCCGGCCCACCCGATGATCGACAAGCTGCTCGAATGGCGGATCTACACGAAGCTCCGCTCGACCTACGTCGACGCCCTGCCGACGCTGCTCGCCGACGACGGCCGCCTCCACACGACGTTCCACCAGGCCGTGGCCGCGACCGGGCGCCTGTCATCGTCGGATCCGAACCTCCAGAACATCCCGATCAGGACGCCCCTCGGCCGGCGGATCCGGCGCGCCTTCGTGGCCGGCGACCCTGGCCTGACCCTGGTCGCCGCCGACTACAGCCAGATCGAGCTGCGCATCCTCGCGCACGTGTCGGGTGACGAGCACCTCCGAGACGCGTTCGCGCGAGGCGCCGACCTCCATCGCGAGACCGCGGCCCGTGTCCTCCACAAGGACCCGGCGGACGTGACCCTCGGCGAGCGGTCGATGGCGAAGATGGTCAACTTCGGCATCGCCTACGGCCTCAGCGATTTCGGACTCTCGGAGCGTGCCAACATCCCGCGCGCCGAGGCCCAGCAGTTCATCAACACCTACTTCGCCACGTATTCGGGGATCAGCTACTACATGCTCGCGATCAAGGAGCAGGCACGATCGCAGGGATACGTCACGACCCTCCTCGGACGGAAGCGCTCGATCCCCGAGCTGGCCGCCCGCAATCCGACCCTCCGCGCCGCGGGCGAGCGGATGGCCATCAACATGCCCATCCAGGGGACCGCCGCCGACATCGTCAAGATCGCGATGATCCGGCTGGACGAGCGCCTACGGACCGGCGGGTTCCGGGCGCGACCGCTGCTCCAGGTCCACGACGAGCTGCTCCTGGAAGTGCCGCGCGACGAGGTCGAGCCGCTCGTCCCGGTCCTGCGCGAGACCATGGAATCGGCGCTGCCGCTGGACGTGCCGCTGACCGTCGACGTCAAGGTCGGCGATGACTGGGAGTCGATGACGCCGTTGACGCGGGCCGACGCGATCGCCATCGAGGCGGACGAGGCACCCGAGTTCGAGACGCCGCTCGCGTCCTCGCTCGGCTGAAGTCGTCGGATGCCCGAACTTCCCGAGGTCGAGACGGTCGCGCGCGACCTCCGGCCGCGCATCCTCGGCGCGACCATCGTCGGCGCTCGCTGCTCGTGGGCCAGGACGCTGCGGACGCACACACCGGAGGCGTTCAGTGCCGCGGTGGCCGGTCGGCGTATCGAGGCGGTCGGCCGGCGCGGCAAGCAGCTCGTGATCGAGCTCTCCGATGGCGCCGCCCTGACGATCCATCTCAAGATGACCGGCCAGCTGTTCGTGGTCCACGGCGACGCGCCCGAGGATCCATACGTGCGGCTTGTGCTCGAGCTGGCCGACGGCCGGGAAGTGCGTTTCCGGGATATCCGCAAGTTCGGCAAGATCGGCCTCTACGGCCGCGATCCGGTGACCGGCGAGCTCGTCTCCGAGGTCGATGGGGCCGCCGTCTTCGCCTCGATCGGACCGGAGCCACTCGACCCCGCGTTCACGGTCCGTGACTTCCGCCGTGGACTCCGGCGGCGCAAGGGGAGGCTCAAGCCGCTCCTGCTCGATCAATCGTTCCTGGCCGGGGTCGGCAACATCTACGCCGACGAGGCCCTGTGGACCTCGCGGCTTCACCCACTGCGGTCGGCCCCGACGCTGCACCCGCCCGACGAGCGCCACCTCTACGACGCCATCCGGACCATCCTCGCGGAGGCTGTCGAGCGCCGCGGCAGCTCCATCGACGACTACACGGCGCCCGACGGCGACGGGTCGATGCAGGAGCATCTACAGGTCTACCAGCGCACCGGTGAGCCGTGTCCACGCTGCGGCCGACCGGTCAAGCGGATCGTCATCGGCGCTCGCTCGACCCACTTCTGCTCGTGGTGCCAGCGGCTCCCGGCGAGCGACCGTAAGGGCGCCGCGGCCATCCTGCGGACGATGACCGGGGGCCCACGACGGGCCGGCGGGCGCTGGACCGAGCTGGCAGGGGAGGGGACGCTGGGACTGACCCCGGCGGAGGCCGATGCCGCCGCGTCACGGGCCAGGACCGAACGAACGAAGCGTGCCGCGGCGACCCGCCGAGCCGATGCGCGGGCGTCCGCATCGGCCGGGTCGGCCGGGTCGGCCGGGTCGGCCGGGTCGGCGAGGCCGGCGGGTTCGGGGCGGTGAGCATCCTGCGGCTGTCCGGGGTGACGCGCGAGGTCGGCACGTTCGTCATCCTCGATGCGGTCGATGCCTCGATCGCGCTGGGCGACCGGATCGGCCTGGTCGGGCCGAACGGGGCGGGCAAGACGACCCTGCTGCGGCTCGCCGCCGGCCGTGACGAACCGGACCGCGGGGAGGTGCACCGGAAGCGCGGTCTGACCCTCGGGCTGCTCGCCCAGGAGGCCCATTTCGACGAGGCGTTCATGGCTTCGCCTGACCTGCGTGCCGCGGTGCGGACCGGTGCCGCGCACCTGGACCGGATGGCAGAGTCGCTGGCGACCCTCGAGCGCGACGGCCGGGTGGCCGAGCCCGCCTATGCGCAACTGCTGCACGAGTACGAGGTCCTCGGCGGGTACACGCTGGACCAGCGGGTCGACACGGCGTTGACCGGGCTCGGGTTCGCGCGCGACGAGTGGGCCAAGCCACCGTCAGCGCTGTCCGGTGGCGAGCAGACCCGGGCCTCGCTGGCTCGACTCGTGATCGCCGACCCCGACCTGCTGCTCCTCGACGAACCGACCAACCACCTCGACCTCGACGCGCTCGAGTGGCTGGAGGAGCACCTGCGGCGGCGGGCTGGATCGCTCCTGGTGGCGTCGCACGACCGCGCCTTCCTCGACGCGACGGTGACCCGGGTCTGGGAGCTGCGCGACCGACGCCTGACCGCGTTCCGTGGCGACTATTCCGCCTATCACCGCCAACGCGTGGAGCGTGACGCCCGGGCGGTCAAGGACGTCGAGACCCAGGCGGAGTCGATCGCGCGCGAACGCGAGCTCGTCCAGCGCTATCGGAGCCACCGCAAGTTCAGCAAGATGCACGAACACGAGGCGCGTCTGGAACGCCTCGAGGCGGAGCGGCGGGAGGCCCCGAAGGCGGGACGCAAGCTGGCGATCCCGGCCGCGGCGTTGGCCGGCACCGGACCGTCGCGATCGGGCGAGATCGCGGTCCGCCTCGAGGACCTTGCCGTCGGCTACGTCCCGGGACGGGGCGCTGTCGCGCCGGACGGATCGCCCGCGTCGGAGCCTAGGGTGGTCGCCCGGGTCCCGTTCCTGGCTGCCCAGCGCGGCGAGCGGATCGGCATCGTCGGCCCGAACGGTGCCGGCAAGACGACCCTGCTCCGCACGATCGCCGGTGATCTGCCGCCGCTCGACGGGACGACGACGTTCGGGAACGCTGTCCAGATCGGGTACCTGGCCCAGTTGCGCGGCGCGGCGATCGCCGGGACGACGGTCCTCGATGCCCTGACCGACACGTATCCGGTCACCGCCGGTGAGGCCCGCGGCTATCTTGCACGCTTCCTGTTCCGCGGCGACGACGCGTTCAAGGAGGTCCGCCTGCTATCGGGTGGCGAGCGGTCTCGGCTCGAACTCGCCCTCTTGGGGATCCAGCCGTCGAACCTGTTGCTGCTCGACGAACCCACGAACCACCTCGACATCCCGGCTCGCGAGGCGATCGAGGCGTTCATGGCGGAGTCGCCAGCGACGTTGCTGGTGGTCTCGCACGATCGACGGCTGCTCGAAACGGTATGCGAGAAGCTGTGGGTGGTCGATCACGGGGCCGCCGTGCCGTTCGATGGGGGATATCGAGCGTGGCGCACGGCGGTCGCGGGTGGCTGGACGGTCGAGGGTGCACTGGAGGTGGAGGCGGCAAGGTTGCGTGGCGGTACTCGCCGATCCGCCGGGCGCACGCTCCCCGCGACACCCGGCGCTGCGCCTAACGGTCGCGGTCCGCGTGCGCCCGGCGGCTCGTCGGGTCGCGTACCTCAACCATCACCGAGCCTGAAGAGCAAGAGGAGGGAGAAGCTGTCGAAGGAGGCGTATCGGCGGCAGAAGGCGGCGGTCGAGGGGGAGCTGACGCGGTTGGGGTTGCGGAAGAATCACCTGGAACTGGCGATGGGCGATCCGGGCGTGCAGGCGAACTTCGTGGAGTTGCGGCGCGTGACCAGTGAGCTCGCCGACATCGAGGTCGCGCTGGTCGCTGCCGAGGACGCGTGGCTGGATGTCGAGGATCGGGCGCCGTGAGCGAGGCTGGGGCTCCGCCGCGTCGTGCCGTACGGATCGGGTTGACCGGGCCGATCGGCTGCGGCAAGTCGACGATCGCCAGGTGGCTCGGCGAAGGAGAGGGCGTGATCGTCATCGACGCCGACCTAGTGGCGCGCGACGTCCTCGATCCCGGCGAGCCGGCGCTCGATGCCGTCGTCGCGCGGTTCGGTCGCGACTTGCTGCGTCCGGACGGGTCGTTGGACCGGGCGGCGCTCGGGCGGATCGTGTTCGCCGATCCCGCCGCCTTGCGCGATCTGGAGGCCATCGTGCACCCCGCCGTCCGACCACGGATCCTCGCAGCCATCGCGGCGGCCGACCGGGACGGCGCTCGGGCCGTCGTGATCGAGGCGATCAAGCTCGTCGAGGGCGGCCTGGCCGAGGCGTGCGACGAGGTCTGGCTCGTCACGTGCGACCCGGCCGTGCAACGGGAACGGCTCGTCGGGCGCGGCTCGTCACCGATCGACGCAGCACAGCGGATCGCCGCGCAGACCGGCTTCGACGCGATGTCACGGTCGGTCTCGCGAGTCATCGATGCCTCAGGGGCCGCAACGGAGGCCCGCAAGCTCGTCGAGGCGTCGCTCACCGAATCGCTTCGAGGTCGTTGAGGCCGGCCGCCCGAGCCAGGGTCTGTCGCTTCCGAGTCGACGAAACCTGCGCCCCAAGACCGTCCGCCCCGCGCTCGGCCCCCCCGAAGCGTGATCTGTCGCGTCGGAGTCGACGAAATCCGCGTCGGAGAACTGTCGGAGTCACAGACAGCTGGCTGAAGCACGTCTTGTCGCCTCCCAGTCGACATGCGCAGTTCATCGTCGGGTCAGGAGTGACAGAACACCTGTTCGGTTCGTGCGGCGACTGCTAGACTTAGGGGCATGCCGGACTTCAAGCTCGTCGCGCCATTCGAGCCGACGGGCGACCAACCGACCGCGATCGCGTCGCTGAGCGAAGGCCTGGCCAAAGGCCTGAACCACCAGGTCCTGCTCGGCGTGACCGGCAGTGGCAAGACCTACACCCTCTCGCAGGTCATCGCCAGCCACAACAAGCCCACGCTCGTGCTGGCCCACAACAAGACACTGGCCGCCCAGCTCTACGCCGAGTTCCGCGAGTTCTTCCCGGAGAACAAGGTCGAGTACTTCGTCAGCTACTTCGACTACTACCAGCCCGAGGCCTACCTGCCCCGGAGCGACACGTACATCGAGAAGGACTCGAGCCGCAACGACGAGATCGACCGTCTGCGGCACGCCGCGACCCACGCCCTGTTCGAGCGCCGCGACGTCATCATCGTGGCCAGCGTCAGCTGCATCTACGGCCTCGGCGCCCCGGTCGACTACGGCGCGACCGTGCTCAAGCTGCGCATCGGTGGCCAGTACCGACGCGACGCCGTCCTGCGCCACCTCGTCGACCTCCAGTACCAGCGGAACGACGCCGCCCTGAGCCGTGCCCGGTTCCGCGTCCGCGGCGACACCCTCGAACTCCAGCCCGCCTCGGAGGAGACACTCGTCCGCGTCGAGTTCTTCGGCGACGAGGTCGAGCGCATCACGGAGCTCGATCCGCTGACCGGCGAGCTGCTCGCCGAGCGCAAGGAGGTCAACGTCTACCCGGCGACCCACTATGTCACGCCGCAGGACAAGCTCAAGGAGGCCATCGTCGACATCGACGCGGAGATGGAGGTCCGAGTCGGCGAACTCGAGGCGGAGGGTCGCGCACTCGAAGGCGCGCGGCTGCGGCAGCGGACGACCTTCGACCTCGAGATGATGCGCGAACTCGGGTACTGCACGGGCATCGAGAACTATTCGCGTCACCTGTCGCGACGCGAGGCGGGGTCGCGTCCGTGGACACTGCTCGACTACTTTCCGCCGGACTGGCTCCTCGTCGTCGACGAATCGCACATGACCATCCCGCAGGTCGTCGGGATGTACAAGAACGACCGCACCCGCAAGGAGATCCTCGTCGACTTCGGGTTCCGGCTCCCGTCGGCGCTGGACAACCGGCCGCTGACGTTCGAGGAGTTCGAGGCGACCGTCCACCAGGCCATCTACATGAGCGCGACACCCGGTCCGTACGAGCTGGAGCGCAGCCAGAAGGTCGTCCAGCAACTCATCCGCCCGACGGGCATCGTGGACCCGCCGATCACCGTCCGCCCGACCGAGAACCAGATCGACGACCTGCTCGAGGAGATCCGCGGTCGCGTCGAGCGCGGCGAGCGAGCCCTCGTCACCACCCTGACCAAGAAGATGGCCGAGGACCTGACGGACTACCTGCGCGAGCTCGGGGTCAAGGTCCAGTACCTCCACAGCGAGGTCGACACGCTCGAGCGGGTGGCGATCCTGCGGGACCTGCGGCTCGGCGTCTTCGACGTGCTCGTCGGGATCAACCTGCTGCGCGAGGGGATCGACCTGCCGGAGGTCACGCTCGTGGCCATCCTCGACGCCGACAAGGAGGGATTCCTGCGGTCGGCCTGGTCCCTCATCCAGATGATCGGGCGAGCGGCCCGGAACACCGGCGGTGAGGTGGTCATGTACGCCGACCGGGTGACCGAGTCGATGCGCGTGGCGATGGACGAGACCGATCGACGGCGGACAGCGCAGGAGGCGTACAACCTCGAGCGCGGCATCGAGCCGACGACGATCGTGAAGGGCATCCGCGACATCAACGAGCGCCTGCGCGCCGTCGCCGAGTCGACCGTCGTGTATGCCTCGGAACGCGGCGGCGAGTTCAACGACGCTGATCGCAAGAAGATCGAGGCGCTGGTCGCTCGGATGGAGGCGGAGATGAAGTCCGCGGCCAAGCAGCTCGAGTTCGAGCGCGCCGCGGCGCTGCGCGACGAGATCCAACAGATCCGGCTGCGCGTCCTCCAGGAGGACGCATCCATCACGGTCGGACGCGCTGCCGAACGCGCGGCACGCGACTCGGGTGGGCGTGGCCTGACGGGCGCCGCGGACCGTGCCCGGGGTCGCCGTGGCGAGGCGGCGGCCGCGGCCGGGCAGGCGATGGAGGTCACCAGCGTCACCGTCCTGCCCGCAGACGAGGAACCCGGCGACGGCCTCGACGGCGAGTCCGGCATCGACGAGGGGACGATCGCCGCCTGGCTGCCGGGCATCCGCGACGAGCACGAGGACGAGGCCGGTTGGCAGGCTCGCTGGCTGGACCGCCCGACCTGGGACCGGTCCGTGACGCCCAACATCCGCAAGCGGACCGGCCAGCGACCGGGACGCCGCCGCTAGCGTCGTTTCGCCCTGGGTACTGGCCCTGGATAGTACGAAGTGGTGCGCGAAGGCGCCAAAAGTCCTGTGCGGTGCGATGCGGACCTGACCGGAATCGCCCGGTTCGGTTTAGAGTCAACCCATGTTCGGTGGACTGGCATCCCTCGTCGTCGCCGGGTCGCTGGATCTCATGTCGATCGTCGCGATGGCGTTCGACCGGGCGGCGTCGGTCGGGTTCCTTCGCCTCGCGACGCTCTTCCTCGCGCAGGCCGTCGACCTGGCGACCTTCAGCGTCATGGTCGCCAGGCATGGGCCCACCGCCGAGGCCAACCCGATCGTCAGCGACCTGTTCCATTCGTATGGGATGCCGGCGGTCGTGATCGTCAAGGTCGCGCTCGTCGTGCTGGTCGGTGCCCTGTCGGTGGCGGCCGCCGAACGCGAACGCCGCGGCGTCTGGTCGATGATCGGTGGACTGCCCCTCGCCCTCGCCATCACGGCGGGGATCATCGGTGGCATCACCAACGCGGCCGCCTTCCTGAGCTAGGCCATCTGCCGCCCCCGCCAGACCGGCTTGACTGAACGGGTGTTCTATTCGCCCGCGATGCCGTAGACTAGGTTCGTGCCCCAGGATCAGCTCGTCGTGCGCGGAGCGCGCGAGCACAACCTCAAGAACGTGGACGTGGCGTTCCCGCGCGACCGCCTCGTCGTCATCACCGGGCTGTCCGGCAGTGGCAAGTCGAGCCTCGCCTTCGACACCATCTACGCCGAGGGCCAGCGCCGCTACGTCGAGAGCCTGAGCGCCTACGCGCGCCAGTTCCTCGGCCAGATGGAGAAGCCCGACGTCGACCGGATCGATGGCCTGTCGCCGGCCATCTCGATCGACCAGAAGGGCGCGTCGCGCAACCCGCGGTCCACCGTCGGGACCGTGACCGAGATCTACGACCACCTCCGGCTGCTGTTCGCGCGGATCGGCATCCCGCACTGCCCCAACGGCCATGCCATCGAGCGCCAGACGGTCCAGCAGATCGTCGACCAGGTCCTCACCCTGCCGGAGGGCACGCGCCTGCTCGTCCTCGGCCCACTCATCAAGGACCGCAAGACCGAGGGCGATCGCGTCTTCGACGGTGCCCGGCGGCAGGGCTTCGTCCGCGTCCGGGTGGACGGCGAGATGGTCGACATCGCGGACGCGCCGACGCTCGACAAGTACAAGCGCCATTCGATCGAAGTCGTCGTGGACCGCTACGTCGTCCGGCACGCGGACCTGCCCGACGGGGCGGCTCGAGCCGCGGACGGACGACCGATCGATCCGGTCAGCGGCGAGGTCATCCCGGATCCCGATGCTGGCCGGTTGGCCGACTCGGTCGAGACGGCGTTGCGCCTCGGCGAGGGGGTCGTCCTCATCGCTCCGGCACCTCGCGACGACGAGGCGCCGTCGTTCGCCGAGCAGCGCTACAGCGAGAAGTACAGCTGCCCGTACGACGGCTTCACGGTCGACGAGCTCGAGCCCCGGAGCTTCTCCTTCAACTCGCCGCACGGCGCCTGCCCGAACTGCACCGGGCTCGGCACGAAGCTCGAGATCGACCCCGACCTCGTCATCCCGGACCGCTCGAAGAGCCTGGCCGCCGGCGCGCTCGTGCCGTGGGCCAAGATGCCGACGGACGCATCGTGGCGGCTGAAGATCCTCGAGGCCATCTGCGCATCGCACGGCTGGGACTACAACGCGCCGGTCCGCGATCTCCCGCCCGAGGCCCTCGACTACGTCCTTCGCGCCGCCAAGGACGAGAAGGTCGTCGTCCGCTACCGGCACGAGCGTGGCGAGAACACCTACAAGGCGACGTTCGAGGGCGTCGTCACCAACCTCGAGCGCCGCTATCGCGAGACGGACTCGGACTACATCAAGGCGGAACTCGAGAAGTACATGGTCAGCCGGCCATGCCCGATCTGCGGCGGCAAGCGGCTCCGGCCGGAGATCCTCGCGCGTCACCATCGGTGACCGGAACGTCTGGGACATCTCGACCCTGTCGATCACGGACGCGCTCCACTGGGCGACCGGTCTCGAGGTCGGCCTGAGCGAGCGCGAGCGCGCGATCGCCCATCAGCTCCTCAAGGAGATCGTGGCGCGTCTGGGCTTCCTGGTCGACGTCGGGCTGGACTACCTGACGCTCGATCGGACGAGCGTGACCCTGTCCGGGGGCGAGGCCCAGCGGATCCGCCTGGCGACCCAGATCGGCACGACCCTGATGGGCGTCCTGTACATCCTCGACGAGCCGTCGATCGGGCTCCACCAGCGCGACAACGCGAAACTCATCGCGACGCTCACCCGCCTGCGCGACCTGGGCAACACGGTGCTCGTGGTCGAGCACGATGAGGAGACCATCCGGACGGCCGACTGGGTCGTGGACATCGGCCCTGGCGCCGGCGAGCACGGCGGCGAGATCATCGCCAACGGGCCGCTGGAGACCGTCCTGGCCGAGCCTCGTTCCATCACCGGGGCCTACCTGCGCGGCGACCGCGCGGTGCCGATCCCGGCGGTGCGGCGGATCGGCAACGGCAATGCCCTTCGGGTCAAGGGAGCTCGCGAGCACAACCTGCGTCGGGTCGACCTGCGCGTCCCGCTCGGGACGTTCGTGGCGGTCACCGGTGTCTCGGGGAGCGGCAAGAGCACGCTCGTGACCGAGGTCCTCTATCGGGCCCTCGCCCGAGAGCTGAACGGGTCGCGTGAGCCCGTCGGGGCGCACGACAGCCTCGAGGGTGCCGAGCACGTCGACAAGATCATCGAGATCGACCAGAGCCCCATCGGGCGCACGCCGCGATCCAACCCGGCGACCTATGTCGGCCTGTTCACGACGATCCGCGAGCTGTTCGCCGGCGTGCCCGAGTCACGCGTGCGTGGCTATACCCCAGGCCGCTTCAGCTTCAACGTGAAGGGTGGCCGCTGCGAACACTGCAAGGGCGACGGGATCCTCAAGATCGAGATGCAGTTCCTGCCGGACGTCTACGTCTCGTGCGAGGTCTGCCACGGCAAGCGCTACAACCGCGAGGCGCTGGAGATCCACTTCAAGGGCAAGTCGATCGCCGACGTCCTCGAGATGACCATCGCCGAGGCGCTCGAGTTCTTTTCGGCCGTGCCCAAGGTGCGGGTCAAACTCCAGACCCTGTTCGACGTCGGTCTCGGCTACGTCCACCTCGGCCAGCCGGCGACGACCCTGTCGGGTGGCGAGGCGCAACGCGTCAAGCTGTCGACGGAACTGTCGCGACGCGCGACCGGCCGGACCCTCTACGTCCTCGACGAACCGACGACCGGACTCCATTTCGCCGACGTGGAGAAGCTCCTGCAGGTCCTGCACCGGCTGGTCGATTCCGGCAACACGGTCCTCGTGATCGAGCACAATCTCGACGTCATCAAGACCGCCGACTGGATCGTCGACCTCGGGCCCGAAGGTGGCGACCGCGGCGGCCGGATCATCGCCGAGGGAACACCGGAGAAGGTCGCCGCGATCAAGGGGTCGGCGACCGGGGAATACCTCGCCCGGGTCCTGCGCGGTGAACCGCTCGTGCCGCTGTCCGACATCACGTTCGCCGAGGAGGCCGGTCGCGGCCGCCGAGACAACGGCAACGGCACGAAGCCCGAGATCCGCATCACCCCATCGCGGAAGCGGGCGACCGCGGCACGGGCTGGTTGACCGGGGGGACCGCGGGTACCATCGCGCCATGCCGGACATCGACTTCGCCTTCCTGGCCGACGCTGCCGAAACGATCCCCGGTCAGAAGTTCCACGTCCTCGGCGGTGGCGTGGCGAGGATCGGTGGCCGTCGGTTCCCCCTCCGCCATCCGCACCTGGCGCTCGTCATCGGGCTGCAGGTCACGGCCCCCGAGACCGATCATGAGCACGAGATCCGGTTCGTCCTGCTCGACCCCGACGGCGGAGAGGTGGCCGGCGCGACCGGCAGTCTCGTGGCCCGCAGCCAGCGCGATGGACGCGACGCGGTGCTGACGTTCTCGATCGACCTCTGGAACCTGACCTTCCCAGCGCCCGGCGACTATTCGTTCCGGATCCTCGTCAACGGCTCGGAGCGAAAGCGGTTGCCGCTGATGTTGCTGGCACCCTCCGCGAACGGCGCGGCGGACGGGATGGGCACCAAACCCGCGGATGACTGACGCCCGGGCCGAGCGATCGACCCGGCGACCTGCCCGCCACGAGCGGCCCGTCATCGACGAGGCGGGACTGGCGGCGGCACGTCACGCGGACCGGATCCTGGCCGCCGTGCGCGACCTCGGGGCGACCCGCTGGGTGACGTACTTCGAACCGCTGCCGGACCGGCTCCGCGACGACGAACCCACAGCGCTCCGGTCGACGGCCCAGCGCTGTCGCGCGGCGTACGGCGTGAAGGATTCCATCCGCGACGTCGTCTCGGCCGACCTGACCGAACCGTTCCTCGAATCGATCGACCGGCTCATCCGCGAACTCAACCGATCCAGGGGATGAGTCGGCGGGTCCGGGCGCGGTAGTCGACATAGCCAGGGAACCGCTGCACCAGCCAGAGCTCCTCGCGGCGCGACTTGAGTTCGAAGAAGCCGAGCAAGACCCCATCCAGGACGAGGGCCAAGGGCGACGCGGTCAGCAGGCCCCAACCCATCCCGGCGACCACGAGTCCGCCGTAGATCGGATGGCGGACGAGTCGGTAGACGCCGTCGACGACGAGATCGGCGTCCGGCCGCGGATAGGGGAGCGGCGTGAGCGCGTCGCGAAGGTCGCGCACGCCTCGGCCGGCGAGGGTCAACCCGCCGATGACCGACCCGACACCGACGATCGACGTGGCGAACCGCACGGGGCCGGACCAGGCGGGTCCAAGCAGGCCGGAGCCGGCGATCGCGACGAGGAGCACGACCTGGATCGCGACCCATCCTTCCCCATGTGGGCCGAGCGATGGCAGGTGCTTCATTGCGACAGCGTACGGTCCAGCCCCAATTCGGTCCGGCTGAATGCCTCCAACAGGAACGGGGAGGGGACCGTCGGGTCGTACAGCAGCGTCAGTGACCGGCGGGCGCGGGTCCACGCGACGTAGGCGAGCCGGCGTTCCTCCTCGAGGCCACGCGCCGGATCCTCGGACTGGCTAACCGACCGCGCGCTCGGGAACCGCCCGACCTCCATGCCGACCACGATCACGTGATCGAACTCGAGGCCCTTCGTCGCGTGCGCGGTCGCCAGGGTCAACGCGGCATCGTCACGGCGCAGCTCGGCCAGTCGCGCGCGCGTGCGCCCGATGGCCGCGACCAGCGCGTCGAGATCGGCGAACCCGACGGCCCAGCCCAGGAGCGCCGTCGCGATCCCGGCCGCGGCGAGATCATCGGTCGTCGCCGCGCGAACCCGGCCGAGGGTCATGAGCAGCGGTTCGCACGTCCCCCGGCCGGCGACGTCGTCCGCCGCCCGCGCCAACAGCGTGTCCACGACGGGTGAGTCGAGCAGCAGCTCGATGCGCGGTGCGCGGAACGGCAGGCCGAGCCGGAGGGCCACGACGATCGCCGGCAGGAGTTCGCGGTTGGTCCGTGCGAGCACGGCTCGGCTCGAGTCGTCGTCGGGCCAGCTCCGGACGGCGCGCTCGAGCCGGACGGTCTCATCCGAGTCGTCTGGCGCGAGGATCAGCCTGCCGGCCGCCGTCGGCCCGGCCCGGATCGCCTTGGCGAACCGCTCGCCGTTGTGCTCGACGAGCCGGACTGCCCGCTCCACGACGGGGCGCGGACAGCGGTAGTTCACCTCGAGGTCGACGCGTCGCAGCCCGGGCAGGAGCTCGTGCACGCCAAGGATGCGTCGCACGTCGGCCAGCCGCCAGCCGTAGATCGACTGGTCGTCGTCGCCGACAAGGAAGATCCGGTCGGCCGGTGCGGCCAGGAGCAGTGCCAGGCGGAGTTGGGCACGATCGACGTCCTGGACCTCGTCCACGAGCAACTCGCGGCAGCGGCCACGCCACCGCTCCAGCAGCGCCGCATCCGTCTCGAGGGCGTTGATCGCCCGCAGGATCAGGTCGTCGAAATCAAGTCCGCCGGCCCCCCGGACCGCCGCCTCGTAGGCGACGTACGCCAGGGCCATCCGTCCTGCAGACGGATCGGCGGCCACGTCATCGGCCGAGACCCCGAGCTCGACCTTCAGCCGCGACACGACGGTATCGAGCCGGAGGAGGTCCGCCTCGCCGGCCCACGGTGCCACCTCCCGGAGGACGGTCTGACGGTCGACCAGCGGCTCCACCGCGTGGCCCGCATCGCGCAGGATCTCCCGCCCGAGGGCGTGGAAGGTCCTGACCCGGACGGCCTCGGCGGCGACCCCGAGCGGTGCCACAGCCGCGTCGAGTCGCGCACCCATCTCCACCGCGGCCCGCTTGTTGAAGGTGATGGCCCGGATGGCCTCGGGCGGCGTCCCAGTCGCGATGAGCCAGACGGCGCGGGCGACCAGTGTCGTCGTCTTGCCCGACCCGGCCGGGGCGATGCAGAGGGATGGTCCCGAGGGTGCCGTCGCGGCGGCCCGCTGGTCGGGCGCCAGCCGGGCCAGGCGTTCGACGACCAAAGGGGGGAGCTTCATCAGGGGCACGATGACGCGGGTCGGTCGACGGGGACTCACCTGTCGCTGCGCGGCCCACTCTTGTCCGAAATCGCTCACGAACCGATGACGAAGTGTTATCGTCGATGGTCCAAGGTGCTGGTACGTGGCTGGAGGGCCACGTCCGTTCTTCGACGACCTGTCGCGACCCTCGCGGTCCGCGCGCGCCGAAATCGTTGCGCCGAAGGAGAAGGAGGGGGAATGCTCTCGCACAGCTCCGTTCCACCCATCCACTTGTTTCGCAGGGGCCTCGTCGCCCTTGTGTCCTTGGTCGTCGCCGGCGCCTCGATGGTGGCGACCCCGCTCGTCGTCAGTGGCAACTCAGAACACCATTCGAATGGCTGCCAGCTTCGATCTGAGGACGGCAACATCCGGCACGTCATCTATGTCCAGTTCGACAACACGCACTTCCTTCGGGACAACCCCAACGTCCCGTCGGACCTTGAGCAGATGCCGAACCTGCTCGACTTCATCAAGCACAACGGCACCCTCCTGACCAACGATCACACGATCCTCATCTCGCATACGGGCGGCGGCATCCTGAGCACGCTGACCGGTCTGTATCCCGACCGGCACGGCCAGGCCGTTTCCAACTCGTACGGGTACTTCAGGCCGGATGGGAGCACGGGCTTCTCGTCGTCGTTCAAGTACTGGACGGACAACACGGACGGCGGCAACCCGGCGAACAACCCGCCGACCACCTCGGCTGACTCGAACTTCAACATGGTCAATGCCGATCCGGTCGCGCTCGGAGGGACCGGTGCTGTCCGCAATGCGCCCGCGCCGTGGGTCCCGTTCACGCGCGCGGGCTGCGACGTCGGCAACGTCGGCGTGGCCAACACCGTCCTCGAGAACAACACCGCGATCGTGCTGCGCTCGCCCGCGACCACGCTTGCGACCGCCGCGGCGGCCACGGCGACCAATGTCAAGGTCACGAGCGTCGCGGGTCTCGCACCGGGCCAGTCGGTCGTCATCGAGACCGGGACCGTCAATGCCGAGCTGGCCGTGATCGCGACCGTCGGCACGGCCGGCCCCGGCGGGACCGGCGTCGACCTCAACACACCCCTCGCCGTCGCGCACGCCAGCGGCGCCGGGTTCGCGGTCGCAGCGACCGATCCGACCGGCGACATGACGAAGGTCTTCGGCGAGGGCTCAGCCGAGTGGAACGAGGGTCGCGCCTCGCAGATCGCCCCGTCCGGCACGGCAGCGCGTGCGCTCGCCCAGACGGACTTCGTGGGGATCGCCATCCATTGCGCGGCTCCCACCAAGGCCGACGGCGTCTGCACAGGGGATCCGAATGCCAGGGCCGATCATCTGCCGGACGAGGCGGGCGGGTACTCGGGCTTCCAGGGCCTCTTCGGGGCGAAGTACGTCAACCCCGCGATCAACGGCGGCTCCCCGTCCGTCAACGACACGAATGGCTCGCCGATCACCGATCCGTTCGGCCAGCCGGGCTTCCCTGGCTTTGACGGCATGCTCGCCAAGAACACCCTCGGCGAGGTCGCGCAGATGCAGGAGCACGGTGTCCCCGTGACGTTCGCCTACATCTCCGACGCGCACGACTTCCACGGCGTCTCCGGCAATACGCATGTCGCCTTCGGGCCGGGCGAAGCAGGTTACGTCCAGCAGCTCCGTGACTATGACAAGGCGTTCGGCGACTTCTTCACCCGGCTCAAGCACGACGGCATCACCAAGGACAACACCTTGTTCTTGTTCACCGTCGAGGAGGGTGACCACTTCGCCGGGACCGCCCCCGACGCGCCCTGCGACGGGGTCACGACACCGTGCACCTATGCCAACGGCCATGTGACCGAAGTCAACGGCGACCTCAAGCGGCTCGTCGCGACCTACAACGCGAGCCACGGGACCTCCGCTACGACCAACTTCAGCGTCCACTCGGATATGGCACCGAACGTGTACATCACCGGAAACCCGGCCAGGGATTCAGCGACTGCACGCGACCTCGAGAAAGCGATGTCGGACATGCGGGTGACCAACCCGCTCTCGGGGCAACAGCAGAAGCTCTTCATCGCCATGGCCGATCCCGTGGAGGAGAAGCTCCTCCACATGGTCACCGCCGACCCGGCGCGGACGCCGACGTTCACGCCGTTCGCGCAGGGCGACTACTTCCTCAACGCGTCATCGACGACACCATGCACGAACAACGACCTGTCCAACTGCGTGTTCCTGCCCAATACGACGCCACCGAACCAGACGTTCGCGTGGAACCACGGCGGCGTCCAGCCCGAGGTGGCGACCACCTGGGTGGGGATCGTCGGACCCGGGGTCCAGCGGATGCAGCCGGGGACCCGGCTCTGGTCGGACCACACCGACATCCGCCCGACGATGCTCGAACTGGTCGGCCTGAAGGACTCGTATGTGTCCGATGGCCGGGTCCTGACCGAGATCCTCAAAGATGGCGTCCTGCCGAAGTCGCTCCGGACACACCAGTCGACGCTGGAGGACCTCGGTGCCGCGTACAAGCAGATCATGGCGTCATTCGGTCAGTTCTCGATGGACACCCTGACGGCCTCGACAGGCGCGCTGGCGAGCGCCACCGCGGGCGACACCACGTACACCGACACCGAGACGGATCCTGGCGAGCCTGGGAGCGCAACGGGACGCGCTCGCGGCACAGATCCGGGCTGCCTTGTGGGACGCCGAGTTCCGCAACAAGGCCATCGACGAGAAGCAGGCCAAGAGTTGGATCAAGCAGGCGAACGACCTGCTCGACAGGACCGGGGCGCTGGCCGAATTCTTCGTCTCGTCTCCGGCGAATCCGAAGGACCTCGACAAGATCAACCACATCGTCGTCATCTACGAGGAGAACCACAGCTTCGACAACCTGTACGGCGGCTGGGAGGGCGTGAACGGCCTGGCGAACGCCGACGCCGCGCACACGACCGCAGGTCAACCAGGCAGGCAACCCCTACGCCTGCCTGAAGCAGAACGACGTCGAACCTCCGGCGCCAGCCCGCTCACGCCACATGCACCGATTCGACGCCCGGGACACCAGGCGGCGCGTTCGTCGAGCCACTTCACGAATACGCCGTTCACGATCGATCACTACATCGCGGCGACCGACACGACATGTCCGCCGAACCCGCTGCTCGGCTTCGCCAGCCCGGGCGGCAACGGCTGGCTCAACGGCACCGGGGCCCCTGGGCGGCTGCACCCGTGACATCGTCCACCGCTTCTACCACGAGCAGTACCAGCTCGACGGCGGCAAGCAGGACCGCTACGTGACCGGCAGCGACGCGATGGGCCTCGCCATGGGTGTCTACGACACCAAGGCCCTGCCGATCTACCAGTACCTGCACGAGCCAGGCCATCCGGACTACGCGATCGACGACAACTTCTTCCAGGCCGCCTTCGGTGGGTCATTCCTCAACCACCAGTGGCTGATCGCGGCGGCATCGCCGGTCGATCCGGGCGGAGCCCCGGGCGGCGCGAACGAGACGCGTCATCCGGTCCTCGACGCGAACGGGATGCCGTCGAACGAGCCGCTCTACACGTCGACGATCACACCAACGCCGATCCCGCCGGATCGCGAGCTGACCGCGACCTGCGCGCAGGTGGCGACGCTGACGCGCGCCACTCAACGAGCTGCGCCTGCGGCAACTACGGCGTAAACACGATGCAGCCCACCTTCTATCCCGTCGGGGACGTTCGGAGCGCTCCTCCCGGCACAGACGGCCCCGACCATCGGCGACCGGCTGACCGGCGCAGGGGTCGACTGGGCCTGGTACGCAGGCGGCTGGTCGAACGCGGACGGCGACGTCGGCGCGCCCGGCTGGACGAACGGCAGCGCTCCGTCGGCAACGCCGACCGGGTGCTCGGATCCGTACGTCGACCCGAACAGTCGTGCCGGCGTACCGGCGGCCCAGTGGCCGCGCTGCCCGGACAACCTCTTCCAGTACCACCATCAGCCATTCAACTACTTCGCGGCATTCTCGACGGCGACGCCACAGGGGCAGGCGAACCGCGCCGCCCATCTGAAGGACGAGGTCGAGTTCGCGCAGCTCGCGAACGCCTCGGCCAACGTCTGCCAACCTCAAGCCGGTCAGCTTCATCAAGCCGTTCGGGACCGAGAACGAACATCCCGGGCTACGCCAGCGAGCCCGACGGCAGCGACCATCTCGTGGACCTGCTCAAGTCCATCGAGAACAGCAAGTGCGCCCGCGACACCATGGTCATCGTCACCTACGACGAGTTCGGTGGTCAGTGGGATCACGTGTCGCCGCCCGGCAGGGCTCGGACGGGCCGCACGACGTGTGGGGGCCCGGCACGCGCATCCCGACGCTCATCGTCGCACCGCACCTAAAGGGCCGGTTCGTGGTCGACAGCGTCGAGCACGACACGACCTCGATCCTGGCCACCATCGAGCACCGCTTCGACCTCGGGCCGCTCGGCACGCGCGATGCGGCCGTCAACGACCTGTCGACGGTGTTCGACGCCAAGAAGCCGAGGGGCGTCCACTAGCCCGACCGTCATCGAGGCCCGTCGCACCGACGGGCCTCCGAAGCGCCGATCATGGAAGCCCCTCCGCGGTGGAGGGCTTCCGGGCGTTCGTCGGCGCCGCGCGCTAGCATCGAGGGGTGACCCCCGAACTCGAATCCGCCCTGGCCAAGCTGCCCGACAAGCCCGGCGTGTACCTGATGAAGGACGCCCGCGGGGACGTCGTCTACGTCGGCAAGGCGCAGAGCCTGCGCAACCGGGTCCGTTCCTATTGGCAGAAACAGGCTCCGGGTGGCGAGATCCACCGGATCCGGAGTGTCATCGACCGAGTCGTCGACGTCGAGGTGACCCAGACGGACTCCGTCTCCGAGGCCCTCCTGCTCGAAGCCAACCTGATCAAGCGCTTCCGTCCCCGGTTCAACGTCCGGCTCAAGGACGACAAGAGTTACCCATACATCAAGGTCACCCTCGGCGACGAGTTCCCCCGCGTCGAGCGGACGCGCAAGCTGGTCAACGACGGCAGCCGGTACTTCGGCCCATACGCGTCCGCGTCGAGCGTCGACGAATCGATGAACCTCGTGCGCCGGCTGTTCCCGTTCCGGACCTGCACCATCGACATCAAGGACGGCGTCCGCGCGCTCCAGCGACCGTGCCTGCTCTATCACATCAAGCGCTGCCAGGGGCCGTGCATCACGGCCATCTCCAAGGCCGATTACCGAGCCGACATCGAACAGGTGGAGCTCTTCCTCGAGGGCCGTCAGGAGACCCTGGTCAAGGCGCTCGAGAAGGACATGACCGCTGCCGCCGAGCGGACCGAGTACGAGCGGGCGGCGACGCTGCGGGACAAGATCCGGGCCATCGAGCGGACGATGGAGAGCCAGAAGATGGCGGCCTTCGCCAAGACCGAGCTCGACCTGGTGGGCGTCGCCCGCCAGGACAACCAGGCGGCCATCCAGCTGTTCGTCATCCGCGACGGCAAGTTGATCGGCCGCGATGTGTTCCTGCTCGATGCCGTCCGCGAGGCGACCGACGACGAGGTCCTCGCCAGCTTCCTTGAGCAGTACTACGCTCGGGCAGGGTCGATCCCGCGCGAGGTCTACGTCCCGGCCGCCATCGTCGACGGCGCCGACCTCGAGGCGTTCCTGGCCGACCGACGGGGGGGTCCGGTCCACCTGCGCGTGCCCCAACGCGGGGAGAAGCGTGAACTGATGGCCCTCGCGACCCGCAACGCCGCCGAGACGCTAGCTCGCGAGCAGGCTCGCTGGCTGGCCGACCAGGGCAAGACCCTGGCCGCCCTCGAGGAGTTGGCGGAGGCGCTCGGCCTGCCCGGCCCGCCGCTCCGCATCGAGTGCTACGACATCAGCAACTTCCAGGGCAGCGAATTGGTCGGCAGCATGGTCGTGTTCGAGGACGGCAAGCCGCGCTCCGGCGAGTACCGCCGCTTCCGGATCAAGACGGTCACCGGTCCGAACGACTTCGCCAGCCACCAGGAGGTGCTGCGCCGTCGCTTCCGTTCCGTGCGGACGGGCGAGGAGGGCGTGGAGGAGGCTCGCCGTTGGGCGATGCCCGACCTCGTCATCGTCGACGGCGGCAAGGGGCAGGTCAGTGCCGCCAAGGCCGTCCTCGATGAGCTCGGCCTGCACGACCTGCCGCTCGCCGGGCTGGCCAAGGAGCGCGAGGAGCTGTTCCTGCCCGACCGGGTCGATCCGATCGTCCTGCCGGTCACGTCACCCGCGTTGTACCTCGTCCAGCGGCTCCGCGACGAGGCGCATCGGTTCGCGATCACCTATCACCGCGATCTGCGCGCCCGCCGCAATGTCCGGTCGGCGTTCGATGAACTGCCGGGCGTCGGACCGAAGCGCAAGCGCGAGTTGCTCAAGGTGTTCGGCTCGATCAAGCGAGTCCGCGATGCGCCGGTCGAGCAGATCGCCGCCGTGCCGGGGATCGGCGCCGCGCTGGCCGCCCGGATCAAGGCGACCCTGGAGGCGTGATCGGCGCTCGGTAGCGACTTCTTCATCGTTCGGCGCACCGCATCGCTACCGGCGCCCCGTATGGTCGAACCGATCGCCCCGATGTGGGTCGCGCCGCCCAAAGGAACGCCCGCCCGATGCACCCAGACGCCACCGACGGTCGCCGAACCGTGACCGGTCCGCTTCGGTTCCAGACGTCCGCCCCACGCTCGTCGCGCCCATCCCCTTTCGGGGCGGTGGCCCGACGTTCCGTGTAACATCCCGCCTCGATGCGTAAAGCCGGTCCGATCCTCATCCTCCTCATCGGCATCCTCGCCCTGACGATCGATTTCTTCCCGGGGCTGCACCTGCCGGACAATACGAGCACCGACGGGACGCGCCTGATCGAGACGAAACTCGGCCTCGACCTGCGTGGCGGTCTGCGCGTCGAGTACCAGGCGCAGCCGGTCAACGGCGTCTCACCGGGCGCCGGCGACATGTCGGTCATCAAGGACATCGTCGAGCGACGGGTCAACCAGACGGGCGTGTCGGAGGCCGTCGTGGTGACCCAGGGCTCCGACCGGATCGTCGTGGAGTTGCCGGGCGTGACCGACCCCGAGTCGGTCCGGCGCCTCGTCGGTCAGACCGGACGACTCGACTTCGTGCCGCTCGGCACGACCGGCGCGCAGCAGGGGCAGGTCCTCGACCTCACGCTGCACCCGCCGCTGTTCAGTGGCGACCAGGTCCAGTCGGCGAGCGTCGGCCAGGATCAGACCGGGCGCCCGGCGGTCGATTTCGTGCTCAAGGGCGATGGAGCCAAGGCGTTCGCGGAGTACACCGCATCCCACATCGGACAGTTCTTCGCGATCACCCTCGATGGGACGGTCATCTCCTCGCCCACGATCCAGGGCTCGATCCCCAACGGCTCGGGCCAGATCACCGGTGGCACGGCCGGCTTCCCCCCGAAGGAGGCCGCGAACCTGGTCACCGTCCTGAAGTTCGGTTCGCTGCCGTTCCCGATCAAGGAGCTCTCGAGCGAGTCGATCAGCGCCACCCTCGGCAGCCAGTTCCTCGACCAGAGCCTGCTCGCCGGCTTCATCGGGATCGCCCTGGTCATCACGTTCATGATCATCTACTACCGGTTGACCGGGCTCGTCGCGAGCTTTGCGCTCATCGTCTACACCCTCATCATGTACGCGATCTTCCGATTGGTGCCGGTGACGCTCACCCTGGCCGGCGTGGCGGGCTTCGTGCTCTCGGTGGGCATGGCGGTCGACGCCAACATCCTCATCTTCGAACGGATGAAGGAGGAGCTCCGACTGGGCAAGGCCCTGCCGTCGGCGGTCGAGGCCGGGTTCAACCGGGCCTGGAACTCGATCCTCGACTCGAACGTGTCAAGCCTCATCACCGCCACGATCCTGTACGCCTTCGGTTCGTCGGTCATCCGCGGGTTCGCCCTCGTCCTGATCATCGGCGTCCTCGTCTCGATGTTCAGTGCGATCGTCGTGACGCGCACCATCCTGCGCTGGGTGGTCCGCCAGTCGTGGGCGCGCAAGCCCGGGCTGTACGGGCTGCGGAGCGACGAGTTCGTCGCCCTGGGCGCCGTTCGCCCGTCGGCCAGAGGCGAGGCGCGCGCGCGTGTTTGATGTCATCGGGAAACGGCGCTGGTTCTACCTCCTCTCCCTCGTCCTCACCATCCCGGGCCTGTTCTTCATCCTCCTGACGCCGATCTCTGACGCCGGGCTGCAGTTCACCATCGACTACACGGGTGGGACCACCTGGTCGATCCGGTTCCAGGATCCGAACGTCACGCCTGACCAGGTCGAGGCGGTCTTCGCCAAGCAGGGTCTCGAGGCGACCGCGGTCAAGACGAGCAATGGCTTCATCGATGTCAAGACGGTCGCCCTGATCGATCTGCGCGACGCGGCTCCGTCGGCGACCCCGGTCGTCACGCTGCCGCCACCGAGCGGGTCACCGTCGGCAGGAACCAGCGCGAGCACGGACCCGAGCGCGAGCCCCGCGGCCTCGTCCAGCCCCGCGGCCTCGTCCAACCCGAGCCCGTCACCGACGCCGTCCGGTTCACCCACGGCCTCCGGCTCGCCGGCGCCGTCGGGATCACCGGGTGCCTCGCCGAGCGTATCGGGCGCGCCCGGGGCCGGGACCGGTGGCAACACGAAGCTCCCGACAGAGGGCAAGCTGGGCGAGGTCGTCGTGGCGCTCCAGAACGACCTGGGCCCGATCGCGGAACAGGCGAGCCTGACCACGGTCGGCGCCGTCGTCAGCTCCGACCTCATCAGCCAGGCCATCATCCTCATCATCGTGGGCTCGATCGGGATCCTGCTCTGGATCACCTACCGGTTCCGCGATGTCAAGTTCGGGGTCACCGCGTTGATCGCGCTGCTCCACGACGTCATCGTCGTCGTCGGTTTCTTCGCCATCCTCGGCACGTTCTTCCACGTTCAGATCGACGCGCTGTTCGTGACCGCGATGTTGACCATCATCGGCTTCAGCGTGCACGACACCATCGTCGTGTTCGACCGAATCCGCGAGAACAAGGCCCGGCATATCGGTGAGCCCTTCGCCGACATCGTCAATCATTCGATCCTGCAGACCTTCGGGCGGTCGATCATGACCAGCCTGACCGTGGTGCTGACGCTGCTGGCCCTGCTGCTGTTCGGTGGATCCGCCATCAGCGACTTCATCCTGGCGCTGCTCATCGGGATCATCTCCGGGACGTATTCGTCGATCTTCGTCGCATCGCCGCTGCTGGTCGATTGGCATCTCTGGGACGACCGCCGCCACGGTCGGGTGGCATCGACCCGAAGCCCGCGCGTCCGGCGTACCGCGTCCTGAACCGCATGGCGCACCCGGGCGATGGATCCGTGGTGCAGCGTCTCGTGGCATCCTGACGACGTGGTCGAACCGCGCTACCGCTGGGCCTTCCCGAACGCCTTCACCCCAACCGCCTCGGCCGCGACGCTGGCGGCCGAGCACGGCACCTCGACGCGTCTGGCGGCCATCCTGGCGGCCCGCGGCGCGGGCACCGGGGATGACCTGACCGCCTGGTTCGGGGACCCACTCGATGGGCTGCACGATCCGGCCCGACTGCCCGACGCGGGTCTCCTCCTGGAGCGGATGCGCCGGGCGCGCGACCGGCACGAGCGGATCCTCGTGTTCGGCGACTTCGATGCGGACGGCCTGACCGGACTCGCGATCCTGACGCTCGCCCTGCGCCGCTTCGGCCTCGCCGTCGAACCGTATGTCCCGAGCCGGCTCGAGGAGGGCCACGGGCTGTCCCTCGCGGCGATCGACGCCGCGGTCGGGTGCGGCGCGAGCGTCATCGTCACGGTCGATTGCGGTTCGACGAGCGTCGCGGAGGTCGCCGCGGCCAACGAGCGCGGTCTCGACGTCATCGTGACGGACCACCATCGCGTCCCGACCACCCGGCCCGCCGCGCTCGCGCTGGTCAATCCGCACCGGCCCGAGGCGACGTACCCGGACCGCCGTCTCGCCGGCAGCGGCGTCGCGTTCAAGGTGGCCCAATTGCTCCTGGCGGACGAACCCGGTGGCCCGGCCGCCGCCCTCGACCTGACCGACCTCGCGACGATCGGCACGGTCGCCGATGTGGCCCCGGTCGTCGGCGAGAACCGGGCGATCGTGCGCCTGGGTCTGGACCGCCTGCGCCGGGCGCCGCGCGCCGGTATCGCCGCGCTGCTCGAACGTTCGAGGATCGCGCCCGACGCCGTTGACCTCGAGACCGTGTCCTTCGCACTCGCGCCGCGGCTCAACGCCGCGGGCCGGGTGGGGGAGGCCATCGAGGCGGCCCGGCTCCTGCTGGCCGACGATCCGGGCGAGGCGGCCGTCCATGCCGATGCGCTCGAGGCGGCCAACCTGGCGCGCCGCGACCTGTTGAAGACCGCCTTGACCGAGGCCCGGGTCGCGGTCGGCGAGGCCCCCGCCGATGGTGCCGTCGTGATCCGCGGCCCGTGGGGCGTTGGCATCGTCGGATTGGTCGCCGCACGCCTGGCCGAGGAGCGGGGCGTGCCCGCCGTCGTGGGAGCCGACGTCGGCGACGTCGTCAGGGCGTCGTGCCGGAGCGATGGGTCGATGGACCTCGCCGCCGCGCTCGAGGGCTGCGCCGACCTCTTCATCCGCCATGGCGGTCATGCCGGAGCGGCGGGCTTCGAGTTGCCGGCGGAGCAGTGGGACGCGTTCCGCGGGCGCTTCCTCGCCATCGCCGCGACGACCGCCCCGGCGGATCCGCGGGTCGTCGTGGCCATCGACCTCGCCCTGCCGGCGCGAGCGCGTCGACTACGACCTGTATCGCGAGCTGGCCGGTCTCGCACCGTGCGGTCCCGGCAATCCCGATCCGCTCGTCGCCGTCCTCGGGCTGACCGTGACCCGCGTCCGGGCCGCGACCGGTGGCCACACGCAGCTCACCCTGCGACGCGAGCGTGACGTGCTCGACGGGATCGCCTTCGGGCGCTCGGACATCGCCGATGCCGTGCATGAGGGCGACCGGCTCGACGTGGTCGCGCGCCTGACGAGTCGGACGTTCGGTGGCTTCGAATCGCTCCAGCTCGACATCCGCGACGTCGCCAGTTCGGGCAGCCATCCCGAGGCCGCCGCGATCCTGGCGGCTGCGGGTCGCGAGCCCGTCCTCGCCGGGAGCCTCGCATGAGTCGTGCCACGGCGCCCCGGCCGACCACCCGCGACCCGTACGGCATCGGTCCCGTGGGGTCGTGGCTGCCGCCCGTCCTGTCGATCGTCGGCCTGCTGATCGTCGCGTTCCTCACGCTCAGCCTGCTCAACAACAACATCCCGTTCGTCGGCGGCTCGTCCGGCAACGGCAACGGCACCGCGAATGGCAACGGCAACGGCACCACGCCGGGCGGACCCGTCAAGACGGCGACACCGTCCAACGTGGTGATCGTGCCCGAGGTCATCACCTTCGCCGGATCGATCGTCTACGCGAAGGACGGCAACATCTGGGTCCAGACGGGCAAGGAGGCCCACCAGCTGACGAACGTCCCCTGCAGCGCCGACGCCGCGACCGAGACGTGTGATTCCATGCCGTCGTGGTCGCCTGACGGGACGTACGTCTACTTCGTCCGGACGACGGGCGACATCGGGATCTGGCCGTCGCAGGGCAGCGACCGTCGCTACGCGATGACCGTCCCCGTGATCGCCCGGATCAAGGCCGACGGCAGCGCTCCCGCCGAACTCGTGCTGAGCGGCGCGGTCAGGAAGAACGGCGATCAGTGGTTCTCCTGGATCCGACAGCCGGTCCTCTCCCCGGACGGCAGGACGCTGGCGATGGTGTCGGACCGACCCGACCCGACCAAGAGCGACGTCGTCCTGCAGCTCTACGACATCAACAGCAAGAAGTCGAGCGTGCCCGACGTCAGCGAGATCGCCCCCCTCGGGCATCAGGATCCCGCCTGGCGCCCCGATGGGCTGGCGCTCCTGTACGTCCGCAACGGGCGCTCCGGCGCGCGGGGCGCGCCCGCCATCTTCCGGTGGGACATGCGCCTGCATCGGGCCACGACGCTCACCGGCCCCGGCTATCTCGAGCCATCGTGGTCGCCCGATGCGAGGTACATCGCCGCGACCAAGACCAGCGCCTTCGGCAACGACGTCGTGATCCTCGATGCGTCGGGCGGCCGCGAACTGGCGCGCATCACCAACGACGGCGCGTCGTGGGCACCGACGTGGTCGCCCACCGGCGACTCGATCGCGTACCTCCACATCGACGGCCAGGTCGTCGACCTCAAGCTGGTCAAGCTCGGCGGGGCGGCCCCGAACTGGACGATCGCCGACCCGATCGACCTGACCGAGAACGCCGGCCTCGACAGTGCGTCGCGACCCGACTGGTACGTCCCGGCCTCGGAACTGCCGGCACCGCCTCCGACGCCGACCCCTTCCGCGACCGCATCACCGGGCTCGAGCGGCTCGACCGCACCGTGACGGCCGCCTACCTCGATCGGCTGGCCGCGCGATCGGCCGCGGTCGGGAGCGTCCTGTGCCTCGGTCTCGACCCGGATCCGGCGGCCCTTCCCGAGGGCTACTCCCCGGACCTTGACGGCTGTGAGCGGTTCGCGGCGCTGATCGCGGATACCTGCGCGCCCTTCGCGGCCGCGATCAAGCCGAACCTCGCGTTCTTCGAGGCGTTCGGGGCGGACGGGATGGCCGCCCTCGAGCGCATCCGGACGCGGCTCCCCGCCGACCTCCCGTTCGTCGCCGATGGCAAGCGCGGCGATATCTCGACGACGGTCGCGCGTCAGGCGGTGGCGATCTTCGACCGACTCGGTGCCGATGCCGTGACGGTCAACCCGTACCTCGGTGCCGAGGCGATCGCGCCCTTCATCGAGCGCGCGGACCGCTTCGCGTACGTGCTCTGTCGCACCTCCAATCCGGGTGCCGCCGAGCTCCAGAACCTGGTCGTGGAGGCCGACGCCTCCATCGGGGCTCCAGCCGAAGCGCTCCACCTCAGGGTGGCGCGACGGGCCGCGATGTGGGGTCCGGGCGGCACCGTCGGACTCGTCGTCGGTGCGACCGCCCCGGCCGAGCTGCGGGCCGTCCGCGTGGTGGCGCCGGGTCTGGGCGTGCTGGTTCCGGGCGTCGGGGCCCAGGGCGGCGCGCTCGAGGCGGTCCTCGCCGACGGACCGGCGACGGCGCCGCCGGCCGGTGATGTCCCCGGCCGCGGACTGCTCGTCAATGTGTCGCGCGGGATCGCCGGGGCGGCGCTCGGCGAACCGGGACCGGGCGAGGCCCGGGACCCCGGAGAGCGCCTGGCGGCAGCCGCCCGTGAATGGGCTGCGCGACTTCCTGTGCTACCCTAGCCGCCGCAAAGACGGACCTACGACCTCGGTTCGCCGAGGACCGAACTCTGCACGATCTCGCCATCGACAGGAGCACCGAGATGCTGCCGAACATCGGAGCCCCAGAGCTCATCATCATCCTCGTGATCGCCTTGCTGATCCTCGGGCCGGGCAAGCTGCCAGAGGTCGGAGCGTCGCTCGGCAAGAGCATCCGCGAGTTCCGCAAGGCATCGACGGACGTCCAGGACGCGGTCAAGGTGGACGTCGATACGTCGCCGCTCCCGGCCGCGGCTCCCGCCGCCGCGCCGGTCGCAGCCGCCGTCGCCGCGCCGGTCGCAGCCGCGCCCGCCGCACCTGCTGTGGCTGTCGCGCCGCCGGTCGATGCGGCTCCCGTCGCGCCCCCGGTCGATCGGCTCCCGCGGTCGAGCCCGCCCCCGCGGCACCGGTCGCGCCGGCGCCCACCTCCGATTCGACCACCGTCGCAAGCTGACCGGTCGGCCGCTCAGCGATCATGGCCGACGCTGACGCCCTGCTCGAGCCGGGCGTCACCGGGGTTCCCTCGACACCCGATCCCGAACCGCTCCCGCCGCCCGCCGCGGCGCCCGGCGACGAGTCGGTCATGTCGCTCGTCGATCATCTCGGCGAGCTGCGGGACCGGATCTTCAAGTGCATCCTGGCGGTCGCGATCGGCTCGGTCGTCGGCTTCTACTTCGCGGTGCCGATCCGCAATTTCCTGATCGAGCCGCTGCCCGGCGACAAGGTGCAGGTCCTCGGCATCGGCGACGCCTTCGTCATCCAGATGAAGATCTCGATCGTCATCGGGATCATCCTGGCGATGCCGGTCCTGCTGTACCAGTTGTGGGCGTTCGTGGCCCCGGGGCTGACACCCACGGAGCGGCGGACGGTCCGGCCGTGGATCCCGCTCGCGCTGGTCTTCTTCACGATCGGCGTGGTCATCGCCTATGCCATCCTGCCGTACGCGATCGGCTTCCTGTTCAGCTTCACGGACGACGTGCTGGTCGCGCAGCCGGCGGCCGGCCCGTACTTCGACTTCGTGACGACGCTGTTCCTCGTCTTCGGACTGATCATGGAGTTCCCGATCCTCCTGGTGGGCCTGTCGAGGGTCGGCATCGTGACCTCGCAACGGCTGACGCTCCTCGCGACGGATGATCATCCTCGGCATCTCCGTCTTCGCCGCGGTCGCGACGCCCGGCGGCGACCTCATCAGCCCGATCGTCCTCGGCGGCACGATGTACATCCTGTTCGAGCTGACGGTCCTGTTCATCAGGCGCAGCGGGCGGTGACCGACGAGGCCGAGGTCCGACCCTCGTCCGACGCAGTGACCGACCCGGCGGTCGTCATCCTCAGCGGCCTGTCGGGCGGCGGCAAGACCGCCGCCGCCAAGCTCTTCGAAGACCTCGGCTACACGGTCGTCGACAACCTGCCGGGCGAATTACTGCCGGACCTGGCGGAACTCGTCTCGGCCGACCGTGAACGGTTCGCGCGCGTGGCGATCGTCCTCGACGTCCGCGCCGGCGATGCCACGCTCGCGCTCGCGGCCATGCGCGGTGCCCTCGAGGGTCGCGGGATCCGGCCTCGGGTGGTCTTCCTCGAAGCCGACGACGACGTCCTGATCCGCCGGTTCAGCGAGACCCGCCACCGCCACCCGCTGGGCGACCGGCACGGCCTCGCCAGCTCGATCGCGGAGGAGCGGCGCATCCTGGACCCGGTGCGCTCGGACTCGGACGTGGTCGTGGACACCTCCGACCTGTCGCTCCGGCAGCTCCGCGAGCGCCTGTTCGCGCAACTGGCCACGGACGTCCGCCCGGACCAGCTGGCGTTCCAGTTGATCAGCTTCGGCTACAAGTACGGCGTGCCGCTCGAGGCGGACCTCGTGTTCGATGTCCGGTTCATGCAGAACCCGTACTACGTCGCGGCGCTGCGCCCGCTGTCCGGCCTCACGGACGAGGTCCGGACGTTCGTCCTCGGTCAGCCGGTCGCCGGCCGGTTCCTGGCGTTCCTCCAGGAGTTCCTCGACTTCACCGTGCCGGCCTACATCGCCGAGGGCAAGACCCGCCTGACGATCGGGATCGGCTGCACCGGCGGGTACCACCGGTCGATCGTGATCGCCGAGGAGGTCGCCGCCTGGCTCCGCGAGCGTGATCAGGGGCCAGTCTCCGTGTTCCATCGCGAACTGGATCGCACATGAACCTGCGGCGCTGGCTGACCCCGGGGATCGGGATCAAGCGCTGGCTCCTGGTCGTCTTCGCGGGCCTGCTCCTGCTCGCCGTCGCGTTCGCCCATTTCCTGCGCCAGATCACGCGCGACCTCGATCCGACCGGGCCGGCCGAGGCGATCATCGACGTGATCACGCTGCAGTTCCTGCCGTATGAGCTTCGTGGGCTCATCGCCGGTTCCGTCGGGGTCGCCCTGGTGGCGTTCGGCGCCTATCGCCTCGTCCGCGTCCTGACCGACCCGCTTCGGACGACCGATCCCGATCAGCCGCTCGTCGAGCTGATCTACCAGAAGCGATTCCTCGCCCGCGGCCCGCGGATCGTGGCGATCGGCGGTGGGACCGGCCTGTCCACCCTGTTGCGCGGGATGAAGGAGTACACCAGCAATCTGACCGCGATCGTCACGGTCGCCGACGACGGTGGTTCGTCGGGCGTGCTTCGAGCGGAGCTCGGCATCCCGCCGGTCGGCGACATCCGGAACTGCATCGCGGCCCTCGCCGATGCCGAGCCGCTCATGAGCGACGTCCTCCAGTACCGCTTCCCCGATCCGGTCGCCGGCGACACGACGGGCCTGGCCGGTCACGCCGTCGGCAACCTCCTCATCGCGGCGATGACGGCGGTCGAGGGCGGCGATTTCGAGGATGGCGTCCGGCTGATGAACCGGATCCTCGCGGTCCGCGGCCAGGTGGTGCCGGTCTCGCCGATCCCACTGACGCTCCATGCCCGGCTGACGGACGGTGGTGTCGTCGACGGGCAATCGCGGATCATGCGCACCTCCGGCATCGAGCGTGTCTGGCTCACGCCAGATGACGTGCACGCGTCGGACGATGCGCTCGCGGCGATCGCCGAGGCCGAACTGATCGTCCTTGGCCCGGGGAGCCTGTACACCAGCCTGCTCCCGAGCCTGCTCATCCCGGCCATCCGCGAGGCGGTCCTCGCAACGTCGGCCCCGCGCGTCTTCGTCTGCAACGTGGCGACCCAGGAGGGCGAGACCGCGGGCTACGACCTGGCGGCGCATCTCGATGCCCTCGTCGCCCACACCAGCCCGGCGCTCGTCGACATCGTGCTGGCCAACAATCAATTCACCGTGGCCGCGTCCGCGGACCGATCCGCCCGGGCGGTCAAGCTTCGCTGGCCGCCCACCTCGATCCCGGCGCCCCGGCTCATCCTCGACGATGTCGTCGACCCGACGGATCCGCACCATCACGATCCTGGCCGCCTGGCCGCCTCGCTGATCCGCGCGCTCGAGCAGGAGATCCGGCTCACGTCGCCGGATCACGGCCAGGGCCACGGGGCGGACCGCCTGAGATGACGCGCTCAGAGCGGGACCTCGTCACGGCCCTGCGCGACGAACTCGCCGCCATCGACCCATCGAGGGCGTGCGATCGAGCCGCCGAGGTCGCCGGACTCGGGCCCGAGCCCACCGGCCGGGAAGCCTCCGTCGCACGGCTGACCATCCGCCTGCGACGGCTCGGGGAGGGGAGTGGGGGCCTCCCGTTCGAGTGGTCGACCGCCGCCGAACACTGTCGCGCGGCGTGGCTGCGCGGCCGGTTCCTCGCCCGCGGGTCCCTGAGCCTGGCCGGCGGTCGGACGCATCTCGAGTTCGTGGTCGAGTCCGGACGACGCACCCGACCTGACCCGACGCCTCGCCGACATCGGCCTGCCCGCGTCGTGGCGGCTCCGGCGCGGCCGTGGCGTCGTGACCTCGAAGAGCGGCGAGGCGGTCGGCACGTTCCTGCGCCGCATCGGCGCGAGCGGGACCCTGCTCGAAGTCGAGGCACGCCAGGTCTCGCGTGCGCTCCGCGGCGAGCTCAACCGGGTGCTCAATGCCGAATCGGCCAACCTCCAGCGGGCGGTGAGTGCCGCTGGCCGTCAGCTCGATGCCATCGCGACGCTCGATTCCGACGGGCGGCTGGCGACCCAGCCCTACGTCGTCCGCCTCGTCGCCGATGCCCGCCGCGAGACACCGGAGGCCAGCCTGGCCGATCTCGCCGAGCGGCTCGAGATCCACCGCTCGGCCGTCCAGCGAGCGCTCGAACGGCTCGAGCGGCTGGCCGAGGGGGACGAATCGGACTCGGCGCGGTGGGCCGACCCGAGGGCGCGGCAGGGCCTGGGCGGACGCCACCGTCGGAGGCACCCGGCTCTGGCATGATTCGAGCGATGCGCGACGTCATCGTGGCCGCCAATTGGAAGATGCACACGATCCCAGCCGATGCCGGCGACCTGGCGCGCACGATCGCGGGCCGGACCCGTGTGGCCGGGGTCGTGCGGGTCATCTGCCCGCCGTTCGTGTGCCTCGCCGCGGTCCGCGACGCGCTCGCCGAGGACGACCCTGGCGTCGCCGTGGGTGCCCAGAACGTCCACCACGAGCTGCAGGGTGCCTTCACCGGCGAGGTCGCCGCGCCGATGCTGGTCGGGCTCGCCACCTGGGTCATCGTCGGCCACTCGGAGCGCCGGCGTGACGCGGCCGAGACCGACGAGCTCATCGGACGGAAGCTCGGGCGAGCCGTCGATGCCGGCCTGCGGCCCATCCTGTGTGTCGGCGAGCAACTTGCCGAGCGCGAGGCCGGCGCCCAGGAGGCGGTCGTCCACCGCCAGCTGGAGGGAGCCCTCGCCGACCACGACCCCGAACGCCTGCGTTCGGCCGGACTGGTCATCGCATACGAACCGGTCTGGGCGATCGGGACCGGGCGCAACGCCAGCGGCCGCGACGCCGCCGCGATGGCAGCCACGATCCGGACCGTCCTCGACGGGCTCGGCTGGGGCGACGCATCGGCCGACGTCCCGGTCCTGTACGGCGGCAGCGTCACGTCGGCCAACATCGCCGAGTTCCTGGCGGAGCCGACGATCGACGGGGCCCTCGTCGGCGGCGCTTCGCTCAAGCCGGACGAGATGGCCGGCATCGTCGCGCGGGCCGGATTGACCGCCGCGGCCCGCGGCGCCGCGTGACGGAGACGCGAACGGAGCCCGGATCCCCGGGACCACGACGCGACCGGCCACGACCGATCGTCCTGGTCGTGCTCGACGGCTTCGGGATCGGTACCGACCCGGCCGCCGACGCGATCGCCGCCGCACCCATGCCGACCTGGCGCGGACTGCTCCACGACTGGCCGCACGCGACCCTGCGCGCGTCGGAGGATGCGGTTGGCCTGCCACCCGGCCAGATGGGCAACTCCGAGGTGGGACACCTCAACCTGGGCGCCGGCCGGCCGGTCCTCCAGGACCTGCCGCGCATCGATGCGGCCATCGCCGATGGGAGTTTCGCGACCCGTCCCGCGCTGCTCGATGCGTGCCGGCGTGTCGCCCGTCCCGATGGCCGCTTGCATATCGTCAGCCTCATCGGACCCGGCGGGGTCCATGCCAACGACCGGCACCTGGTGGCCCTGGTCGAGCTCGCGGCCCGGACCGGCGTCCCATCCGTCCGGATCCACGCCCTGCTCGACGGCCGTGACACGCCGCCATCGTCCGGTCTCGGCTTCGTCACCGATCTCGAGCGACGGCTCACCGGAGCCCACCCCGACGTGCGCATCGCGTCCGTCGGTGGCCGCTACTTCGCGATGGATCGCGACGGGCGGTGGGATCGGGTCGAGCGCGGGTACGACGCCATCGTGCACGGTGTCGGCGAGCACGCGTCATCAGCGACCGCCGCGATCGAGGCCGCATACGCCCGTGGTGAGACCGACGAATTCGTCGCCCCCACGGTCATCGATGGCGCCGACGGTATCGTCCGACCGGGCGATGTCGTCGTCCACGGCAATTTCCGGGCCGACCGCGCGCGCCAGCTGACGCATGCCCTGGCCGATGGCCAGTTCGACGCGTTCGATCGCGCCGGGCCCGATGGTCGACCCGCCCCCGACCGCGTCGCCGTGATGACCATGACCGACTACGAGGCGGGTCTGCCGGTCGAGGTCGCCTTCCCGCCCGAGGAGGCGCGCTCGCTCGCCCAGGCGTTCTCCGAGGCGGGCTGGCGCCAGTTCCACGTCGCCGAGACCGAGAAGTACGCCCACGTCACGTATTTCTTCAACGGCGGCGTCGAGCCACCGTATCCGGGTGAGGATCGCAGGCTCGTTCCGAGCCGGCGGGTGGCGACCTACGACCTCGAACCGGCGATGAGCGCCGTCAGCGTGACCGACGCCCTCGTCGAGGCGATCGGCTCCAGGACCTACGACTTCATCGTCGCGAACTACGCCAACCCGGACATGGTGGGCCACACGGGCGTGTGGGATGCCACCGTGGCGGCCCTCGCGGTCATCGACACCTGCCTCGCCCGCGTCGTCGCCGCGATCGAGGCGGTCGAGGCCGCGGATACCGACGGCCCGGGCGCCGTGCTGGCGATCACCGCCGACCACGGCAATGCCGATCAGCTGCGCGACGCCGAGGGGGACGCCGTCACGGCACACTCACTCAACCCGGTCCCGCTCGTCATGATCGGGCGCGCCGTCGTCGGTCGCCGCCTCGCCGACGGCGTCCTGGCCGACGTCGCGCCCACCCTCCTCGAGCTCGCCGGGCTCCCGACCTGGGCCGGGATGAGCGGGCGTTCGCGCCTCCTGTGATAGCATCCGACGCCGAAGCGTTCCGAGGAGCTTGATCCATGAATCCCCTTCTGGCGATCGGCCAGATCATCGTGAGCATCGCGCTCATCGTGGCGATCCTGTTGCAGGCACGGGGGACCGGCCTGTCCGGGACATTCGGTGGCGATTCCGCCGTGTACCGAAGCCGCCGGGGCGTCGAGCGCCGCCTGTGGCAGTTCACGATCGTCCTGCTCGTGCTGTTCGTGCTCTTCTCCCTCGCTTCGTTCGCACTGGCCCCCGCAGCCGCCTGACGGGGTGTCGCGGCGGCCCACCGCGACGAACTCAACGTTCGGAGCTCGATGACCCGTACCGACACGCTCGTCGTCGGGACCCTCGTCGTGATGTTCGCGTTCATCGCGGGCCTCGTCGGTGTCCCCGCGCTGCTGCCGACCCCGTCGCCGTCCGCCACGCCGAGCCAGGGTCTCCCTCCCATCGAGGCCCGCCCGTACCGTGAAGGCGTCCTCGGGCATCCGGATTCGGTGAGCCCACTGACGGCCCGCACGCAGGCGGACCGCGACCTCGTGTCGCTCCTCTTCTCGGGCCTCGTCCGCAACGGCCCATCCGGGACGATCGTGCCCGACCTGGCGGAACGCTGGTCGGTCGACGATTCGGGATCGGTCTGGACCTTCGAGTTGCGCCCCGACGCCCGCTGGCAGGACGGCGAACCCGTCACTGCGGACGACGTCGCGTTCACCATCCAGACGCTCCAGGATCCAGGCTACTCGGGGCCGGCCGCGGGATCGTGGAACGAGGTCAACGTGCGGACCGAGGGGACCGGGACCGTCATCTTCACGCTGGCCACGCCGTTGGGCGGGTTCCTCCAGGCGGCGACCCAGCCGATCGCGCCCGTCCATCTGCTCGGCAACGTGCCCGTGGCACAACTCGCAACCGACCCGTTCGGCCAGCAACCGGTCGGCACCGGGCCGTTCGCCCTGGTCCGACTCGATGCGGCCGAGGCCGTGCTCGTCCCGGCGGTCACGCTCGTCGGGGACGCCGGACCGTCGGCAGGGCCGTCCCCGCTCGAGACCGATTCGCTCGCGACGGCCGGGCCGACCATCCGACCCGATCGGCCCGTCCCGTACCTGTCCGGCATCGAATTCCGGTTCTTCGACGATCCGGAGGCACTCGGCGCGGCCTACGAGCATGGCGACCTGGACGCCGCGTCCGGGTTGTCGCCGGCGCTCACCCGGAACCTCGGATCCCTGACCGGGAGCCGGATCCTTCGCTACCCGGGGTCGACCCTGACCGCGGTCCTGCTCAACCTGCGCCCCGATCATCCCGAGTTCGCCGACCCCGCCGTGCGCACGGCGCTCCTCTCCGCGATCGATCGGACGACGCTCATCGACGACGCGTTCGCGATGAGCGCCGGCGCGGCGACGGGCCCGATCCCGCCGGCATCGGCGCTCTACGATCCGTCGGCGGATCCGCCGGTCAGATACGACCGGACGGCGGCACGCGCCGCTCTCAAGAAGGCCGGTTGGACCCTGGCCGACGATGGCTGGCGGCTGCCCAAGGGCAAGACGCCGGTCAAGATCGAGCTCCTGAGTCCCGACGAGGCGTCGAACCCGGGCGCCTTCGCCGCCGCCGACGCCGTCGCGGGCGACTGGAAGCGCATCGGGTTGACCGTGACGCATCGGGCGCTCGCGCCAGGAGAGTTCGCGGCCGGTCGCCTGGCGACGGGTGAATTCGACGCCGCCGTCGCGGACGTCAACATCGGGATGGACCCCGACCTCTACCCACTGATGGCCTCCAGCCAGACCCGGACCGGTGGTTCCAACATCATCGGGCTCCAGGACCCGGCATTGGACAAGCTGCTCGTGTCGGCTCGCGGACCCGGGGCGATGGAGACCCGCGTGGCCGCCTACTCGGCCCTGCAGAAGCAGCTCGCCAAGGGTCGCTACGTGCTCCCGCTGGTCTTCGCCGACGAGTCGATCGCCGTCCGCGACAGTGTCCAGGGACCGGTCGTCCGCCAAGTCTCCGACCCGGCTGATCGATTTTGGGATGTGCTAACATGGCGCCTCGCTGCGGGCCGGTAAGCGGTCGCGCACGGTCCACGCCGAGGTGGCGGAACTGGTAGACGCGCTAGCTTCAGGAGCTAGTGTCCGCAAGGGCGTATGGGTTCAAATCCCTTCCTCGGTACCAAGCCCTCGAACGTGGACCATGGATCGCGGCGACACCTCTAGCCCAGGTGGCGGAATTGGTATACGCGTACGTTTGAGGGGCGTATGAGGCAACTCATCCGGGTTCAAGTCCCGGCCTGGGCACCACCTCGCTGACTCCACGACCGTCGCCGGCGCGGCGTCGTTATGCTGTCCGCGGGCGGTTAGCTCAGCTGGTCAGAGCGCCTCGCTTACACCGAGGAAGTCACTGGTTCGAACCCAGTACCGCCCACGACCCTCCGATCGCCGCGGGGGTCGGTGACCGCCCATTCGGCGGTCCAGGGATATCCTCGTTGCACACGCAACCAGGAGCACGCCATGACGTTCGCCGCATTCGGCGCAAGTGCACCGGGGGCCGGCGCCACAGGCACGCCGATCACAGGGACCGAGTACCAGCCGGGCGTCTGCAACATCGGTCCGGAGGAGATCCGTCGGCGGCGTCGAGCCGGACACGCCGGACTCATCGCGACCGTCGCGCTCCTGGTCGGTCTCGTCGTCATCGGCGCACCGCCGATCACCCGGCTGCTCGTCGGGATCCCCGCCGCCGGCGCAGCGTCGGGCTATCTCCAGGCGTGGTTCAAGTTCTGTGCCGGCTTTGGCTCTCGGGGCGTCTTCAACTTCGGGCCCGTGGGCGAGACCGAGCAGGTGGCCGACGCCAACGCGCGGTCGCGCGATCGCGCCCGGGCCAGCCGCATCGGGTTCGCGAGCCTCGGCATCGGGATCGTCGTGGCGATCGCCGCCGTCCTCCTGCCGCTGTGACGACGTTCCTGAACGGGGCATTCCGGGGGCGGGCACGACGCTGCTAGACTCAGGGGAACGCGCTCGACCAGCGTTGATCCGTCCGGAGGAGTTGCATGAATCCAGCATTGATCATCGGCCTCGTGATCGTCGTCCTCCTGGTCGTCTTCCTCATCCTCCTCTACAACGGCCTGGTCCAGCGGCGACTGCGCGTCGACGAGGCGTTCGCCCAGATCGAAGTCCAACTGAAGCGCCGCCACGACCTGATCCCGAACCTCGTGAACGCCGTCAAGGGCTACATGGGGTTCGAGCAGAAGGTCCTGACCGACGTCACGAACGCCCGAGCGGCCGCGGTCAGCGCCGGCGCCCAGGGTCCGGCCCAGCAGGCCGCCGCGGAGAACGCCCTCACCGGCACGCTGCGGTCGCTCTTCGCGGTCGTCGAGAACTATCCGGAACTGAAGGCCAACGAGAACGTGCTGGCCCTCCAGGAGCAGCTGACCACCACGGAGAACCAGATCTCCTTCTCGCGCCAGCACTACAACGCCACCGTGCTCGACTACAACACCGGGATCGCGACGTTCCCGGCCGTTCTGGTCGCGGGGATGCTTGGCTTCACCAAGCGCGAATTCTTCGACGCCGAGCCCGAGGCGGAGGTCACTCCGACCGTCGACCTCAGCCTGAGCTGACCACGCGCCGCGGGAACTGACCGTGGCCACCTTCTACGACCAGGTCTCGGAGAACCGCCGCAACTCATTCCTGCTGGCGGGGTTCATCGTCATCCTGTTCGGGCTGCTCGGGTTCACGGTGGGCTACGCCATCGTCGGGTCGCCGGCGGGCGGCGTCGGGGCGATGGCCCTCGCGCTCGGCATCGGCGGGATCTCGGGGCTCGGGAGCTACTACGCGGGCGACAAGCTCGTCCTCGCGGTCAGTGGCGCGAGACGGGTCGATGAGTCCGCGAGCCCGCAGCTGATGAACGTCGTGCGCGAGATCGCGGTGGCCGCGAACGTGCCGATGCCCACCGTCTACACGATCGACGACACCGCGCCAAACGCCTTCGCCACGGGTCGAGATCCGGCCCACGCGTCTGTCGCGATCACGACCGGGCTGCTCGAGAAGCTCGACCGCGAGGAACTCCAGGGTGTCCTCGCCCACGAGCTGTCGCACGTGCGCAACCTCGACATCCGCTTCTCCCTGATCGTCGGCGTGATGGTCGGCGCCATCGCGATCCTGGCCGACTTCTTCCTCCGCTTCACGTTCTGGAGCGGTGTCGGGCGGCGCTCGAACCGCGAGAGCGGCGGCAACGGGGCCCAGGTCGTGGTCACGATCATCGCCATCATCCTGGCCATCCTCGCGCCGCTCATCAGCCGGTTCATCCAACTCGCCGTCAGCCGGCAGCGCGAGTACCTGGCCGACGCCTCGGCGGTCGAGCTGACTCGCAACCCGTATGGGCTGGAACGCGCATTGGCCAAGATCTCGTCGGATCAGGAGGTCCTCGAGGTCGCCAATCGCGGGACCCAACACATGTATTTCACCAACCCGATCAAGAAGTTCGAGGCTCGGTCGTCGGGCCTGATGGACACGCATCCGCCGATCCTCGATCGGATCAACCGGCTGCGCGCATTGACCGGCGAGGCACCGCTCGGGTCGGTCGAAGGGGCGGCAAGCGCAGGTGGAAAGTAGATCGGTGGACAGCCGAGTCGACGCCACGGCGTCGAGCCCGACCGTCAGTGCGCAGGCGATGCTGCTGCCGCTGGTTCTGGCGCAGTTCATCTGCAGTTACGCGGCGTCAAGCATGAACGTCGCGATCAGCCAGGTCGCCACGGATCTCGGCACCACGGTGGGCGGCGTCCAGGTGGCCATCACCGTGTTCACACTGACCATGGCCGCCTTGATGATCCCCGCCAGCCGGTTGTCGGACATCTTCGGTCGGAAGGCGTGCTTCACGGTCGGCCTGATCGTGTACGGCACCGGAGCGTTGATCGCAGCGGCGGCGCCGGGTATCGGCTTGCTGATCGTCGGCTACTCGCTGCTGCAGGGGATCGGCACGGCCCTGCTGATTCCGCCGGTCTACATCCTGGCGACGCTGTTCTTCGCCGATGTCACGTCGCGGGCGCGGGCGTTCGGTTCCATCAGCGCGGCGGGCGGCATCGGCGCAGCGGCGGGCCCGTTGATCGGAGGTCTGATCACGACCACGACCAGCTGGCGCGTGTCGTTCGTCGTCCAGGCACTGGTCGTGGCGGGGATCGTCATCCTCGGCCGGCGGATCGTGGAGCCGAAGCGGCAGGGTGAGACGCCCACCTTCGACCTCGTCGGGGCGATCCTGTCTGCGGCCGGATTGTTCTTCATCGTCGTTGGCATCCTGCAGGCTGGCACGTATGGCTGGTTCACCGCCGCCCAGGCCTTCACCATCGGCGGGATCGTCGTCATCCCCGAAGGCGGCATCTCGCCGGTCTGGCTGTTCGTGCTCATCGGCGCCCTGCTCCTGGCCTGGTTCTTCTGGCATATCCGGTCGATGGAGCGGGGTGGAAAGGAGCCGCTGCTGCCGATCCGGATGTTCCGGAACCGCACCTCCAACCTCGGCCTCGTCACCCAGAGCATCCAGTGGCTCGTGCTCCTCGGCCTCTCGTTCGTCGTGTCCGTCTTCCTGCAAACCGTGCGCGGCTACAACGCGATCGAGACCGGACTGATCCTGACGCCGGCGACCATCGGCATCCTCGTGTCGTCGATGTCAGCGGGCAGGCTCGCCCAGCGATATTCGCAACCGATCCTCATCCGGGGCGGGTTCATCGCGACGATCGCGGGCCTGGCTCTCCTGCTCTGGCTGGGCGGGGGAAGCGCCGGCGTCCTGGCGCTCGCCCCCGGGTTGCTCGTCGTCGGACTCGGGGTCGGCGTGATGCTGACATCGTCGGTCAACGTCGTCCAGTCCAGTTTCGGCGAAGCGGACCAGGGTGAGATCTCGGGCCTGTCACGGAGTGTTTCGAACCTCGGATCGTCGCTGGGTGTCGCGATCGCCGGGACCGTGATCCTGTCGCCGCTCGTGACGGGCAACGCTGGTTACGGTCTCGCGATCGTGGTCCTCGGGGCGTTCGCCGTCATCGGACTCGTCGCGGCGTTCCTGCTCCCCGCCGGGCGGCAGGAGGAGTCGTCCGAACTCGCGGTCGGCGTCGCCTGAGCACGCGCGCCTGAGCACGCGCAAGGCGGTGCCCGGCGTTGCTGGCCTCGCGAGGCCCGTGGTATCGTTCCACCCGCCGACGGGCAGCCGACGGCTGGTTGGCCATCGGGCCGAGATAGCTCAGTTGGTAGAGCACGCGACTGAAAATCGCGGTGTCGCCAGTTCGATCCTGGCTCTCGGCACCACCTACGGGTGGGCGGATCTCAAGCGGAAGTGGCTCAGTTGGTAGAGCATCACCTTGCCAAGGTGAGGGTCGCGGGTTCGAGTCCCGTCTTCCGCTCCATTCCTCTCGGACCGCTGCCCCTTCGTCTAGTGGTAGGACAGCGGACTTTGAATCCGTGAACCGAGGTTCGAACCCTCGAGGGGCAGCCAAGAAATCACGGGGCCGGCGGGTCAGGATCGGAAGTTGAACTGGTCGATGATCGCCGAGTAGGTGTCGAGATGGGCGCCCTTCGCGAAGTCGTCGACCTCGATGCCCAGCGCCCCTCCCTTGTACTCGAGCAGGTACAGCCGCATGTACAGGTCCTTGACCAGCGGGTGGTCGAGGCTCGATGTCCCCGTCCCGCCAAGGAGTTGGACGATCGGCGCGCCCTCGGTCGGCGCATAGAAGCAGGTCCCGGTCCAATGCGGGTCGAGATGGATGTCCATGACCACGCCGTTCAGGCCGCCGACGGACGCCTTGGCAGGCTTCGTGGTTACGAGGCCGGGCCGGCTCGCGAATTCCTTGGCGAGCGCCGTCACCGTGCTGTCCACGCCTGGCTGGTCTGAGACGGCCTCAGCGTCGGTGGCACATTTCCGGTTCTCCGCACGGACACCGGAATACACCCCGATGAAGTCGCTGCCGCCGGCGTTCACGCCCGCCAGATCAAAGCCGGGCGCGACGAGCAGGAAGTTGCCCGTCTCGTCCTCGAAGTTCTGCCATCCGTCCGGCACGGTGTAGCTGATCGACGGCTCGAAATACAGCGTCTGGTATGTCCCGGCCTTCAGCAGGCCAAGACAGGCCTGACCCTCGGGGTTCGGGCAGGCAGGCCTGGGTGTCACGGTCGGGCCGGACGGTGGCGGGGCGGACGCGGGGCTGATGGAGCGCGGCGCCGATGTCGGCACCGTCGCCGACGATACGGTCCCCTCGATGGCGGACGAGGACGGCACAGCCGACGGTGCCGGAGCGGACGACGCCGCCGCGCTGCATCCGCCGAGGATCACGACCGCCACGATCAACGCGACGACGCGGAACCGCTGGAAGGGGGTGTCGGTTTCGAGCCAAGACGCCCGGTGGTCGACGACGTCGCGAGGCGAGCAGGTCATGCCCTCTCCTCCACAACCGGCCTGGTCGGTGACTCCGAGGACTCGCGGGACGATAGGCGTCCCCGATGGCGTCGTCAAGAGGTTGGAAACCTGGGCGTGCCTGGCGGAGCCCGACCGCCTCGGGTACTCTCCATCGTGCTGGCGACGTGGTGAAGTGGCTCAACACGGAGGTCTGCAAAACCTCTATTCACCGGTTCGAATCCGGTCGTCGCCTCCACAATCTGAGCACGAAACGACCCGCTGGGTGACCAGCGGGTCTTCGTTTGGTCGGGAGTTTGGTCGGGAGTTCGCGATTCGAGTGGCCGACCCTCCGGCGTCTCCGGGCCGCTCGGGGCACGACCTCGTCGCGCTAGTCTCTGCCAGTGGACTACGTGGAATGGGTCGAGAAGGTCGTTACCACGTTCGCGAGGTTGAACCCGAACAGCTCGACGATCCTCGGCGTGGACGACATCGCCAATGCCCTCGACTTCGACCCTGACGCTGACGACGAAGGAGGAATTGGCGGGCGATGGGACTCAACCTGGCATGCCGTCGAGGACCTCGATGCAATCGGGCTGCTCGATCATCGTGATCGCCATGACGTGCGTTTCACCTCCGCGACCCGCCAGATCCGAGACGGCGCCCCCATCTCCACGATCTATCCAGACCTGATCGCGCCATACCTGGACGCCGAGCAAGCGGCTTTCCTCGAAGCCGCCCTCCGGCGGTCAGAGACCCAGCACAGCGACTACGCGTCCGTCGTCGACATCGATGCACGAGACGTTGTCGCGGATCTCGGATGGGACCCCGCCACGGTCGACTACTACGGGATCTGCGCCGCCCTCGACGACCTTGGATTAGTCCACCACACGCCGTTCATGTGGTACGACGTGGGTTCCGTGTCGTACAAAGATGCTGCCCGCACCGATCTTGCCTCCCGCCAGCTTGCCGACCTGATCGCCGAGGGCGACGCGGCGCGGGTCGTTTGACGCCCAACGTCCCGAAATTGCCGCAAACGGCCACTCCTAGTGGGCGCGTGCGACAATCCGCCGGCCCATGCTCCTGACGATCACGCTGACCCAGCCGCCCGCCACCGACCTCGGCTACCTGCTGCACAAGAGCCCGGGTCGCGTCCACACGCGCTCGCTGGCGTTCGGGCCCGTCGCACGTCTTCTATCCCGAGGCGATCGGCAGAGCGCTGCACCGCGGCGCTCCTGCTCGACATCGATCCGGTCGGACTCGTCCGCGGGCGTCGGCCCGGGCCGTCGCTCGAGCCGTACGTCAACGACCGGCCGTACGTCGCGTCGTCGTTCCTGTCGGTGGCCATCGCGGACCAGTTCGGCACGGCGATGAACGGCCGGAGCAAGGAGCGCCAGGAGCTCGCCGACCAGGCGCTGCCGTTCGAGGTCGGCATCCCGGTCCTGCCCTCGCGGGGCGGCGACGTCCTGGTCCGCAAGCTCTTCGAGCCGCTCGGCTACGCGGTCGAGTCGGCCGGCTATCCGCTCGACGCCATGTTTCCCGAGTGGGGCGAGGCGCCCTATCGGACGGTCACGCTCTCCGCCGACCGTCCGGCTCCGCGACCTGCTGTCGCACCTGTACGTGCTCATCCCGGTCCTCGACGACCAGAAGCACTACTGGGTCAGCGCGCCCGAGATCGAGAAGCTGCTCAAGCGCGGCGAGGGCTGGCTGCCGACGCACCCCGAGCGCGAGCTGATCGCGCGTCGCTACCTCGCCCGCCAGGCGAGCCTGACCCGCGAGGCGCTCCGCCAGCTCGTGGCCGAGGAGGACGACGGATCCGGACGCCCGCGAGGTCGAGCGAGACGCCGAGGAAGCCGCCGTCGAGGAGCGGATCAGCCTGCACGACCAGCGGATCGGCGCGGTCATGGCGGCCCTTCGCGCGAGCGGCGCCAAGCGCGTCCTCGATCTGGGCTGCGGCGAGGGACGCCTCCTGAGCGAGCTGGTCAAGGACCACGCGTTCACCGAGATCGTCGGGGTCGACGTGTCGGCGCGTCGCTCGAGATCGCCGCGCGGCGCCTGCGCCTCGAGCGGATGAACGAGCGCCAGCGAGAGCGGCTCCGGCTGCTGCAGGGCGCGCTCACGTACCGCGACGCGCGCCTCGGCGGGCTACGACGCCGCGGTCCTGATGGAGGTCATCGAGCACCTCGAGCCCGGCCGCCTGCCGGCGCTCGAGCGCGCGGTCTTCGAGTTCGCCCACCCGGCGCACGTCGTCGTGACCACGCCGAACGCCGAGTACAACGTCCGCTTCGAGACCCTGCCGGCCGGCCGCTTCCGCCACCGCGACCACCGGTTCGAGTGGACGCGCGCCGAGTTCGCCGCCTGGGCCGGCCGCGGTCGGCGACCGCTTCGGCTACGCGGTGCGCTTCCTGCCGATCGGTCCCGAGGACGCCGAGGTCGGTGCCGCCGACCCAGATGGCGGTCTTCAGCCGATGAAGATCAACCTCCCGGAGCTGTCGCTCGTCGTCCTCGTCGGGCACGACCGGCTCGGGCAAGTCGACGTTCGCGCGCGCGCACTTCAAGCCGACCGAGATCATGTCGTCGGACTTCTTCCGCGGGCTCGTCTCCGACGACGAGAACGACCAGTCGGCGACCGGCGACGCGTTCGACGTCGCTCCACTTCGTCGCCGGGCAAGCGGCTCGCCGCCGGCCGGCTGACGGTCATCGACGCCACGAACGTCCAGCAGGACGCGCGGAAGCCGCTCGTCGCGCTCGCGCGCGAGTACCACGTGCTGCCGGTCGCGATCGTGCTCGACATCCCGGAGCGGATCTGCGAGGAGCGCAACCGGGAGCGGCCCGACCGCCAGTTCGGGCCGCACGTCCTGCGCCGCCAGCGGCTGGACCTCAAGCGCTCGATCAAGGGTCTCGGGCGCGAGGGCTTCCGCCACGTCTGGGTGCTCAAGCCCGAGGACGTCGACGGCGTCGAGATCGAGCGCCAGCCGCTCTGGAACAACCAGAAGGACCTCCACGGGCCGTTCGACATCATCGGCGACGTCCACGGCTGCGCCGACGAGCTGGAGGAGCTGCTCGCGGCGCTCGGCTACGAGGTCGCGGAGCGACGCGAGGGCACCGGGCTCGACGCCGGCCCGGTCTACCGCCATCCGGACGGACGGCAGGCGGTCTTCGTCGGCGACCTCGTCGACCGCGGGCCGCGGGTCCTCGACACGCTGCGGATCGTCCGGAACATGGTCGATGCCGGCTCCGGGCTGACGCGTCATGGGCAACCACGAGCAGAAGCTGCTGCGCGCGCTGCAGGGCCGGAACGTCCAGATCACCCACGGCCTCGGCGAGAGCCTGGCCGAGATCGAGGCCGTGCCGGCCGATGACCGCCCGGCGCTCGTCGAGGCGCTCAAGACCTGGCTCGACGGGCTGATCAGCCACTACGTCCTCGACGACGGCAAGCTCGTCGTCGCGCACGCCGGCCTCAAGGAGGAGATGCAGGGCCGCGGCTCGGGCGCCGTGCGCGAGTTCGCCCTGTACGGCGACACGACCGGCGAGACCGACGAGTTCGGCCTGCCGGTCCGGCTGAACTGGGCCGCCGACTACCGGGGCAAGGCGATGGTCGTCTACGGCCACACGCCGGTGCCCGAGCCGGAGTGGCTCAACAACACGATCGACGTCGACACCGGCTGCGTCTTCGGCGGCAAGCTCACCGCGCTGCGCTATCCGGAGCGCGAGTTCGTCTCGGTGCCGGCGCGCCAGACCTACTACGAGCCGGCGCGGCCGTTCCTGGCGCCGGAGGACCACGCGCCGCGGCTGACCGCGCAGCAGGAGCAGGACGACATGCTCGACCTCGACGACGTGATCGGCAAGCGCCTCGTCGAGACGCGCCTCGCCGGCAAGGTGACGATCCGCGAGGAGAACGCGGCCGCCGCGCTCGAGGTGATGAGCCGCTTCGCGGTCGACCCGCGCTGGCTCGATCTACCTGCCGCCGACGATGTCGCCGAGCGAGACGAGCCAGGAGCCGGGCCTGCTCGAGCACCCGGCCGAGGCGTTCGCCTACTACCGGACCAACGGCGTCCCGCGGGTCGTCGTCGAGGAGAAGCACATGGGCTCGCGGGCGGTCGTCGTCGTCTGCCGCGACGCCGACGTGGCGCGGAGGCGGTTCGGCGTGACCGACGGCAGCGCCGGCTCGATCTACACGCGCACCGGCCGGCCGTTCTTCGACGAGCCGCTGGCAGACCGAGGTCCTCGACCGCGTCGCGGCGCGCCATCGACGCGGCCGGCACCTGGGACGAGCTCGCGACCGACTGGGTGCTGCTCGACGCCGAGCTGATGCCCTGGTCGGCCAAGGCGCAGGAGCTGATCCGCCAGCAGTACGCGCCGACCGGCGTCGCCGCGCGGACCGCGCTCGCCGCCGTCATCGGCGGCGCTCGATGCGAGCGGCGAGCGCGGCGTCGACACCGCGGCGATCGCCGACCGGATGCGCGACCCGCCAGGGCCTGGCCGAGCGCTACGTCGAGGCCTACTCGCGCTACTGCTGGCCGGTCGCGTCGATCGACGACCTGCGGCTCGCGCCGTTCCACCTCCTGGCGTCCGAGGGGCAGACGCCACACGGATCGCGACCACGTCTGGCACATGGAGACGCTGGCGGCGATCTGCCGCGCAGGACGAGGCGCTCCTGCTCGCGACGCCGTACCGCGTCGTCGACGTGACCGACGCGGCCGACGAGGCGCTGCGGCGGTCGCCTGGTGGGAGGAGCTGACCGGACGCGGCGGCGAGGGCATGGTCGTCAAGCCGCTCGACTTCATCCCGCCCCGCGGCCAGAAGCGGCCCGTCCAGCCGGCGGTCAAGTGCCGCGGCCGCGAGTACCTGCGGATCATCTACGGGCCCGAGTACACGCTGCCCGAGCACCTCGAGCGCCTGCGCGAGCGCGGCCTGGCGGGCAAGCGCGGGCTGGCGCTTCGCGAGTTCGCCCTCGGCATCGAGGCGCTCGAGCGCTTCGTCGCGCGGCGAGCCGCTGCGCCGCGTCCACGAGTGCGTCTTCGGCGTCCTCGCGCTCGAGAGCGAGCCGGTCGACCCGCGGCTGTAGGCTCGCGTGCGCGATACCCTGACGCGTGGCCCGCATCCTTCCTGACACGAAGTTCTACGTCCCTCGTCCGCGCGAGTCCTTCGTGCGCCGGCCCCGGCTGTCGGATCGACTGAGCCGGGTGACGCGTGCCAAGGTGACGCTCATCTCCGCCCCGCCCGGGTTCGGCAAGACGACGTTGCTTGCCGACTGGCTGGCGGCCTCGACCTCGGACGACCTGATCCCTGTCTGGGTGTCCCTCGACTCGACCGACAACGAGTCCGGCGCCTTCTGGTACGGCGTTGCTACCGCGGTCCACCGGGCCGTGCCCGCCGCGGGAAAGACGATCTCGATGGTGGAAGGACCTGATCCGCCGCCGGTCGAGACGGTCGTGACGACCCTCGCCAACGAACTTGGCTCGGTCGGATCCGACCTCGTGTTGGTGCTCGACGACTTCCACGTGATCGATGCGAGCGACGTCCAGGCCCAGGTGTCATCCCTGCTGGAGCACTTGCCGCCGTCGGCGCACATGGTGATCACGACGCGCGTGGATCCTCCGTTCCCTCTGGCGCGTCTACGGGCGCAGGGGCAACTCGTGGAGGTGCGAGCGGCGGACCTGCGCTTCACGCGCGACGAGGCCGCGGCGTATCTCGATCAGGCAGTCGGCGTGGACCTTGAGGCGAGCCAGGTCGCCGCTCTGCAGGAGCGGACGGAAGGTTGGATCGCGGCGCTCCAGCTGGCCGCCTTGTCCATCCAGGGCCGGGACGATATCGACGACTTCATCGCGGGGTTCACTGGAGACGATCGCTTCGTCGTCGACTACCTCGCCGAGGAGGTGCTGCAGCGACAACCCGACGACGTGCGCCGGTTCCTGCTCTCGACGTCCATCCTCGATCGGCTCACCGGTGCCCTGTGCGACGCGGTCACGGGACAGGATGGCGGTCGGACCACGCTCGACGTCCTCGAGCGGCGGAACCTCTTCCTGGTCCCACTGGACGCGCGCCGTGAGTGGTACCGATACCACCACCTGTTCGCGGATGTCCTGCGGGCGCGCCTGTTGCGCGAGCAGCCGGACCGCGTCCACGACCTCCATCGGCGCGCGAGCCGGTGGTACGAGCAGCGGGGCGAGCGATCCGAGGCGATCGGCCACGCTCTCGCGGGAGAGGACTATGACCGAGCCGCGGGGATGATCGAGCTGGCGATCCCGGATCTCCGACAAGCGCGCCAGGATGCCACGCTGCGGCGTTGGTTCGAGCGCCTTCCCGACCAGCTGTTCCAGACTCGGCCGGTCCTGAGCGTGGGGTATGTCGGAGCGCTCATGGCCAATGGCGAATTCGCTGACGTCGAGGCGCTTCTGCGAGGGGCCGAGCGATGGCTGGAAGCAGGGTCCGACGCCGGTGGGGAGCAGCCGGCTCCGCGCGCGGCGATGGTCGTGGTGGACCAAGCCGAGTTCCGGCGGTTGCCGAGCGCCGTCGCCCTGTATCGAGCGGCCCAGGCACAGATGCGGGGTGACCGAGACGGTACGGAGGCGTTCGCCCATCGGGCCCTCGACCTCGCTGGCGAGGACGATCCTCTCGCGCGCGGTGCGGCGGCGGGGTTTCTTGGCCTGGCGCACTGGGGAGGCGGCGATCTCGAGGTCGCCCATGGCTTCTGGACGGAGGCGATGGTGTCCCTGCAGCGCGCCGGCCACGCCGTCGATGCGATCGGATGCAACCGACCGCTGGCCGAGATCCGCGTTGCCCAGGGTCGTCTGCACGAGGCGATGAGGACCTACGAACAGGGCTTGCGGATGGCGACCGACCATGGGACGGCCGTCCTGCGCGGAGCGGGCGACCTGCACGTGGGGATGAGTGAGCTGTACCTGGAGTGGAACGACCTCGATGCGGCCGCCGATCAGCTTCGGCAGAGCGATGACCTTGGGGAGCAGGGTGGCCTGGCCCAGAACCCATACCGGTGGCGCGCCGCCGTGGCTCAGCTCCGCACCGCGGATGGAGATGCCGACGGCGCCCTCGCCTTGCTGCAGGACGCCGAACGCGTCTTCGTGAGCGAGTACTACCCCCCGATCCGGCCCATCCAGGCGCAAGCGGCTCGGATCCATGCCGCCCAGGGACGTCTGCGCGACGCCGGAGCCTGGGTTCGCGAACGCGGGCTGTCAGTCGATGACGACCTCAGTTACGTGGGCGAGTACGAGCACATCACCCTCGTCAGGGTGCTCCTCGCTCAGGGCACGAGGACCCATGATCCTCGGCCGATCCGAGGGGCCGTTGCGCTCCTTGAGCGACTGCTGGTCGCCGCGGAAGCGGGTGGGCGGTGGCGCAGCGTCGTCGAGATCCTCGTCCTGCAGGCCCTTGCCCAGCGCGACCGCGGTCACAGCACCGTGGGACTCGATCCGCTCGGTCGGGCGCTGACCCTGGCGGAGCCGGAGGGTTACGTCCGAACGTTCGTCGCCGAGGGCGCCCCGATGGCCGGGATGCTCGAAGCGGCGGCGGCGCGCGGCATCGCGTCGGAGTACGTCCGACGCCTCCTGGGTGGGTTCGGTGGCGGCAATGGTCGTTCAGTCGGTCGTCAGCTCCTGCTGGAGCCGCTCACCGAGCGGGAGCTTGACGTGCTTCGGCTTCTCGACTCCGACCTTGATGGCCCCGGTATCGCAGATGCGCTGGTCGTCGGGCTGAGCACCATCCGGACGCACACGAAGAGCATCTACGCCAAGCTCGGTGTGAACAGCCGCCGAGCGGCGGTCCGGCGCGGCGAAGAACTCGGCCTCCTGTCCAAGCGCGGCGACCGCTGAGAATCCCCATCCCTCTCCCCACCGATGGGGAGGCGCCGTCCCCACCTTCCGGTCCACCTTGGTCTCCCCGGCCGTCGGAGACGCCGACATCGCCGACCAGTGGGACAGAGGAAGGAGCCAGATGGACGAGCGCCGCGGATCGCCGGACGACCGCCACGAGGCGAGGCGATACGCGATCCGCCTGAAGGGACACCTCGACAGAGGCTGGGCCGAATGGCTCGGCGGGATGTCCCTGATCCACGAGAATGACGGCACGACCGTCCTCACCGGACGGGTCGCCGACCAGGCGGCCCTTCATGGCCAGCTCCAGAAGCTGCGCGACCTTGGCGTGACGCTGATCTCGGTCAACGAGACCGAGGCCGACCCGCCGGTCGCGCGCGCAGATCCGAGCAGCGAACCACACCCTGCGACCGCTATTCCCACCAGCTCACCGAACGACAAGGAGATCGACGTGAACCACCCCGCACGCATGACGGGAACGACGGGAGTCCCCACTGACGCATGGCGCAAGCTGTCCTTCGCCGGGGGCGTCCTGTACCTGATGACCTTCGTCTTCTCGATCCCGGCTGTCTTCCTGTACGGACCTGTGCTCACCGATCCGGCCTACATCCTCAGTCCCGGAGCCGACTCCCAGGTGCTCCTGGGAGCGCTCTTCGACCTCATCACCGCCCTGGCCTGCATCGGGACGGCCGTCGCGCTGTACCCGGTGATCAGGCGCCAGAGCGAAGCCGCCTCGATCGGCTTCGTTGCCACCAGGATCTTCGAGGGGGCCGTCATCGTCATCGGCGTCGTGTGCCTGATGGCGGTCGTCACGATGCGACAGGCCGGCGCAGCCGCGGGGACCGACGCGTCGGCGTTGATCGCGGTGGGCCAGGGCTTCGTCGCGGTCCGGGACGCGACCTTCCTGGTCGGCCCGGGCGTCATGCCCGGTTTGAACGCGCTGCTGCTCGGCTACGTGCTGTACCGGTCGCGTCTCGTGCCACGTGCGATCCCTGCCATGGGGCTCATCGGGGCGCCCGTGTTCCTGGTTTCAGCGGGCCTGTCGATCCTTGGCGTGAACGAGCAGGTTTCGGTGTTGTCACTGATCGCGCTGCCCCTGATCTTCTTCTGGGAGCTGTCGCTCGGCCTGTGGCTGACCTTCAAGGGCTTCAGGCCCTCTGCCGTAGTCGCGCTTGCCGCCGGCACGAACGACACGGACGCGTCGTCGTCGGCGGCGTCTCCGATGGCGGCCACGACGACGGCGGGTGCGGCATGACCGCCGAGCGGGAGCGGACGACAACGCTCCCTCCGCGCGTGGTCGTTCGGACGGCATGGGTACTGCACCGCGCTCTCTACCGGTTCAGCGGGGGGCGGATCGGCCTCCGGCCTCCCGAGGTCGGTAACAAGTTCGGGATGATGCGCCTCCGGACACTCGGGCGACGATCGGGCGAGCCACGAGTCGGCGATCGTCGGCTACTACGAGGACGGACCGAACCTGGTGACGTTGGCGATGAACGGCTGGGCCGATGCAGAGCCCGCATGGTGGCTGAACCTCCAAGCGTATCCGGACTCGGTCGTCGAGCTGACGGACGGGCTCCGCGCGGTCCGCGGTCGCGTCGCGGAAGGCGAGGAACGCGATCGGCTCTGGGCGCGGTGGCGCGAGTTCAGCAACGACTACGACGCCTGGGCGGCGCTGCGCTCCGGACCCACGGCGATCGTGGTGCTCGAGCCACGGGCCGCCGGAACTGGCGGGTAGCGGTCGTCGAGGCTTCGGTCTCGTTGGCGGCGGCTCCGTCGGTGGTCAGTGTGCGGCGCGCCACGTGAGGTCACCATCCTCGCAGGAGCGCATCCGTGGCCGGGTCGGGCGCGGACTCGTAGTAGCGAGCGAGCACCTCGGCGAAGATCGCTTCGTCCGGCGCGGCGCGCAGGAACAGCGTCATGGACGAGCGGACTTTCATGGCGTCGAGCGAGCCGAAGATCTCCACGGCGCTTCGCGCCGTGACCGAGAGCATCGCACCGGCGCATTCGCGCAGCCGCGCTCCCAGGACCGGGTGGTCGAGATAGGCGCGCGCCTCCTCCAGCGATGCGATCGCGTAGTGGCGCGACGTTTCGCTCTGCCCCAGGCCCGCGATCTGCGGAAGGATGAACCAGATCCAGTGGCCCGTCTTGCGACCACGTCGGAGCTCCTCGAGGGCGCCGGCATAGACGGGCTCCTGTGCGGCGACGAAACGACCGAGGTCGAACGACATCGGCGGATCATCTCGCGGCGGCGACGCGTCGGGCGGCATCAGTCGACCGCAACCCGGACCGCCCGTCGCCACGACACCAGTCCGCTTGCCAGGGCCATCCCGCCGAGGATGAGACACGCTCCGGCGAGCCCGAGTGGCGACAGCCGCTCGCCGAGGAGGACGGCCGCGATGACCGCCGAGGCCACCGGCGTCAGCAGCAACGCCGCGGATGTCCGGCCCGACGGCACCCGCTTGACCGAGGCCAGGACGAGCAGGCTGCCCGCGGTACTCGAACCGAACGCGATCGTCAGGAGCGCGACGACCGCGGCCGGGTCGGGTTCCGACGGCAGGACCCCAGAGGGTTGGATGACGAGCGCAGCCGCGAGGAGGATCGGTCCGCGCGAGAGCAGGTTGGCCAGGGTGACGAGGGTCCCATCGAGTCGATGGCGCGCGCCCCACCGGCGTGCCAGGACGAGGTAAAGCCCGAACATGGCGGCCCCGCCAAGGGCCATCGCGACGCCGCTCACCGGTACACCCGTCGGGACCGCACCGGCCAGCATCGATGTCCCGACCAGGGCCAGGGCGAACGCCACGAACATCGAAGGTCGGACGCGTTCACCGAGGATCGGGACGGCGAACAGCGTGGCGAAGATCGCGTACAGCGGCGCCACGAAGCCGGTGATGGTCGGGCCGCTCGCCTGGACCGCGAGGTTCACGACGACGATGAAGCCGACTCCCCCGAGCACCGCCAGGACCGCAAGCCGTCCGAGTCGCCCACGCGTGAGCACGCCGACCTCCGGGCGTTGCACGGCCCCGGCAGCGGCCAGGCCGATGACCAGGAGGAGTGCGAGCGTGCACGACAACCCGGCGATGGCGATCGGTGAGAACGATCGAAGCGCGACCGCCGTGGCCGGGTAGGCCGCGCCGTAGACGATCGCGGCGCCGACGGCGGCTGCCATCCCGATCCGTTCCTCGGCAGCATGGCGCTGGTCGTTCGGCGGATGCATCGCGAGAGCCTACCGTCGCGTCGCCGCACTCGTTTAGGCTTGCGCCACGCCGGAGTGGCGGAACGGCAGACGCAGCGGACTTAAACTCCGCGGCCCGCAAGGGCGTCCGAGTTCGAATCTCGGCTCCGGCACCAGCGTCAAGGCAGTCCCAGCCGCCATCCGAGTGCTGCTAGCATCCGCACGGTGCCGAGGCCGCCGCTCCCGTCGTTCATCGCGGATCTGTTCGTGGACACGGTCGCGCGGGGAGCGCTGCTGGCAGGATCCATCGCGCTCTTCGCCGCCGCGCTGGATCCACAGGCCTGGAGTCCCTCCTTGCCCTCGGTCCAGGCCGCCGTCAGGGAGAATCCAAACCTCGAGACGATCGTGCTGCTGGCCTCGCTCAGCTCGGCGGCGCTGCTGCTCCTGGGTGGGGCGATCGGCGATTCGCGGCGTTCCCGGCCGGTCATCCTCGGCGGTCTCGTGGCCGAGTTGCTGGCCAACCTCGTTACGCTGCTGATCCCGGCGGGTCCGATCTTCGTCACCGCACGACTCGTCGGCCATGCGAGCGCCGCGTTCGTCATCCCCGTCTCGATCGCGCTCGTGGCCACGAGTTACCGCGGCGCGGTCCGGGCGACCGCGATCGGTATCGCCTATGGCGCGTACGGTGCAGCCGGCGCGGCGGCCCCGATCCTATTGCAGGTCTTTCCCGGCCAGCAGTGGCCTGCCGAGGTGGCGGCCGTCGCGGCCTGCGCCGTCGCGATCCAGATCGCATCGACGCGCGTCCTGGAGTTGCGTCGACCATCGATAGCCGAGCGCCCGCTCGTGGTCGGTGTCGCCGTCTGGGCCTTCGGCATCATCACGTTCACGGTGGGCGCGACGTGGACCGCCGGTGGCATCGATAACCCGATCCGCTGGGCATTGATCCTCGGCGGGCCGGCGATCGTGGTCGGGTTCGAGCGCCTAGGCCGCCACCACATGCGCGCCACGGAGATCATCCATCGGCGTGTCGCGATCGCCATCTTCGTCGGCATCGTGATCGCGATCTCGCAGACGGCGGCGATGTTGAACCTGCCGCTGTACTTCCGATTGGTGCTCGGCTACGGACCGTTGTTCTCGATGGTCGCACTCGCGCCGCTGTTCGCATCCCTGGTCCTGGCCGGCCCGGTCGCCGGGTTCCTGCTCGAACGAGTCCAACCGCGATGGCTCGTGGGTGGTGGCGTGGTCTTCGTCGGTCTCGGGAACCTCGTGCTGTCGGCGGTGACGACCGCCTCGGCGTCTTACCTCGGGTTCGTCGTCCCGTGCCTGCTCATCGGCGCCGGGTTCGTCGTGGCCACGACGGTGCGAACGGCGATCATCTTCGCGAGCGTTCCGCAGGGGTTGCCGGCGACCGCGGCTGCCCTGAACGAGGCGTCGATCTCGGTCGGGTCACGGATCGGGATCGTATTCGTCAGCACGGTCGTCGCACAGGTCGCCATCTCGACCTACACGTCCGTCGTCGCGGCGATGCCGGCCGCCGATGCCACCGCCGCGATCGCAAGCTTCCGCAACGTCCTCGTGGCGATCGGGACACCGTCGTTCAGCCAGGTTGCGACGACCATCGGCACGGCCGACATCCAGCCCTACGTCGACGCCTACACCGCCGGACTGCGGTTCGCCTTCCTGTTCTGCGGTCTCGTCGGTGTGATCGGGGGCGCGATCGCCCTCGTCGCACTGGGCCGTCAGGATCCGCTCAGGACCGTCTGGGACAGCAGAGACGAGCGAGCGTCGGTCCCGGCGGCCTGACCCGGCCCGCCGGGGGTAGCGACGAGACGGCTCGTCCGCGTCCGTCGGACAGGCGACCTTGCGCACGGAAGGCAAGGGCGCTTGACTTCGGTGGGGTCAAGCCCGTAGGCTCCGCGCTGATCCCACCCACCAGGAGCCCACGTGACCTTCGAACAGACCGTCCTGCTCTCGGCCATCGCGGGGGCGACCATCTTCCTCGGGCTGCCGGTCGGCCGGCTGCGGAACCTGTCGGCGCGCACGCAGGCGATCCTGACGGCTGGTGCCGCGGGCGTGATCCTGTTCCTGATCTGGGACATCCTCTCGCAGGCCGTCGAACCGGTGGAGGCGAGCCTCGAGGCGGCGACGCACGGGGAGGGTCCGACCGGCGACTTCGCCATCGACGCGGCCGCCCTGGGGCTGAGCCTGGCGATCGGTCTGCTGAGCCTCGTCTGGTTCATGGGCCGGGTCAGGCGGGGACGCGAGGCCGGAATCTCGACCCGCGACATCGCGCTTGGCACGGCGGTCGGGCTCGGTCTACACAATTTCTCCGAAGGCCTGGCCATCGGGCAGTCCGCCGCGACGGGCGCAACGGCGTTCGCGCTGATCCTCGTGGTCGGCTTCGCGCTGCACAACGCGACCGAGGGGTTCGGGATCGCCGCACCGCTGACCACGGGCGAACGACCGACGTGGGCCTTCCTCGCCGTCCTCGGCCTCATCGGTGGCGGCCCGACCTTCCTCGGCGGCGTGTTCGGGTACACCTTCGTCTCCCCGCTGCTCTCGATCGTGTTCCTTGGTCTCGCCGCCGGGGCGTTGATCTTCGTGTTCAACGAGATGGTCTCGACGTCGCGCAAGTTCGCGGCGCCGATGGCCGCCAACGTCGCGATGCTGGTCGGGCTACTCGTGGCGTTCGCGACCGACTTCCTGCTGGTGGCCGTCGGCGCCTGAGGAAACCGCACGCCCCACCCGCGACGTAGGACCTCGTGTCGGCATGGAGAGTTGCCGACCATCCGAACGAAGTGAGGTCCAACAACCATGCGCTCCAGAACCCTGATCGTCGCCGCATTCGCCCTGGTCGCCACCGTCGCCGCGGGCTGCAGCTCCAGCGGTGCGTCGTCGGCACCGGCGTCAGCCTGCGGCACCCTCGGCGGCCGCGTCCGCAGCGGCTCCGCCGGCCGCAGCCGGTGGCGCCACCATCGAGGCGAAGACGGTCGGCAGCCTCGGCACCGTCATCGTGGCCTCGGGCAACGGGATGACGGTCTACACCTTCACGAAGGACACGGCGGACAGCGGGAAGAGCGCCTGCACCGGCGGGTGCGCCTCGACATGGCCGCCACTGACCGTGCCCGCGGGCGGGGCTCCTGCCGCCGGGACGGGCGCCACCGGCAAGCTCGGAACGATCACCCGTGACGACGGGACGATCCAGGTCACCTACAAGGGCCTGCCGCTCTACTTCTTCAAGAACGACAAGGCGCCCGGCGACGCGAACGGCGTCTACGAGAACTGGGAAGCCGTCAAGCCGTGACCGCCAGCGGCGGCTGTCCCGGCCGTCGCCCCTGAACCCACCGACCCGGCCGCGAGTGCTCCTGGGAGGCCCGAGTGCTCGCGGCCGGCGATCAGCGCCGGCGCCGGAAGATCCCGCCGCCGGACTTGCGGGAGTCCGCGTCGAGCGGCAACTTGAACCCGTCCTCGCCAAACGCGGTCGTGCTGAGCTTGGTCAGCCGCTCGGCCGGGATGGACTTCGGCGCCCCGAGGACCACTGGCACGCCTTCATTCGCCGCCTTGAGGTAAAGGAACGGATCGTACGGGAGTTCGACCGACATCCGCGTGCCGAGATAGCTCTCGACGTCGCGCAGCTTGAGGATCTCGCGCGCGAACGTGTTGTTGAGGACGAACGACGCCTTCATGCCGACCGAGCCCGCTTCGCTCAGGAAGTCCAACAAGGCGTGGACCGCCTTGAGGGTGGCGATCTCGGGATTGACCGGCAGGATGACGGCCTCCGCCGCCTCGAACGCGGTCAGCGCTCGCTCGTCGAGGGTCGACCCGGCGTCGACCACGAGCATGTCGAACCCGTCCAACGCCGCTGACAGGATCTTCCCGATGTGCTCCGGAGTGATCGTCTCGGCGGCCTCGGGTGCGAGTGGGGCGGCCAGGACGTGGAGGCCACTGCTGTGACGCGAGGCATACGTCCGGAGGAGCTCCGATTCACGGAGCGCGCTCTCGTCACGGACGACGTCGGCGAGGGTGTGCTTCGGTTCGATGTTGAGTTGCGTGGCGACGCCGCCGAACTGCAGCGCCAGATCGATCAGGACGACGCGATCGGGTCGCTTGAGCGCCGCGGCCACCGCGACGTTGGTGGCGATCATCGTGGTCCCGACGCCGCCCTTCGGACTGAAGACCGCGATCATCCGCCGCGACCTGGCGAGGGTCAGGCCATCGGCCGAGATGAGGGGGGCCAGGTCCTTCGATCGCTGGAAGCGGAGCAGGAGGGCCTCGACGCGGGCCTCCAGTTCGCGCGCATCGAAGGGGCGGGCCACGACGTCATCGGCCCCGGCCTCCAGGAACCCGATCCGTTCCTCGACGTCGTCGCTGGCACCGAGGCACATGACCGGGACGCCCGCCAGGGCCGGTGTGGCCCGGATCTCGCGACAGACCTCGACCGCCGATCGCGGTCCGCTCGAGATGTCGAGGATGATCAGCTGCTGCTCCGCAGCGAGGCTGAACGCCTCGTCCGGATCGGCCGTTTCGGTGACCGTGTACCCGGCCCCGACGAGGATCAGCGTGATCGATTCGCCGACCTCAGGATCGGATTCGAGGAGCAGGATGGTACTGGCGGGCACGGAGCCTCCCGATTGAAGGGCCGTCTTGGCTGGCCCGCACTGGATCGACCCTGAGGATACAACGGCCACCCGTGGGCGAGTCTGACGGGCGCTTCATGCTAGACTCGGGGCCTGTCCTTTCCGCTCCGTGCCGGGCTTCCGTCAGCGGGGCATCCCCATTGGAAGGAGTGTCGCGCGTATGCGCCGCTACGAACTCATGCTCGTCATCCGCCCCGATGTCGCGGACGACAAGAGCCAGGCCCTCGTCGATCGGACGACACGGCAGGTCGTCGCCGCGGGCGGCCAGATCGTCAAAGTCGCCCCGTGGGGGCGCCGTCGGCTCGCCTACCCGATCGATCGCCACCGTGAGGGCTCGTACCACATCATCCTGTTCGAGGCCCCGTCGGAGGCCATCGCCGAGCTGGAGCACACCCTGCTCATCACCGAGGAGGTGCTGCGTCACCTCGTGACGCGTGTCGACCGCCCGGTCAAGGCGGGTCGATCCGATGGCGCCGAGCTCGACGACCTCGACGTGTCCGATCTGACTTCCGGGTTGGACGAGGACGACGAGGACGACCTGCCCGAATTCATCGACGAGTCCGAGAGCGAGGCGGCCCCGGCCGCCATCGACTGAGGGAGGCCACGTCATGGCGTTCTGCAAGGTCATGATCATCGGCAACCTCGGGCGCGACCCGGAGATGCGCTACACGCCGACCGGCCGGCCGGTCACCCAGTTCAGCGTCGCCGTCAACCAGAGCACCAAGAACCAGCAGACCGGCGAATGGATCGAGGAGACCGACTGGTTCCGCGTCAGCGTCTTCGGTGACCGCGCCGAGCGCGCCGCCGAACAGCTCCGCAAGGGCAACCGAGTCTTCGTGGAGGGCCGCTTCCGGACGCGCGAATTCGAGGGCCAGGATGGCCAGAAGCGGACGTCGCTCGACGTGACCGCGGACAACGTCATCAGCCTTGAACGCCGACCCCGCGAGGGCGAAGAGGGCTTCACGGGCGCCCCGGCCTCCGGTGGATACGCCGGCCCGTCCGGCGCCCCCGTGGGCGGCGGCGGTGGCGGTGGCGGCTCGCGCCCGCCGGCCGACGACACCGACCTCGACGACCTTCCGTTCTGATCAGGAGATCGAACCCATGCCTCCCGCCGTACGTTCCAAGAAACGAGATGACTTCTACCGCGACCGACGTCGCCGCAAGGTCTGTGCGTTCTGCGCCGACAAGACCGTCCAGATCGACTACAAGGAGGTCAACCGCCTCCGCCGCTACCTGTCCGAGCGGGCCAAGATCGAGCCGCGGCGCAAGACCGGCACGTGTGCGGGACACCAGCGCGAGCTGGCCGTTGCGCTCAAGCGCGCCCGTCACGTTGCCCTGCTCCCGTACGCACCGCAGCACCTTCGTCCCTGATCCGGTTCGCGGTGCCCGCGCGATCGTGCCAGCCGCCCAGATCGCGCGTCGCTTGACGTGTTGGTCGGGCTGGCGATGTTGGCGAGCGGGGTCGCCGTCGGAGCGTTCGGAGCGCTGCTCGGTCTTGGCGGCGGCGTCCTCCTGGTCCCACTCCTGACGCTGGGCCTGGGACTCCCGCTGCGCGAGGCGGTCGGGGTGTCGTTGATCTCCGTGATCATGACCAGCAGTGCCGCCGCGGGCGTGTATCTCGAGCGCCACGTGGCGAACCTGCGCCTGGGCATGACCCTCGAGTTGTTCACGGCGAGCGGGGCCCTCGTCGGCGGACTCGTCGCGTTCGCGCTCGACGAACGGCTGCTGTCGCTGCTGTTCGCCGGGTTGCTGATCTATGCGGCGATCACCATGTTCAGGGCAGGACGGGTCGCACCCGACGTCGAGATCCCCGATCCGGCCGACCTGCCCGACGAGACCGAGGCGCCGCCGACCGGGACCCTCGGCCGCCTGTCCGGGGAGGGCTACCGCGTTCGCAACCTCGGTCGCGGGATCGTCGGTGCGACCTTCGCGGGCGTGGTCTCGGCGCTGCTCGGGATCGGTGGGGGCATCATCAAGGTGCCGTTGATGCACCTGTCGATGGGTGTGCCCCTGCGCGTGGCGACGGCCACCAGCAACATGATGATCGGCATCACCGCGGCGGCCAGCGCGGTCATCTACGTCGGCCGCGGCGGGATCGATCCGTACGTGGCCGGCCCGACCGCGATCGGCGTGTTCCTGGGGGCGACCGCGGGGTCGCGTCTTGCGCATCGGGTCCAGGTGCGATATCTCCGCCTGCTCTTCGTCGTGGTGCTGCTGTACACGGCGTCACAGATGCTGCTGCGGGCCTTCCAGTGACCGCGTCGCAGATCGCGGTCACCCGGGCAGCCGAGCGCACCGCGGGTCGATTGCTGATCGGCATCACGTACATCGCGGTGGGGCTGCTGGCCATCGGTTCGGTCCTGCTCATCGTCGATGGCATCTCGCCGTTGTCCGGTGGCCCGGGCCTGGACGTCCGGGCGCTCGGTTCGCAACTCCTCGCCCTCGATCCGGCCGGCTACCTTTGGCTCGGGCTGTTGGCGGTCATCGCGGGGCCGATCGGGCGGGTCATCGTGGCTGCCGTGGCGTATGCACGGGACGGCGACCGGTTGATGCTCGGAGTCTCCATCGCGATCCTGCTGGTCATCGCCATCGGGGTCGCGAGCGCACTCATCGTGAGCGCCTAGATGGGCGACGTCGCGATCCTCCTCGTCGCGTTCCTCATCATCCTGCTCGGGGCGGAGCTGTTCACCAACGGCATCGAGTGGTTCGGGCGGAAGCTGGAGCTCGCGGAGGGCGCGGTCGGGTCGGTCCTCGCCGCGGTCGGGACGGCCCTGCCCGAGACCCTCATCCCGATCATCGCCATCCTGTTCGCCACCGGTGAGTCGGCGCACGCGGTCGGGGTCGGCGCGATCCTGGGTGCGCCGTTCATGCTCTCGACCCTGGCGATGTTCGTGACCGGTGTGGCCGTCCTGATCGCCGCACGTCGACGGACCACCGGTGACGAGATGCGCGTCGACACGGGCGTGCTGGCGCACGACATGGGCTACTTCGCGGTGGCCTACGCCATCGCCATCGGGGCGGCCTTCCTGCCGCTCCAGCCCGTCCAGCTCAAGTGGATCGTCGCGGTCGTCCTCATCGGCATCTACGCCTGGTACGTCAAGGGCCACTTCGAAGCGGATCCCGAGGTCGACGCGCAGGACCTCGCGCCGCTCCGCTTCCATCGGCTCGACCGCCGTGCCCACCAGGTCGACCCGGGCGCCCCGCCGCGCCTGCGCGTCGTGAACCTGCAGGTCCTGGCCGCCCTCGGGCTGATCGTCATCGGGGCGGTCTTCTTCGTCGATGCCGTCAACGACCTGGCGTTCCAGCTCAAGGTGGATCCCGCACTGTTGGCCCTCGTCATCGCTCCGATCGCCACCGAATTGCCCGAGAAGTTCAACTCGGTCATCTGGGTGCGCCAGGGCAAGGACACGCTCGCGATGGGCAACATCACCGGGGCGATGGTCTTCCAGTCGACCATCCCGACGGTCGTCGCGCTCCTGTTCGCATCCAACGAATGGGTCGCGACCGAGGGGTCGTACGTCGCCTTCGCGTCGGCCGGGATCGCCTTCCTGTCGTCAGCCTTCATCTTCATCCCGATGGCGCGTCGCGGGACGCTCCACGGGCGCGGCCTGCTGATCGGTGGCGCCTTCTATGTCATCTACCTGACCCTCGTCTTCGGCACCATCGGCGGGGCGTTCGGATAGGCCCGAAGGGCCCGCTGATATACTCGGCCGACCGAATCGCAGGAGTGCGCCGCATGCTGACCGAGAAGTCCGATACCACCTCGGCCCCGTCGATCCATCACGCCCCGGCCTCCGGGTCGCTCGACGACCTGATCTGCTACTTCGAGGGCGCCTGGGTCCCCATGCGCGACGCCAACGTCAGCATCATGACCCACGCGTTCATGTACGGAACGGCGACGTTCGAGGGCATCCGGGCGTACTGGAACGACGACCAGGGCAAGCTGTATGGATTGAAGCTTCGGGAGCACGTCGAGCGCATCCGCCAGTCGTGCCGGATCCTGCTGATGAAGGATGTCCCCTCGGTCGATGAGCTGACCGGGCTGATCATCGAGACGGTCCGCCGCAACGCCTTCCGCGAGGACTGCTACATCCGCCCGTCGTTCTACAAGTCGACGAAGGCGATCGGCGTGCGCCTGCACGACCTCGACAACGAGCTGTACATCATCGCCCTCCCGTTCGGGAACTACATCGAGACGGAGGCCGGCGTCCGGATCATGACGTCGTCGTGGCGGCGCAACGCGGACGAGGCGCTGCCGGCCCGGGGCAAGATCGTCGGTGGCTACGTGAACATGGCCTTCCAGAAGTCGGAGGCCGAGCTCAACGGCTTCGACGAGGCGGTCGTGCTGACCGCCGGCGGGCATGTCAACGAGGCATCGGCGGCCAACATCTTCGTCGTCCGGGACGGCGTCGCCCTGACCCCGCCGGTCAGCGACGACCTGCTCGAGGGCGTCACCCGCAAGGCCCTGCTGGAACTGCTGAAGAACGAGGGCATCCCGACCGAGACGCGCTCCATCGACCGTTCCGAGCTGTATGTCGCCGACGAGGTCATCCTGTGCGGGACGGGCGTCCAGGTGTCGCCGGTCGTCGAGGTGGATCACCGCCCGGTGGGCTCGGGGTCGGTCGGGCCGATCGGCCGACTCGTCCGGGATCGCTACTTCGACGCGGTCCGGGGCCGCCTGCCGGAATACGCCCACTGGCTGACCGCGATCGAATAGGGGGATCGCGCGGGCCTCGCGCCCACGACGCGGCGGCGTCGCTCCGCGTCAGGGCCGGCGCTCAGGGGCCGATCGGCGCCTGGAGATTGGGCGTGCCGCGCCCGATCGTGACGACGATGTCGGTCCGGATGGCCGGGTCCGTCTTGGTCGTGGCGGTCACCCCGAACGTCTTCTCGAGATAGTCGATGGTCGAGGGCAGCTCGGTCTCGGCGCCGTTGTAGACGACGATCGTGGTGTCGGCCGGGACCGAACCTGCCGGTTTCTGTCGGGGTGCCGACGAGGCCAATCCGTAGAACTCGAGATAGCCCGAGACCCGCGACCCGCGCTCGGAGTCGCCGGTGCCATTGAGGACCCAGACGTTGGCGGCCTCTTCGGCGAGTTTCTCGCGCAGGGCCTCGTCGGCCGGGTCCGTCGTGAACGCGTTCTTGACCGCGGCGCGGATCTTGGCCACGTTGGGGTGGATGTAGTAGCGTGGAGGCGCCAGGCGGTGACTCGCTGCCGTACAGCGGCGGCGCGAACACGTACGACCGGATGTTCTTCGTGTCGACCTGCGAGGCGAGTCCGAGGAGCGGCGCCAGCTGATCGACCGGGACGTCCGTGCGGACCGCCTTCTTGAGCGCCGTCACGAGATCCGGCAGGTGCGGGATCAGCGCCTGCGGATCCGTCTGCTCACGCAGGGACAGCAGGACTCGCTGCTGTCGCTGTCCGCGGTCGAAGTCGGACGCCCCGTGCCGCGAGCGGGCATACCGAAGCGCCTGCGCGCCATCCATGTGCTGGATCCCGCTCGGGATGTAGACGCGCTCGAGGGTGCCGTGCTCACCCGGGTAGCGATCGTCGGAAACCGGGATCTGGACGTTGATGGTCACGCCCCCGACCGCATCCACGACGGACCGGAAGCCGTCGAAGTTGACCTCGACGAAGTACTTGATGTCGAGGTTGTAGAGGTTGCCGATGATGTCCTTGAGACCGTTGTAACCGCGGGTCCGGCTGTTGCCCGGGTAGAGGTCGGCGCGGTTGCGGACGGCCTGGAACCAGCTGTTGATCTTGCCCCCATAGACCGTGCCGAAGAGGCGCTGGGCCGGACCGGGCGGGACCGGCACGTTCTCCGTGTCGCGCGGGAGACTGAACATCGCGACCTGTTTCGTGACCGGGTCGATCGAGACGACGATGAGCGTGTCGGTGTTGTACGAACCCTGGTTCGGCCGCTGGTCGGTGCCGATGAGCAGGACATTGAGGCGCTGCTTGCCGTCCCAGGGCGGGATGGAGACCGCCGGGACGTCGCTCCCGACGGGCGTCGGCTCCGGGGTCGGCGCCGCCGTCGGTTCGAGCGACGGCTCGTCGCTCGTGTCCGTCGAGGCACCGGACGACGCATCGGGCGAGGCGGACGCATCGACGTCGCAGTCGCTGCTCGTCGCCTGGCCACCGATGAAGATGCAGTCGCTGTCGAGCAGGCTGCTCGCGAGCATGTCGTAGCGGGCGACCACGACATGGCTGCCGGCCATGACCAGCAGGATCGCCAGCAGTCCCGCGATCGACAGCGCGTTGCGCGGCAGGCGGGCCTTGCCGAGCCGACCGTCGCCCGAGGCCGCGCGGGCATTCATGTACTCCGCGACACGGTACGCATCGATGATCGCGACCAGGCGGTACAGCAGCAGGATGAGGTTGATGGCGAAGACCGAGGCGAGGACCGTCGGGTTCAGGGCGAGCCCCACCAGCTGGAACTTGTCCATCCGCAGGGCGACCCCCGCGACGAGGGCGATGAACAGGATCGGGGCGGCCGCGAACGCCAGCGCCCGGGCCGGCGCGCCGGCATACAGCTGGCCGAGTCCGGGGAAGAGCAGCGAGAGGAATGCCGCCGTGAACGGCGACCGTGCGCGCGGTCGCGCGTCCTGCGGTTCGTTCATCGCGGGTAGGATACTCGGACCCATCGATTCGGGCGTCCGCACCCAGGCGGCGTCCCGCGCGACCTCGCCCGACCAGTCCTGAGGCCGAATGTTCCGACCCGTCAGTTCGAAGCCCGACTTCGTCGCGCAGGAGCACGACGTGCTGGCTCTGTGGCGCGAACGGCGGACCTTCGAGCGGCTGCGCGCCCAGAACGCGGACGGGCCGCGTTGGAGCTTCCTCGACGGCCCCATCACCGCCAACAACCCGATGGGCGTCCACCACGCCTGGGGCCGCACGTACAAGGACCTCTATCAGCGCTTCCACGCGATGCTCGGCGAGGACCAGCGGTACCAGAACGGGTTCGACTGCCAGGGGCTCTGGGTAGAGGTCAACGTCGAGCGCGACCTCGGGTTCACCTCGAAGCGCGACATCGAGACGTTCGGCATCGCCCAGTTCGTCACGCTCTGCAAGCAGCGCGTCCTGACCTACGCCGCTCGCCAGACCGAGCAGTCGATCCGGCTGGGCCTGTGGATGGACTGGAACGACCCGGACGAACTGCGTCGGCTGGGCGACCTGCTCGGCACGGATCCCTCCGCGCAGGCCACGATCGAGGGACCGGACGGGCCGATCACCGACACCGTCGAGATGCTCGTCGGCCGGCTCGGTATGCCCGATGTCGGGGGCAGTTACTTCACCTTCAGCAACGAGAACAACGACCTCATCTGGGGGTTCCTCGCGCAGTGCCACCAGCGCGGCTGGCTGTACAAGGGCCACGACACGATGCCGTGGTGCCCGCGCTGCGGGACGGGGCTGTCCCAGATGGAGATGAACGAGGGCTACCAGGATCGCGAGGATCCGGGCCTGACCGTCCGGTTCCCGCTGGTCGACCGGCCCGGCGAGTCCCTCCTGGTGTGGACGACCACGCCGTGGACCCTGGCCGCCAACGTCGCCGCGGCGGTCCACCCCGACCAACGGTACGTGCGCGTCCGGCAGGGCACCGAGTCGTTCTGGGTGGGCCGCGGCACGCTCAAGACGGCGGTCGTGGGCCCCTTCACGATCGAGGACGAGCTGGCGGGTGCCGACCTCGCCGGTTGGCGCTACGACGGGCCATTCGACGATCTGCCGGCGGTCCGCGACGCGTTCGGCAAGGGGACTCGCGACGAGCCACGCATGCCCTACCGGCATCGCGTGGTCACCTGGACGGAGGTGGGCGAGGACGAAGGGACGGGGATCGTCCATATCGCGCCGGGCGCCGGGGCCGAGGACTACCAGCTTGGCAAGACCCTCGGGTTGCCGGTCATCGGGCCGATCGATGAGGCCGGCCGGTATCTCGACGGGTTCGGCTGGCTGAGTGGCCTTGCGGCCGCCAACGTCGCCGAGCGGATCGTCGACGACCTGGAGCGGCGAGGCCGGTTCTACCACCTCGCGCCGTACACGCACCGCTATCCACATTGCTGGCGGTGCGGGACGCCGCTGCTGTTCCGCCTCGTCGACGAGTGGTACATCTCGATGGGACCGGTCTACGACGAGCCGCGCGAGCGACTGACCCCGGCGCAGGTCGACGCGAGCCTCCGCTACCAGATCATGGACGTCGTCGACCAGATCCGCTGGATCCCCGATTTCGGGCACGAACGGGAGCTCGACTGGCTGCGCAACATGCACGACTGGATGATCAGCAAGAAGCGCTACTGGGGGCTGGCGCTTCCGATCTACGACTGCGCGGCATGCGGCACCATCGAGGTCATCGGCGGCCGCGAGGAACTCCACGAGCGCGCGGTCGAGGGTTGGGAATCCTTCGAAGGGCACACGCCACATCGGCCGTATGTGGACGCGGTCCGCATCGCCTGTCCCGGTTGCGGCGCCCCGGTCGAGCGGATCAAGGACGTCGGCAACCCCTGGCTGGACGCGGGGATCGTGCCGTTCTCGACGCTCCACTTCCGCGAGGATCGCGACTACTGGGAGCAATGGTTCCCGGCCGATTTCATCACCGAGAGCTTTCCCGGCCAGTTCCGCAACTGGTTCTATTCGATGCTCGCGATGTCGACGGTGCTCCGCTGCGAGCCGCCCTTCAAGACGATCTTCGGCTACGCGACGCTGTTCGCCGAGGACGGCCGCCCGATGCACAAGAGTGCCGGCAATGCCATCGAGTTCGACGAGGCCGCCGACCGGATGGGGGTCGACGTCATGCGCTGGATGTTCGCCAAAGCCCGGCCCGAGGAGAACATCCTCTTCGGCTGGCACGCGGCGGACGAGGCGCGACGCGAGTTGCTGGTCCTCTGGAACGTGTACGCCTTCTTCGTGACGTACGCCCGACTCGCCGGCTGGACGCCGGCCGAGGCGGCGCCACCGGTCGCGGACCGACCGGTCCTCGATCGCTGGATCCTGTCCCGGGCGGCCGGGACATCCGTCGCGGTGGAGGCCGCCCTCCGTGACGTCGACGCGGTCGCGGCAACCCGGGCGCTGTCGGGCTATCTCGACGGCCTCTCGACGTGGTACCTGCGGCTGTCGCGCCGGCGGTTCTCCCGTTCCGACGATCCGGCCGACCAGCGAGCCGCCTTCGCCACCCTCCACGAGGCCCTGGTCGCGACGAGCGCGATGCTCGCGCCGATCCTGCCGTTCCTCGCCGAGGCGATGCACCAGAACCTGGTCACGGCGGTCTCGCCCGATGCCCCGGACAGCGTCCATCTCACGCGTTGGCCGAGCGCGGCGCTGGCGGGCCACGGCGACGGCGCGCTCGAAGGCTCGATGGCGGTCGCGCAGGACGCCGTCGAGCTGGCCCGAACCCTGCGCAGCACGGCCCACCTCAAGACGCGTCAACCGCTGGCGCAGGCCTGGCTCGCCCTGCCGGACCGGGGCCGCGCCGTGGACGACGAGCTGCTCAAGCTCGTCGCCGACGAGATCAACGTGAAGGCCGTGACGATCATCGAGGACGACTCCGCGCTCGTCGAACGGCGCGTCAAGCCACTCCTGCCCAGGATCGGCAAACGGCTGGGATCGGCCATCCCCGGCGTGATGGCGGCGGCCCGGGCCGGCGACGTCACCTTCGAGGCGGACGGGTCGGTGACGCTCGGGGGCGTGACGTTGGCGCCCGACGAGGTCGAGATCCAGGCGACGCCGCGACCCGGGACCGCCGTCGCGCATCACGACGGCCTCGTCGTCGTGCTCGATACCGCGCTCACGCCCGAGCTCGTCGCGGAGGGCGACGCCCGCGAGCTCTCGAGGGCGATCCAGGACCTGCGCAAGGAAGCCGCCCTCGCGCTTGACGACCGGATCGACCTCTGGATCGGGCCGCTTGGCGACGCGATCGCTGCACATCTCCCGGCGGTCGCCGCGGACACGCTGGCGGACCTGCCCGGTGGCGACCGCCCTTCGGACGGGCTCCATGAGGCCACCGTGGAGCTGGACGGTGGCCCGGTCGTCATCGCGTTGCGCCGCCACGCGGCCGGCGGGTAGGCTGCCGTGACCGTGGACGACTCGAGCGGCGCCAGCGACGGGGGGACGGGCGCCGGCGCGCACTGGCTCGTCTTCTTCGGGATCGCGGGGACCGTCCTCGTCCTTGACCAGATCACGAAGGCCTGGCTCGTCGCGAACGTGACCGTCGGCGAGGTCGTCCAGGTCGTCGGCGACTACATCCGCCTCGTGTTCAACCAGAACTCGGGCGCACTGTTCGGGCTGTTCCGCGACCAGGCGATCCTGTTCGGCCTCGTGTCGCTCGGGGTCATCGCGCTGATCGTGACGTACCACGGCCGGTCCCCCAGGAGCCTGTACCTGTCGATCGCGCTGGGCTTCCTGCTCGGTGGGGCGCTCGGGAACATGGTCGACCGGCTGCGCCTGGGCTACGTCGTCGATTTCGTCGACATCGGGATCGGCGACTTCCGCTGGTACACGTTCAACCTGGCCGATGCGGCGATCAGCATCGCAATCGTCATGCTCATCGCCGTCGCGGTCGTGCCGAATGTCGCCAGGGTCGTGGATGGTCGTTCGCATGGTTGACCCGGCCACGGTCCCGGGCGTGCGCCTGCTGCGCGTGCCGGATGGGCCAAGCGGTCGGGTCGACCGGTACGTCGCCGACGCGACGGGACTGTCCCGCAGCTACGTGCAGAAGCTCATCTCGGACGGGCGGCTGACAGCGGCCGGCGAAGCGATCCGCGCCAACACCATCGTCGGGGCCGGCACGGAGCTGCGTCTCGACGTCCCGGAACCCATCGCCCTCGATCTCGCACCGGCCCCGGACATCGCGTTCGGGATCGTCTACGAGGACGAGGACCTGCTGATCATCGACAAGCCGGCCGGGCTGGTCGTCCATCCGGCGCCCGGACATGCCGGGGACACGCTGGTCAACGCGCTCCTGGCGCATGGCGATGGCTCCACGTGGGGCGGGATCGCCGGCGTCGAGCGGCCGGGCATCGTCCATCGGCTCGATCGGGACACGAGCGGCCTGCTGATGGTCGCTCGTCGCGACTCCGCCCAGGCGTCACTGATGGCCCAGCTCAAGGCCCGGCGGATCAAGAAGACCTACCTCGCGCTCGTCCAGGGCAATGTCGCCGCGGCGATCGGGCGGATCGAGGCGCCGATCGGTCGAGACCCCAAGCATCGGACCAAGATGGCCGTCGTTCCCGACGGTCGGCCGTCGGTGACGGCCTACCGCGTGCGCGAGCGGTTCACCGACTGGACGCTCCTCGAGCTGGACCTGGTGACCGGCCGGACCCACCAGATCCGCGTCCATCTCGACGCCATGGGCCATCCGGTCGCGGGCGACCCGGTGTATGGGACGGGAACGTCGCGTCGTGGGCCGGACGGCCTCGGGCGCCTGTTCCTCCATGCCTGGCGGCTGGAACTCGCCTCACCGTCGGATGGCCACCTGATCCGAGCGACGGCGCCGATGCCTCCGGAACTCGAGACCGTGCTCGACGGCCTGCGCGAGGTCGTCCGGTGACGGACGGGACGGGTCGGCCCGAGGCGATCCATGCGTCCGACGGGGCGATGCTGGTCATCATCTCGGGGCCGAGCGGGGTCGGCAAGGACACGATCATCGACGCGCTCAAGCGCCGATCGCACGAGCCGGAGTACCACTACGTCGTGACCTGCACGACGCGAGGCAGGCGACCCGGCGAGGTCGATGGGGTCGACTACCACTTCCTCGACCGCGAACGGTTCGCATCCCAACGGGCCGCCGGTGAGTTCCTCGAGGCCAACGAGGTCCACGAGAACTGGTACGGCACGCCGCGCAGCCAGGTCCGCGAGGCGCTCGCCGCCGGCCGCGACGTCATCCTCAAGATCGACGTCCAGGGCGCGCAGGTGGTCAAGGAGAAGATCCCGGGCGCGCTCCTCATCTTCCTCATCCCGCCGTCGCTCGAGGATCTCTTCCAGCGATTGCGCAGCCGGGCGACGGAGACGGCCGACGAGCTGGAGCTCCGCCAGCGCAACGCGGCGATCGAACTCGCGCGCCAGGAGGACTACGACTACGTCGTCACCAACGAGACCGGACAGGTCGAACGGACGGCGCAGCGCATCGACGACATCATCGACGAGGAGCACCGCCGTCATCCCGACCGGCAGGTCGTGGTCTACTCGCGGTCGCCTTGACCCGAGGGGACGCCGTCCGGATCGAACGGTTGCTCCCCGACGACGCCGGGGCGACCGACGGGGCGCGTGCCGTCGAAGTCGCCGTCGATGCCGCAGGTCGCGGCGGCGACCGGACCTACACCTATCTCGTCCCGCCGGCACTCGCGGACCTCGAGCCCGGTGAGGCGGTCCTCGTCGAGTTCGGTCGGCGGCAGGCGCTCGGGATCGTCGTCGCCGAGGCGGGGGTAGCTCCGGCCGCGACGGCGCTCAAGCCGATCGTCGATCGCGTTCGAGCCGATGGGCCGCTCCTGCCGGCCCTGACCCTGGCGCTCGCGCGGGCGATCGCGAAACACTACCTCGCGCCGCCGGCCCTCGTCCTGCGCGCGATGCTCCCCCCGGGCCTGCTGGAACGCCTTGAGCTCGTCGCCGAGCTCGCCCCTGGCGGTGAGCGGGACGTCGGCGGCGAAGGCGCGGGGGCAGCCGATGCGCGGGCCGCTGGACCGGCCGACGATCCGGTCGCCGTCGATCTCCTCGGGCAGCTGGAGCGTGGCCCGCGTCCGGTGCGCGACCTGGCCGGACCGGATGGGCGGGTCGGTCTCGTGCGCCGGCTGCGCGGTCTCGAGGCGGCCGGCCGGGTCAGCCTCGCCTGGACGCTCCTGGGTGCCGGTGCCGGGCCGCGGTACGAGCGCTGGATCCGGCCGACCGAGGCGGGACGAGCGGCCGTGGCCGCGTCAATCGCGGATCGGCTGCCGCCGGGGCGTCCGCTCGGCCCACGGCAACTCGAAGTGCTCATTGAACTCGCCACGGCCCCGGTCGGGGGACTCCCGGCGGCGGACCTCGCCGGTCGGCACGGGAATGGCGCGATCGCCGGGCTCGTGCGTCGCGGACTGGCCGAGGCCGAGGTTCGCGAGCGCCCGCGCCGGCCCCTCGCGACGCGGCCCGTCGGACGACGTGGAGGCCGGCCACCCTCGAGTGACCTGTTGCCTGCTCAGGCCGAGGCGGTCGATCGGATCCGGGTCTCGATCGCGGCCCGTGACCCGAGACCGCTGCTGCTGGACGGGGTCACCGGCGGTGGGAAGACCGCCATCTACGTCGAGGCGATCGCCGACTCGCTGGAGGCCGGTCGTCCCGGCCTCGTGCTCGTGCCGGAGATCGCGCTGGCGTTGCCGCTCGTCGATCGATTGCGGGCCGATCTCGACGCCCGGGTCGCGCTCGTCCATTCCGGTCTCGGGGAAGGGGAGCGGGCCGACGAGTGGCGCCGGATCCGGGCCGGCGAGGTGGACATCGTCGTCGGGACGCGCCTCGCGGTCGTCGCCCCGCTCGCCGATGTCGGCGTCATCGTCGTGGACGAGGAGCATGACGCGGCCTACAAGAGCGATCGGACGCCGCGATTGCAGGCCCGCGACATGGCGATTCGGCTTGCGACCCTCGCCGGCGCCGCCGTCGTCCTCGGATCGGCGACACCCGCGGTGGAGAGCATCGGGCACGCGCGTGCGGGTCGATACGACCGGATCGCCCTGCCTGCCCGCCCGGTCGGCACGGCACCGACGGTCGAGGTCGTCGACCTGCGCGAGGAGCTGGCGGCGGGCGAACGTGGTCTCCTGTCGCGCTCGCTGGCCGGCGCCCTCGGTGCGCTCGACACGGGCGATGGCGAGCAGGCCATCCTCGTCCTCAACCGGCGCGGGACCGCGTCGGTCGTGCTGTGCCGCGATTGCGGGCATGTCCAGGCGTGCCCGGACTGCGAGCGCCCGCTCGTCTACCACCAGGCCGGAACGACCCTGCGCTGCCACCACTGCGGCCGGGCGACGCCCCTGGCCTCGCGCTGCCCGGCCTGCGGTTCGCCCCGCATCCGCTACCTGGGTGGCGGCACGGAACGGGTCGAACGTGAGGTCAAGGACCGGTTCCCGGCCCTGCGGGTCGGCCGGCTCGACCGCGACGTGGTCGAGCACCGCGGGGCGGCGGAGCGGATCGTCGATGCGTTCGCCGACGGCCGCACGGACGTCCTCGTCGGGACGAGCCTTGTGGCCAAAGGGCTCGACATCCCGTCGGTCACCCTGGTCGGCATCGTCTCGTCGGACGTCGCCCTGAACCTGCCCGACGAGCGTGCCGCGGAGCGAACGTATCAGCTCCTCGTCCAGGCGATCGGGCGGGCCGGCCGCGGCGACCGCCCGGGACGAGCCATCGTCCAGACCTATCAGCCCGATCACCCGGCCATCGTCGCCGCAGCCAGCGGCGACCGCGTCGCGTTCTACGACGCCGAGCTCGCCCTGCGCGAGCGGTTCGGTTCGCCGCCGTTCGGGCGGCTGGTCAAGTTGACCGTCGGGTTGGCCGATCCGGCGGCGGCCGAGCGCGAGGCCCGTGCCCTGGCGGACCGCCTGCGCGAGCGCGCGACCGATCGGCAGCTCGCGGTCACCGTGGTCGGGCCGGCGCCGGCCTACATCGCGCGCCGGGCGGATCGGTGGCGCTGGAACGTCGTCCTGCGCGGCTCGGATCCCGTGGCGCTCCTCGAGGGCGGCGTGGACGCACCGTGGTCGGTCGATGTCGACCCCAAATCGCTCCTCTGATCATGACCTTCGGCGGATGCCCAGAGGCGCGGTTCGTGCGACCATGTGGACCCACAGCGAGGAGCACGCGATCATGACCGAGCCGACCACCCCGCCCAACCCCGAAGGCACCGGCAGCGACCAGGCGACGCCCGACGAGACGTTCACCTGGACCGGCGACGCCGGCACCTCCCACGACGCGCCCCACGCCGACGATGCCGGAAGCCACGCACCGGCGACGGCAACGAACATCCTCGAATCGTTCCGCGACGCGGTCGACGACCTGGCCGAACGCGCCACGCCCACCGTTCGCGAGTTCTCCGCCCGGGCGGCCGAACTGACCGCGGTCGCGGCCGACAAGGCGGCGCCGTTCGCGAGGCGCGCGGGCGAGGTGACGTCCGAGGCGAGCGGCAAGCTGGCGGCGAAGTCACGGCTGTGGGCGGCGGACCTCCGCGCGTCGATGGCCGGGACCGGAAGCGCGACGACCACGCCCGCCGCTCCGACCGACATCCCGCCGACACCGCGGCCCGCTCCCGACGCTGGGGGCGCCCCGACCGAGGGACCCGGCCCAGCCTGAGGAAGCCGCTCGGTATACTCCGCCGATGAGTGTCCGACCCATCGTCCTCCTTGGCGACCCTCGTCTCCGGCTCAAGGGCCTGCCTGTCGATAGCTTCGGGCGGTACCTCCACGAGTTGCTCGACGATCTGACTCACACGATGCGCGATGCGCCTGGCGTGGGCCTGGCCGCGCCGCAGCTCGGCGAGGCGGTCCAGGCATGCGTCATCGAGGTCGAGAGCCAGCTCCACGAGCTGGTCAACCCGCGGATCGTCCGTGCCACCGGCGACGACCGGGACCTCGAGGGCTGCCTGTCGATCCCGGGATACGTCGCCTACGTGACGCGCCGCGAGCGGGTCTGGGTGGTCGCCCAGGACCGGCACGGCAAGAAGATCAAGGTCGCCGGGTCCGGGCTGCTCGGACGCGCGCTCCAGCACGAGCTCGACCATCTCGACGGCAAGCTCTACATCGACTATCTCGAGTCGATGGACGAGTTGGTCGCCGTCGGGGCCGGCGACGAGGATGACGCGGAGATCCGCGAGGCGACGAGCGCCCTGGCGTGACCGACGTGCGGGCCGGCGGCTCGCCCGTGCGCACCGTCTTCCTTGGCAGCGGTCCATTCGGAGTCGAGTCGCTCTGGCGGCTCGTCGCCGATCCCGGCATCGACCTCGTCGGTGTCGTCACTGCACCACCCCGGCCCGCCGGTCGGCGTCAGCAGCTCACCCCGACGGACATCGGCGCGGCCGCCGGTGAATTGGTCATCGGCCCGGTCCTGACGCCGGCGAAGCTGCGCGCACCGGACGCGATCGCGGCCGTCCTGGCGCTCCGCCCGGAACTCGCGGTCCTCGCCGACTACGGGCAATTGGTGCCTGGGCCGCTGCTCGACCTCCGGCACGGGGCCCTCAACCTCCATCCGTCGCTCCTCCCGCGCCACCGCGGAGCGAGCCCCATCCCGGCGACCATCCTTGCCGGTGACACCGAGACGGGCGTGACCCTCATGCGGATGGACACGGGGCTCGACACGGGACCGATCGTCGCGCAGCAACGAGTGCCGCTCACCGGGAGGGAGACCGCGCCGGAGCTCGAAGAGGCGCTGGAGCTGCTGGCCGAGGCGATCCTTCGAGAGAACCTCGGTCCGTGGCTGCGCGGGGAACGCACCGCCCGACCGCAACCGGCCGACGGCGTGACGGTGACGCGGCCACTCGACCGGGAGGACGGACGCCTCGACGCCACCCGTGCCGCGGTCGATCTCGAACGCCAGGTGCGTGCCTACCAACCGTGGCCCGGGTCGTTCGTGGACACGGATGGCGGCCGGCTGGCGGTGTGGGCCGCGGATGTCGGGCGGTCCACGGATCGGGAGCCTGGCGAGTTCGGGCCGGACGGGCTGTCGACGGCGGATGGCGAGCTGCTGCTGCGCGAGGTCCAGCCCGCCGGTGGGCGGCGGATGCCGTGGGACGCCTTCGTCAGGGGCCGGCCGTCGATCGTCGGCAGCCGCGTCGTCCCGGACGGCTGACCGGGCTGCGCTAGCATCCACCCGTGACCCACGTCGATCGACCCGGCCTGTCGGGCATCCCGCTCGACGTCCTCGGAGCATGGCTGGCGGAACGAGGCCTCCCGGCCTACCGGGGACGCCAGATCGGCGATGCGATCTGGGGCGGCTCCGCGGCCACGTTCGCCGATGCGGTGACCCTGCCGGCCGCATTGCGTGCCGACCTCGAGGCGGCCTTCCGCTTCGACACGGTCAGCGACACCGAGGTTCGAGAAGCCGACGGCGGGCTGACCGAGAAGGCGCTCCATCGGCTGTCCGATGGTGCCCTCATCGAATCCGTCCTGATGCACTATCCGGCCCGGTCCGGGTCGCGCGAGCGGCACACGCTGTGCATCTCGAGCCAGGCGGGCTGCGCGGTCGGGTGCCCGTTCTGCGCCACCGGAGAGCTCGGGTTCGGTCGCGACCTCGAAGTCGCGGAGATCGTGGACCAGGTCCGGTTCGCGTCGCGGCGCCTCGCGGCCGATGGCCGCCGCCTGACGAACATCGTGTTCATGGGGATGGGCGAGCCGCTGCTCAACCTCGACCGCGTCCTCGCTGCCATCGAGGCACTCAACGACCGTCGCCGGTTCGGGTTGGGCGCCCGCCATATCACGGTCTCGACGTCGGGTGTCGTGCCGGGGATCAGGCGCCTGACCGCTCTCGGGCCGCAGTTCACATTGGCGGTCTCGCTCCACGCCGCGCGCGACCCGCTTCGCGATGTGCTGGTGCCGCTGAACCGGCGCTGGCCCGTCGCGGAGGTCGTGGCCGCGGCGCGCGACCACGCGCAGTCGACCGGGCGACGGATCAGTTACGAGGTGACGATGATCGCCGGCGTCAACGACACCGCGGCCGACGCCGACGCCATGGTCGAGTTGTTGCGGGGCGACCACGCACACGTCAACCTCATCCCGATGAACCCGGTCGCCCATACCCCATGGACCGCGAGCCCGATGCCGGTCATCGAGGCCTTCGCGGCTTCGCTCCGGGCGGCCGGTATCGAGACGACCATCCGCCGCAACCGCGGCCAGGAGGTCGGGGCGGCCTGCGGCCAACTGGCGGCGGAGCGGGCCGGTGAACCGCCGGCGCCCGCGGTCGCGCGTCGACGTGCGCGGCTGGTCGCGGAGAGTGCGGCCGCCCTGCTCGGTGAGCGCAGCCACGAGCCGGTGCCGGTCGGAGTGGGGGAGTAGGCGTGGGGGGCGGGCGGGCACGGATCGCCGGCAGCATCCTGGATGCGGATCTGTCGAATCTCGGGAATGCCGTGCGACGGCTTGGGGAAGCCGGCGCGGACCGCGTCCATCTCGACGTCATGGACGCCCACTTCGTGCCGAACCTGACGTTCGGGGCGAAGACCATCCGGCACCTGCGGCCACGGACGGAACTGCCATTCGATGCGCACCTGATGATCAGCGAACCGGGTCGGTACCTCGACGAGTACCTCGACGCCGGGTGCGACTCGGTCACGTTCCATGTCGAGATCGGGGAGGAGATCGCCCCGACGCTGGAACGGATCCGGGCGGCCGGTCGCGCCGCGGGCCTGGCCGTCCGGCCGGCGACACCCCTCGCGGCGCTCGAGCCATACCGGGCGCTCCTCGATATCGTGCTCGTGATGACCGTGGAGCCCGGATTCGGCGGCCAGTCGTTCATGCGCGACGTGGCGAGGGAGAAACTCCTCGCCGCCAGGGACCTCCTCAGCCACAAGTCGTTCGGGGGCGAGGTCCACGTGGATGGTGGCGTCAATCGCGAGACGGCCGAGTTCGTCGGCGGCCTCGGGGTCGATATCCTCGTGGTCGGATCGGCCCTGTTCGTCAAGGGGCGCGACATGGCCCGGGAGGTTCGGCTCATCCGCTCGCTCGCGGACGAGGGCTATCAGTACGACCTCAACGACGGCATCCCGCCCATCGCCCGCGACCGGATGGTGACGTTCACCTCACTCCCGAAGCACCTGGCCCACGGGCTCATGGACGAGATCGAAGCCGGCGGGATCCCGGTGGTGATGCTCCGCGGCGACGGCGCGATGAACCCCGACGGCGTCCGCGACTACGACTTGCTGGTGCCCGCGACGGTCGAGGCGACAGTGGTCGAGCGACATGCGAAGGCTCGAGCCGACTACGGGCGTGAGGCGGACGCCTGGCGCGAGGCCTTCATCCGCGAGCACGGCGTCATCCCGCCACCGACCCACCCGTGAGGGCGCTCCTCCAGCGGACGACCGGCGCGACGGTCCGGGTCGATGGTCGCGTCGAGGGAGCGATCGACGACGGGCTGGTGATCCTGCTGGGCGTCGGTCCGGACGACACCGAGGCGACGGCGGACGACCTGGCGCGCAAGGCCGCGGAGCTGCGCATCTTCCGTGACGACGAGGGTCGGACGAACCGGTCCCTGCTCGACACGGGAGGGGCGGCTCTCGTCGTGTCGCAGTTCACGCTCTATGCCGATACGCGGCGCGGCCGACGGCCTGGGTTCACCACCGCGGCCTCACCCGAACTGGCCGAGCGCCTGTACATCCGGTTCGTCGCGGCGCTCGGGGGCCTTGGCGTGACGGCCGCGACCGGTCGGTTCGGGGCGGAGATGGCCGTCGCCCTCGTCAACGACGGCCCGTTCACGATCTGGCTCGACACGGCCGAGCGGTAGCGCGACGCCGCGCCGCGCGGCCCCGCCCGTCTCGGATGTCACCCACAGGGAACGAATGGCGGCTCAAGCCGCCTGATCCGACTCGGATGTCACCCACACCGAACGCTCCGTGACGGACGCAGTGCCGCGAGCTTCCTGCGACGCGAAACGTTCACCACGGGTGAAGGGCGGCCCGAACGCACCACGCTCCACTGCGAAACGTTCACCGGCGGTGACCCTGTCATGAGCTCGCCCCACCCTCGAGCACGATCCGTTCACCTCCGCTGACACCGGGGCGACCGCCACGCACTTGGTCGATACTGACCAGATGGCGAAGCCGGACGCACTCCGTCGCCTCGGTGGCGGACGGTGGGAGACGCGCGACGGGCGGTTCCAGATCGAGCCCCAGTCGGGAACCTGGGTGATCGTCGACACGACGCAGACGAACGAGTTCGGGCTGCCGCTCGTTCGCGGTCCATATCCGTCGCTAGGCGACGCGCGGGATGCGATCGACACGGCCAGGACGGAGGGACCGGTGACGTCGCCGCTTGCCGACAGGATCGACGAGGTCCAACGGGCGGCGCGACCGGTCGGCAAGGCTCTGAAGACGACGAAACGCGCCGCGCCAACGCCGGCGGCGGACGGCGTCCCCGAGCCGATCCCAGAACCCGCACCGCCGCCCGACCCCGCCTGGTTCCGTGACCTGACGTTCGCCGATCGCCGGCGAGCGAAGGGACTGATCGCCCGCCTGGGAACGCTCGAGATCGCTGATGCGGAAGCCGTAGCCCGCGCCGAGGTCGCCGAGGGAGAGCCGGCCCTCGCGCGGCTCGCACTCGAGCGTCGACTACGGGCCGCCGCCGTTGCCGCAAAGGACCCTCACGCGGCGGTTGCCGCTGCGATCGAGGCGATCCTGAGCGGCGAGGACGAGGCGCTGGGTGCCGAGTGGCGGTTGGTGGACGGCCGCGGCCTCCGTATCGAGCGCCTCGATCCAGACCAGTAGTCCTCGCACGGTTCCGCAGTCCGTTGAATTGCGATCGACCGCCGGACACGAAAGAACCGGCCGCGTCGTGCGACCGGTTCGGGCGAACGTGAGGCCGTCGGACCGACGGCCGGCCGTTACTGGGCCGTCTTGAGACGAGTCCGTCGGCAACGCGTGCAGACGAGCGCCTTGGTCGGGCTGCCCTTCACGTCGATGACGAGCGGCTGGAGATTCGGCTGCATCCGGCGGTGGGCTCGAACGCGGTTCATCCCCGACGACTGGGGGTTGAAGCCGCCCATCGATACCTTGCCGCAGATCGCGCAGGAGCGGGCCATGCGTGGTCCTCTGGAGGTCGTGATGATGGGATGCGGACCCGGAGGGGCCCGAACGGAGCGGTAGAATAGCACAAGGCCTCCGACCCTTCGTGTTCGGACGCCTGCCCACCGACCCGATCTTGAGGACGTCGCCCGCGTGCCAACCCGACCGACGCCAGGCCGATCCGTGGTCACCCGCCGCGCCATCGTCGACATCGTCCGGACGGCCACGCTAGGGTCGTACGGCGTCACCGGCTTCTCCGGCACGCCGCTCGAGCGGCTCCTCGGGTGGCTCCGGCTTGGACAACCCGGGATCGATGTCCACCTGGGCGATGGCCTCGACATCGACCTCGACCTGACCATCGCGTTCGGCGTGCCCATCGCCGAGGTCGCCCGCCAGGTCGATTCGGCGGTCCGCTATGCGATCCACCGGGCGCTCGAGCGCGACGTCCGGCGGCTGACGATCCACGTCGATGGGCTGCGCTTCGCGCCGGGCGAACCTCCACCGTCGATCGTCCACAGCGACGAGGCCCCGATCGGCCCGCGCGACCTCGCCGACAGCGGGACGGACGTCGCCTGATGACCCGCCGCTCGTGCGATGGCGCCGGGCTGCTCGGGGCGTTTCGCGCGGCCGTCGAGAACCTCGAGGCGCACGTCGACGAGATCAACGCCCTCAACGTCTACCCCGTGCCGGACGGCGACACGGGCTCCAACATGGCCGCGACCGTACGGGCCGCGCTCGACGAGGCCGAGGGGAGTGCCGGGCAGCCGGCCGATCGGATCGCGTCGGCGATCAGCTTCGGCGCCCTGATGGGTGCGCGCGGCAATTCGGGGGTCATCACGAGCCAGATCTTCCGGGGCATGGCGGAGGGCCTCGGCGGCAAGCGCCGGTTCAACGGGCTCGATCTCGCCCATGCGCTCTCGGAGGGGGCGAAGACGGCCTACGGCGCGGTCGCCAAGCCGGTCGAGGGCACGATCCTGACGGTCATCCGCGAGTCGGCCGCTGCCGCAGTCGTGGCGGCCGAGCACGACAACGACATCGAGACCGTCCTCGCGGCGACCGTGGATGCCGCCGAGAAGTCGGTCGCACGGACACCGAGCCTGCTCGCCATCCTGCGCGAAGCCGGGGTAGTCGACTCGGGTGGGCAGGGCGTCTACCGCCTGTTCCAGGGGGCGCTGCTCCACCTGGTCGGCCAGTCGCCGGCGAGCGCGGCGCGCGAACGGTCGCATGCCGGGGCCGGGGTCAAGCCGTCCACGCTCGTCGCCCACGCCGATGAGGGGTTCGGCTACGAGACGATGTTCCTCCTCCGGCCGAACGGGTCCGGTGCGCTCGATGTCGATGCCATCCGCGACCACCTCGAGTCGATCGGCGAGTCGGTCCTCGTCGCCGGCGATGGACGGGCGCTCAAGGTGCACGTCCATAACGAACGCCCGGACCTCGTCGTCGGGTTCGGCCTGTCGCTCGGGACCCTGAGTGCGATCAGCATCGAGAACCTCGACAACCAGGCGCGCGACGTCCGCGAGACGCGAGCCGCCACGTTCACCACCGACCCGACGCCCGCCGGCGACCCGCCGGGCACGTCGACTGCCGGTCGAGGTGGACGGCACGACGCCGCCGCGGCGACCACCGCCGCACGACCGGCTGCCTCCGCCGAGACCGTCGCGGTGGCCACCGAGGCCCTGGCGCTCGGCGTCGTCGCCGTCGTCGCCGGCGACGGGTTGGCCGCCATCTTTCGCGATTTCGGCGTCGCGGCGGTCGTCCAGGGCGGCCAGTCGGCGAACCCGAGCACTGGCGAATTGCTCGAGGCCGTCGTCGCCATGGATGCTCGCGAGGTCATCATCCTGCCGAACAACCCGAACGTCGTCCTGGCCGCGCGACAGGTCGCCTCGATGACCGACCGCTCGGTCGTGGTCGTACCTACGCGCAACGCGGCGGAGGGCTTCGCGGCCCTCCTGGCGCTCGATCCGAACCTGGATGGACCCGGCAATGCCGGGGCGATGACCGAGGCCAGCCGTGAGATCCAGACCGTGGTCGTCACCGAGGCCGTCCGCGACGCGACCATCGGTGGTCGGAAGGTCAAGCGCGGCCAGACGATCGTGCTTGGGCCGGACGATGGCCTCGTCGCGGTCGACAACGACCGCGACAAGAGCGTGCTCGCGGGGGTCGCGGCGCTGGAGCCCGGGTTCGAGCTGATCACGCTGTTCTACGGCGATGGTGCCGATCTGGCCGAGGCCGAGGCGATGGCGCGCCGGATCGGCGCGAGCCTGTCCGGGGTGGAGGTCGAGGTCCGCCACGGCGGGCAGCCCTTTTACCGGTACCTGATCTCCGCCGAATAGGCGTGGCCAAGGCGACGAGCCCGGTCCCGGTCCCGACCGATCCGGTCGAGCTGCTGTCGACCCCGCTGGGCGGGTCCGGGCTGAGCGGTGCCGCCTCGTTGCGCCGGGCCGGTATCAAGCTCGACTTCTACACCGTCCGCGACCTGCTCTTCCACCTGCCCAGGCGATATGACGACCTGCGCGAGATGCGAACGCTGGCCGATCTCTACCTTGTGGAGGAGGGGACGGTCGTCTCGGCGCAGGCGCGGGTCGGCGACGTCCGAGTGGAACCCGGGTTCCGGGGTCGGACCCAGCGGACGATCGCCCGGCTCGAGGACGACACGGGCACGATCGATGCCACCTGGTTCGGACGGCGGTTCATCGAGCGTCGGCTGTTCGTCGGCGGGGAGATCGTGGTCTCGGGCAAGATCAAGCGGTTCGGGCGGAAGCTCACGCTCGACAACCCGGAATTCCAGGTCGTCGCCGAGGATACGGAGCTCCTCCACGCGGGCCGCATCGTCCCGGTCTATCGGTTGACCGCGGGCCTGACCGCCGTCCGGCTGCGATCCACGATCCGGGAGGCCATCGACAAGTCGGGCTACGCCTACCCGGAGTACCTGCCGGCGGACATCATCGTCGAAGAGACGCTGGTGCCCATCGCTCGGGCGATCGAGGAGGCCCACTACCCGGAGACGTTTCCCGACCGTGACGCGGCGCTCCGACGACTCGCGTTCGACGAGCTCCTCGCCCTGCAGCTGGGCATGGTGGCGCGGCGCCGCCAGCGGGTCCGCGATGCGGCGCCCCAGGTGGCCCCCGATCCGGGCTCGGACGCGTCCGTCCGGGCCGCCCTCGTCGACGCCATCGGCGCGAGGCTGGGGCAGCCCATCGAGCTGACCGTGGACCAGGCCCTCGCCATGACCGCGATCGGCGAGGACCTCGGACGACCGACGCCGATGCTCCGCCTGCTCCAGGGCGATGTCGGCTCGGGCAAGACCGCGGTCGCCGCATACGCGCTGGCCGCCACCGCCAGCGCCGGGTTCCAGGGCGCCCTCCTCGCACCGACCGACCTCCTCGCTCGTCAGCATCTCGACACGGTCGGCGCGCTGCTCGACGGCCTGGGCATCGGCGTCACCCTGCTGACCGGTTCGCTCAAGGCCGATGTGAAGGCGAAGGCGCTGGAATCGATCGCGTCCGGACAGGCGCTCGTGGTGGTGGGGACGCACGCGCTCATCCAGGATGCGGTCTCGTTCGCGAACCTCGGCCTGGTCGTGATCGACGAGCAGCACCGGTTCGGGGTGGACCAGCGCGGCGCGCTGGAGGCCAAGGCAGGCGGCCGATCGCCGCATGTCCTGCTGATGACCGCGACGCCGATCCCGCGGACCCTCGGCCAGGTCCTCTATGCCGACCTCGACGTGTCCGACCTGCGGACGCCGCCCGCCGGGCGGGTCACGGTCAAGACCGGGGTCAAGCGCCCGACCGATCTCGAGGGGACGTGGGGCAAGGTTCGCGAAGAGGCGGCGCTCGGCCACCGGACGTTCGTGGTCGTGCCGCTCATCGATGAGAGTGCGGACGAGGGCGACGGTGCGGTCGCCGCCGAGAGCGAGGCGGTCCGGCTCGGCCAACTCCTCCAGCCTTGGCGGGTCGGGATGGTCCACGGCCGGCTCAAGCCCGCCGAGCGCGACGCGGAGATGACGCGCTTCCGCGACGGTGAGCTCGATGTCCTCGTTGGGACGACCGTGGTCGAGGTCGGGGTCGACGTCCCGGCGGCCACGATGATGGTCATCGAGGGAGCCGACCGGTTCGGCCTGGCCCAGCTCCACCAGCTGCGAGGCCGTGTCGGACGCGGGAGTGTCGCGTCGTTCTGCGTGCTGGTCACGGACTCGACCGACGACGTGGCGATGGCCCGCCTGCGAGCGGTGGTCGAGTCGAACGACGGGTTCGAACTCGCGGAGAAGGACTTCGAACTGCGCAGAGAGGGCGACGTCCTCGGGCTCGCCCAGAGCGGGTTCCCGCGCCTGCGGGTGGCCTCGCTCCAGGTCGCCGAGCATCGGGTGCTCGCCGCGCGGGCGCGCGCACACGCCGAGGCTCTACTCGATGCGACCGGCGCCCTCGATCCGCCGCGGCCTGCCCTCACCGCGGAACTCGAATCGGGCTGGCTCCGGCGGGTCGCGGCCGCGGAACCGGCCAGCGGCACATGACGGACTCGCCCAACCGGGCGGCGCGGCGTGGCTGACGCGGGCCGGGTCATCGCCGGACTCGCGCGCGGGATCCGGCTCGAGGCACCGGGCCCCGCCACGCGGCCGCTGGCGGACCGGGTCAAGCAGACCCTGTTCGCCATCCTCGAGCCCGACCTGCGCGACGCGCACGTCCTCGACCTGTTCGCCGGCTCCGGCGCCGCCGGGATCGAGGCACTCTCGCGCGGTGCCGGGCACGCGACCTTCGTGGAGCGCGATGCCGGGGCCGCCCGGGTCATCGCCGCGAACCTCGCTGCGACGCACCTGGGTGGCCCCCGCGCGAGGATCGTGCGCGCCGAGGCGCTCGGCTGGCTGCACGGTCCGGACGCCGCGACCGACGGGCCATTCGCGATCGTCATCGTGGATCCGCCGTATGCGGAGCCAGCCCTGCTCGCCGCATCGCTCGAGGCGCTCGGCCCGTACCTGGCGCCCGCGGCTCGCGTCGTGGCCAAGCATTTCTGGCGCGACCCGCCGCCGACGACCATCGGGCTGCTAGCATCCGAACGCGACCGCCGCTTCGGCGAGACGATGCTGACGTTCTACCGGCGCCAGGAGGATCGATGAACACCGTCGCGGTCTATCCGGGCTCGTTCGATCCGATCACCAACGGCCACCTCGACATCGTGGCCCGCGCGACGTCCGTCTTCGACACCGTCATCATCGGGGTCCTCGCGAACCCGCGAAAGTCGCCGCTGCTCCCGGTCGAGACCCGGATCGAGGTCATCCGCGAGGCCCTGCGCGACGGTGTCGGTCCGAACCTCGACCATCTCGAGGTCAAGGCATTCGACGGCCTGACCGTCGACTTCTGCCACGTCAGCCACGCGACCGCCATCGTCCGCGGGCTGCGCGCGATCAGCGATTTCGAGACCGAGATGCAGCTGGCCCACAACAACCGCGTCCTGGCACCCGATGTCGACACGGTCTTCTTCATGACCTCGGTCGAGAACGGCTACGTCAGTTCGAGCCTGGTCAAGGAGATCGCGTCATTCGGCGGCGACGTGTCCGGGATGGTCCCGGCGGCCGCATCGAAGGCCCTCCATCGGGCACTGGGGAGGTCCTGATGGACGGTCCGCGTGCCATAATCGCGAGCGTCCGCCGGGGCCTCGCCGGTTGATCAAGGAGGACACTGCGATCGACATCATCTTCCTCGTCGAGCGCCTCGAATCGGTCATCGCCAACGGCAAGAAACTGCCGCTCACGACGAACGTCGTGGTCGACCAGAACGCGGCCCTCGGCCTCATCGATGAGCTGCGCGTCGCCGTGCCCGAGGAAGTCCGGGCCGCGAAACGTATCAACGCCGAGGGCGAGCGCATCATCGAGAAGGCGCAGGAGGAGGCGGAGCGCATCGTCGCCAAGGCGCAGGAGCAGGCGGCCTTCCTCATCGACGAGCGAGGGCTGACCCAGGCCGCCGACGCGCAGAGCCGCGAGATCATCGGCGAGGCCCATCGCGATGCCGACGAGATCCGTCGTGGCGCCGACGAGTACGCGGTCGGGGTCCTGGTCGGCCTGGAGGGCGATGTCGTCAAGACGCTCCAGAGCATCAAGAAGGGGATCGCCCTGCTCGACGAGCGGCGGGCATCGCTCGAACCCGAGGGAACGACGGTCGCCGTCGACCCGGACGCCGAATGGGAAGGCGAGGCCGGAGAGCCGTCAACCGCACCGAGATGACGGGCGGGCCGACCGACTCGCCGTTCGTCTGGAACGTCGCCGGCCTGCTCGGCGATGAGCCCGGAGCCAGCCGCAGGTACACCATCGAGGACGCCTGGGGCGACGGGCATGACCTGGGCGAGCCGCTGGCCGGCGTCGTCACCTTGAGGCGAACCAACCGGGGCGTCCTCGCCGAGGCGACGCTCACCGGAGCGTTGGGGGCCGAATGCAGCCGGTGTCTTCGAGCCTTCGCGATGCCGCTCAAGCTCGAGATCGAGGAGGAGTACCTGCCGTCCATCGACCTGAAGACCGGGAATCCGCTGTCCACGGCCGACGAACCCGATGTCCTCCGCCTGACCGACCATCACGAGCTGGATCTCGAGACCCCGGTGGACGAGGCGATCATCCTGGCCGTGCCGATCGCGCCCGTCTGTCGACCCGATTGCCCCGGCCTGTGCGTCGTCTGCGGCGAGCGCCTGGATGACGGTCCGCACGATCATCCGGACGACGACATCGACCCGCGGATGGAGGCGCTGCGCGCGTTCAGGACCGAGGACGCCTGACAGCCGGGACCGATTCGCGCTACACTCCGCCGTCGGTCGGCCACCTCCCCCGAGATCCCGGCAAACCCGCCAGCCAGCCAACGCATCGCCAGTCGCGATGATCCGAAGGAGCCCACAACCCCATGGGTGTACCCAAGCGACGTGTCTCGCATGCCCGCCAGGGCGAGCGTCGCGCGCACCAGGCGATCGGCCTGCCGACGCTCGAGGAGTGCTCGCACTGCCACGAGCTGAAGCTGCCGCATCACGTCTGTCCGAACTGCGGCTATCACAACGGCCGTCTCGCCATCCAGCTCAAGCCAGCCGCCGACGACGCCGCGCGCTGACGCGGTGACCGAGCCGCTGCCTCGCCCGACCCATCCGGCCGGTGTCGGGGTCCGCATCGCGGTCGATGCGATGGGCGGCGACCATGGCCCGACAGAAGTCGTCCCGGGCGTCCTCGATCACGCCAGGGCGCACCCCGAGGACCGATTGATCCTCGTCGGCGACCGGGAGATCGTCGCCGCGATCGCCGGGGAGTTGCCGGCCAACGTCTCCATCGTCCACGCCAGCCAGGTCATCGGCATGGACGAACACCCCGCCATCGCGCTGCGCGAGAAGAAGGATTCGACCATCCTCGTCGCGGTCGACCTGGTCAAGCGCGGCGAGGCCGACGGTGTGGTCACCGCGGGTCATACGGGCGCCGGGATGGCCGCCGCGGTGCTTCGTCTGGGCCGGCTGCCGGGGGTGGACCGGCCGGCCCTCGCCGTGCAGATGATCACGAACAGCGGGCCTATGGTCCTGCTCGACATCGGCGCCAACCCGGACTCGACCGCCGAGAACCTCCTCCAGTACGCGTGGATGGGCGCGATCTTCGCCGAGCGCGTGATGGGCGTTACGAGACCGCGCGTCGCGTTGCTGTCGATCGGTGAGGAGAAGGGCAAGGGCGACGCCCGGATCCAGCGCGCGACCGAACTGCTCGACGCGACCGACCTGCATTTCCAGGGCAACGTCGAGGGCAAGGACCTGACGCGCCACCCCGCCGACGTCATCGTCTGCGACGCGGTCCTCGGGAACGTCGTCATCAAGTTCTTCGAGGGCCTGACCACCTACATGGCCGACCTGTGGCGTGCCGAGTTCTACGGGTCGTTGCGCGGACGGGTCGCGGGGCTCCTGATGCGACCCGGGATCGCCCGGATCCGGGCGATCTTCGATTACGAGAAGACAGGCGGGTCGCCGTTGCTGGGCGTTCGCGGGACCGTCATCATCACCCATGGACGAGCGAAACGACGGATGATCGGGTACGCCGTCGGGGTCGCCGCCACGACGGCCCGGACCGGGGTCCCGGCGCTCATCGCCGAGTCGTTGGCGTCCAGGACGGTCGGTGTGCCGGAAGCGGTCGTCGGCGTGGTAGCCGCCCGGGATCCGTCATCGGTCGCGACCGAGGAGGCATCGTGAGTGGTCCGGAACTGACCGTCGGGCGAGGGGTGATCGCCGAGCTGGTCGGGCTTGCCGCCCTCGAGGTGCCCGGGGTCGCCCGGGTCGGCCGCGGTGGGCCGGCGTGGCGCCGCCTGGTCGGCGGTCCGGCCGTGTCGGTCAGGATCGTCGACGACCGGGTGCGCCTGCGCGTCTGGGTCGTCGCCAGGCCGGGACAGTCGCTGGCCGCGCTGTCGGACCAGATCCGGACCGCGGTCGCAGCCACGGTCGAGCGGTTGCTCGGCCTCGAGCTCGGGGCGGTGACCGTGCTGGTCGATGGTGTCGGGGGCTGACCGCGTTCGCGGCCGTCGGACCGGTCGCCGACTCGCCCTCGCGGCGGTCTTCGAAGCGGACTTCGGGCAACGGACCGCGGACGCCGTCCTGGAACGACACCTGGCGGATGAGGAGCGTGATCCGACGGCGGCCGCGCTGGCGCGCGAACTGGTCGCAGCCGAGATGGCCCATCGCGATGCGATCGATGCCGAGATCACCCGCCGGGCGCCCCAATACCCGGTGACCGGCCTCGCCCGCATGGACCGCGCCTTGCTCCGTACGGCCATATCCGAGGTGCTACACTCCGCCACGCCGGCCCGGGTGGCCATCGCCGAGTGGGTCGAGTTGGCACGCACCTACAGTGGAGAGCCGATGCGGCGCCTCATGAACGGCGTCCTCGGAAACATCGCATCGGAGACGAGCGACAGCCGACCGGCGGCACCAACACCCCACTCCGAGGAGGGAGTCAGTGGCAACAACGTACGAGCGCCTCAAGAAGATCGTCGTCGAGCAACTCGGCGCCGACGAGGATGAGGTCAAGCCGGAGGCGTCGTTCGTCGACGACCTCAATGCTGACTCGCTTGATCTGGTCGAGCTCATCATGAGCCTCGAAGAGGAGTTCGGGACGGAGATCTCGGACGAGGACGCGGAGAAGATCCGCACCGTCCAGGACGCCGTCGACTACATCGACGAGCGCTCCTCCTAGCGATCCGGGCGGATCGCAGCCGGATCCACGAGATCGTGCGTCCCGGCGAAGCGTTCGCGGCTCGCCTTGGCTTGCCGGTCCGGGACTTCGACCTGCTGGAGCAGGCGCTCGTACATTCGAGCTGGCACCACGAGCATCCCGATGTGGTGGTCGGCCACAACGAGCGGCTCGAGTTCCTAGGCGACGCCGTGGTCAACCTGGCCATCTCCGAGGCGCTGTACACCCGACACCCCGAAGACGATGAGGGTTATCTGAGCGCCCGACGCGCGGCGATCGTCTCGACGACCGGCCTCGCGCGCCTGGCCGGCCGACTCGACCTTGGCGAGTCGCTGCTCCTCGGCGAGGGCGAGGCCCAGCGGAGCGGGCGCCGTCGGCCGTCGCTGCTCGCATCCACCTTCGAAGCGGTGGCGGGCGCCCTCTATCTCGACCTCGGGTTCGCGTGGGTCAGCGACTGGGTCGTCGGGCTGGCCGGCCCCGAACTCGTCGCCGAGGCACCGATCGGTGCGCTCAAGAGCCCCAAGAGCCGGCTCCAGGAATACACCCAGCGTCGATCGGGTGACCGACCGTCCTACCGGCTGCTCGATGCGACCGGCCCGGACCACGAGAAGTCGTTCCGTATCGAGGTGTGGGTCGACGGCGAACTCCTCGGCGTCGGCGAGGGTCCGTCGCGCCGGACCGCCGAGACCGCCGCGGCCGCGCAGGCCATCGAGCGGATCCGCGCCAACGCCGGCCCGGGACTCGATGGGACGGCGACGTGACGGCCGACGGTCGGGCGGCGGAACCGCGTCTCCTGGCGCTTCGGCTCCACGGCTTCAAGTCGTTCGCCGAGCGGACCAGCGTGGAATTCGGGCCCGGCATCAGTGCGGTGGTCGGGCCGAACGGGTCGGGCAAGAGCAACCTCGCCGACGCGCTCCGCTGGGCGCTCGGAGAGCAGGGTCGGGCGCTTCGATCGCGCAAGGCCGAGGACGTCATCTGGGCCGGGTCGGAGAAGCGCGCGGCGCAAGGGATGGCGGACGTCACGCTCGTGCTCGACAACGCCGACGGGCTGTTGCCCGTGGACTACCAGGTGCTGGAACTCGGCCGGCGGCTGTATCGGTCCGGGGAGAACGACTACCTGCTGAACAAGAACCGGATCCGCCTGCGCGACCTGGTCGACCTGCTCGATGCCGCGCACCTTGCCGACAACGCCTTCCTGTTCATCGGTCAGGGGATGGTCGACCAGGCACTCGCCCTCCGGCCCGAGGAGCGCCGCCCGTTGTTCGAGGAGGTGGCCGGGGTCCGCCGCCACGAACGCCGTCGGCGCCGCGCGGAGGAGCAACTGGTCGAGTCCGAGGCGAACCTCGCGCGTGTCGAGGACATCCTGGGCGAGCTCCGGCCGCAGGCGAGGCGGCTGGCCGCGCAGGCCGAGCAGCAGGCCAGCCGCGAGACGACGGCCGAGGAGCTCGCCGGCGCCCTGCTCCTGTCGATGCACGCTCGCTGGCATGACGCCGCGGCACGACTGGCCACGGCCGCCGCAGATCGCGACCGCGTCGAGACGGAGGTCGACGGCGCGATGTCGGCGCTAGCCGCTGCGGAGACGGCCGCGACGGCCGTCTCGACGGAGCTCGGCGCACGCGCCACGATCGAGCGCGAGCGACGCGACGCCCACGATGCCGCGCGAGCCGCGGTCACGGCCGCGGGGCTCCGCGACGCGCGGCTGACCTCCGAGCTCGAGGCGCTCGAACGTGACCGACGCCGGCTCGTCGACGAACGCGTCGCCGCGGAAGCCGAGGTGACCGGTGGGCGACGAGCGATGGCAGCGCCGGTGCCGGCGCGAGACCTCGATCTCGAGGCATCGCTGGGCGCCGCGGAACGCGAGCTGGCCGATGCGCTGGCCGAGCTGGGGGCGCTCCACGGCGCGCGCCAGGCGCAGGGACAGGAACTGGCGGCCCTTCGACGCGCCACTGCGGCTCGCCAGGCCGAGGCCGAGACCGCGCGGCGGCGTCTCGCGGAGATCGAGCGCCGTGCGGCCGATGAGAACGAGGCGGCCGACCTGGCACGTGCGCGACGGGGCGAGCTGGAGGAGGCCCTGGCGGCCTCGCGTGCAGCGCTCGCGACCGCGGTCGACGCGGAGGGAGCGGCGGCGGCCGCGCGCGAGGCGGCCCGTGGGCAGGCGAGCGTCGCCGAGGCGAACCGGGCCGCGTCTGCCGAGCGGGTCGTCGCCGCGAGTGCCGCGGCGGCCGCCGTCCGGGCCCGACTCGATGGGCTCGAGACCCGTCTCGCCGAGGAGGAGGCTCGTGGCATCGCCCGGGCCGCTCGCCGAGTCGGTGGTCGGCGCCTGGACGAGGACCTGGCCATCGACCCCGCGCTACGGGCGGCCGCCGAGGCCGCCCTGGCCGAGGCGACGCGGGCGTATGTCGTCGGGGCGACCGCCGTGCCCTCGCTGTCGGGTGAACGCGGCTCGCTGGTCGTCGCCGAACGGGCCGCTGGATCGGTCGGGCCGGACGATGCCCGCGAGCGGCGGTTCCGCGAGGCGGTCGCGCTGGCGGGTGGCGGCACGCTCGACGCCTCGGTCGTCCGCGACACGACCGGTGCCGCACGACGGTTGCTGGCACGATCGGCGTGGCTCCCGGACCTGGCCGCCTGCCTGGCCATCCAGGCGTCGCTCCCGGCGGGCTGGGTCGCGGTGCCGCGCGACGGGTCGGCCATCGTGTCGGAACTCGGCGTCACGTTCGGAGCGACGGAATCCGTCCTCGAACGTCGCGCGGAAGCCGGCCGGCTGACGAGCCAGGCTGCCCGGCTGGATGCCGAGGCCGCCGACCTTCGGGAGGCGGCCGTTCGGGCCGATGCGGCTGCCTCGGCCGCCTCGGCCGCCGTCGAGGCGGCGCGAGCCGAGGAGAGCCGGGTCGGCGGGGCGCGGCGGGCAGCCGAGGAAGCCGAACGCCTGGCCGCACGCCAGCTCGAGACGGTGGCGCGCGAGGCATCGTGGCTCGAGGCCCAGGCCGAGCGGTCCGGGGCCGAACTGGCTCGGGTGCGAGGGGCGGTGGCCGGCGCTCAGGATGAGGCCGACGAAGCCGCCACATCCGATGCCGATCCGACCGAGCGCGTCGATGGCGCGGCCGTCGCGGCGTGGGAGACGCGAGCGGCGGAACTCCGCACCCGACGCGACCGACTGGCCGAGGAGGCCGCCGCGCGCGACGCCACCCGCCGCGATGCCGAACACCGTCGAGCGCGCGCCGAGGCCTCGACCGGCATGGCCGAGGAACGGATGGCCCGCGCCGACAGGGATGTCGCCGCGCTCGGCGCCCGCGAGGCGGCCCTTGGGGCCGAGCGCGATGCCCTGCGTGGCGAGATCGCGACGAGTGCCGCCGCCGAGTCGTCCGCCCGCGAGGCCCTGGCCGAGGTCCTCGCCGAGGACGCGGCCGATCGGGCGCGCCTGGCCTCGGCCGAGCGCGACGCCGGTCTCGCCCGGGAGCGCCTTCGCACCGCCGACGCCCGCCTGCGAGCCGCGGATCACCTCCACCTGGAGGCTCGGCTCGCGCTCGACGGCCTGCGGGAGAACATCGGCGTGGAGCTGAGTGGCCTTGGCGAGGTCGGTCTGACCCGTCTGACCGCCCTCGCGAGCGAGACTCCCACAGGCGCGGGTGCGTTCGAGGCGGCGTCGGCCGGAGCCGTCTCCGTCTCCGCCTCCGAGGACGAGGCCATGTCGGATGAGGTCGCGGCCATCGAGGCGGCGCTCGATCGGGTCGGGCCGATCTGGGCCGCCGCACCGCCCTCGGATGCCCCGCCGACGGCGGCGCGACTCGGTCAGCTCCGCCGCCGCTTCCACGAACTGGGCGCGGTGAACCCGTTCGCCGTCGATGAATACGCGGCGCTCAAGGCTCGGCTCGAGACCCTGGAGTCACAGGGCTCCGACCTGCGCACCGCGATCGAGCGCACCCGCGACCTCATCGCCGAACTCGACACCATGATCGCCGACCGGTTCCGGACGACGTTCCTGGCCCTGGAAGCCGCCTTCGCATCGCGCTTCGAGCAGTTGTTCGGCGGCGGCTTCGCCAAGCTGTCGCTGACCGACCCGTCCGACCTCGGTGCCACCGGGATCGACATCGTCGCCCGCCCACCCGGCAAGAAGGCCCAGGCGCTCGCCATGTTGTCGGGCGGGGAGCGGGCGCTCACGGCTGTGGCCCTGCTGTTCGCGATGCTCGAGGTCCGGCCGGTCCCGTTCTGTGTCCTCGACGAGGTGGATGCGGCGCTCGACGAGGCGAACATCGACCGGTTCGCGGACGCCCTGCGGAGCCTCGCCGGCGGGACGCAGTTCATCGTCATCACCCACAACCGCGGCACGATCGAGGCCGCCGACGCCCTCTACGGGGTGACTGTCGGCGACGATTCGGTCAGTCGCGTGATCAGCCTGCGGCTCGACGAGGCGCAGGCGCTGGCCGCCCGCGATCGGGGCGAGTTGGCCCCGGCCGGCTAGGTCCATTCGATGCCCTTCTGGCGACGGCGCCACGACGAACCGACCACGCCCGAGGACGTCGAGGTCGAGCCGGAGTCCGTCGAGCCCGGCTGGGAGCCCGATCCGTCCGACTTCGACGACCCGGTCGCCGAGACCGAGGATCCACCGACGGAGGTGGCCGAACCGGCGACGGCCGAGCCGGCCCTTCCCGGGCCGACACCCGCGACCGAGGACACGCCGGCGCCGCAACCGAGCCCCTCGCAGATGCGGATCGACATCCCGGCACCGCTCCCGACGCCGGTCGCACCGACCCCGGCCTGGGCAGAACCGGTCGCCGCGTCGATGCCCCCGGCCCCGTCGCCGGCCCCCGAGGTCCTCGACACGGAAGCGGCGCTCGAGGCCGGTCTCGAGCGATCGCGTGGCGGGTTCATGTCGCGTCTCCGCGGCATCCTGGGGAGTGGCGCGGATGCCGGTCCGTCGTGGGACGAGGTCGAGGAGACGCTCATCGCCGGCGACGTCGGTGCCGCACTCTCGATCGACCTCGTCGAGCGAGCTCGCAGGCGACGCGATCCAGGTGGATCCGAGGCCGCCATCCGGGCGGAGCTCGCGGCGCTGCTCGTGCCCCGCGACATCGATTGGAGCCCGCGCTCCTCGGTCGCCGGCGGTCCGGCCGTCGTGCTCGTCGTCGGCGTCAACGGCACGGGCAAGACGACGACGATCGGCAAGCTCGCCAGCCGCTACACCGCCGAGGGCCGGACGATCATCCTCGCCGCCGCCGACACGTTCCGTGCCGCCGCCATCGAGCAGCTCCGCGTCTGGGCGGATCGGGCCGGCGTCCAGGTGGTCGCGCATGCCCCCGGTGCCGATCCGGGTGCGGTGGTCTACGACGCGCTCGACGCGGCGGTCGCCCGCGGGGCGGACCTCGTCATCGCCGATACGGCCGGGCGCCTGCACACCAAGTCGAACCTGATGGAAGAGCTGGCCAAGATCCGCCGGATCGTCGACAAGCGCCTGCCCGGTGCGGAGCCAGAGACCCTGTTCGTGCTCGACGCGACGACAGGGCAGAACGGGCTGTCGCAGGCCAAGGCGTTCCACGAGTCCGTCGGCCTCACGGGCATCGTGCTGACCAAACTCGACTCGACCGCCAAGGGCGGCATCGTCTTCGCCATCGAGGACTCCCTCAAGGTCCCGGTTCGCTTCGTCGGTGTGGGCGAGGCGGTCGGCGACCTCATCCCCTTCGACCCCGACGCCTTCGTGGCGGCGCTGTTCGCCTGACAGGCGACCGGCTCACGCGCCCGGTGGCTGCTCCATCTCGGTCGCCACGGCGATCACGTGCGGATCGAGCCTTGGGGGACCACCCTCGGCCCGGGACGGCAGCACGATGAGGTGGCGGACCGGCGAGAACCACAGGATCGCGGCGCCGAGCAGACCGCCCAGCGGCGCCAGCCAGGAGGTCGTGCGTAGCCCGATCGCCTCGGCCAGGAGGCCGGCCGCGAGCGTCGCGACGAGCTGGGCGAGCATCGCCGCGACCTTGAAGGTCGACGACACGCGGCCGAGGGCTCGATCCGCGACGAGCGTCTGGCGAACGGACACCTCCGTGATGTCGTAGACGGTCACCGCGGAGTCCGCCACGAGCTGCTGCATCACGAGACAGCCGATGGCCACGAGCGGCAGCCCCGACGGCGCCAGTGGGATGAACGCGTTGCCGATGGCGGACAGGACCATCGCACCGATCGCGACGGGGCCGATGCCCCATCGTCGGGTGGCCCGGGTCGCCACGACCGCCCCGATGAACGACGAGGCGCCACCGACTCCCGCCACCACGCCGAGCACCGCTGCGCCCAGGTGGAGGTCGTCGAGGACGAACAGGAACCACGTCGCGCCGAAGATCCCCCACAACGCGGCCAGTGACATCTGGGCACCGGCGAACGCCCGCAGGACGGGATCGTGGCGCACGAGCCGCAGGCCTTCGCGGATCTCGGCCATCACCGGCTCCCGGTCCTCGGGGGGCGGGGGAGGCGCCTCGACCTGGCGGATGGTCCCGAGCAGCAGGGCCGACACGAGATACGACGCCGCGTCGATCGCGATGGCGATCGGGGCCGTCAGGAGCTGGACGAGGAAGCCGCTGATCCCGAACGCCATGAATTCGGCCGCGGACCCGCTGGCGGCCAGCGCGCTGTTCGCGTCGACCAATCGCTCCCGCTCGACGATCGTCGGGAGGTACGCGTTGTCGGCCGAGTCGAAGAACGTCGTCAGGATGGCGGCCAACCCGGACACGATGAGCAGCTGCCAATAGGTCAGCACGCCCAGCGCGAACGCGACCGGGATCGACCCGAGCAGCGCCGCCCGACCGAGGTCGGCCCAGATGAGGACCGGCCGCCGGCGCAGGCGGTCGACCCAGGCCCCCGCGACCAGCCCGAAGACGAGCGTCGCACCGAGCTCGAGGCCGCGCAGGATCGCCACCTCGATCGCACCCGACCCGAGCACCAGGATCGCCGCCAGCGGCAGGGCGATCCGGGTGATGAGCGACCCGAAGATGGAGATCGTCGCGGCCGACCAGACGCGGACGAAGGCCGGGTTCCGCCAGAGGGTGGAAGCGAAGGGATTGCGCACGATGGCGCAGCCTACACGTGCCACGGGTCGGCGCGCGGTCCCATGACCATCGGGCCAACGGCGCCCTCGACGAGGCTGCGCTACACTCCGGCTGCCTCGGTGCGTCAGAACTCGCGCGCCACCCTGGACGGCCGCGCCCGTCCCGACCATCTTCCCCATGGAGTCCTGCCGGGACCATGTTCGACACCCTCAGCGAGCGGTTGCGCAAGACGCTCGGCAACCTGACCGGTCGCGGCCGGATCAGCGAAGCCGACGTCGATGCGGCCATGCGCGAGGTGCGCCTCGCCCTTCTCGAGGCGGACGTCAATTTCAAGGTCGTCAAGGACTTCGTCGCGAGGGTCCGGGAGCGGGCCATCGGCCATGAGGTGCTCGACAGCCTGTCGGCCGGCCAACAGGTCGTCAAGATCGTCAACGACGAACTCGTCGAGCTGCTGTCCGCCGGTGACCGCACGTTCCACCTGTCCGGCAATCCGGCGGTCGTGGCGATGGTCGGACTGCAGGGCTCCGGCAAGACGACCTCGACCGCCAAGCTCGCGCGTCACGTCGTGAAGCTGGGTCGCCGCCCGCTCCTGGTCGCCGCCGATCCGTACCGACCGGCCGCCGCGGACCAGCTCGAGACGCTCGGCAAGAGCCTGGACATCCCCGTCTACCGGGCCCCGGTCGGGACGTCGGTCGTCGATATCGCGCGCGGCGGGGTCGAAGCCGCGAAGCGCCAGGTTCGCGACGTCGTGATCATCGACACCGCCGGTCGGCTGTCGGTCGACGAGGCGCTCATGGCCGAGATCGCGGCCGTGAACGCGGCGGTCAAGCCGGTCGAGACACTGCTCGTGGTCGATGCCATGACCGGCCAGGAGGCCGTCGCGGTCGCACAGGCGTTCGTCGCCGCGGTGCCCGTCAGTGGCCTGATCCTGACCAAGATCGACGGCGACGCCCGCGGCGGCGCGGCCCTGTCCATCTCCGCCGTCACCGGTGTCCCGGTCAAGTTCCTGGGCACGGGCGAGAAGACCGACGCCCTCGAGGTCTTCCACCCCGACCGGCTGGCCGGCCGGATCCTGGGCATGGGCGACATCCTGACGCTCGTCGAGCGCGCCCAGGAACATGTCGACCAGAAGCAGGCGGCGAAGCTCGAGGAGAAGCTTCGCAAGGGCGGCTTCACCCTCGACGACATGCTCGAATTCGATGCAACAGATGCAGAAGATGGGACCGCTCGGCCAGGTCATGTCGATGATCCCGGGGATGGGCAACCTGGCCGGTGAGGCACAGGCCGCGGTCGACCGCGGCGATCTCAAGCGCACCGAGGCGATCATCCGGGCGATGACGCATGCGGAGCGCTACGACCCGAACATCCTGAACAGCTCCCGCCGACGACGGATCGCCGCCGGCTCCGGCACGACGCTGCCGGATGTCAATCGACTCGTGAAGCAATTCCTCGAGATGCAGAAACTGATGAAGCAGCTCTCCGGTGGTGGCAAGCGTGCCGCCCTCGGGGCGTTGACCCGGCGCTGAGCCCGGAAGAAGGGAACCCGATGACCGATCTCGATCCGACCACGACGACGCCGACCACACCCTACGAGCCCGCCCCGATGTCGGCGCCGTTCGAGCCGGTCGTCCCCGTCGCGCCGCCACCGACCCCGAACGGCCGGGTCGCTCGCCTCCGTTGGGCGATCGCCCTGGTCGTGGTCGCGGTCGTCGTGTCCGCCTCCCTGGCGGCCGCGGCGCTCATCACCGGCAAGTCGCCGAATGCGACCGTGCTCGGGTACGTCCCGGACAAGACCATCGTGTACGGCGAGGTCCGGCTCGACCTCCCGGGCGATCAGCGCAAGGCCGTCGGCGAGTTCCTCTCGCATTTCCCGGGTTTCAAGGACCAGGCCGCGCTCGACAGCAAGCTCGATGAGGTCCTCGACGACCTGACCAAGGACGCCTCCAAGGGCGACATGACGTACACCACGGACATCAAGCCGTGGTTCGACGGCGAGCTGGCGTTCAGCGTCGGCCCACTGCCGGATCCCAAGAGCCTGACCGGGGGCCAGCCCTCGGCCAAGGACTTCCACGTCCTCGCCCTGATGTCCGTGAAGGACGCGGCCACTGCCCAAGCCTGGTTCGACAAGGCCATCAAGCAGAGCGGCGCGACCACCACCACCGAGACCTACAACGGCGCGACCCTGACCGTGTTCGGGGCCTCCGGCACGGACAAGCCGCAGGCAGCCTTCGCGCTGCTCGACGGCAAGGTCGCCGTGGCCGGCGACATCTCCTCGGTCCGCGACGCGGTCGATACCAAGGGCAAGAGCGGGTTCGCCAACGAGCCCGATCCGAAGGCCGCGCTCGGTTCCACCAACGAAGATCACGTCGGGTTCATGTACGTCGCGCTGCGCCCGATCATCGACTGGACACAGGCCGCGGCGGCGGCGAATGCCACGGGGTCCGACGCCGCGGGCGTGACGGCCCTCAGCGGGTCGATGACCAAGTACCTGCCCGATTGGGGCGCCTTCTGGTTGCGCTTCGAGAACGACGCCGTGGTCATGGACGCCACCGCGCCCAAGACCGATGTCGTGCTCGGCCCGACGCAGGACAAGACCTCCACGGTCGCCAACCACATTCCCGGGAGCGCCCTCGCCGTCGTCATCTCGAACGACTACGGTGCGACGCTCCAGAAGACCCTCGATGCCTACAAGGCGGAGCCCGCCCTCAAGGACGCGTTGACGCAGCTCGACAAGGCCCTCGGGCTCGTCGGCGGCGCCGACGCGGCCATCGGCTGGATCGGCGACACCGCCATCGTGGTCAATGCCGTCGATGGCACGCCGGAAGCGGGCCTGGTCATCCTGCCCACGGACAAGACCTCGGCCGCACGCCTGTTCACCAGCCTGCGCAACGTCGTTGCCCTTGGCGGCGCCGAGGCGGGCGTGACGATCCGCGACGAGTCCTACAACGGGGCGACGATCACGATCGTGGACCTCGGCGACCTCAGCAAGCTCAGCGGCCTCACGGGGATGACCGGCACGTCCGGGTTGACCCTCCCCTCGGGGCACGTCGAGCTGGCCTACACGGTGACCGACGACCTCGTCGTGTTCGGCACCGGGCCAGCGTTCGTCAAGCACGTCCTCGACACGACCAGCGCGAACTCGCTCGCGTCGAACGATCGCTACAAGCAGCTGATGGACCGCGTCGGCGCCAAGAACACGGGCTCGTACTTCGTCGACATCGCGGCGATCCGTGGGCTCGTCGAGGGCGCCGTGGCCAAGGCCGACAAGTCGGTCATGACCAAGTACGAGACGGATGTCAAGCCGTACCTCACCCCGTTCGATGCGCTCGCCGCTGCGAACTCGGTGGGTGGCGACCTGTCGTCGTCGACCCTCATCATCACGGTCAAGTAGACGGGCACCGCCCGCACGGACGTCGGAGCGCCCCCAGCGCTCCGACCGCAACTGGAGGAGCACCGCAGCCCATGGCAGTCCGCATCAGGCTGACGCGCGTCGGCGCGACCAAGCAGCCCACCTATCGGGTCGTCGTCGCCGACGGCCGCAGCGCGCGCGATGGTCGCGCCATCGAGATCCTCGGCCACTACAACCCCAGGACCGAGCCGGTCGAGTTCAAGGTGGACGAGGACAAGGCCAAGGCCTGGCTCGCCAAGGGCGCCCAGCCGTCCGACACCGTCCTCCGCCTGTTCCGCAACGCGGGCATCGTGCCCGCAGCCAAGTAGGAGTCGCGACGATGGCAGCCAAGGACCTGGTCGAATACGTCGCGAAGTCGTTGGTCGATGACCCCGACGCCGTCACCGTCGATGTCGTGGAGGAGGACGGCGCCACCGTCATCGAGCTCCACGTCGCGGAGGACGACATGGGCAAGGTCATCGGGCGGAACGGCAGCGTGGCCAAGGCGTTGCGAACCCTGCTCAAGGTGACCGCCGCCCGAGACGGCGAGCCGGTCCAGCTCGAGATCCTCTGAGCGTTGACGAGCGGCTCGTGGTCGCCCTGGTGCGGGGCGTCCACGGGCTCAACGGCGCGATCCGCGCGGAGATCCTGACCGATCGCCCGGAGGATCGCTTCGTCGTCGGGACGGTCCTGTTCCGTGAAGGCGACGAACGCCCGCTGACGATCGCCGCGGCCGCCGCCATCGTCGACGGCCCCGGCTGGCGCATCCGCTTCCGCGAGATCACCTCACGTGACGGGGCGGACACGCTCCGTGGGGCCTATCTCGAGTCGGTCGTCCGACCGGACGAGGATCTCGCACGTGGCTCGTACTACTGGCACGAGGTCATCGGTTGCGCGGTCCGCGGCGTCGATGGCGCCGAGCTCGGCACGGTCACCGACATCTACCGCATCGGCGAGACCGAGGTCTTCGCGGTGACCGGCGGCCCGCTCGGGGCCTTCGACCTGCCCGCGGTGCGTGCCTTCGTCCGGATCTTCGCGCCGCGGCGTGGCGAGATCGTCGTGGACGCCGCGTCGCTCGACCTGCGCCCGCCGCGCTCGCACGAACCGGATCCCGATCGACCCAAGGCACCGCGCCGTCGCGCGCGCAAGGGCTCGGCGGGCACGGGCGCGGGCGATCCACCGGAAGCGGCCCCCGGGCCATGACCCTCGAGATCGACGTCCTGACGCTGTTCCCCGCGATGCTCGACGGGCCGCTCGCGGAGAGCATCCCGGCCCGGATCCAGGAGCAGGGCCTGGCGGCCATCCGGGTGCATGACCTGCGGGCGTGGGGTCTCGGGCGACACCGCTCCGTCGATGACGCGCCGTACGGCGGGGGAGCGGGCATGATCCTTCGCCCGGAACCCGTGGCCGCGGCGCTCGACGCCCTGCGCCGACCCGACAGCCTGGCGATCCTGCTCGACCCCGCGGGCGAGGTCTTCCGCCACGAGCGTGCGGCGGATCTCGCGAGGCGCCCCCATCTCGTCTTCGTCTGTCCGCGTTACGAAGGGGTCGATGAGCGCATCCGGACGCTGGTCGACCTCGAACTGTCGATCGGCGACTACGTGCTGAGCGGCGGTGAGCTCCCGGCGCTGGTGGTCATCGACGCCGTCATCCGCTTGCTGCCCGGGGCCATCGAGGCCGCCTCGACGGCCGAGGAGTCGTTCGCCGATGGGCTGCTCGAGTACCCGCAATACACGCGTCCGGCCGTCTTCCGCGGGATGGACGTCCCGGCGATCCTGACGTCGGGGGATCACGGCGCCGTCGATCGCTGGCGCCACGAGGAGGCCCTTCGTCGGACCCGCGAGCGCCGGCCGGACCTCCTCCAGGAACCGCACTCGGACCCGAGGGCGACCCCTGCCCGTGACTGACGGCCGTCGAGGCCGTGCTATACTCCGCCGCCGACGCCCCGTCCGCGTCGCTCCCGAACGCCCGCCCTGCAGCCACGGCTGCCCAGATGAGTCAGGAACAACCGCGTGACAGTGCTCGACGAGATCGTCAAGGACCAGCTTCGCACCGACCTCCCAGAGCTTGCCTCGGGCGATACGGTCAAGGTTTCGGCCAAGGTCGTCGAGGGTAACCGCGAGCGCATCCAGGTCTTCGAGGGGACCGTCATGCGCTTGCGCGGTGGCGGGATCACCCGCTCCATCACGGTCCGCCGGATCGCTTCCGGGGTCGGCGTCGAGCGCACGTTCAAGATCAACAGCCCGCGGATCGAGAAGATCGAGGTCGTCCGCCACGGTGTCGCGCGACGCGCCCAGCTCTACTTCCTGCGAGACCGCGTCGGCAAGGCGGCCACCCTGCGCGAGCGCCGCACGAACGGCTGACCTGGCGGGTCCCGCCGTCTGCCTCGCCGGCCTCCATATCGACCCCGCCCGACCGGCGGGGTCATTCGATTCCGCTACCCTAGGCGTCGATGGCTCCGATGGTCCCGACGCTCCGCCACGAACGCCGCCTGTGGCGTGAGGGCCTCGTCCGGGTGGTCGGGGTCGACGAGGTCGGCGTCGCACCGACCTGCGGGGCGGTCGTCGCGGCGGCCGTGATCATGCGACCGAACTGCCACCGGATCCCCGGCGTCCGCGATTCCAAGACCCTGTCCGCGGCGCAACGCGAGCGGCTGGCGCCGCTCATCCGGGCCCGAGCCGTCGCGGTCGGGGTGGGTGCGGCATCGGTCCGTGAGATCGATCAACTCAACATCTATCACGCCACGCACCTCGCCATGCGCCGGGCGATCGCGCGGGTCGGCGGCCACGAGCACGTGTTGGTCGACGGCAATCGGATCACTGGATTCGAGGCACAGGTGGGGCCGTATTCGAACATCGTGGACGGCGACGCCAAGGTCTACTCGATCGCGTGTGCGTCGGTCGTGGCGAAGGTCGTCCGTGACCGGATGATGGGATTGCTGGCAGCCCGTTATCCAGGCTACGGCTGGGAGCGGAACCAGGGCTACGCCACGCTCGAACACCGCCAGGCGATCCGCCGGCTCGGGTTGACGCCGTTCCACCGGCGTTCGTTCCTGGCGCTCCAGCGGACGCTCGCCGGCGACCAGCTCGAATTGGACCTATTGGCGGACCCGTCGGCATCCGACACGACCCACGCCCTGCTGGCGCGCGAACTCGTCCCGGTCATGGCGGATGACGCGATGCTCGATGCGCTCGATCTCGCCTCGCTCGAGCTGACCGCGCCGAGCTGACCGCGACCTGAGGGGACGGCGTCCGACCCGATACGTCGCGGATAAGCGCCCGCGGGCAGCATGACGCGATGGCGGACCGACCCGGCGACCCGGAGCGAACGACGGCCCAACAGGCGGGCGATGCCGCCGAGGCGCTCGTCGCAACGCGGCTCACGGCGGTTGGTTGGACGGTCCTGGCCCGGAACGTCCATGTCGGTCGTCACGAACTCGACCTCGTGGCGATCGACCCGGGTCCGCCGGCGACGCTCGTCGTCGTGGAGGTCCGCTGGCGCGCCGGCCGCGACTTCGGCCTGCCCGAGGAGACGGTGGACCATCGCAAGCGCGTGCGTGTCCGCGCGGCCGCCTACGGTTTGCTCGAGCGCGGCACGTTGCCAGACGGCTCGCCCGTGCCGCGACTGCCGCTGCGTTTCGACGTCGTGGCGGTCGAACCGGGCGGGTAAGATCCGCCATCACCGGCACGCGATGTGACGTCGCCCAAGAGGAGCACCGTGCGTGCTCGCTTGCCGCCGTCACTCCCCGCCGGAGGGCCCGGTCGGCGACCTTCCCAGAGGGGTAGATTCCCGGTCGTGTCGATCAGCTGGTCCCAGGCCCTCGCATGGCGCATGCGGCGACAGCTGCTCGACCCGGTCGGCACCGAGTCGGTCGAAGGCGTCGTGCGTCGGCTGGGCGCCGTCCCGGCCCAGCTCGATTCCGCCGCCGAGCTCGCCGTCCGAACCAGACGTCAACGATCCCGGTCCGGCGAGGTCGCTCGTGCCCTGGCGGACGGGCGGCTCATCAAGACGTTCTCGTTTCGAGGCGCCACGCACCTGATGACGCCGGAGGACGGGGGCGCGTACCTCGCCTTGCGGGCAGCCAGTCGAATGTGGGAGCTTCCTAGCTGGCAGAGCTACTACAGCCTGGCGCCATCGGACTGGCCGCGCCTTCGTGAAGTGGTCCGACAGGCACTGGCCGACGGTCCGTTGACGCTCGAAGGGCTTGGGGCGGCGATCACCGCTCGGTCGCAGTTCCGGCATCTGACCTTCGTCTTCGACGGGAACCCCTGGACGTTGCTGAAGGCACTCGCCTGGCAGGGAGACTTGAGCTTCGGGCCTGGTCAGGGCCGACGTACGACGTTTCAGCGCCTCGACGGGAACCCTCGCTGGGCGGGCGTGCCTGAGCTCGACGAGGCCGGGATGCATGCGGTCGAGGCGTACTTCGGCGCGTACGGGCCGGCGACGCCCGACCACGTGCAGCACTGGCTGGGGGACGGCCTGGGCGCCGGGCGCAAGCGGATCCAGGCCTGGATCGCCGGCTTCGGTGATCGCCTCGTGGCGGTGGACATCGATGGGCAGTCGGCATTCGTCCTGCGCGACCATCATCGAGGACCTGGCCGCGACGTCCCCGACCACCGCGATCCGACTCCTCCCCGGCTACGACCAATGGGTCCTCGGTCCGGGTACCGCCGACCCCCACATCGTGCCGCCCGGCGCGCGGGCGCTGGTCAGCCGTCAGGCCAACATCGTGATCGTCGGCGGAGTCGTGTCCGGGACGTGGGCACTGACGCACGACCACGTCGCGGTTGACTGGTTCGCCGAAGGCAGGGCGCCCGCAGGGAATGGGTTCGCGGACGAGGTTGCGCGGCTCGCCACGATCGTCGATCGGCCCCTTCAGCCGTCTGTCCGGACCGCCTGACGAGTCGCCTGACCGGGTGACATGGACGCACGCTTTGCGACGCGGCCGGCATGTCCTGCGCCGGCAGACCCGCCCACGGTAGCCTTGCGCCACCAGTGCACGGAGACGCGCGTTGAAACTGCTTCTCACGTCCGCGGGGATCACGAACGCCAGCATTCGAGCCGCCCTCCTGGAGCTCCTCGGCAAGCCGATCGAGGTGTGCACAGCAATCGTCATCTCCACGGCGAGCTATCCGCTCCGGCACGGCCCGCAGCTAGCGTGGACCTTCATCGCCGGCGAGGAACCCCGGACGCCGATGGCGGATCTCGGCTGGAAGTCCGTCGGCGTCGTCGAACTCACCGCGTTGCCCAGCATCGCGCAGACCGTCTGGCTCCCCGAGGTCCAGGAGGCGGACGTCCTGCTCGTGAACGGAGGCGACACGATCTACCTCGACCGCTGGATGCGCGAGTCCGGGCTGTCGGAACTCCTCCCGTCGCTCGACCTCTTGTATGTGGGACTCAGTGCCGGGAGCCTGGTCATGTCGCCAGCCGTCGCGGACGACTTCGCTTCCTGGACCCGCCCCCTCGGCGGCGAAGGGCTGGGCGTCGTCGACTTCGAGATATTCCCGCACCTCGACAACCCCGATCTGCCCCAGAACACCATGGCCGATGCTGAGCGGTGGGCGACGGGCCTGGCCGGGTCCGGCTACGCGATCGACGACGAGACCGCGATCAAGGTGGTCGGTGGGGTCGCCGAGGTGATCTCAGAGGGGCATTGGCGGCTGTTCGGGTCGTAGTGCCAAGTCGCAGCCGCACAGCATCGTGGCTTCGTCGCCTGGGAGTCGACAAGGAGCGGTCGAAGCGACCGCGTGGGCCTGCCCGGTCGCGATTTCGTCGTCTCGCAGTCGACACAACCCGCCCAGGAGTTCGGTCGCGGCTCATTCGACCCTTCGTTGTCGACTGTCGGTCGACAAGGCCCGATCCGGGACCCAACGGCCACGCACGACGACCCGTGCTACACTCCCGCCCGGTCCGGGGTTCTCCCCGAGCCACCAGCATGGATCGCCCGCGCCACCAGGCGTGGAGCACACACGCGGACCGTTCCGACCGGGACGGTGTCGGCGGATCGAGAGGTCCACCGGCCCCCGGCGACGAGGTCCGCGGAGGAATGAACCGACAGGAGGTCGCTCACCGTGCCGTCCGTTTCGATGCGGCAGCTGCTCGAGGCCGGAGTCCACTTCGGTCATCAGACCCGCCGCTGGAATCCCAAGATGAAGCCATTCATCTTTGCCGAGCGCAATGGGATCCACATCATCGATCTCGCCCAGACCGTCCAGCGGCTTGATGTCGCGCTCGAGTTCGTCCGCGAGACCGTCGCCCGTGGCGACCAGGTCCTGTTCGTCGGGACCAAGAAGCAGGCCCAGGAGCCGGTCGCCCAGGAGGCGACCCGGGCCAACCAGCCGTACGTCAACAAGCGCTGGCTTGGCGGCATGCTCACCAACTTCGTGACCATCAAGAAGCGGATCGCCCTGCTCGAGCAGCTCGAGGCGCGCCAACAGAACGGCGACTTCGACCGGATGACCAAGAAAGAGGCCGCCAAGCTGACCGAGGAGATGGTCAAGCTGCAGGGGACCCTTGGCGGCATGCGGAAGATGAAGCGACTGCCGGGCGCCATCTTCATCGTCGACCCGCATCGCGAGCGGATCGGCGTGACGGAGGCCAACAAGCTCGAGATCCCGGTCGTAGGGACGGGCGACACGAACGTCGACCCCGACGAGCTCGACTTCATCATCCCGGCCAACGACGACGCCATCCGCGCCATCCGATTGCTCTGCACGCTCGTGGCCGACGCGGCCATCGAGGGCGCCCGCGAACGCTCGGTCCGGAGCGCGACCGAACCCGAGCCGATCGAGGCCATGGCCATCCCCGAGACAGAGGAGGAGGAACCCGGCGCGACCGACGAACTGGTCGCCGCGCTCGCGGGAGGCGCCGCCCTGTCCTTCGAGCCGGACGTGGACGACGACGACCTCCTCCCCGGCGACCGTGTCGCTCGTGCCGAGGCGGCCGTCGCGGACGCTCCGCCCGAGGCGAGTCCCGAGGAGATCGCCGCCGAACTGGCGCGCGAAGCGGCCGAAAAGAACGACGAGGATACGGCCGGCTGAGGGGCTGACGCCCGGCCGGACTCGGGGACCGACGTATTCCCGATGACCATCAGCGGCGGACCCGATCGGGCCGCCGCGGGACAGGAGAACGAACAGGCATGGCGGATATCTCGGCGGAGCTCGTCAAGGAGCTGCGCGAACGGACCGGCGCGGGGTTCATGGACTGCAAGCGCGCCCTGACCGAGGCCGACGGCGACCTCGACAAGGCGGTCGTGCTGCTGCGCGAGAAGGGTCTCGCGGCGGCCGCCAAGAAGGCCGATCGCGACGCGCGCGAGGGCCTCGTCTCGAGCTACATCCACACGGGCGGCCGCGTCGGTGTCCTCATCGAGGTCAACTGCGAGACGGACTTCGTCGCGCGCACCGATGAGTTCCAGAAGCTCGTCCGCGACCTCGCCGTCCAGGTCGCCGGCCTCGCGCCGTTGTACGTCGACGCCGAGCGCATCCCGGCGGCGGACCTCTCCGCGAAGCAGGCGGAGCTGCTCGCGGACGAGGCCACCCAGAAGAAGCCGGAGAACATCCGCCCCCAGATCGTCGAGGGCCAGCTCAAGAAGTGGTACTCGCAGGTCTGCCTGTACGACCAGCCCTTCCGCGACGAGGACCGGACCGTTCGAGACCTGATCACGGAGAGGATCGCCACCATCGGGGAGAACATCCGCGTTCGCCGGTTCACCCGCTACGCCCTCGGGGAGGAGCTGTGACGGAGCCGACCGCAGCCACCGTCCCGGCCTCCAAGCCGCTGCGCTACCGGCGGGTCCTGCTCAAGCTGTCCGGTGAGGCCCTCCTCGGCGACCGTCAATATGGCGTCGATCCGGCCTTCTGCGCCTTCATCGCCCGACAGGTCGCGGAGATCCACGGGCTTGGCGTCCAGGTCGGGATCGTCGTCGGTGGCGGGAACATCTTCCGGGGGCTGGCCGCCGCCGCACGCGGCATGGATCGCGCGACTGGCGACTACATCGGGATGCTGGCGACCGTCATGAACGGCCTTGCCTTGCAGGACGCGCTCGAGCGTGCCGGCGTGCCCACGCGCGTCATGACCGCCATCGCGATGAACGAAGTCGCCGAGCCATACATCCGGCGGCGCGCCATCCGACACCTCGAGAAGGGCCGCGTGGCGCTCTTCGTGGCCGGCACCGGCAACCCCTACTTCACCACAGACACCGCCGCCGCCCTGCGCGCGGTCGAGATCAACGCCGAGGTCCTGCTCAAGGCGACCAAGGTCGACGGTGTCTACGACCGCGATCCGATGGCGCACGCCGATGCGCAGCGGTACGCTCACCTCGAATACGCCGACCTGCTCCGGGACCAGCTCAAGGTGCTCGACGCGACCGCCGTGAGCCTGTGCATGGAGAACGGCCTGCCCATCGTCGTGTTCGACCTGAACCAGCCCGACAACATCACGCGAGTGGCCGCCGGCGAGCCGGTCGGCACGCTCATCTCGGGCGCCTCGGGCGCCCCCGGAGGTGCGCCAGCATGAGCACCACCATCATCTCCGACGCCGATCATAAGATGGCCCGGGCGGTCGAGGCCATGGAGCGGGACTTCCAGGGGATCCGCACCGGCCGTGCGTCGACCGCGCTCGTCGAACGGCTCCACGTCGAGTACTACGGCACCTCGACGCCGCTCAACCAGCTGGCCGGGATCAGCGTGCCCGAGCCGCACCAGATCGTCATCCAGCCATGGGACCGGGGCGTGCTCGGCGCCATCGAGAAGGCGATCACGAAGAGCGACATCGGCCTGATGCCCAACGTCGACGGCACGGTCGTCCGGCTCAACATCCCGCCGCTGACCGAGGAGCGGCGCAAGGATCTCGTCCGAGTCGTCCATAAGCGGATGGAGGAGGCCAGGGTCGAGATCCGCAACCTGCGCCGTGACGCGGCCGACCTTCTCAAGAAGGAAGAACGCGACGGCGGTGTCGGCACCGATGAGGCACATCGCCAGCTGGAGACGCTCCAGCGGACGACCGATCGCCACATCGCGGACGTCGATCGCCTCGGGGCGGCCAAGGAAGGGGAGGTCCTCGAGGTCTAGTGGCTCGCGCACCGCTCGCCCGACCGACCGACGCGCCGTCCGCGGCGCACGACGACTCGGTCCGCGACCCCGGGGCCGTCACCGCGCCGGCGGTCCCGGTCGGGGAGACCCCGTTCCTGCCATTCGAGGACCTGCCGCGTCACGTCGCGATCATCATGGACGGCAATCGGCGTTGGGCACGCCTGCGCGACCTGCCGGAGCTCGAGGGCCATGCGGCCGGGGTCGAGGCCATCCGCGAACTCCTGCGTCATGCCGTCAGGCGGGGCGTCCCCGTCATGACCCTGTACGCGTTCAGTCGGGAGAACTGGGCACGCTCGGACGAGGAGGTCACCGGCCTGTTCGGACTCCTCGAGGCGGCCATCCGGAGCGAGACCGAGGAGCTACGAGCGCAGGGCGTCCGGATCCGCCTGCTGGGCCGGCTCGACGAGTTGCCCGAGGCGACGCGGGCGTCGATCGGCGAGGCCCTCGACGCGACGTCTGACGGCGATCGACTCCTGCTCAACATCGCCTTCAACTACGCGGGCCGGACCGAACTCGTCGATGCCTTCCGCCGGCTGGCGGCCAGCGGCGTCCCGGCCGCCGAGATCGACGAGAGCGCGATCAGCGACGCCTTGTACACGGCCGGCCAGCCGGATCCGGACCTCGTGATCCGGACGGGCGGCGAACAGCGGCTGTCGAACTTCCTCATCTGGCAGTCGGCCTACGCCGAGTTCTATACCTGCGACGCGTTGTGGCCCGACTTCGGGCCCGATGCCTTCGACGCCGCCCTGCTCGAGTTCGCCAGCCGCCATCGTCGCTTCGGTCGCTGAGCGGATCGGACGGGCGGTCATGCGTCAGCGAGCGATCAGTGCCGTCGTGCTCGTGCCGGTGCTGCTCATCGTGCTCGCCATCGGCGGTCCGGTGCTGTCCGCCGCGGTCGCGCTGCTCACCGCCCTCGCGGCGATCGAGGTCTTCCGCCTCCTGCAGTCGGCCGGCTACCAGACGTTCGCGGCGCTCGGGACGGCCCTCGCCCTGCTCGTCGTCGTCGATGCCGCGTTCCCGGGCGTCCTCGAGGGGAGCGGGCTGCTGCTCGGCGCCGTCGGGATCGTCCTCGTCGCAGTCGCGTCGTTCACGAGGATCGACCCGCACGACGGCCTGGCCACGTGGATGGCGACCATCTTCGGAGCGCTGTACATCTCGCTGCTGTCGTTCATCATCCGGCTCGGCGATGCCGCCCCGGAGGTACCGGCGAGCGCGCCACTGCATATGATCGGCGCCGAGCGGGGCTGGATCCTGCTGCTGGTCTTCGCCGTGTGGTCGTACGACACGGGCGCCTTCCTCGTCGGCAAGAATTTCGGGCGGACCAAGTTCCTGACCCACATCTCGCCGTCCAAGACGATCGAGGGCCTGATCGGCGGGGTCGTCGCAACCACGATCGTGACCGGCCTGATGCTCTGGGCGCTGGGCCAGAACCCGCTCCACGCGCTCGTCCTGGGGCCACTGGCCGCGCTCGCCGCACAGGCCGGCGACCTGGCCGAGTCCGTCATCAAGCGGGCGGCCGGCGCCAAGGACTCCGGGACGCTCATCCCGGGCCACGGCGGGGTCCTCGACCGCGTCGATTCGTTCATCTTCGCGGCTCCGATCGTCACCCTGTATGTCCTCGCCCTCCTCCGCTGACACCCGGGCGGACGATTCGCCACGACCCCGGCGGGTCGCGCTGCTCGGCTCGACGGGCTCGATCGGCCGCCAGGCCGTGGACGTACTGTCGGCGCACCCCGACGCGTTCGAGGTCGTGGCCCTCGCCACTGGCTCCAATGCGGCCCTGCTGAGGGAGCAGGCCGCGCGTCTTCGACCGAGGGTGGTCGCCTTGGGCGACGCCAATGTCACGCGTGGCCTGGACCTGCCGCCCGGCACCGAACAGGTCGGTGGCGCCGATGCGATGGAGGCGCTCGCGACGCGCGACGATGTCGACCTGGTGGTCGTCGGGACCGGCGGGGTCGTGAGCCTGCGGCCGGTGCTCGCGGCGCTGCGCGCCGGCAAGGTCGTCGCGACGGCCAACAAGGAGACGCTGGTCGCGGGCGGCCATCTCGTCATGCCGCTCGCACGAGGGCTGGCCGCAGCGGTCGCGGCCGATCGACCGGCCGATCCATACGCCAGCCCGCTGGCCTGGCTGCGCCCGATCGATTCGGAGCATTCGGCCATCTGGCAGTGCCTGGTCGGCGAGGCGATGGGCGGGATCGCGGCCCTGATCCTGACCGCGTCGGGTGGTCCGTTCCTCGACGCGCCCGCGGAGACGATGGCCGCGATCACCCCCGCCCAGGCTCTTCGCCACCCGACCTGGACCATGGGCGCCAAGATCACGATCGACTCTGCGACGTTGGTCAACAAGGGCCTGGAGGTCATCGAGGCGCACTGGCTGTACGATGTCGGCTACGACGCCATCGAGGTCGTCATCCACCCGCAGAGCGTCGTCCACTCCGCCGTCCGGTTCGTCGACGGCTCCCTCAAGGCCCAATTGGGCACCCCGGACATGAGACTGCCGATCCAATACGCGCTGACCTACCCCGACCGCCGGCCCTCGCCGGCCGCGCCACCCGACCTGATCGCCGTCGGCCGGCTCGACTTCCGGGCGCCCGACGAGACCAGGTTCCCCGCGCTTCGGATCGCCCGTGAGGCGGGTCGTGAGGGCCCGCGAGCCTCCGCCGCGCTGATCGCGGCCGATGAGGTCGCGGTCGGCCGGTTCCTCGACGGGACGCTGGGCTTCACCGGGGTCCCGGCGCTCCTCGAGGCCGCCGTCGAGCGATTCGGGGGAACCACCGGCCCCGATCCTGACGTCGAGGAGCTCGTCGCCCTCGACGCCGCCGTGCGCGCGGCCTTCGCCACGACCTTCTTCGGAGTATCTGCGTGACCGGGTTCTTCCAGTCGATCATCACGATCGTCCTGTTCGTCTTCATCCTCGGCGCGTTGGTCGTCATCCACGAGCTCGGCCACTTCGTGACGGCGCGACTCGCCAAGGTCCGCGTCCTCGAATTCGGGATCGGATTCCCGCCCCGAGCGAAGGTGATGCGTTCGAAGGGTGAGACCGTGTACACCCTGAACTGGCTGCCGATCGGCGGATTCGTCAAGCTCGAAGGGGAGGACGGCAACGACGCGGACGACCCGCGTTCGTTCTCGCACCAGCGCCTGGGGACCAAGCTCCTGATCCTGATCGCGGGCGTGGTGATGAACATCGCGCTGGCGTTCGTCATCTTCACCGGGATCGCCTGGCTCGCCTCGCCCTACATGGGCGTGCGGTTCTACGACATCGTGCCGGACTCGCCGGCCGCCGCGGCGGGCCTCCAGCCGGGTGATGCCGTCGTCGCCATCGATGGCGAGCGATATCAGTTCATCACCGGCCCGAGCGTCCTCGACGGCCTTCGCGGTCGGCCGGGCGAGACGGTGGTCCTGACCATCGCGGGGGCCGACGGCGCCCGTCGCGACGTGAGCGTCACCCTCAACGACCAGGCCGCGATCGACGCCCACAAGGGCGCATTGGGGGTCTCCCAGGACAGCCGGCCGTTCGAGGCCTACTTCGACGGCGTCTACACCACGAACGACCTCCCGAGCGCGATCCAGATCGGCGCCCAGCAGACGGTCCGTGCCCTGGGGCTGATCCTCGGAGGTCTCGGTTCGCTGGTGCACTCGGTCGCCACGGATCCGACCGCGCCACCGCCGGTCTCGGGACCGGTCGGCATCGCCACCCAGATCGGCGACGTCTTCTGGAATTCGGGGCCCATCCTCACCCTGTACGTCGCGGCCATCCTGTCGGCCAACCTCGCCCTGGTGAACATCCTGCCGTTCCCGCCGCTCGATGGTGGCCGGATGCTGATGATCACGCTCAAGCGGCTGTTCGGGGCCAGGATCAGTCTCCGCGCCGAGCAACTGACCTACGTGGTCGGGTTCGTGTTCCTGTTCACGTTCATCATCTGGGTCACCGGGTACGACATCATCCGGAGCCTGGGCGGGTCGTAGCCACGTGACGTCTCCTGACCAGCTCCGTCCGCGGCGCCGGCCGACGGTCAGCGTCGACGTCGGTGGCGTGCTGGTGGGCTCGGCCCACCCGGTCGTCGTCCAGTCGATGACCAACACCGACACCGCCGACGCGGACGCCACCGCGATCCAGGTCGCCCGACTCGCCCACGCCGGCTCGCAGCTCGTGCGCGTGACGGTCAACACGGACGAAGCCGCGGCCGCGGTCCCCGAGATGGTCCGCAAGGTCCGCGGGCTCGGCGTCGACGTGCCGATCATCGGCGACTTCCACTACAACGGGCACAAGCTGCTGGCCGACTACCCGGAGACGGCCGCCCTCCTCGCCAAGTACCGGATCAACCCCGGCAACGTGGGTGCGAAGCGGCACGACGAACACTTCGCGACGATCGTCCGGATCGCGGTCGACAACGGGGTGCCGGTCCGCATCGGGGTCAACTGGGGGTCGCTCGACCAGGCCATCCTGACCGAGTTGATGGACGCGAACGCGAAGGCAACGGAGCCACGTGACGCTCGCGACGTGATGATCGAGGCGATGCTCGAGTCGGCGATGCGGTCGGCCGAGCTGGCCGAGGCGACCGGCCTGCGCCACGACCAGATCATCCTGTCGGCCAAGGTGTCCGGGGTCCGTGACCTCGTCGACGTCTATCGGTTGCTGGCGGCCCGAAGCGACTATCCCCTCCACCTCGGCCTGACGGAGGCCGGCATGGGCGACAAGGGCATCATCGCCTCGACGGCCGGCCTGGCGATCCTGCTCAACGAGGGGATCGGCGACACGATCCGGGTCTCGTTGACGCCCGAGCCGGGGGCGCCGCGGGAGCGCGAGGTGGAGGTCGCCCAGCAGGTCCTGCAGTCGATGGGTCTGCGCTCGTTCCTGCCGCAGGTGTCGGCCTGTCCCGGTTGCGGCCGCACGACGTCCACCTTCTTCCAGGAGATGGCGCAGCAGATCCAGACGTACCTCAAGGACCAGATGCCGGTCTGGCGCGAGACGCACCCGGGCGCCGAGGAGCTCCGCGTGGCGGTCATGGGCTGCGTGGTCAACGGCCCGGGTGAGTCGAAGCACGCCGACATCGGGATCAGCCTGCCGGGCACGTTCGAGGAGCCGGTCGCCCCGGTCTTCATCGACGGTCGTCTCGATCGCACGTTGCGTGGCGATGGCCTCGTGGCCGAATTCATCGGCATCCTCGAGGCGTACGTGGCCCAGCGCTTCCCGAGTCCAAGCGCGACGGAGGCGCTGCCCGGGTAAGGACGCCGCAGGACCCGGCTCGACGACACGCTTTGAGCGTGGGGTTTGAGTCGTCCACGCTCCCGGGTGTATACTTTCGCATAACTGAACGGCCGCTCCGCGACGTGGGTGACCCCCACGTTTCTTTTTGAGCGGCTCCAAGAACAACATGCACAGCGAACGGAGGCCATCGTGAGTCGAGACTTCGTCGGTGCCCTCCTCCAGCTCAATGCCGAGAAGCAGATCTCACGAGAGCAGCTGATCGGAGCCGTCGAAGACGGCATCCAGTCCGCCTACCGGCGGGTCGCAGGTGACGAGGACATCCACGTCCGGATCGATGCCGAGACCGGCAAGATCCGCGTCTTTCGCGCGCGCCGCGTGGTCGGCGAGATCGAGGACGAATTCACCGAGATGACGGTCGAGCAGGCCCAGCAGCACCAGCCGAGCGCCGAGATCGGCGACCTGGTCGAGACCGAGCAGCTCGATGGCGACGTCTTCGGGCGCATCGGCGCGCAGACCGCCAAGCAGATCGTCCTGCAACGGATCCGCGAGGTCGAGCGCGACCAGGTCTTCGACCAGTTCGCGAGCCGCGAAGGCGAGCTGATGACGGGCACGGTCAACCGCGTCGAACCGCGGGCGATCATCCTCGACGTCGGCAAGAACGTCGAGGCGATCCTCGCAACGACCGAGCAGTCGGCCCTCGAGCACTATCGGATCGGCCAGAACGTCAAGGCGTTCGTGCTCGAGGTCCGGCGCTCCACGAAGGGCCCGCAGATCTTCGTCAGCCGAACCCACAAGGGCTTCCTCAAGCGCCTGTTCGAGCTCGAGGTCCCCGAGATCCACAGCGGCACCGTCGAGATCAAGGCGATCGCCCGCGAGGCCGGCAGCCGCTCGAAGGTCGCCGTCTCGTCGCGCCAGGATGGTCTCGATCCGGTCGGTGCCACGGTCGGCCAGCGCGGCGCGCGCGTGCAGGCCGTCGTGGCCGAGCTGTCCGGGGAGAAGATCGACGTCATCCCGTGGAGCGACGACGCCGGCATCTTCGTGGCCAACGCCCTGAGCCCGGCCCAGGTCATCTCGGTCGACATCGACGAGGAACACCGGATCGCCAGCGTGACCGTTCCCGAGCGCATGCTCTCGCTCGCGATCGGCCGCGAAGGCCAGAACGCCCGGCTGGCGGCGCGCCTGACCGGCTGGCGCATCGACATCCGCAGCGACGTGTCGGTCGCCGAGGCGAAGGCGGCCGCCGATGCGGCGACCGTCGTGCCGGCGAGTGCGGTCGACGCGGTCGAGTCAACCGCGACAGACGCCGCCCCCGACGCGGCACCGGCCGCCAAGCCCAAGCGAGTCACCAAGAAGGCCGCCGCGACCGCCGACGCCGAGCCCGCCGCTGCGGCTCGGCCGCGGCCGTCGCGGACGAGCCGGCGCCGGCCAAACCCAAGCGCGCCACCAAGAAGGCCGCCGCGACCGCTGACGCCGAGGAGGCTGCTCCGGCAGCCGTTGTGGCCGAGGCCGTCCCCGACGCGACACCGGCCGCCAAGCCCAAACGAGTCACGAAGAAGGCCGCCAAGCAGGCCGCCGCCGTCCCCTCTGGGGAGGTGGCGTCGTAGGCCGGCCCGCGGAGACCGCCGCGCCACGGCGGATCCCGAACCGATCCTGCGTCGCCTGCCGGACGGTCCGTCCGAAGCGCGACCTCATGCGCATCGTGCGGACCCCGGCTGGCACCATCCGTATCGACGAGACCGGCCGTCTGGCCGGTCGCGGTGCCTACGTCTGCCGATCCGCCGAGTGTTTTGACAAGGCCATCGCAAAGGGTGCCCTCGGACGGGCGCTCAAGACCCCGCTCCCGGCCGACCTGCGCGTCGCCCTCGCCGAGAGCCTGACGAACCCGAACACGACCATCGAAGGAGGAGCCCGTGGCCAGGAGTAGGAGCGGCACGCGCGGCCGGCGCGGGCCTCGCAAACCGCCGCGTCGAGACGGCACATTCAACGGCTCCGGCGTCCAGGTGCTCGATCCGCGCGAGCGCGGCGCGATCGAGTTGCCCGGCACGATCACGGTCAAGGAGCTCGCCGAGCTCCTGGGCGTCAACCCGGCCGACATCATCCGGGAGCTCATCAAGAGCGGGATCTTTGCGACCATCAACCAGCTCGTCGACCGCGACACCGCGTCGCTCGTCGCGGGCGAGCTCGGCTACGAAGTGGCCGAGACCACCCAGGCAGCCGGGGCGAACGGCACGGACGGCGAGGCGGATGGCCAGCTTGCCGAGGCCACCAAGGAGGTCCTCTACGAGGAGGACGACCCGTCGCTGCTGCAGCCACGCGCCCCGATCGTGACCGTCATGGGTCACGTCGACCACGGCAAGACGAGCCTGCTCGACGCGATCCGGACGACCGAGGTCGCGGCCGGCGAACGAGGCGGGATCACCCAGCACATCGGCGCCAGCGAGGTCACCCACGACGGCAAGCGTGTCGTCTTCCTCGATACGCCCGGCCACGAGGCGTTCACGGCGATGCGCGCCCGTGGCGCTCGGGTCACGGATATCGCGGTCGTCGTGGTGGCGGCGGATGACGGGGTCATGCCCCAGACGCTCGAGGCGATCAGCCACGCCAAGGCGGCCAAGGTCCCGATCATCATCGCCCTCAACAAGATCGACAAGCCCGATGCGAACGCCGACCGGGTCAAGACCGAACTGACCGAGGCCGGGATCGTCGTCGAGGAATACGGCGGCGACGTGCCGCTGGTGCCCGTCTCGGCCAAGACCCGCCTGGGACTCGACGAACTGATCGAGATGATCCTGCTCGTCGCCGATCTCCAGGAACTCAAGGCGAACCCGAAACGAGACGCGATCGGCACGATCGTGGAGGCGGAGCTCGACAAGGGCCGCGGCCCCGTCGCGACCGCGCTCGTCCAGACCGGGACGCTCAAGGTCGGCGACATCATCGTCGTCGGCGAGACGTTCGGGCGTGTCCGCGCCCTCGAGAACGACAAGGGCAAGCGTGTCACCAAGGCCGGTCCGTCGACTGCCGTGGTCATCCTCGGCCTGGCGGACGTACCCCAGGCTGGCGACATCCTGCGGGTCGTGAGCGACGAGAAGGAAGCTCGCGCGATGGTCGAGGCGCGCAAGGCCAGTACGGCCGCCAAGACCGGGGAGGGGAGTGGCCGCGCGACGCTGGAGGACCTGTATCGCCAGATCCAGGCCGGCCAGGCCAAGGAGTTGCGGATCATCCTCAAGGCCGATGTGTCGGGTTCGCTCGGTGCGATCACCCACGCCCTCGAGCAGCTCGACCAGGATGAGATCCGTCTCAACGTCCTGCTCGAAGGAGCGGGCGACATCACCGACAACGACATCATGCTGGCGGCCGCTTCGAACGCCATCGTCGTCGGCTTCAACACGAAGATCACCGAGACGGCGCGCCGCGCGGCGGAGAGCGAGGGCGTCGACGTCCGCCTGTACGACATCATCTACAAGCTGACCGACGACGTGGAGGCGGCCCTCAAGGGCCTGCTCGAGCCCGAGGTGGTCGAGGTCGTGGAAGGTCGGGCGGAGGTCCGTCAGGTCATCCGCGTCGGCAAGAGCACGGTCATCGCCGGTTCGTTCGTGACGGACGGCCGCATCGTGCGTGGCGGCAACGCCCGCGTCTGGCGCAGCTCCAAGGTGATCGCCACGGACCGGATCGAGTCACTCCGGCGGTTCCGCGACGACGTCCGCGAGGTGCAGACCAACTACGAGTGCGGCATCGGCCTGGCCAACTTCCACGATATCGCCGAAGGCGATGTCATCGAATGCTTCACGTCACAGACCGTGAGTCGAGTGGCATCGAACTGACGCGCGTGCTCGTGATCGTGGTCGCCGCCCGGGCCGCCGATGCGCGCGTTGCCGGTTCCGCTCGTTCGCTCACGCACCTTGGGGTGCGCTCGCTCGCGTGCTCACCGGCGCCTTCGCCTCGGCCGCCGGGGCGGCGATTCGCAGTTCCATCGCCATGAGCCAAAGAACAGATCGGATCGACGAGCTCCTCCGTCAGGAGATCGGATCGATCGTGGCGCGCGACATCGCCGATCCCCGGATCGGGTTCGCCACGATCACCTCGGTCGAGACCACGACGGACCTGCGCCACGCGAAGGTCTGGGTGAGCGTGATCGGTCAGCCCGCCGAGCGAGATGCGACCGTGGCCGCGTTGCGCCGCGCGATGCCGTTCGTCCGGCACGAGCTGGGCGGGCGCCTGCGGATCAAGCGCATCCCGGACCTGCATGTCCACCTCGACGACACCGCCGAACGGGGGACGCGCATCCTCCAGCTCCTCAGCGAGCTCGAAAGCGGTGCCATCCCGGACCCCGACGTCCCGGTCTCCGAGTCGTTGCCGACCCCGGTCGCGCGATTGCCGCACGCCGGCGACATCCCCGAGGAACCCCCGTCGGCCGTGCGTCAGGCACCGACGGGGAGCCGCCGCAAGCGTGGCGGCCCGCGGCCTTCGACGACGCACAAGGCCGCCCGAAAGCCGGCGCGGTGACGGTCGATCTCTCGCCCTATCTCGACGCCGTCCCGGACCTCGTCGTGGACCGGATCCGTGGCGCCCGCCGCGTGCTCGCGGTCAGCCACGAGAACCCGGACGCCGACACGCTCGGGGCGACGCTCGGGGTCGTGCGCCTCGTCGAGGCGCTGGGTGGGTCGGCCGATGCGGTCTGCACCGACCCGGTCCCGCCGCTGTACGACTTCATCGCCGGGGTGGACCGGTTCCGCACCGACCCCGACCCGGGCGCGCCCTATGACCTCCTCGTCATCTCCGACTGTGGCTCGCTCGAACGGATCGGCGACGTCGGCGTCCGCCACGCCGAGCTGTTCGCGCGTCTCCCTCGCGTGATCATCGATCATCACGCCTCGAACGACGCCGGCGGCGCCGCCGATTGGATCGACCCGCGTGCCGCGGCGACGTGCGAGATGGTGACCCTGCTCGCCGCTCGACTCGGCGTCGGCCTCGAGACCGGTGACGGTGACCTGGCGGCCGTGCTGATGGCCGGCATCGTGATGGATACCGCGACCTTCGCGCACCCGAACGCCACCCCACGGACGTTGATCGTGTCGGCCGCCCTGGTCGAGGTCGGTGCCCCATTGGCCGACATCTCGCGACGGCTGTACCGGTCAAAACCGGACGCCCAGCTCCGCCTGTTCGGCGTCGTGCTCGACCGGCTCGAGACTGCCGATGCCGGACGGATCGTCTGGTCGAGCCTGACCGAGGCCGACATCGTCGCGACGGGCGCCGACCGGGCGCACAGCGAAGGCATCATCGACCTCCTCTCGCAGGCCGAGGGGGGCGAGGTCGCGATCCTGTTCAAGGCAGCCGGTGACGCCACGCGCGTCAGCGTCCGGACCAAACCCGGTGGCGTGGACGCCACGGTCCTGACCGGGACGTTCGGGGGCGGCGGGCACGCGCGGGCCGCCGGAGCGACGGTCGACGCGCCCCTTGGGGAGGCGATCCCCGTCGTCCTTGCCGAGGCGAAGCGCCTCGTTGCGGCCGTGGCCCGCTGACGTGGCACGCTCGTCACTCGGGCCGGGACTCGACGGCATCCTCGTCGTCGCCAAGCCGGCCGGACCGACGTCGCACGACATCGTCGGGCTGGTCCGCCGTCTCGCCGCGACCAGGCGTGTCGGACACGGCGGGACGCTGGATCCCTTCGCCGCAGGCGTGCTGCCCATCTTCCTGGGCCACGGGACGCGGGTCGTCGAATACCACCTCGGCGATCGCAAGGCGTACCGCGCCACGGTCTGCTTCGGCGCATCTTCGACGACCGATGACCTCGAGGGTGAACTCACGCCCGCCGAGGGTGCGGCTCCGTCACGCGAAACGGTCGAAGCGGCACTCCGCGGGCTGACCGGCACGATCTCGCAGCGTCCGCCGGCCTATAGCGCGATCAAGGTCGCCGGCCGAAGGGCGTACGCCCTCGCGCGATCCGGCGAGACCGTGGAGCTCGCCCTTCGGGAGGTCACGATCCATCGGCTCGACCTCGTGTCGTGGGACGACACCGATCCCGACCGGCCCATCGCGATCGTCGACGTGGCGTGCTCGGCCGGCACGTACGTCCGCGCGCTCGCCCGCGACCTGGGTGCGGTCGTCGGGAGCGCGGCGTACCTCGGCGCCCTGGTCAGGACCGCCTCGGGTCCGTTCGACCTCGCCATGGCGCACCCGCTCGACGAGGTCCGGTCCGCGGCCGCCGACGGCCCGGCGGGTCTGCTGCCGATGCTCCGGCCGATCGACTTCGGGCTCGACGCGCTGCCGATCGTCGCCCTGACCGGCGACGAGGTGGCGGCCATCGCCCGCGGTCAATACGTCAAGCCGATCGGTGGCCTGCCGGTCCCGGCCGAACGCTATCGGCTCATGGATCCCTCCGGCGCGCTGGTCGCGATCGCGTCGGCATCCGCCGGGCGGCTCGCCCCGGACAAGGTGTTCGTCGCACCGACGCCCGCGCCCGCTCCCGTGGCCTGACCCCGGTCGTGCACGTCGTTCGCGGGATCGATGAACTGACGCCCGGGCTCGGGCCGGTCTTCGTCGTGGTCGGCGTGTTCGACGGCATGCATCTCGGCCATACCTACCTCCTGGAGCATCTCGTCGCGGAGTCGGCGACTCGGGGTGCGCATCCGACGGTCATCACGTTCGATCACCATCCCGACGAGATCCTGATGGGGACCGCGCCGGCACTCCTGCTCGATCCGGATGAGCGGCTGGAGCGCCTCGCGACGGCCGGCATCGAGGTGACCGTGGTCCAGCCGTTCGACGACGCCCTCCGTCGCACGCCGTACGCCGCGTTCGTCGAGCGCATCCGCGCCCGGGTGACGCTGAGTGGCTTCCTCATGACGCCGGACGCGGCGTTCGGGTTCGAGCGTGGCGGGACGCCGCCCGCCCTGACCGAGCTGGGCGCGCGCGACGGGTTCGACGTCGTCGTCGTCCCACCGTTCACGCTCGATGGCCGGGACGTCCGCAGTTCGGCGATCAGGGCGGCCATCGTGTCGGGCGACCTCGCGGGAGCGGGTCGACTCCTCGGACGACCCGTCACCATCACCGGCTCGATCGGCGGCGCGGTCGATGGCCGGTCGCGCCTCGACTTCGCCCTGCCGGTCGCGCTGCCACCCGACGGCGACTACGGGGCCGTGGTCGACGGGACGCCACGCACACTCCGGTTGGTCGCCGGCAACGCCTATCTGCTCGGTGAGCTCTCGAACCGGCGCGTCACGGTCACGCTCCCGGCCTGAAGCGGCCCCGTCCTCAGCCGCCGCCGAAGATCTCCGGCGCCGCATCCGGGTTTCGGGTCGGGCCCGCGGGATCCGCGAGTCGATCGCTCGCCTCCCAGGCCGGTTCGCCCGTCTTGTGATGGCGCTCTCGGCCAGCCTGGCGACGGTCGTGACGCGAGGCGTGTTCGGCCGTGGGTGCCGCCGGTTCGCTCGGCGGGGTCGGGGAGAGGATCCCCTTGAGCCTGGACAGCACCGACATCAGGTTCCGGGCCTCCACAACGGTTCGGCCACGCCCGCGGCGTGGTTCTCGTAGCGGGCCATGACGAACAGGGCGTCGGACAGGCGGTTGAGGTAGGGGAGGACGAACTCGCCGATCGCTTCGTCTCGCCCGAGGCGGACGGCTTCCCGTTCGCCACGCCGGCAGATGGTCCGCGCGACGTGCAGCTGGGCGGCCCCCGGTGCACCACCCGGGAGCAGGAAGTTGGTCAGCGGTCCGACCACTTCGTTGAACTCGTCGATGAGTCGCTCGAGCTTGGCGACGTGCCGCTCCTCGACCGTCGGGATCCGGTCACGCCGCTCGTCGTCCGATGGCCAGCACAGATCCGACCCGAGATCGAACAGCTCGTTCTGGATGATCGTGAGTTCGGTCGTCAGGCGCTCGCACAGGCCGGTCGCAAGGGCGACCCCGAGCTGGGAGTTGAGCTCGTCGACCGTGCCGTACGTGACGACGCGACGCGAGTCCTTGGGGACGCGCTGACCGCCGCCGAGCCCGGTCATCCCCTCGTCACCGGTGCCCGTGTAGATCCTGTCCAAGCGTGGCATGGTCCCATTGTCCCGCACCCGGCGATGCCGCGGTCGGTGTCCGCTCGGGCTCGGCGCCGGTCCCGGTCATTTGCCGCTTCGGGCCCGGCCTGCTACCATCCGCCGGTCATAGATGGAAGACATCAAGTCAAATTCGTCGTGTTCGGAGGAACGAGTGCCGCTCGCGCGGGAAGAGAAGCAGGAGATCATCACCGGGTTTGCCACCAAGGAAGGTGACACCGGATCGCCGGAAGTCCAGGTCGCGCTCCTGACGGAGCGGATCAAGGAGCTGACCGGGCATCTCAAGAGCTTCCCCAAAGACAATCATTCGCGTCGCGGCCTCCTCAAGCTCGTCGGCCAGCGCCGCCGCCTTCTTGCCTACCTGATGAAGAAGGACAGCGCGCGCTACCGGGTCGTCATCGGGCGACTCGGACTCCGCCGCTAGCGTCGCCGCCTCGGACCCCGGCACAGACCGGGGTCCTGTCGCATCCGGCGCCGAAGGCCCAGTCGGCCGACCTGCCCGCAGGTCGTCGCCTCCTCCACGATCAAGGAGGAGTATTTCCTTGTCCCAGACATTCGAAACGCAGTTCGGCGGTCGCACCCTGACCATCGAGACGGGCAAGCTCGCCCGGCTCGCCGGGGGAGCCGTCACCGTCCGCTACGGCGACACCCTGGTGCTCGGCACGGCCAACCGATCCGATCCGCGCCCAGGCCTCGACTTCTTCCCGCTCACGGTCGAGTTCGAGGAGCGGATGTACGCCGCCGGCAAGATCCCCGGCGGGTTCATCAAGCGCGAAGCACGCGCGTCGGAGGCAGCGACGCTCGCCGCGCGCCTGACCGACCGCCCCATCCGTCCGCTCTTCCCGGAGGGCTACAAGGACGACATCCAGGTCGTCATCACGGTCCTCTCGACCGACCAGGAGAACGAGCCCGACGTGCTCGGCACGATCGCCGGCTCGGCGGCGCTGACGATCAGCGAGATCCCGTTCGCCGGCCCGGTCGGGGCGGTCCGGATCGGGCGCATCGACGGCGAGTTCGTCGTCAACCCGACCTACAGCCAGCTGGCCGAGTCGGAGCTCGACCTCATCGTGTCCGGCACCCGCGACGCGATCATGATGGTCGAGGCGGGGGCCAAGCTCCTGCCCGAGGCGGTGATGGCCGAGGCGATCCTGTTCGGCCACCGTGCGCTGCAGCCCCTCATCGACATCCAGGAGGAGCTCCAGAAGGCGGTCGGGAAGGCCAAGAGCACGCCCTTCCTGGAGGCCGGGACGGGCTCGGTCCTCGACTTCGCGAAGGGCGTCGAAGCCGGTGACGAGTTCGTCATCGTGGACGTCGAGACGACCGGCACCGATCCGAAGATGGCGGACCTCGTCGAGATCGCCGCGGTCAAGGTCAAGGGCGGCAAGATCACCGACAGGTGGTCCACGCTCGTCAATCCGGGTCGCGCGATCATCGGCAACCAGATGCACGGCATCACCGACGCCGACGTGAAGAAGGCCCCGAAGCCGGCCGATGCCGCCAAGGAAGCCCTCAAGTTCATCGGCGACTCGACCATCGTCGGTCATTCCGTCGGGTTCGACCTCGGCTTCATCGAGGCCGCGCTCGGCGACGGCACCCACTTCGAGTCGGGCCGCTACCTCGACACCCTGACGATCGCCCGCGAGGGCTATCCGGATCTCGAGAACTACAAGCTCCCGACGCTGTCGAACTTCTTCGGCATCGAGCTCGCCCAGGCCCATCGAGCCGGTCCGGACGCCGAGGCGACGGCCAACCTGCTCATCTGGTTCGGCAAGGACCTGCCGGCCCGGCTCTCGGCCCTCCGCGGGTCGCTCGCCGATGCCATCCGCGCGACGCGCAGCGGTGGCGACAGCAAGGCCCTCCAGGAGGCCGCCCGCCGCGAGGCGCGCGTCAGCAAGGGGCTGTTCAGCCTCGTCAACAAGAAGGTCGCTCGCCAACTCGCCCTCGACGAGGGCATCCGGATGGATGGCCGCGGCCTGACCGAACTCCGCCAGATCTCGGTCGAGGTCGGCGTCCTGCCACGGGCGCACGGCACCGGCCTGTTCACCCGCGGCGAGACGCAGGTCATGACGATCGCCACGCTCGGGTCATCCTCGGACGTCCAGCGCATCGACACGATCAGTCCCAGGACCGAGAAGCGCTACATCCACCACTACAACTTCCCCCCGTATTCCACGGGCGAGAACAAGCCGATGCGCGGGCCCAGCCGACGCGACATCGGGCATGGCAACCTCGCGGAGCGGGCGCTCATCCCGGTCTTGCCGAGCCACGAGGAGTTCCCGTACGTCATCCGCCTCGTGTCCGAGTGCATGTCGTCGAACGGCTCGACCTCGATGGCCTCGACGTGCGGCTCGACCCTCGCCCTGATGGACGCGGGCGTGCCGATCTCGGCGCCGGTGGCCGGCGCGGCGATGGGCCTCATCAGCGAGCCCGACGGCCGGTTCGTGGTGCTCACCGACATCCTCGGCAAGGAGGACTCGGTCGGTGACATGGACTTCAAGGTGACCGGCACGCGGGACGGCATCACCGCCCTGCAGATGGACATCAAGGTCCAGGGCATCAACGAGGCGATCATCCGCGGCGGCCTGGCACAGGCGCTGGCGGCCCGTCTCGAGATCCTCGACAAGATGACCGCCGTGATGCCGGAAGCCCGCTCGGATATGAGCGACTTCGCCCCGCGCATCACGACCATCAAGATCAACCCCGAGAAGATCCGCGAGATCATCGGCAAGGGCGGATCCATGATCCGCAAGATCCAGGAAGAGACCCAGACCGAGATCAACGTCGAGGACGACGGCACGGTGGAGATCGCGGCCGTCTCCGGCGAGAACGCTCGCAAGGCGATCCAGTGGATCGAGAGCCTGACTCGCGACGTCGAGATCGGTTCGCTGTACCTGGGCAAGGTCACCCGGATCATGGGCTTCGGCGCGTTCGTCGAGATCCTGCCGGGCAAGGAAGGCCTCGTCCGGATCGGCGAGCTGGCCGACTACCACGTGCCGACGGTCGAGGACGTCGTCACCGTCGGGGACGAGGTCATGGTCGTCGTGACGGAGGTCGACCGCCAGGGGCGGATCAACCTGTCGCGCAAGGCGGCCATGCAGCGTCACCTCGCGAAGGACCCCGCGTAACGGCGGGTCCACCTCACGACAGAGCGCGAACGAGCCGCCGGTAGGCCGGCGGCTCGTTCGATTCCGGGCGCGGTCAGGCCGGCCCCGCCGGTCGGGGCTGAAGTCGTGCCGGCCTTAACCGGGGGGCGAGGGCGAGGGACGCGGATCGAGGTGGATGAAGACGCTGTTGGCGCCCGGATCGTCGCTGCCGTACCCGGTCTCGTGGCTCGTCGTCACTGTCAGGCAGACCGGATGGTCGAGGCCGACGATCCACGTCTCGGTGGTGCCACCGCGGATCTTGCGCATCTCGACGACCGGGGGATCGATGGACGGGCCGCCCGGCCCATGTGTGATATGACCCCTGACCAGGTCCTCTGGATACGTGGACCTGGTCAGGCCGCGCAACGTCACCTTGAGGAAGGCCGTGCCACGGACCTTTACGTCATGTCCGGTGCCGGTCGTGAAGGGTGGCTCCGTCGGGGCGATGCTGATCCCGCGGACGGTCTCGATCGAGTGTCCGAACACCATCCAGAATCCGCCCTCAGGTGCCTCGAAGACGACCGTCCGGATTCCGTCGGCCAGCCCGAACTTCCGCCACCATTGCGCAACGGTCAATTCGGGACCGGGCGGAACCAACGACCCGGCGTGTGACCATGACGTCAGGCACGTGGAGACCGGGACTGCGACAGACGGCGCTGGGCTCGTCTTGGCGTTCGATGGTGTCGGTGAGATCGCGGGCGACGGAGACGGGCTCGCCGTCGCAAGGTCGATCGACGGCCCGATGATCAACCCGTTCGGTGGCTTCGGGGGCTCTTGCCGCTGGAGCTGACCGCCGACCACGAGCGCGGTCATCAGTGCGATCAGGGCGAGAGCGGCGGCGATGAGCAGGGTCGATCGTCCAAGCGTCGGGCGTCGAGTCTGGGGGGGTTCGGTCACGGCAACGGCCGTCGAGATAGGGGCATCGCTCCAGCGAGCGTCGGGCCCGGCGGCCGCACCGAGATAGCGGTGCAGGGCGTCGGCGAGGGCAGTCTCGAATCGGTCGTCAGCGGCCATGGGCCACCTCCTCGGACGCTCGGTTCGTGGACGCGGCGGCATCGTCGACGGTCAGCTCGCGCCGCAGCCGTTCGAGGGCCCGGCTGAGCATCGAACCGACGTTCCCCGAGCTCGTGCCCAGGATCGTGGCGATCGTCGCGTAGTCGAAGTCGTGGTAGTACCGGAGCACGACGGCCGCGCGCGCCCGAGGCTCCAGGCCCTTCAGGGCGCGGCCGATGTCGATGGCGTCGCCGACAGCGCCGGTCTCGATCGGTGCCGTCGAGCGATCGTGCCGGAGCGGATCGAGCGGCTCCGACCAGCGAACGCGCCGCCGTCGCATCCCTGTCAGGGCTGTGTTCACCGCGATCCGGTGGAGCCACGCCTCGACCGGCACCTCACCTCGGAACGTCGCCTGCTGCCGGTAGGCGGCGACGTACGCGTCCTGCGTCACGTCGGCGGCCATCCCGGCGTCGCCGCAGATGCCGAGGACGGTTCGGTAGATAGCCGGATAGGTCCGCTCGTACAGTGCCGCGAAGTCGTCCAGCTGGACTCGGAATGTCACGGTCACTCCCTGCCAGGACGCCGCATACCGGGCGTCACTGACAATATGACGCGGCCGGTCGCGCAATTCTTGCAAGCTCGGATGGCCAGCGGGTCATCCCGTATCCTGCGATCCGTGCAGGTTCGACGGTCGATCCGGTCCCTCGTGCCATGACGGAGCGCGCGGGAGCGAGCATCGGGTCACGGCTCAGTCCGATCCTGGTCGGGCGCGACGAGTTCCTGCAACTCGCCGATCGGCTCCTCGAGGGCGTCATGGGCGGCGAGGGACGCCTGCTGTTGCTTACCGGAGAGGCCGGCATCGGCAAGACCCGGCTGCTCGGTGCGATCGAGCGGCGGGCCGCCTCGATGGGTTTCCGCCATGTCCGTGGGCAGTCGTACCCCGAGGACCGGGACGTCGCGGCGGCGCCGTTCCTCGATCTCGCCGGCACGATGGCGCGGACGTCGGCGTTCGCGGAGGCGGGCGCGGCCCTGCTCGCCCGACTCCAGGGGCTCGATCCGGACACCGTGGACGACGGGCCTCGTCGCCGCCGTCAGCTCGTCCTCGATGTCGTCGACCTGCTGGCATCGGCGGCGTCAGCGCCGACACTCGTGGCGATCGAGAACCTGACGGACGCGGACGACCTCAGCCTGGAGATCCTCGCCCGTCTCGCCCGACGGCTCCAGGAACGCCCACTCCTCGTGGTCGGGACCTATCGAAGCGACGAGCTGTACCCCCGTGTCCCGATGCGCGAATGGCGGTCGCGCCTGCTGACCGGACGACTGGCGGAGGAGATCCATCTGAGGCCGCTGTCGCTGGCGGACACGTCGACCATGACGGGCCTGATCCTGGGTCAGGGCGGCCCTCCGCCGAGCGACATGGTCCGGGCCATCTACGAACGGACTGATGGCATCCCGCTCCACGTCGAGGAGCTCCTCGGCGTCGTCCTCGAGCAGCAGCGGTCCGATCGCGACTCGGTCCGAGCCGCGGATGTCCCGGACACCCTCGATGAAGCGATCCGTCAACGAGTGGATGCCCTGTCGGATGACGCGCAGTCGCTCGTCCGCGCGGCGTCGGTCATCAGGCACGACTTCGGGATCGAGTTGCTGTCCGGCCTCACCGGCGAACCGGCCGATGCGCTGTGGCCGGCCCTCGACGAGTTGATCGGCCGGTTCTTCCTGGTCGGCGCCGCCGCGCCCGAGCGGTACGACTTCCGGCATGCATTGATCCGAGATGCCGTCTATCAGGCGGTCCGGGTCCCCGAACGGGCGCGTCTCCACAGCCGGGTCGCCGACCTGCTCGCGGAGCGGGGCGACGCGTCCGACGCCGTCCTGTCCTACCACTACGAGCAGGCCGGACGACGCGACGATGCGTTCGAAGCAGCCATCGCTGCGGCCGAGGCGGCGGCGGCGATCTCGTCCCACCGGGAGGCCTTCGAACTCTACCGACGCGCGCTGCGGAACGTTTCGGACGACCTGCCCGCCGGTGCGCATGCGGCCGTATTGGCTGCCGTCGCCGCGGAGGCCGCGGCGAGCGACGACAATGTGGCCGCGTCCGAGTCGTTCGCGGCTGCGCGGGAGCGGTACCGGGCTGCCGGTGCGGTGCTCGAAGCGGCCGCGCTCCTCGGTCCGATGGTCGCCGTGCGTCATCTGCTCGGCGACAGCCTCGAAACCCGCGCCGAGATGCTCCGCCAGGGACTGGCCGAGCTTGACGACGCGCCCGCCGGCCCCGAGAGGAGGGTCGTCCGCGGACGGCTGCTCGCGAGCCTCGGGGGCACGTATGCCTACGACCTTCGCTCGGCGGAATCGATGACCTACGCGGGGGAAGCGCGCGACATCGCCGTCGACGTCCACGATGAACCGACCGAGCTGCACGCCAGCATCACCCTGACGACCGGTCTGCTCTTCCTTGGTCGGATCGGCGAGGGTTGGGAACTGGGCTCATCCACCATCCGACGTGCCCGCGCCGCCCAGCAGGAGCAGGAGGCGTCACGCGGGTATCGGATCACCGGGGCGACGGCCTCCGAGGTCGTCGAATACGAGCGTGCCGAACGACTGTTCCGCGAAGGGATCGAATACACGGAGCGCGTCGAGCGTTGGAACGACCGCCACTACATGGCGGCGCACCTGGGCCTCGTGCTGTGGGCGACGGGTCGCTGGGACGAAGCCTGGGACGTGGCGGAACGGGCGCTGGTCGATGGTCGACCGGGCATCACCACGCGGATCACCGCCCTGTATGTGCTCGGGTACATCGCCCTCGGACGCGGCGACTCGCAACGTGCCAGGACCATGCTGGGCGAATCGCTCGAACTGGGCGAACCGATGGGCGAGATCCTGCGGACGTCATTGGCCGTCTGGGGTCTTGCCGAGACCGCGCTCACGTCGGGCGACGTGACGGCGGCCCTGGCATGGTCCGAGCGTGGTCGCGCCGATTCGGAGCGCGTCGCCGACGCTGGGCTCCTGTTCCCATTCCTTGTCACCGGCACGCGGGCCCACCTCGCCGCGGGCGACCCGACGGGCGCCGCGCAGTGGGTCGATCGGGTCGAACCCGAGTTGCACCGGGTCTCGATCCGGGGCACGCTGCCCGCCATCGATCACGCCCGGGGCCTGGTCCTCACCGCCGCCGGCTCGACCGGTCGCGCCCGCACCGCGCTCGAGGCGGCCGTTCGTGGCTGGGACGAATGGGGCAGGGTCTGGGAGGGCACGTGGGCGCGGCTCGACCTCGCATCGGTCCTCCTCCGCACGAACCGGATCGCCGAGGCGATCGCTCTCGTGGAGGAGGTCCGCTCCATCGGCGACCGCCTCGGGAGTCGTCCCCTGGCGGACCGGGCGGCGGAGTTGCTTCGCGCGGCCCGCGCGCGCCACCCATCCGATGAACCGTGGCGGCCGCTGACCGCGCGCGAATACGAGGTCGCCAAGCTCATCGCCGCCGGCTGGACGAACGTCGAGATCGCCGCGGAGCTGGACATCGCCCCCAAGACGGCGAGCGCCCACGTGGAGCACATCCTCGCCAAGCTCGGCGCGTCACGGCGGGCCGAGATCGCGGCCTGGGCGGCGGCGATCGCGCGTCCGGACTGACTGGCGGGGGCGTCCGTGGTCGGTCGCCCGGAGGCCCGCTGGTATACTCCCGCCGTGCCCGACCCTGCGACAGCGCAAGCGGAGCCATGTCCCACCTGAACCGCCCATCCCTCACCGTCGCCGTCGTCGGCGCCACCGGCGTCGTCGGACGGACGATGATCCAGGTCCTCAACGAGCGGGAGTTCCCGGTCGGCGAGTTGCGCCTGCTCGCGTCCGGGCGTTCGGCCGGTCGGACCGTCTCGATCGACGGTCACACGCTCGAGATCGCCGAGGCGACCGCGGCGGCATTCGAGGGTGTGGACATCGCCCTCTTCTCGGCCGGCGCCGACATCTCGCGCGACCTGGCCCCGGCAGCGGTCGCCCAGGGTGCCACGGTCATCGACAACTCCTCCGCGTGGCGGATGGATCCGTCCATCCCGCTCGTCGTGTCGCAGGTCAACCCCGACGATCTCGAGGGTCACCCGGGCATCGTCGCCAACCCGAACTGCTCGACGATGCAGCTCGTGCCCGTGCTCATGGCGTTGCGCGACGCCGTCGGCCTCGAACGGGTGGTCGTGGACACCTACCAGTCGGTCTCGGGCACCGGCGCCGAAGCCCTGGCCGAGCTGGAGGGGCAGATCCGCGCCCACGTGGCGGGCGAGCCGAAGGTCGCGAGCGTCTATCCGCACGCGATCGCGTTCAACGCGCTGCCCGAGATCGACGTCTTCCTGCCGAACGGCTACACGAATGAGGAGTGGAAGGTCGTCAGCGAGAGTCGCAAGATCCTGGGCCTGCCGGACCTGCGGATCTCCTGCACCGCGGCTAGGGTCCCGGTCTTCGTCAGCCACTCGGAGGCCGTCCACGTCGAAACGCGCGACCCGATCACGCCGGATCGCGCCCGCGAGCTGTTCGCCGCCGTGGCCGGGGTCGTGGTCCAGGACGACCCGGCCGAGCACGTGTACCCGCTGGCGACCGAGGCCGCGGGCCGCGACGAGGTCTTCGTCGGCCGGGTCCGCCGCGACATCTCCATGCCGGACGACCGCGGCCTTGCCTTCTGGGTCGTGTCCGACAACCTGCGCAAGGGAGCGGCCACCAACGCGGTCGAACTCGCCGAGGCACTCCGCGAACGTGACTGGATCCGTCCGGCGGCCGCCCGTGGCGCCCGCCCGTACCAGGCACCCGGAGCCGTCGAGGCCACGGCGTGACGGACGCCGAGCGCCGGATGGCGCTCGAGGAGATCGCCGCCGAGGTCCGCGTCTGCACCAAGTGCCGCCTGCACCAGGGCCGGACGAAGGCTGTCCCGGGCGAGGGCGATCCCGACACGGAGGTCGTCTTCGTCGGCGAGGGCCCGGGGTTCAACGAGGATCGTCTCGGACGACCGTTCGTCGGACGCGCTGGCGACCTGCTGGTCAAGCTGCTGGCGTCCATCGGCTGGAAGCGCGACGACGTCTTCATCACCAACATCGTGAAATGCCGGCCACCCGACAACCGTGACCCGCAACCCGATGAGATCGCGGCCTGCGCGCCCTACCTGCAGCGTCAGCTCGAGGTCCTGGACCCGGCCGTCATCGTGACCCTCGGGCGTCATTCGATGGCCCGGTTCATGCCGGGTGCCAGGGTCTCGGCGGCACACGGGACGGTCCGACCGGTCGACCCGGCGACCGGCGCGGGTTCCGCCCTCGTCTTCGCGATGTACCACCCGGCGGCCGCGCTCCGGACGCCGTCGATCGAGGACGAGAGCTACGCCGATATCGCGGCCGTCCCGGCGGCCCTGCTCGACGCTCGGCGGCGGCGTGACGAGGCCGCGCCGGCTCGATCGACGGGTTCGATCGCGGACGCGGACGCGGGCGAGGTCGCCGACGTGAACGCGATCGACGCCGAGGCCGCAATGGCCGCCGACGAGGCGCCCGCGCCGGTGTCGTCACCCACGGCCGACGAGCCGACCCCCCAGCTGACACTCTTCTGACCCATGCCAAGGACGACGATGCCCATCACCGACGACCAGCCGCTCCGGATCATCCCGCTCGGCGGGGTGGGGGAGATCGGCAAGAACATGTACGTGTTCGAGTACCGCGACGAGATCGTGGTGATCGATTGCGGGCTCATGTTCCCCGACGAGGAGATGTTCGGGATCGACCTCGTCATCCCGGACATCAGCTATCTCAAGGAGCGCCGCGCCAACGTCAAGGCCTTCCTCATCACCCACGCCCATGAGGATCATGTCGGCGCGTTGCCGTACGTGCTTCCGGAGTTCCCCGGCGTCCCGGTCTACGCGTCGACCCTGGCGCGTGGCCTGCTGGGCAACAAGATCAAGGAGCACAAGCTCCACAACAACCCGCTGATCGCGCTCGAGCCCGGCGACGAGATCGACATCGGGGCGTTCCATGTCATCCCGTTCCGGGTCGGCCACTCCATCCCGGACGCGATGGGCATCGCGCTGCGGACGCCGGTCGGCACGATCGTCCATACCGGCGACTTCAAGTTCGATCACACGCCGGTCGACGGCAAGCTGTCCGATTTCGCGATCCTGGCGCGGCTCGGGGCCGAGGGCGTCGCCTGCCTGCTGTCCGACTCGACCCGCGCGGAGAACCCCGGCTACACGCCCTCCGAGCGAACGGTCGGGGAGGCGTTCCGGGAGATCATGGAGCCGCTCGAGGGCCGGGTGATCGTCGCGACCTTCGCCAGCAACATCGCGCGGGTCCAGCAGGTCCTGGACGCCGCCGCCGACATGAACCGCAACGTGTCGGTGATCGGCCGATCGATGGAGCAGAACTTCCGTATCGCCACCGATCTCGGGTATCTCAAGTACGACCCGGCACGCATCGTGCCCAAGGACAAGATCAAGGATCACCCGGACCACAAGCTGGTCATCGCCACTACCGGGGCCCAGGGCGAGCCGATGGCCGGTCTGGCGCGGATGGCGAATCGGGACCACCGGTTCGTGGAGATCCAACCCGGCGACACGGTCATCGTCAGCGCCAGCCCGATCCCGGGCAATGAGGAATACGTCTCGCGCACGATCGACAACCTGTTCAAGGTCGGGGCCAACGTCTACTACCACACGATCAAGCGCGCGCACGTCTCAGGCCATGCCAGCCAGGAAGAGCTCAAGCTCATGCTCGGGCTGACCAAGCCGAAGCATTTCATCCCGATCCACGGGGAGTTCCGGATGCAGGTCCAGCATGGTCGGCTGGCCATCGAGACCGGTGTCCTGCCGGACAACGTGTTCATCATCGAGAACGGCATGCCGATCGAGTTGTATGCCGATGGTTCGGCACGTCGCGGCAGCCCGGTCACGGCCGGCTACGTCTACGTCGACGGCCTGTCCGTCGGCGAGGTCGGCGATATCGTCCTGCGCGACCGGCGCGCCCTCGCCAACGACGGCATGTTCATGATCGTGGTCACCGTGGACAAGCAGACAGGTTCGGTCATCGGGCGGCCGGAGATCATCACCCGTGGCTTCGTCCACCTCAACGAGCGTGACCCGCTGATGGAGGAAGCCGTCGAGCGGGTCATCGCGTCGATCGACACGCCGGGCGACCACATCAGCGAGATCGCGCTGCTCAAGACCCAGATCAAGGACGGGGTTTCGCGCTACCTCTACGAGCAGACGAAGCGACGACCGATGGTCTTCCCGGTCGTCGTCGAGGTCTAGGCGAATGGCAACGCGCCGCAGGGCGACCAGCAGGACCAGCCGAACGACCCGACGGGCGCGGACCGGCTCCGGCTTCCACATGCCCGTCATCGACGAGGCGGTCACGCGTTCGCTCGTCGGCATCGTCCTGCTCGTCGTGGGGATCGTGACCCTGATCGGGCTCGCGCTGCAGGGCCAGGGCCGGCTGACGGACTGGTGGCGCGATTCCATCGCGCCCTGGTTCGGGAGCGTACGCGTGCTGTTCCCGCTCATTTTGCTCGCCTGCGGTGGCTGGCTGGAGTGGCGGCGGCCGGAGACCGGCTGGCGTCGTCGTCTCGTCGCGGCCGGTGTCGCCTACGTCGCACTGCTCGGGATCGTCGGTGTCCTGGCAACGGAAGGTGGCCCGTTGGAGGGCAAGAGCGGCGGTCGGATCGGCGACTGGATCGCGAGCTGGCTGCCGGGCCTCATCACGTATGTCGGGGCGCTGCTCGTCCTGACGATCATCGGGCTGGCCGCCCTCGCACTGGCGCTGGATCGGCCGCTTCGGGCGCTGTTCGCTGGACCGTTGTCGGGGATGAAGGACGTCGGCGTCGCCCTCCTTGGCGATCGACCCGCCGGGACCGAGAAGCCCACGGTGGCCGTTCCGGTCGTGAAGGACGGCGCGGCGCGCGGGGCCGCGACCAAGACCGTGGCTCCAGCTCCATCCCCCGGGCAGACCGGGGCCTGGGACGACGAGACGGCCATCCCCGCCGCGGCACTCGGCGCCGCTCCGAATTCGGCCACCTTCGCCCCCCCGCGCGGCGCCGGTGGAGCCGCAGCCGCCACGCTCGTCCGCCCGATCCGCGACCTCGACGACGTGACCGATGCCGCCGACTCACCGCCTACCAAGGACCGCATCGATTACGTCCTGCCCCCGCTCAACACGCTGGACGACATCGCCGTCCCACTCCATGCCGGCGGCGACGAGCAGGCGCACATCCTCGTCGAGGACATCATCGTCAAGAAGCTCGGGAGCTTCGGGATCCCGGTTCGGATCGTCGGGCGGAACGCAGGCCCGGTCGTGACCCAGTACGAAGTCGAGCCGGCGCCTGACGTGAAGGTGAGTCGGATCGAGGCGCTGTCGGACGACCTCTCGATGGCCCTCGCGGCTCGTTCGCTCCGGATCGAGGCGCCGATCCCCGGCAAGCGGGCGGTCGGCATCGAGATCCCCAACAAGGACTTCAATGTCGTAGCGCTGCGTCGCATCCTCGAGGAACTGGACTTCAAGGCGTCGGGTTCCACCCTGACCTTCGCCCTGGGACGCGATGTCGCAGGCAAGGCGCAGGCCGTCGACCTGGCCAAGATGCCGCACCTGCTCATCGCCGGCGCGACCGGCTCGGGCAAGAGCGTGATGGTCAACGCGCTCATCACGAGCCTCCTGTGCGAAGCCACCCCGGACGACGTCCGGATGATCCTGATGGACCTCAAACGGGTCGAGCTCGCCGCGTACAACGGCCTGCCGCATCTGCTCGTGCCGGTCATCACAGAGCCCGAGCGGGCGAAGGCCGCGCTCAAGTGGGCCGTGAACGAGATGGAGGCACGCTATCGCCGGCTGGCCGGCGCGACGGCCCGCAACATCCGTGCGTTCAACGAGACTCGTGCCGATCCCGATGACCGGATGCCATACATCGTGATCATCATCGACGAGCTCGCCGATCTCATGATGCGAGAGGGCAAGAACGTCGAGGATCCCATCGTCCGCCTCGCCCAGAAGGCCCGTGCGACCGGGATCCACATGGTCCTCGCCACCCAGCGGCCCTCGGTCAACGTGGTGACCGGCCTGATCAAGGCGAACTTCCCGAGCCGCGATCGCGTTCGCCATGGCCTCGCAGATCAATTCGCGGACGATCCTCGACACGCCCGGCGCGGAGGACCTCATCGGGCGCGGCGACATGCTCTACCAACCGTCCGACCTGCCGCGTCCGATGCGCCTCCAGGGAGTGTTCGTGTCCGACGCCGAGATCGCTCGTGTCGTGGAGCACTGGAAGGCCCAGATCGAGGATCCGCACTACGACATGGCCATCATCGATACGGGCGAAGAGGCGACCGGCTCGAGCGACGACCTGACCGACGAGGACGCCGATCGCCTCCTCCCGGATGCCATCGAGGTGATTCGGGAGTACGATCGGGCTTCGGCGTCGCTCCTCCAGCGTCGCCTCAAGGTCGGCTACGCACGGGCCGCCCGGATGATCGACCAACTGGAGGCTCGTGGATACATCGGGGCGTTCGATGGTTCGAACGCTCGACAGGTCCTCCGCCGCGATGAGGCGGGACCGTCCGGGGGAGCGGACGACGGACTGGACGGGGTAGACGGATGACGGCTCGGGAGCAGCTCAAGCGGGCGGTGGGTGGCGACCGGTCAGAGGCCGGTCGCGGGGTGACCCTGGACCCGGCTCCGAGCCTGCCCGAGCGGCTGTATGCGGCCCGTGAACGCAAAGGCGTCGACCTGTATCGGGCCGAACGCGACACCAAGATCCGGGCGCGATACCTGGGCGCGCTCGAGCGCGGCGACTACAAGGAACTGCCGGGCGCGGTCTATACCAAGGGCTTCCTGCGGAACTACGCGCTGTACCTCGGGCTCGACCCCGACGAGGTCCTCGTCCAGTGGCGGCGGGAGCGCGGCGACGCCAAGGAGGCACCGCCGGCGATCGTCGCGCCGAAGCCCATCGCCACGCCCCGCCAGGGCCTCCAGTTCTCCCCCGGCCTCGTCGTCGTTGCGCTCCTGACCGTCGTCGTGCTGGCGTTCGGGGCGTATCTCGGTGTCCAGGTCCTGCGCTTCGCGAAGCCGCCGACGATCTCGGTAACGGAGCCGGCGGCCGCGGTCACGAATGTCGACAATTCGACCACGAAGTACACCCTCCGCGGCCTGACCCTTCCGGGCGCGACGGTGTCCATCGCGACGCCGGGTCGAGACCCGTACCAGGTCAGCGCCGGATCCGCTGGGGACTGGACCGCCGACGTGGACCTGGTCCGCGGTCGCAACCAGTTCGACGTCAGTGCGCTCGACCCCGATACCGGCAAGCACTCCGAAGACACCGTCCACCTGTTCATCACCGTGCCGTTCCTCGAGATCGAGGCGCCCACGTTGACGCTGGACCAGCCGGCCGAGGGCGCGTCGTTCGAGAACGGCGCCATCCCGGTGGCAGGCCGCGCGACCAATGCCGCCTCGGTGGTCGTCACGGCCGCCTACGTCGGATCGTCCGGTCCGGCCACGGGTGCCGGTCAGGCCTCCCCGCCACCGCCGGCCGCGCCAGATCCGGTCACTGTCACCGTGGGCGACGACGGCTCGTTCAGTACCCCGTACGAGCTGACGGCCGGCCGCTGGTCGCTGACGGTCACGGCGTCGAGCAAGGAAGGCAAGACGACGGCGCTGACGCGCAACGTGACCGTCACCTACAAGGGCGTGAACCTGGTCGTGTCCATCAAGGGCGGGCGAGCCTGGATCAAGGTGTGGGTGGACGGCAAGCTCGATCCAGACCTCGGCGCGGCCGGTGGAGTCTTCTCGAATGGCAAGACCCTTACCTACGCGGGCAAGGAATCGGTGGAGGTCCGGACGGGCTCGTCGGGCGTGACCTATTTCACGCTCAACGGGACCTCGCTCGGGGCACTCGGTCACTCGGGCGTGCCCGAGACATGGTTGTTCGCGCCGCCCGACGATCCCGTCAAGACCCAGCGACGGTAACCGTGGCGGACGACCCGCTGGTCGGCCTGGCCGTCCGTCTCGGCGAGAGCTGCGGCGCACTCGGGCTGCGGATCGCCACGGTCGAGTCGTGCACGGGTGGGCTGGTCGGACACCTCATCACCGAGATCCCGGGGTCGAGCGGCTACTACGTCGGTGGCTTCGTGACGTACTCGGACGAACTCAAGCGCGGCTCCGTCGGGGTACCGGCCGAGGTGCTGGCCGCCCATGGCGCGGTCTCGGCACAGACCGCGATGGCGATGGCGACCGGCGGTCGCGAGCGGACCGGGGCCGACCTCGCGGTGTCGGTGACCGGCATCGCGGGTCCGGACGGCGGGACGCCGTCGAAACCGATCGGCCTGACCTACGTCGCCGTCGCCGACGCGGTCGGCCTGGCAGTCAAGCGATACGTCTGGACCGGGGACCGGGCCGACAACAAGCGCTCGAGCGCCGGCGCGGCGCTGGAGCTGCTGCTCGAACGGGTCGAGGCCGCCGCCCAGAGGGTCGCCGAACCCGATCCGCGACCCACGGCCGAGACGCCCGCCCCGGACCTCGCGTGACATCCGCGGCGGATCGTGTCGGGGCGGGGCTGCTTGCCGCCCGGCCGGCCCGCCCGATCCGGCCGAGTGAGCGCATCCACGTCGTCGGGGCCGCCGGTGCCGGGGCAAGCGCCGCGGCCATCCTGGCCGCGCATGCCGGGGCCGTCGTGTCCGGCTGCGATCCCGGCGGTCCATCGCCGTACACGGTTGCCTTCGGACCGCTCGGGTTGGACCTCGCCACCGAGCACGCCGCGTCGCATGTCACCGCCGTGCCGCACCCGGACCGCCTCGCCGTCACCAAGGCCCTCACCGCGGTCGACCCCGATCATCCTGAGTTGCGCGCCGCACGGGCGGCGGGGATCCCGCTGGAACCCTGGCAGCAGGTCGTCGCCGATACCGCCGCCGGCCGCACATTGGTCGGCGTGGCCGGCACGCACGGCAAGAGCACGACGGCGGGCTGGCTGGTGCATGCGCTCGTCGCGGCCGGCGCCGACCCATCCGCGTTCGTCGGGGCCCTGCTGCCGGGCTCGGTGACCGGGGGGCCGCCGGCCACGGCTCGCTGGGGCAGGGGAGACGCGTTCGTCGTCGAGGCCGACGAATACGCCGGCAACTTCGATGCCTATCGCCCCGCCATCATCGTCCTGACCTCGCTCGACTGGGATCATCCGGACGTGTTCGAGGACCTCGACGCGGTGCGTTCCGCCTTCGAGGGCTGGATCCGGGCTGCGGCGGTCGGCGATCGACGGCCCGTCCTCATCGCGAATGTCGGCGATCCAAACGTGGCGGCGCTGTGTCATCGACTCCGGCGGGACTGGCCGGGCGACCTCGTCGTCACGGCGGTCGTGGAAGCGAGCGCGCAGCGTCTCGACGGTTACGCCCGCGGGTTGGCCGATGAGTTCGACGGGACCGAGGCGCGGGCCGGCGTCATCCTCGGTCGGATGGTCGACGCCGGTCCGGCCGGGACGACCGTCGAACTCTTCGGGCGGACGTCGGTCGGGGAACCGCTGACGGTCCGGCTCCCGACGGCCGGCCGCCACAACGTCGCCAATGTGCTCGGAGTCTTCGGCGCGATGCGGGCGCTGGGGTCGCCACCGGCCGTCGCGGCCAACGGTCTCGCCACCTTTCCGGGTGTGGGTCGCCGTCTCGAGCGGCTCGGGGAGGCGGCCGGGGTGGTCGTATATGACGACTACGGCCACCACCCGACCGCCATCCGCGCGACCCTGGCAGCGGTGCGCCAGCGCGAACCGGGCCGGCGCGTGTGGGCCGTGTACGAGCCACTGACCTACCATCGGACCGCGGCGATGGTCGGCGACTTCGCCGATGTCCTCGGCGGAGCCGACGCCGTGGCCATCGCAAATATCTGGGCCGGCCGGGATCCGGACACCACGATCACCTCGGCGGCCGCCCTAGCCGAGGCCGTCGTCGCCGCCCATCCGGGTCTGCCGGTGCTGGCGCCGGGGTCGGTCGAGGCGACGGCAGATCGGCTGGCGGACGAGGTACGGGCCGGCGACGCGGTCCTGGTGATGGGCGGCGGTCGCAGCTACGTCATCGGACCTCGGTTGCTGGCACGACTGGAGGGACGGCGATGATCGACTACGCGGCCGCGGGCGACCTGCTCGAGGCGTACGGGTTCGCCTGGGAGACGTTCGATGGCGACCGCTGGGTGGCGCTGTTCAGCGAGGATGCCGAGTACCATGAGGACCCGTTCAGCGTGCCGCTGGTGGGCCACAATGCGCTCCGGGCCTACCTGCTCGATGCGGCGAGGTCCCAGCGGGACGTCGACTTCACGGTCGAACGCCACTGGGTGTCGGGCAGCACGGTGCTCGCCGCGTGGCACGCGACGTTCGTCAGGAGCGCGACCGGCCAGGTGGTCCGGATCGCGGGGTTCCTGACGGCGGAGGTGGCTGGCGATGGCCGGGTCAGCCGGTTCCGCGAGTGGACGCAGGTCGCGCCCGCCGCGGCGGGGTAGGGGAAGGGAGGATCGATGGCCGGAGACCAATCATTCGATGTCGTCAGCGACTTCGACGCCCAGGAGTTGCGGAACGCGCTCGACCAGGTCCGCCGCGAGGTCGGGACGCGGTTCGATTTCAAGGGTGTCACCGTCGATCTGACGCAGTCAAAGGACGAGATCATCCTGTTGACCGACGACGAATATCGAGCCGCGGCCGTCAAGGACCTCATCGAATCCAAGGCCATCCGTCGCAGCCTGTCCCTCAAGATCTTCGATTGGGGCAAGGTGGAGGAGGCGGGCGGCAACAAGGTCCGCCAGCGGATCGGTCTGCGTCGTGGCCTTTCGGAGGAGACCGCCAAGCAGATCACCAAGCTCATCCGGGACGAGTTCCCCAAGGTCAAGTCACAGATCCAGGGAGACGCCGTGCGCGTATCCGGGAAGAGCCGGGACGATCTCCAGCGGGTCATCGCGCGCCTCCGCGATCTCGACCTGGCCGTCCCTCTCCAATTCGAGAACTACCGCTGACCGAGCCCCCTCGGGGCCGACCGACTGAAGGAGCGCCGTCGCCATGAGCGAGCTCGACGCACCGTCGCCCGACGACCTGTCCACCGCCGTAGTCGTCACCGACGACCCGCCCGACCCGGGGAACGGGACGGGACCCGTGGCCGCCCCCGAACGGGTGGCCGATGCCCCGGCCGAACCCGGGCCTCCACCCGAGGCCGACGCGGTACCTGACGCCGAGCCCCCACCCGAGGCCGACGCGGTACCTACGCCGAGCCCCCGCCCGAGGCCGGATCCTCAGGGGAACCCGAGCCCTCGGCCGAACCCGAGCCCACCCCGACGGCCGGCCCGCGCACGGTCGGCCGGTTCATCGCCGACGCCCTCCGATCCGCCGGCGTCCGGTATGCGTTCACCGTCCCAGGGGAGTCGTTCCTCGGGCTCCTCGATGCCTTCGAGGGCGCCGGGATCCGCGTCATCGCGACCCGGCACGAGGGCGGCGCCGCGTTCATGGCCGAGGCGCACGGCCAGCTCACGGGTCGCCCGGCGGTCGCCCTCGGCACGCGCGCGGTCGGCGGCTCCAACCTCGCCATCGGGATCCATACCGCTCGCCAGGACTCGACGCCGATGTTCGTCGCGGTCGGCCAGGTCGAACGGCGCTTCCGGGGTCACGAGGCCTTCCAGGAGATCGACCAGGTCGGCACACTCGGCGGTCTTGCCAAGTGGGCCGCGGAACCACGGTCGGCTGCCGATGTGGCCAGCACGATGTCCGAGGCGATCCGCCAGGCCCTCGGGGGCCGACCGGGACCGGTCCTGCTGTCCCTCCCGGAGGATCTGCTGGACGACGCGATGCCGGAGGAGGAACGACTCGACGGCGTCCGCCCATCGGTGCCGCGAGCGACCGACGAGGAGATCCGCTCGATCATCGAGTTCCTCGCCTCAGCCGAGCGCCCGGTGATCCTGGCCGGGGCGGGCGTCCTGCGCGCCCGCACGTCGACCGAACTCACGCGGTTCGCGGAGCTCCTCCAGGTCCCGGTGATGGCGGCCTGGCGGCGCGCAGATGTCATCTCGAACGATCACCCGTTGTACCTCGGGATGGCGGGCTATGGGGCCGCGAGGTCCGTTCGCGCGCGACTCGATGCGGCGGATGCCCTGCTCGTCCTCGGGTCCCGCCTCAACGAGCCGACGACGGACGGGTACGCCATGCCCCGCGATGGCCTGCGCTGGGCCCACGTCGATCTCGACCCCGGCCACACGGTCGGGTCGACACCGCCGTCGATCGCGGTGACCGCCGACGCGAAGACCTTCCTCAAGGCCGCCAACGAGCGGCTCCTGGGTCGTGCCGTGCTCGATGCCGCGCTCGTCGCGACCCGGCAGTCGAACAATGCGGTCGATCGAACCGCCTGGGAGGCGGCGTCCGTGGTCGACGCGACCCCGTGGGATGGCCCGGGCGTCCACCCCGGTCGGATCGTCACGGCCCTCCGTCGGACGCTGCCCGATGACGCCATCCTGACCACCGATGCGGGCAACTTCGCCGGGTGGATCGGGCGTGGCTTCCGCTTCCGTCGGCCGGGGACCTTCCTTGGCCCGACGTCGGGCGCCATGGGTTATGGCCTGCCGGCCGCGATCGCCGCCGCGCTGGTCCACCACGATCGTGCGGTCGTCGCCGTGGTCGGCGACGGTGGTCTGGCCATGACCATGTCCGAACTCGAGACGTCGGTTCGCGTCGGCGCTCGAGTCGTCGTCGTCGCCTTCGACAACGAACGTTACGGGACGATCCGGATGTGGCAGGAGCGTCGCGGCAGCGGCGTCGGGGTCGCGACCGAGCTCGGGTCCATGGACTTCGCCGCGATCGCGCGCGCTTGCGGAGCTCGTGGCGTGCGGGTGGAGCGCGACGACGACTTCGAGCCGGCCCTGCGGACGGCGCTGGCAGCCGACCGGACGACCGTCATCCAGCTGGCGCTCGATCGGGCGTGGTTGTCGGTCGACGACCCGCCGGGCTGATGCACGAGACCTTCCACCTGGTGCCCACGGAGACGTGGGCGGCCGCCGATCCCCGCGCGCCGTATGCGGCTGCGTCCCTCCCGACCGAGGGGTTCATCCACTGCACCGACGGGGTCGAGGCCCTCGGTCACACCTTCGATCGCCATTTCGGGGCGGATCCACGGCCGTTCGTCGCGATCACGCTCGACCTCGACGCGCTCGTCGTCCCATGGCGGTACGACGTCGTGGATTCCCCGTACCCGCACATCTACGGGACGATCGACCGTGCCGCGATGCTCGGCGTGAGCCGGGTGGTCCGCGAGGCCGACGGCCGTTTCTCGGGGCTGTCACCGCTCTAGCGGACGTCGTCCCGTGGCGTCCGGTCGCGGGGTCGGGGCTCCAGACCGCCGACGACCGAGAACGACAGTGGGATCCGGTCGCGCTCGTCGGCGCGGACGTCGGCGTGGCCACCCCACCAGTCGATGGGGTGTTCCGCGACCGCGTCTAGACGGAGGCCGGCCCGGAGGAGCGCGGTGATCACCTCGCCCAACGTCCACGCTCGTGCGAACTTCCAGCTCTGCTCCGGCTCGTCGATCGAGAGCCGGTCGATGTATTCGGGCGCCCAGCCCTTCGAGGCCTCGGCGCCCCCGAAGTAGTCGTAGTCGGTGGCGATCCAGCGACCGTCCTGGTCGACATCGAACAGCCATTCGACCGGATGCCCCTCGAACAGCACGAACCGCCCGGTCGGGGAGAGGAGCCTGGCGATGACGCTCGCCCAGGCGTCGAGGTCGTGCAGCCAGATGATGGCACCGCGCCCCGTGTAGACGAGGTCGCCCGTCCCATCGAGCTCGTGGGGCGTGTCGAGGACGTCCGACAGGACCCAGCGTGCGGGAGCCCCCGTCGCCGCGGTCAGGCGAGCGGCGAGGTCGAGCATCCGGGGACTGAAGTCGACGCCGACGACCTCGGCGGCGCCCTGGTTCCACAGGCTCAACGTGTCACGACCGCCCGCGCATTGGAGGTGGATCGCACGCCGGCAGGTGCCGCGCAGGTCGCCGATGAGCTCCACCTCCACCCCGAACAGGTTCGTCCCGCCCGACCGGATCAGGTCGATGGCCTCGGCCAGCCAGCCCTCGTAGCGCTCGGCGGCCTCGTCCCAGGCTGCCCGGTTGGCATCGTGCATCGCGGTGACATCCGCGAGCTCCGCCGGTGTGACGGAGCGGACCAGGTCGCGGTGGTCGTTCACCGCCGGAGTCTATCCGTTGCCGGACGATGCGTTGATAGTTGCGCGCGCAACTATCAACGTGCTATCGTGACCACAGCGCACAAAGGAGCGAACCGCACATGCCAGCCATCGTCGTCGACGACATCACCGTCCTGCCTCGGATCCCGGAACCGGATCCGACCGCCCGTCAGCGTCCGGTCCGCTCGGTCACGAGCGCGCCGAGCGGGTTCGAAGGGGACGGCTTCCCCGTGCGCCGCGCGTTCGCCGGCGTCGAACTGGCCGATCTCGACCCGTTCATCCATCTGGACCAGATGGGCGAGGTGGAATATGCGCCCGGCGAGCCGAAGGGGACGCCGTGGCACCCGCATCGTGGCTTCGAGACGGTCACCTACATGATCGATGGCGTCTTCGAGCACGCCGACTCGAACGGCGGCGGTGGCGTCATCACGAACGGCGACACGCAATGGATGACGGCGGGAGCCGGGATCCTCCACATCGAGAAGCCGCCGGAATGGCTGGTCGCCAGTGGCGGCCTGTTCCACGGCCTCCAACTATGGGTCAACCTGCCGGCGGAGCAGAAGCTCATCGCGCCGCGCTACCAGGACCTGCGCGCCAGTGAGGTCGCCCTCGTGTCGTCGCCGGACGGTGGAGCGCTTGTGCGGGTCATCGCCGGTGAGGTCGCGGGTCACGCCGGTCCCGGCTCCACCTACTCGCCGATGACCATGGTCCATGCGACGCTCAGCCCGGGAGCACGCCTGTCGCTGCCGTGGCGATCCGACTTCAACGCGCTCGTCTACGTGCTCGCCGGCTTCGGGACCGTCGGTGTCGAGGGCAAACCGATCGGGACCGGGCAGCTCGCCGTGTTCGGTGCCGGCGACGCCGTGACGGTGGCGGCGAACGCGGTCCAGGAGAGCCGCAGCCCGAACGTCGATCTGATCGTCCTCGGCGGACGTCCGATCCATGAACCGGTCGCCTGGATGGGCCCCTTCGTGATGAACACGCGCGAAGAGGTCATGCAGGCCGTGGCGGACTACCAGGCCGGCCGTCTGGGATCGATCCCGGCCGTCCACAACGCCCCGACCACCGTCATCGAGGCACGGCAACCGGCCGATCCGGCCTGACTCGGTCGGCGGTCGTGGCCTGCAGCGTCAGGACGCGACCCGCCGCGACGGCGGCGCATCGGGCGGGTGTGCGCCTGCGATACTGCCCGGGATGCGACTCCAACCCAACCCGCCGCGGCTCATCACGGTCGGGATCGCGCTCGCACTCGGCGTCATCGGCCTGATCTATGCGTGGCCGATCGATGCGCTCGTCCCGATCCTCGACCCGGTGACGAAGGTCGTCGCGTCGATCGGCCTCTCGTTGGATCGGGAGATGGGCAACCTCCTCCTCTTCGCCTGCCCGACCCTGCTGGTCATCGGGTCGCTGTTGCCAGGGATCTGACCGATGAACCGAACGAATTTCGCGCCGACAGCACGGACGATCATCGTCGCGCTCGTCCTCATCCTGGTCGGCCTGTTCGGGACCCATTCGGCCTCCATCCCGAACACGGTCGGCGTCGTCGCGTATATCGCGGCGACGGGCCTGCTTCTCGTCGGGATGGTCGTTCGCGGCATCTGAGGCCGAGGCGGACGGGAGACGCCGGTCGGCTATGGTGACATCTCGGCGATCCCGGATCGGTGCAGGGGTCGTCCCGTCAGGGAGTGCAGCGAGATGCAGACGTCCGACACGAGGTCCGCGGGGGACCCGCTGGCGACCGGGGCAGCGGAACTGGACCGCCATTCGCTGATGGACACGTTCATCACCCGCCGCAGCCGGCGGTTCGCGCTCGGGAACACGCTCTACGGCAGTGGTCTCGCGTTCCAGAGCCAGGCGACGCCCGTGCCCTTGAGTTCTGACGAGGAGGCGGTCATCGCGTTCGCCGCCGCAGGTGTCACCGGTCACGTGAACGGCGAGCTGCCGTATTCGCCCGATGGCGGACCGGAGACCGGTGGCGGCCAGGTCATGATGAGCATGGTCGGGCGGACCCAGTCCAGCGCGGACGCGGTCGCCACGGCGTCGCTGGCGATCATGCGCGACGACGCGACCTACCTGATGCCGCGGCCGCAGGATCTCGCATCCGACGACTTCGAGGCCCTGGTCGTCGCCGGTCGCGAGCACCGCTACACCGAGGTGTACGAGCGGATGCGCATCCGTCTGGCCGACCACCGAACCGAGATCCCGCGCGAGTTGCCCTTCACGCCGCCATTCAACAAGTGGTCCGCCAACCTGCCCGGGGCGACCTATTTCGTCCCGGTCACCGAGGTCACGGCGCTCTACCTGACGATCCTGTTCGCGGCGCTCGGCGACCAGTTCGCGTTCTTCTTCCACGACGATCGCGACTGGCTGACGAGTCCGGCCGGGATCGCTCGGTTCGGTCGATCGAAGGGCGGACACCTCTACGACAACGTCCACGACGGTCGCGTCGGGACCATCAACGAGATCGAGACCTATCTCCTGGAGCTGTGTGGGTTCGAGCAGGGGCTGATGCTCCAGAACATCGCCCTGGCCACCGAGGCCGTCGGGCTCGGCGGGTTCCCGCACTATGGCGCGCATCGCTTCGCCTGGACCCGCGCGCTCGGATGCCGCATGCGCGATCGGACCTTCGCCCAGGTCCTGCACAAGGGGTTCTTCGGGACGCTGCTGATGCGGTTGCTCAACAAGAACGTGACCATCCCGCAGGCGATCGGGCTCGACCACGACGGTCGGACCATCATCAAGCCGTACGCGCCGCCCTACTACCCGACGATGGAGGCGGCCGTCCGCGCGTTCGTCGATTACAAGTTCGCGCCGGGAACCGGGTTCTTCCGGGATGCCCCGAAGCCGAGCGCGTGGCTCGATCCAGGCGCCATCCAGGCGACGATCCCGCCGTACACCGAGGCGAACATCGAGGCCGTCATCGCCTACTGCGAGTACGTGATGAAGCACTACGGCCAGTTCCCGGCGAACTTCGGGCCGATCCGCACCCTGATGGCCTTCCAGGCCCACCATATCGACACGACGTTCTATGACCGGTTCTACCACCCGGGCGCGTATACCCAGGCCCACGCCGAGCACTTCGCTCGATGGCACCCGGCGATGGTCGGCTGACGTGCCGTCGCCGAGGCCCGAACGTCCGGCCTGGGTGCCGAGCGGACTCTACCCGTTCGAGGACCGCTGGGCCGAGATCGACGGCAACCTCGTCCACTACGTCGACGAGGGCCAGGGTCCGCCGCTCCTGCTGCTCAACGGCAATCCGAGCTGGTCGTTCGGGTGGCGTGATGTCATCCTCGGCCTGCGCGGGACGTTCCGGTGCATCGCACCGGACTACCCGGGGTTCGGCCTGTCGCGCCCGGCCGACGGTTACGACTTCAAGCCGCGCTCGCACTCGAATGTCGTTGAGGCCCTCGTGGATCAGCTCCGGCTGGATGGGCTCGTGATCTTCGGCTACGCGTGGGGCGGGCCGATCGGCCTTGGGCTCGCCGGGCGCCGGCCGGAGCTGGTCAGGGGTCTGGTGCTGTCCAATACGTGGGCCTGGCCCGACGACCGCGTCCGGGTCCGCCTGTTCTCGGCCCTGATGGGCGGGCCGCTCAGCCCGCTGCTCGTCGATCGACTGAACCTGATGCTCCGCCTGTACCTGCCGTACAACCTGAAGCGCGGCCGCTTGACGGACGACGAACGTGCCGCCTACGACGGGCCGTTCCCGCGCGGGAAGCGGTCGGTGATGCGCGTGTTCCCGCGAGAGATCGTGCGGGGCCGGGCGTACCTGCGCGAGGTCGAGGCGAACCTGCCAAAGGTGACTGACAAGCCCGCCATCATCATCTGGCCGGACTCCGATCCCGGCTTCGGCGACGCCGAACTGGCTCGCTGGCAGGCCATGTTCCCGGCGGCCCCGACGGTCATCCTCCGCCGGACGGGGCAGTTCATCGACGAGGATGCCCCGGACGACATCGCGGCGGCGCTGGAGGTGTGGCTGGCGGCCGGGATGCGCGGTCAGGCGTAAGGGGTGGGTCGCCTGCGTTCCTGGATCACGTAGAAGGCGACCATCAGGGCGGTCATCCCGATCAACCCGCCGACGTAGCCGTATGGCGTGCCACGGCCGGACAGGAAGTCGTCGCGGAAGAAGAACGCCGTCGCGAGCAGGGCGACACCGTTCAGGATGAACAACTGGGACGCACGACGGATCTCGTCCCAGTCGAGCGCGAAGGCCATCGTGCCGCACCAGAACGCCCATCCCAGGAACCACGCTCCGACGATCCTGGCGTCGAGCGGGTTGAGCTCCCACGCCCAGCGCGTCGCGGCGAACTCGGGGTTGACCACGATCAGCAGTCCGTTCATCAGCAGGATCCCGGTCACGAACACGAGGAAGGGCTTGAAGAAGCGGTGGAGCGGACCGCCGGTCGGCGGCGCCTCGGCCCGCAGGATGCCACGCGGGATGAGATAGATCATGACGACCGGTTCGAAGATGTACAGGACGATCCAGATATGGGCGAGGGGCGTCTGGAGCGGGTTCCAGTGAAACTCATCGAGGTGCCAGTAGGTGGCGAACAACAGCGTGGCGGTGAACGCGAGATTGCCCCACACGATCCAGCGCAACCGTAGCCAGTTGCCCTCGCGCGCGACGTTGAGGAAGAACGCCGTCCGGAAGATGTAGCCGGCACCGATGAACGCCTGGGCGTAGCGCCCTTCAACGTCCCACGCGAAGAATTTCGGGACGTAGTCGGGGAAGAACAGCATCCAGACCGCGAACCATGCCGCGGCGGCCGCTCCCAGGAGGCCCCAGATCACCTGTTCCCTCGGTGGTCGCACGTACCCCTCCCAGGCGGGCCGGTCGTCGATGGCGACCGAGCAGGGGAAATCTACGCCAGCATGGTCGCGGCGTCATCTCGCCGCCGCCGCCGACGTGGTCGCTGTCAGTATTCCCGGATGGGGAAGCGAAGCACCACGTCCGAGCTGCTGACCGCGCGCGCCCTCAATCGCGCCACGCTCGAGCGCCAGTCGCTCCTCGTCCGTTCGGGGATGTCGGTCACCGCCATGCTCGAGCGACTGTGCGGGTTGCAGGCCCAGACGCCGCAGACGTGGTACACGGCGCTCTGGTCGAGGCTCGCGGGCTTCCGAGCCGAGGCACTGTCCGACCTGTTGCGCGATCGCGCCGTCGTGCGGATGGCCCTGATGCGCTCCACGATCCACCTCGTAACGGCTCGGGACGCGTGGGGGTTCAGGCCGCTCGTGCAGCCGGCGCTCGACCGGATGCAGGGGGGCCAATTCGGACGGCGTCTGGAGGGCCTCGACGTCGACGACGTCGTGGCCATGGGCAGAGCCTTCGTCGAGGTGGAACCACGATCGTTCCGGGCGCTCGGTGACCACCTCCTGACGCGTTGGCCCGAGCGGGATCGGATGGCCCTCGAGCAGGCCGTGCGGACCGGCGTGCCGCTCGTCCAGGTTCCGCCGCGCGGCCTCTGGCGGCGGAGCGGACCGGTCGCCCACACGTCGATGGAGGCGTGGCTCGGCGCGCCGCCGCGTGAGGCGATGACCCTCCACGACCTCGTGCGCCGCTACCTCGCGGGGTTCGGGCCGGCGAGCGTGATGGATGCCCAGGCATGGTGCGGCCTGACGAAGCTCGGTGAGGTGTTCGATGGCCTTCGGCCGGGACTTCGCACCTTCCACGACGAACGCGGACGCGAGCTGTTCGACCTGCCCGAGTCGCCACGCCCGGATCCTGGGACGCCGGCGCCACCGCGCTTCCTGTACGACTACGAGAACCTGCTGCTGTCGTATGCGGATCGGTCGCGGACCCTCATCGCGGAACGGGTCGAACGCATCGTCGTGCGCAGCAACGAGTCGATCAGCACCTTCCTGGTGGACGGGTTCGTGGCCGGGACGTGGCGGCTCGAACGATCGCCGGGAGCGGCCACGCTGGTCATCGTGCCGGTGATCCGACTCTCGACCTCGGAACGCTCGGCGCTGACCGACGAGGGCGCGGCCCTCCTCCGCTTTGCCGCGTCGGACGCCGCCACCCACGACATCAGGGTGCTGCCGATGCGGCTGGACTGACCCCACTTGGTACTGCTGGGAGCCGGCGCGGGGACTACTTGTCGGGTACCGCTGCGCTCGGACGGCGGCCAGACTGCGTGACGTGAAGATGGCAAGGCCCCGTCTGGTCGCCGTCGCGATGACGACCGTGCTCGTCATCGGCGGGGTGTCGATGACGCCGGCATCCGCCGCGGACCCACTCCCTGCGCCACCCGCGGCCTGGCCGTTCACGACCCTCCAGCTCGGGCTGGCCGACAGTCCGGGCGGCGCCACCAGCCTGCACGCCGCCGCGCCGCTCGGCCTCCGCTACCAGTACCTGGCCGGGGGCGTGAACACCGGGAACGGCTGGTCGACGTGGAACACGGGTGGCACGTTCGTGTCGATGTACGTGACGGACTCGGCGGCCCACGGGTTCGTCCCGGTCTTCCCGTATTACATGCTCCTGCAGTCGGACCCTGGTGCCGGGGCCGACGAGAAGGCGATCGACCTCTCCAATCTCGCCAACGCCACGACGATGCACGCCTACTGGGCGGACGTCCGGCTGTTCATGCAGCGCGCGGCCGCGTCGAGTCCGGTCGTCCTCCACGTCGAACCCGATCTCTGGGGCTACATCGAGCAGGCCGCCGGGACGGGTGGTGCGGCCACCGTACCCGCATCTGTCGCATCGTCCGGGGACGCCGAGCTCGCCGGGCTCCCGAACACGGCCGCCGGGTTCGCCCAGGCGTTCCTGCGGCTGCGCGACCACTACGCACCCAACGTGCTGGTTGCCTACCACCTCTCCGTGTGGGGCACCATGTTCGACCTGCACGTCAGCCAGACGAGCGATCCGGAGACCGACGCGCTGGCGGCCAAGGCCGCGACGTTCTATGCGTCGCTCAACGCGAACTTCGACCTGGCGTTCACCGACATCGCCGACCGGGATGTCGGCTGGCGCGAGGCACAGACCGGCGACCACGGCGCCTCCGCGTGGAACGCGAGCGATTTCCCGCGGTACGGGCGCTTCTTCCACGGGTTCGTCACTGCGACCGGGAAGCGCGTCGTCGTGTGGCAGATCCCGCTCGGCAACACCAGGATGCGCGCCATCGACGACTCATGGGGTCACTACCGCGACAACCGCGTGGAGTGGTTCCTGGAGGACCCGACGGACGGCCAGCTCGCGGCCTGGCGCGACGATGGCGTGATCGGCCTGCTCTATGGCGGCGGAGCCGGCGGCACGACGTGCGCGTGCGACGCGGTCGGGGACGGGGTGACCGATCCCGCCCCGTCCGGCACGCATACTCGCGCGTCGTACTCCGCCGATGACGACGGTGGCTACTTCAAGCACCAGGCGGCCGCCTACTATGCCGCCGGCCCACTCACGCTTGGTCCGAGCCTGCCGCCGCCGCCTCCTCCGCCTCCGCCGACGATCCACTGGAGCGCGAATGCGACGGCGTCACCGAAGGTCGTCGCGCGGCGCCACCACATCACGCTCACGGTCAAGGTCCACGCTTCAGCGGCGACCCGCGCCCTCGTCGATGTGGAGATCTTCGACGGGGCCGGCCGGCTCGTCCTCCACAAGGCGTACGACAACCTCGTGTTCAAGGCCATGACGGACCGTGTCCTCAAACCGGTGTTCTACATCAGCAGCACGCGCGCGCTCGGGACGTACCGCGTGAAGATCGAGATCTACACCGTGCACCGCGGCACGCTACTCGGTCGGAAGACCCAGGCCACGACCTTCCGCGTTCGGAGCTAGCGGCGGCGGCCGACCCGCCGGTTGATCAGGAGCAGCGACAGGCCGACCAGCACGATGCCGCCCGCAACCACGGGGATGACCGGCCCTCCCGCGGGGCGCACGGTGGGCGGATCGACCGTCGCCGTCGGCGGGATCGTGATCGCCGCCGACACGCCGGCAGCAGGCGTCGGAGTCGGTGTCGGGGTGGGCGTGGGCGTCGGGGTCGGCGCCGCCGAGACGGAGAAGCTGACCTCGTCAAGGAAGTTGCCGACCGACTGGCTCCCCGAGCCCGTGGTCACCGCCCGGAACGCGAGTCGCGTACAGACCTGACCCGCAGGGACCACATACGTCCCCGTGTGCGTCCCCCAGGCGGTCGTGTCATCGGCGAGCGGGCCCGACAGGAAGTCCCACCCGACGTTGCTGTTGACGTTGGCCGTGGTCTCGTCACCGATGAGGACCTGCATCTCGTCGGTGCCGACACGTGCCCGGTGCATCAACGACCACGTCCAGGTCTGCCCAGGGACGGACACCACGTCCTGGTAGAGCGTGCCGGCGGTATTCGCGTTGATCTCGGCGAACGCGTTACCGGCGGCGGCAGGTACACCCAGGAACCCGTTGCCCCAGATCTCGATCTCACCGAGGTTGTCGGTCGTCTGCCAGGGCGGCACCTGGGCCTGCGGGAACAACGTGAACGTGTTGGGCGCGACGACGGGTGTCTCGAACCCACCGTTCTGGACAGACGTCGCACCCGCGCAGGCAGCGGAGACGCTCTGGACGGCGAATGACGAGAGCGAACCGGATCCCACCACCATCAGGGCAGTCGCGACGAGCGACGCGAACCTCTTCATGTCTCCTCCTGGTCTCGACCCAGGCATGGCCGCCGAAGCCCACCACAGGCAACGCCATCGGACCGGTTTCGGTCATTGTCGCAGGTGACGAGGGTCCGGATCGCGCCGATGCGCGCGCCGCTCAGCCCGGGATGGAGATCCGCGACGGTGTCACGACGGTCACGGGCACGCTCACGTCGCCGCGCAAGCGCGTCGGGACGTCCTGACGAAGCCATCGAGACGTCCCTTCCGGGAGCGTCGACAGGATGATCTCGTCCACTGGTATTCGACGGAGGGCATCCCGCGCGGCGGCTACCGGGTCCTTGTCGCCGATCTCCCCGTCGGCCTCCGCGCCGCGGCCGTGCATCCAGCGCACGATCTCGTCGAGCCGTTCGTTGGCCGCCCGCCGAGCCTCATCTTCGTCCCAGGTCAGCGCGTGCCCGATCGGCGTTGCCGGGACCACGATATGGAAGCGCGCCGGTCCGGCATCGATCCGCGCGCCGACCTCGCGCATCAACTCCTCACCGACCAGGGTCTGATTGGCGACGACGAGATAGGTGCGCATCTCACGACCCCCTGGCTCGCGACCGGATCCAGACCGCCGCGCCTGCGCGCTGAGCGCAGCCCGGACGGGTCGTGCGGACAGGGTACCGAGAGGCCCTGGGATTGACAACCGGACTCCCGCCATCGTCGAGTCGGTCGTCGGATGTGCCTCAGAGGATGGCCGGCAGGCCGAAGGCCGGGAACAGCGCCGGGCCGAACGTAGTGATCTCGGCGATCAAGCCGGCGTCGATGCGCAGGACGTCGAACTTGAAGGCGCGGAACTCCGTGTCGCCGGGCCGGCGGAGGTAGCTCGCAGCGGTCGGCATCCGGTTGGCAAGCGTCGGCAGGAGACGCCACGCGCCACCGAGTTCGTCGCCGAGAGCTCGTTCGAGGAGCGGCGCGATGTTCTTGATCCCGTCGAACACGTACGGGTTCGGTGGCATCGTGATCCGCAGGTCGGTCGCGGCGATGGCCACAGCGGCCACGGCGTCACCACGCTCGTGGGCGTCGATGAACCGACCGAGGAGTGCCCGGTCCTCGTCGCTCGGCGCGCCGGCCGACCAGTCCGATCGACGGGCAGGCAGGTGTTCGCCCATCGTGGCGCGGGCTCGTTGGAGGGCGCTGTTGGCGGCCGCGATGGTGGTATCGAGCAGTGAGGCCGTGTCGCGAGCCGGCCAACCCAGCACGTCACGGGCGATCAGAGCGGCCCGTTGCCTCGGGGGCAGGACCTGCAGTGCGGCAAGGAACACGAGTTCGATCGTCTCGCGTTTCACGACCACGGCGTCGGGTTCATCGTCGCTCGGGGCGACCTCGTCCAGCAGGCCGTCGGGGTACGGCTGGAGCCACGGGACTTCGGCCACCGACCGCATCGTCGTCAGCCGACGGGAGTTCCGGCGGATCGAGTCGAGGCAGACGTTGGTCGCGATCCGGTAGAGCCAGCCACGCAGGGACGATCCGATCTCGTAGCCGTTGCGTCCCCGCCACGCTCGCAGGAGCGTTTCCTGCACCGCGTCCTCGGCCTCGTCAAACGACGCCAGCATCCGATAGCAATGGACGTGCAATTCGCGACGGTGTCGCTCCATGAGCGCCGCCAAGTCGGTCTCGGCGGGTGCGACCGCGGCACTCATGCCCCGGTTCCGGCCCGCTTGACCTCCTGGACCAGCCACCCGTTGCCGTCCGGATCATCGAAAGTGAAGAACGTGCCGTAGTCCACGCGGTCTGGGTGCGGCCCGGGCTGTTGGCCGTTCTCCCCGAAATGGAACATCTCGGCTGCGTCGACCCCCCGTCCGACCAGCTCGTCCCGCGCCACGTCCAAGTCCTTGACACAGAGATGCAGTCCCTGTAGCGACCCCGCTGCCATCGCGGTGTTGCGCATCAGGGCGATCGAGCAGGACGAGCCACGAGGTGTCAGCTGCACAACACGGAAGTCCTCGCCGGCGCTGTGGTCGACGTCGAGTCCAAAGCCGGCCTGATCCATGTAGAAGGCCTTGGCCCGGTCGACGTCCGAGACGGGCACCACCACGAGTTCGAGCGTCCAGTCCACGGTCAGTCTCCTTGTCGGCATCGGTCGGGTCGCCGATGTTCAGCAATAGAACGCCGGCCCGGCTGGAAACTCATCGGTGGTGCGATGGTCTCGCCACGACGGAGGCCTCTCGCGCCGTTCGAAGGGAGTGTATCTGGGGCTATGCTGGGTCCGCGCCCGTGCGCTTGCCGTCGTGACTGCGGGAGTCGGAGGTCGGATGGACATCGTCCTCGTCCATGGGTCGTATCACGGTTCCTGGTGCTGGGATCTGCTCCGACCCGATCTCGAACGGCTTGGCCACCGGGTGATCACCCCGGACCTTCCGATCTCCGACCCGGAGGCCGGCGCCGCGACGTACGCCCAGGTCGTGGCGGATTCCATCGAACCGGGGATGCAGCCAGTGCTGGTCGGGCACTCCATGGGAGGCCTCGTGATCCCGCTCGTCGCAGCCCTCCGACCGGTGCGGCGGCTCGTCTTCGTCGCGGCGTTCCTGCCGTCGCCGGGCGAGAGCGCGAACGACCAGCGCTCGAACGGATCCCTCGACCCGCCGGCGACGCCGACGACCGCGGAGTGGACGGATCTCGGCGACGACGTGTGGATGGTCGGCCCGCACACCGCGACCGAGATCTTCTTCCACGATGCTTCGCCCCAGATCGCCGACTGGGCCACGAAACGGCTTCGCCCGCAGGCCTACCGCGTGATGAACGAGATCACGCCGATGACCGCCTGGCCCGACGTCGAGTGCCGGTCGATCGTCTGCCTCGCCGACCGGGCCATCAACCCCGCGTGGGTCCGAACGGCAGCGCGCGAACGCCTCGGCACCGAAGCGGTCGAGATCCCGGGGGGCCACTCGCCCTTCATGACTCGACCGGCCGAGTTCGCCGAACTCCTCGACTCGCTCGTTTGACCGTTCGTACGCGCGGACCGCGAGGAGTAGCGTAGGCCTGCGGGCCCGATGCCCGGAGGAGCTCACCCGAACCAGGGGAGGATGAAGCGATGGACGGGCTGATGTCGCCCGAGATATCCGACGCGGGCATCTCGCCGAGTCAGGGTCGATTCCGCGAGGTGCTCGACCGGCGGGCCGAATGGATCGAGGCGCTCATCGTCCTCACCCCGATCGCGGTGGCGTTCGTCGTCCTCGGCTTTCTTGCCAAGTACTTCGAGGACTACTTCCACCTCATCCTGATCTTCTTCTTCGCCTGGTTGCTGGCATTCCTCATCTCGCCGGCCGCCGACTTCATCCAGCGCCGACTCACGCACCTGCCAAGGGTCCTCGCCGTCGTCGCGGTGATCGTGCCGGTCATCCTCGTCTCGGCGCTGATCGCGGTCCGGATCGTCGTCTCGCTCGCCGAGTCGTTCATCCAGCTCGCCGCCGCGCTGCCCGACCTCGTCGCGCATCCGCCGGCGATCCTCAACGACATCCAGGCGTGGCTCGACGCTCGCGGGATCACGTTCGACGTCGTCGGGGCGTTCCAGACCGCCGCCGCCGGTTTGCTCAAGGGCATGGTGGAGTTGATGGTCGGCATCTTCGGCGGTGTCCTCGGTGCGGTCGGGACGTTCGTGGACGCGATCGTGGTCATCAGCCTCGCGGTGTTCATGGCGATCGATCGCGATGCCATCCTCCGGGTCGGCCTGGACCTCACGCCACCCGACAAGCGCGAGGACGCCCTGATGTTCCGCCGGAGCGTCGGTACCGCCTTCGCCGGGTTCATCCGGAGCCAGCTCATCCTGGGCGCCCTCTACGGGGTCTGGGCCTTCATCGTCAGCTTCCTGTTCGGGTTGCCGTTCGCCCCGGCGACGGCGTTCCTCGCCGCCGTGATCATGGCCATCCCGATCTACGGACCGTACGTGTCGTGGCTGCCGCCCGTTCTCGTAGCGTTCCTGTTCGCGCCCGACGTGGTCGTCGTCGTGGCGATCGCGATGCTGATCGGCTGGTTCATCGACGAGAACATCCTCGCCCCACTCGTGCGCGCCGGCGTGCTGCAACTCCACCCGATCGTGATCACGTTCGCGTTCCTGCTGGGCGCGCAACTGGCGGGCGCGATCGGCGCGTTGATCGCGATCCCGATGGCGGCCGTGGTCCAGGCGTTCGTCATGAAGTATCTGGAGGCCTACCGGATCAAGCGTGGGTGGCCGGCTCCGGACGACACGCCGCCGGCGACTCCGCCCTCGCCCGAGCCAGGGGCCGATACGGTGGCGAGCGAGGCGGCGACATGACGTCGGAGGGCTCGTGGTCGTCGGGCTGACGAACTGGGCTGGGAACCTCGCCTACGGAGCGGCCCAGCTGCACGAACCTGCCTCGCTCGACGAGCTGCAGGCCATCGTCCGGGACGCCCGGTCGCTGCGGGTCCTCGGGTCGCGCCATTCGTTCAACGACATCGCCGACACGAGCGGCGATCTCCTGTCATGGCGCCGGATGCCCCGACGCTTCGACCTCGACCGGGTCGCGGCACGGGTCACCGTCGATGGCGGCGTGCGCTACGGCGACCTGTGCCGGCGCCTCCAGGCTGCCGGCTTCGCCCTGCACAACCTCGCCTCCCTTCCGCACATCTCGGTGGCCGGAGCCTGTGCCACGGCGACGCATGGGTCGGGCGACCGGAGCGGGAACCTGGCGACGGCGGTCGCGGCGCTCGAGGTCGTCACCTCGGACGGTGAGACGGTCGTCTTCGCGCGCGACCGCGATCGCGAGGCGTTCGATGGGGCGGTCGTGGGGCTTGGCGGACTCGGTGTCGTCACCGCCATCACGCTCGAGCTCGAGCCGACCTACGACATGCGCCAGGATCTCTACGAGGACCTGTCCCTGACCGAGGTCGCGGAGCATTTCGACGAACTCACGTCGATGGCCGACAGTGTCAGCCTGTTCACCGAATGGCGCGGACCGATCTTCGAGGAGGTCTGGTTCAAGCGCCGTATCCGGTCAGGCGACCGGTTCGAGCCGCCCGACGAGGTCTTCGGTGCCACGATCGCCACGGTGCCGATCCACCCCATCCGCCGGATGTCCGCCGAAGCGTGTACGGAACAACTGGGTGTGCCCGGTCCCTGGCACGACCGCTTGCCGCACTTCCGGATGGACCATCTGCCCAGCAGCGGCGCCGAGCTCCAGACCGAGTACCTGATCCCGCGCCAGCATGCCGTCGACGCGTTGGTGGCCATCGACGGGATCCGCGAACGGTTCGCCCCGGTCCTCCAGGTCTCCGAGGTCCGGACGGTCGCGGCCGACGCGCTCTGGATGAGCACCGCCTACGGCCGACCGTCGGTCGCCCTGCATTTCACATGGCAACCCGACTGGGAGGGCGTCCGACGCGTGCTGCCCGCCATCGAAGCCGTCCTCGCGCCGTTCGATCCGCGACCGCACTGGGGCAAGGTCTTCACCATGTCGGCCGAGGCCGTCGGGGCCTGCTACGCGCGCCTGCCGACGTTCAGGGCCTTGCTCGAGCGGCATGACCCGTCGGGCACGTTCCGGAATCCGTTCCTCGACCGATACGTCTTCGCCGGCGACGACCCGTCGGTCAGGCGCTGACCGGCGTCCCGCGCGTCAGGGCTTCGTGATCACCTCGACATGGTCCTCGTTCTCGCCGTACCGGATGTAGGCGACCAACAACGCGCCGGTCGAGGGATCCATGCGGATGACGCTGCCTGCCGCGTCCGGTCCGGATACGGTCTTCTTGGTCCAGGTCCCGGTGCCGACCCGCGTCATATAGACGACCCCGTCCTTTCCTGACACGAGCGCGTGGACTCTCCCCGTGGTCGTGTCGACGGTGAGGGACTCGACGTTCCGCTCGGCTGTCAGCCGCTCCGATGTCCAGGTCGAACCCGACTTCGTCGAGAAGTAGGTCCCGTCCTTGGGCAGCGGGTCCGGCTCGGCACAGCCACCGCCGCTGTAGCCACGGTACGACAGCACGTAGGGCTGGTCGTTGGCGCCCAGCACCAGGACCGGGCCGTAGCCGCGCGACGTCCCCGGGATCAGCTCGCTCGTGAAGCCGGAGCCGGTGAACGTCGCGTAACGCAGGCCATCGCTCGATTCGTAGGCGATCCTCGCGCGGCCGTCGTCCCCGACCCGGAGTGAGGTCCAGCCGGTGGCTGACGGGACCCGGTCGCGTTCGACCGAGGTTCCCTGCACCCGCTCGTAGAAGATCCGACCATCGTCCGCGGCGACCGTGGCGTGGATCGTGTCGCCGTCCACCCGGAACGCCTGGAGGTGATCGGCGGTCTTGCCGATCTGGACGGGATCGGACCATGACCCCGCGGGCAGCTGACGCGTCCGGTAGTACACGCCGACGTCGCGCAGCCCGGAGTCGCCGCAGCCACCTTCCTCGATGGCCACGCGTGTGTACGCGAGGTACAGGGTGTCGTCCTGGAAGGCCAGCTGGGCGTCGAGGTCCTCACGCTTGCTCGGCGTCTTGAACGTGGTCGCGACCCAGCCTCCGGACGTGAGGCTTGCATACGAGATCGAGTCGTCGCAGGCCGCCGCGAGGTGCTTGCCACCCGCACCGTCGATGACGGCCACGACCGAATCGCACTGGCCGGCGATGCCGACGTCGACCGGTTCGGACCAGACCGCAGGCGCGGGCGACGGCGAGGGCGTCGACGGTACGTCACTCGGGATGACCGCCGATGTCGTCGGCGAACCGGCGGCCGTCTCCGCCGGGGTCGGTTCGCCCGATGCCGCCGCGATCGGGCTCGCGTCCGAGGTCGAGGACGGGCTGGCTGTCGGCGTGGCGGCGCACCCGGCCAGGACGATCGCGAAGGCGACGACGACGACCGAGGCGGCCACGCGTCCCCGACCGAGCGGATCTGCGCCATGTCGCTGTCGCATCGGGCTCCTCGACACCGGATACTCGGTCACCGCGTGCACAGGGTGACATGTCCGGTCAAGGGCGTGCTCCGGGCGATCCACGTGGACTAAGATGCGACCGGATCGGGGTGGGGTCCGGCGCGGAGGACAGTCACCGACCACACCATTCGGGCATGAGGTGGCGTCCATGGCTGCATCGTCGCGACCGGTCTTCCAGAAGCAGGGACCCGAAACCAACTGCGTGCTGCAGGGGCATCGACTCGGCTGGAAGTCGTGCACCGCGTACGCGATGGCGATGGGCATCGACGTGGCGACCGGCGGCGCGGTCCGGCCGTCGGGCTGCAAGGTTCGGAGCCTGACCGGGGACGTCGAGAATGGCCTCACCCTGAGCCAGGTCGCGGAGGTCGCCCAGGCACACTACGACGTGCGTGTCGCGGTCCGCACGGGCCGGAACGCGATCGCCCCGGCGGTCGCGGCTCGTCTGGTTCGCTCGGGTCGCGGGTTCGTACTCCAGGGCAATACCGGCGCCCTTCCCAAGGACCTGCAGTCCGGGGGACCAGCCGCGGTGAACCACGCCGTGTGGGTCAACGACGTGCGTGGCGGCACGCCGGATCACCCCGAGGCGGCCACCGTCTACGACCCGGCGGCGGATGGGCGGCGCCCCGGGATCCGCAAGGGAGCCGTCGCGTGGCCATGGGACACGGTCCTCGCGTTCGCCGCCGCACTCCGGCTCGATGACCATGGACGGCGGCTTGGGCCCGGACGGATCTACGCGGGCTTCATCGCCCGCCGACCGGCCGACGGCGACACGCCGGACGCCGTGCCCGCGCCGACGCCGAAGCTCGCCGATGGCCTCGTCCTGCGGTTCGGCGCGTCGCGAACGACGCCGTTCCCGGACCGGACGCTGGCCGACCCTCCGGCCGGCCGCAAGGTCAACGTGCGTCGCCGCCCGGACCGACTCCTGCCCGGCGACATCGTCGATCTCCTGCCCGCTCGTTCGCTGTTCCTTGCCTTCCAACGTACGACCGCCGGTGCCATGCCCGCCGGGTCCGGTTCCCGGGTGTGGTACGGCAACCGCAATGGCACCGAGTGGATCCACGAGAGTGGTCTTCGCGGCGAGGGAGGGGACCGAGGCGTCGGGCTGGACGGCGATCCGCTGTCGCCCGAACCACCCGCCGACACCGACGTCGACGTGGACGATGTCGCCGAGGGTGCCGATGACCTGCCGGACGACGTGCGTGACGACGATCTGACGGCCGGTGAACCACCGGTGGATGGGGGCCCGGCGGTCGACACGGATGTCGACGCGCCGGTCGTCGGGTCGCCCGACGAGGGAGGCGACCCCCCGGCCGGATAGGCCGATCCAAAGCCGTCCCGGGACGGCGTGGCACAATCCACGGCATGACCGAACCGGCGGCCTCGGCGGAGACCACGGTCGACCCACGTCGGGCCGGCCTGGAAGCGCTGGGCCGCCACGACTGGATGACCGCCTACGCGAACCTGTCGCTCGCCGACCGCGACACGGTCCTGTCTGGCTCCGACCTCGAGTCGCTCGCGGACGCGGCCTTCTTCGCCGGGCAGGCCGATCGCGGCCTCGACATCCTGGAACGGGCGTTCAAGTCACACCAGGCGGAAGGCGATACGGTCCGCGCCGCCTACCTCGCCATCGGGATCGGGCGACGGTATTTCTACGAGGGCAAGCCCTCGATCGCGTCGGCCTGGACGCGCCGCTCGGAAGCGCTCCTCCAAGGCATGGACGAGGGATACGTCCATGGATATCTCGCCATCGACCGAAGCGAACAGGCGAAGGCGACGGGCGACATGGCGAAGGCGCTCGAGTACGCCGAGGAGGCCGTCGGAATCGCCAAGCGCACGACCGATCCGGACCTTCGGGCCTTTGCGCAGACAGGGCTCGGGACGATCAAGATCGCCTACGGGGAGACCTCGGACGGGTTCTCGCTGATCGAGGAAGCGTCGATCGCGGCGATCAACGGCGAGCTGTCCCCGTTCGCGGCCGGCCTCACCTGTTGCACGATGATCTCCGCGTGCCGCGACCTGACCGACTACAAACGGGCGTCCGAGTGGCTCGAGGCGACGGAACGGTACTGCGAACGCCAGTCGGTCTCCGCGTTCCCCGGGATCTGCCGCGTCCACCGCGCCGAGGTCAAGGCGGTCAATGGGGCATGGGACGCCGCCGCGACCGAACTTCGACAGGCCACGGACGAGCTGGCCGCGTACAAGGCGATACCACCCATGGCCGACGGGTTGTATGCCATCGCTGATATCCGCCGGCTCCAGGGCGATCTCGAGGGCGCCGAGTCGACCCTGCGTGAAGCGCATGGGTTCGGTCGTTCGCCACAGCCAGCGCTCTCCCTCATCCGCCTCGCCGAAGGTAAGGTCAAGGCGGCACTGTCCGGGATCGACTCGGCGATCAGAGAACAGGCAGGCGACCAGTGGGCTCGTGCCCGACTCCTGCCGGCGCAGGTGGAGATCGCCATCGCGACCGGTGACCTCACGCTCGCAAGAACGGCGGCCGAAGCATACGCGGCGATCGTCGACACTTATGCCTTGCCGGCCCTCGAGGCGGGGCGACACCAGGCATTCGGACGAGTCCTCCTGGCCGAGGGCGACCATGCCGCGGCCGTGATCGAGCTGCGCGGGGCCATCACGGCCTGGCGGGAGATCTCGAACCGCTACGAGATCGCGCGGACTCGAGCGCTCTTGGCGACCGCCCTGCGGGCGATCGATGACGACGATGCGGCCGATCTCGAGCTCCGGGCCGCCCGAGACGAGTTCGAACGACTCGGCGCCCGCCTCGATCTGGCGGCCGCGGAGGCGGCCATCCGCGCCGCCGAGGAACGCTCCAGTGGCCCCGTCCACGTGCGGATGACGTTCATGTTCACCGACATCGTCGGATCCACGCACCTCGCGGAGGCCCTCGGCGACGAGGCGTGGGAACGACTCCTGCGGTGGCATGACGACACGCTCCGGGCGCTGTTCGCGACCGGCGGTGGCATGGTCGTCAACTCGACGGGTGACGGCTTCTTCGTCGCCTTCGATACCGCACAGAAGGGCGTGGACTGTGCCCGGGCGATCCAGCTCGCTCTGGCCGAGCACCGCCGGACCAGCGGCTTCGCACCGTCGGTCCGGATCGGCCTCCACACGGCCGACGCCAACCGTCGCGGAGAGGACTACAGCGGCGTGGGCGTGCACCTCGCCTCGCGGGTCTCGGCGCTGGCCGCTGCGGGCGAGATCGTCGCGACGACCGACACGCTGGCCGAGACCCATGGCGTCGCGACAACGAACCCCCGAGACGCAACAGTGAAAGGCGTGGCGGCGCCGGTGGGTGTCGTCTCCGTGAGCTGGACCTGATCCGGGGCTCGGGCACGCGCGACGTCCCTCCGTCCGTTGGTCCGAAGGTCAGGCTGGTCAACGGGACCCCACGCGAGGGACGATAGGGGACCCCAGGTCGCGACCGACCGCACGCACGTTGGAGGACCGGATGATGCGACGCCTTCTACGCTCACGGGATCCATTCGAGGGCCGGGGCGCGATCCGCACGCAGCGTCGTGTCCGCCTGGAAGGCCTGCTGGCGCTCGGCATGGCGATCGCCGCGTGTGGGATGGCCGCGGCACTCTGGCTTCGGACCCTGGCGCCGCTGACGGATCGACTTGGTCTGAACTGAGGCTCAGGTGGTCGGCTCGGCGCCGGTCGCCGTCAAGCCCCGAAGGTCGTCTCCTTCACAAGGTGTCCGGAACGGTCGAACGTCCGCCAGGTGCCGATCTGTTTCCCCCGATCGAACGCACCCGTGCGCATGACCGACCCGTCGGTCCGGTACCAAGCCCAGGCACCATGCATCTCCCCGTCGAGATGGGAGCCCTCCATCTTCACGACCCCGTTCGCGTAGCGGACCACTTCCGGGACCGGTTCGGACCGTTGGGGAGCCATCGAGCCGATCAGAATGCCCGTTTCAGCACGAACAGACCGATGACGATGACCGCGATGATGGCCAGCAGTTCGGCCGGCGGCATGGTCGAGATCGTGTGGGCCGAGTCGGACACGAACTGACTCAAGGAGGCGCCGACGTCCGTCGATCCGCTGGCGCCACCGCCGCCGGTCGACTTGCCCGCGACCTCGCCCACGCCGTTGCCGTACTCAAGCATGCGCCGATCATCGCACGGCACCGCAAGGCCGGCTGTCGGTCGGCCTAACGGTCTCGTCCGTCCGCCTAAAGGGCGCCGCCGTGGAAATGACGCCACGGGCGATGCCTGGATCACCGGACTCCACGATGGCGGCGACGCTCCCGGATGACAACGTTGCATCCGACGACTCGACGACCGAGCGAGAACGCGGAGCGAACACCATGAACCTGATCCTCGCGGAGTACGCGGCACGACACCGATCGGATTCCCTGTTGGAGGAGGCTGCCTCAGACCGCCTCGTGGCACTCGCGACAGGGCCGAAGGTCCGTACCGCACCGTCGTCCGGGCGATTCGCGCGGACCGCCAGCCGCCTTCGGCTGGTCCTGCGCGGGGCGGCCGCCTGACGACCGACCTGCGGGACGCCGTGGACGTCGGCGGCCTCAGGGAAGGCCGTTCGGTGGGGAGCCCGTATCATCCGTCCATGGCCCGCCGTCTCGTCAGCCCGACGCTTGTGGGACGCACGACGGAACTGGCCGGCATCGAGCACGCGCTCTCGAGCGCCGCTGCCGGCGCGCCTGTCCACCTCCTGATCGCCGGTGAAGCGGGCGTCGGCAAGTCGCGCCTGATGGCCGAAGCGGTGACCCTGGCATCGGCCCGCGGGATGCGCGTGCTCGTTGGAGGGTGCGCGGACATCGGGGACGGTGGTGTGCCGTACGGCCCGATCGTCGAGGCCCTGCGGACCCTGGTCCGGGAGCTTGACGACGTGCAGCTGGAGACCGTCGTCGGTCCGGCACGACAGGATCTGACCCGACTGGTGCCGTCGCTCGGGCCTGCCGCGTCGACGGATGTGGCGGCCCAGACCGAGTCGATGCAGGCACGGCTGCTCGATGCCGTGTTGGGCGTGCTCCAGCGACTATCGGAGATGAGTCCCGTCCTGTTCGTGGTGGAGGACCTCCACTGGGCAGACCCTGCGACGCGCGAGACCCTCGCCTTCCTCATCCGCGGGACGCGAGCGGATCGGGTCGTCCTCGTCATGACCTACCGAGCCGATGAGCTGCATCGACGCCACCCGCTGCTGCCCTGGCTTGCCGAGCTCGAGCGGAGCGGACGCGTCGAGCGGCTGGACCTCCAACGGCTCGATGCCGCACAGACGGGCGAGCTGCTGGCGGCCATCCTCGAAGCGCCGCCGTCGGCTGAGCTTGCCGAACAGATCCACGATCGCTCCGACGGCAACCCGTTCTTCGTCGAAGAACTCCTTGGGGCGGGGGAGGATGGCGCCTACGGCCGCCTCCCGCCGACGCTTCGTGAGGTCCTGTTGACACGGATCGTCTCGTTGCCGGAGCGCGCCCAGGCCCTCATCGGCGTGGCAGCGGTCGCCGGTCGCAAGGTCGACCACGATCTGCTGGCTCGCATCGCCTCCATGGAACCGTCCGACTTCATCGAAGCCCTCCGGGCCGCGGTCGGCAGCCAGGTGCTGGTGACCGGAGCGGCAGCGGATCGAGGTGAGAGCGACTACGCGTTCCGTCACGCGTTGCTCCAGGAAGCGGCCTACGACGACCTCCTGCCGGGTGAACGGCAGCGGCTGCATCGCGCATTCGCCGAGGCGCTGGCTGAGCGCGGGCCCGGCAGCGGCGCGATCGAGGCCGGTCATTGGGGCGAACTGGCCTATCACTGGTCGGCAGCGCGAGACGACCGACGGGCGTTCCAGGCGTCGATCCGAGCCGGCGAAGCGGCCGCCTGCGCATTCGCGTTCGCCGATGCCCGACGCCACGACGAGCGGGCCCTCGAACTCTGGCCGACCATCGACGCGCCGGCCGAACTCGCCGGCATCGATCGGGTCGAGCTGCTCGATCGTGCAGCCGTCGCCGCGTGGCTGGCCGGCGACAGCCGCCGGGCGGTCGTCCTCCGTCGCGAGGCGGTCGCGGCCCTGGGCGCCGACGCTGACCCGATCCGGATCGGCACGCACCTGGAGCAACTCGGTCGGGCCTTGTGGACCAACAGCGAGAGCGAGGCCGCCCTGGAGGCTTGCGAGGCGGCCGTCGACGTCATGCCGGCCCATCCCCCGACCGCGGAGCTCGCGCGCGTCCTCTCGGGCTATGGGCAACTCTTGATGCTCCTCGATCGATGGTCGGAGTCGATGGTCCTTTGCGAGCGGGCGATCGCGATGGCGCGCGAGGTCGGGGCCGCCCAGGTAGAGGGCCACGCGCTCAACACCCTGGGACTCGACCTGGCCGCCGGCGGACGGAGTGCGGAAGCGATCGAGTCGCTCGAAGAAGCGCTCAGGATCGCCCACGAGGTGGCCGACGCCGACGACATCGGACGTGCGTACAACAACCTCGCCGAGGCCAAGCGCTACAGCGGTGACGTCCGCGGTGCTGTCGAGGTGGTCCGGGAGGGCATCGTGGTCACCGACCGAGTCGGCGTCTCGCGGACGTACGGCGGATTCGTCCGCGCGAACGGGATCGCCTATGCGACCGATCTCGGCGAATGGGCTGAGGCGGATCGGTGGGCCGAGGAGAGCGTGTCGATCCAGTCGTTCAATCGTCCGCAGCGCCGCTACGGCCTGACGCGTTGGGTGCCATTGCTCGTCGCGCAGGGCGATGAACGCGCCGACCGGAACCTCGAGGAGCTCCGGGGCATCCTCGAGGGGTTCCCGATCGAGACGCAGTTCCACAGCCCGTACCGGATCGCGGCGGCCGAGGCTGCGTTGTGGCGCGGGGAGCCGGAGGTCGCGCGCAGATCGATCCGGCAGGGGCTCCGCGAGATCGAGGGCCGTCAATGGCCCCGCTATCACCTGCGCCTGTTCCGGACGGGCATGCGGGCGGCGGCCGAGATGGCCGAGGTCGCTCGGGCACGACGTGACCGGGAGGCCGAACAGGAGGCGATCCTCGCGGGTGCCGGGTTGTGGGAGGCGCTCGAGCCGGTCCTGGCGGCCACGCGGGCGCGCCAGCAGGGGCTCGATGCGCTCGAGACGGAGGCCGAGGCCGCGCTCATGGAGGCGGAACGGCGGCGCCTTGGACGCGAGCCGGCGTCCGGGGCGTGGCTCGATGCCGGCGACCGTTGGATGGCTCGCGAGAACCCGTACCTGCTCGCCTATTGCCGTTGGCGGGAGGCCGAGGCCCTGCTCGGCGACGGCGATCGAGTGGCTTCGTCGGCCGCGCTTCGAGATGCCCACACGATCGCCACGCGCCTCGGTGCGCGGCCGCTCGCGACCGCCATCGAGTCACTGGCCGCCAGGTCCCGGCTGGACCTGTCCGCGGACGACGATCCCGTCGCGCCCGCCGTGGCACAGGCCCCCGACCGATCCGTTCGGACTGACCCGTCGAGAGCGCGACGTCCTGCCGCTCCTGGTCAAGGGCCGCACCAACCGTCAGATCGCCGACGAGCTGTTCATCAGCGAGAACACGGCCGGCGTCCACGTGTCGAACATCCTGGGCAAGCTGGGTGCTTCATCCCGGACCGAAGCGGCCGGGATCGCGGCAAGGCTCGGGATCGGCGTCGACTAACGCTGGTTCGCTCTGGCCTGCGGGTCGGTCGACTCGGCCGGTTCGAGCACGAACACGGGGATCTGGCGGTCCGTCCTGGCCTGATACCTCGCGTAGTCGGGCCACGCCTCGACCGCACGCTCCCACCAGACGACTTTCTCGTCGCCGGTCACCTCGCGGGCGGTGTAGTCGCGCTTCGTCGCGCCATCCTGCAATTCGACGTGGGCGTGCTGTTTCAGGTTGTGGTACCAGACCGGGTGCTTCGGGGCGCCGCCCATGGATGCGACGACCGCGTACACACCGTAGTGCTCCACGCGCATCAGCGCTGTCTTGCGCAGCTTGCCGGTCTTCGCGCCGACCGAGGTCAACACGATGATCGGCCGACCGCGAAGGTCGGCGGCGTCCGCGCCGTTCGAAGCCTCGAATCGCTCGGCCTGCTTGCGCGCCCAGGCGGCGGTGCTGGGCGCGTACTCTCCGTCGAGGGGCATCTCCCACGCAGCTTACCGCGGACGCCGGGTACGATCGGGCGATGCGAGACACGCCGCCATTTCCGACCCGGATCGCCGAGATCGCGGTGCCCCAGGACGACATCTCCGAGGCGACGTGGCGATGGGCGCATCGCCGGTTGCCGGACTACCTGTTGACCCATTCCGTCCGCTCGTATTGCTGGGGAGCCTCGATCGGGGCGGATGAGAGGCTGGCATTCGATCGACGACTCTTGTGGGCCGCGTCGCTGATGCACGACGTCGGCCTGACCAGCATTCCGAGGAACACAGCCTGTTTCGAGGTGCAAGGTGCCGAGGTCGCCCGTCGATTCCTCGAGCTCCGGGGCATGACCGCCGAACGGGCCGACACGGTGGCGGTCGCGATCGTGCTGCACATGCAACCGTCGGTGGCGCCCGATGCGGGTGCGGAGGCGGTCCTCCTCGACCGAGCGACGTCACTCGACGTCCGTGGTGTCGGCTACGAGCTCGTGGATCGTGTCCGGCCGGGGGTGATGCGGGAGTTCCCGCGACGGGCGTTCGACCACTCCTTCCTTTCCGCGATGTCCCGTGAGGCCGCCGTCCGGCCGACGTGCCAGAGCGCCCGCCTGGTGCTGCGTGGGCGCCTTGCCGATGGGATGGCCGGGTCGCCCTGGTCGATCGAGCGATGAGAGCGGCCGGTCAGGCGACCTCCAGGGCTGGCCGGAGCGCATAGACCCGACCCTGCTTCAGATCCAGGTCCTCGAGTTCGGTCGTCGTGCGAACCTCGTATGACGCGAGTTCCACGAGCGCGTCGGTCGGCAGGTAGCGGCGGCCCGGGTCACCGATGAGCACATCGATGCCCCGTTCCCCGGCCCGGTGCAGCCATGGGAGGACGCGGCTCGCGAGGCGTCCCTCATACCAGCAGTCGCCGGCGAGGATCACGTCGACGTCGGGCGGCTCTTCGTCGAGGACGTCGCGGCGGATGGCGGTGACCCGACAACCGTTGGCACGTGCGTTCAGCCCGATCGCGGCGACCGCAAAGGCATCGATGTCGACTGCCGTCGCCGCAGTCGCACCCGCCTGCATCGACGCGATGGCACACAGCCCGGACCCGGACGCAAGGTCGAACACACGCCGGCCGGCGACGGCCTGGGCGTGCTCGCGCAGGTATCGCCCGAGCGCCAGTCCACCGCCCCAGGCGAACGCCCAGTACGGGAGCGGTGCCTCCGGGTCGTTCGTCTCGAGCTGGACCGCATGCCACAACGGCAGCACTTCGTCGGCGTGATGCAGACGGATGCCGTCGAGCCCAGGGACGGGACCGAGTCGGGTGTGACGCAGCACGAACGCACGGGGCGAGGCGGCCATCACCGCACTGTACCGCCACGGGAGGTGGCGAGGCCGGAGCCCTACAGGCGGTCTTCGATCGGTTCGAGATTGCGTTCCGGCGCCCATCGGAGCGCGAGCGAGCGGTTCGCGAGGGCGGGATCGATGTCCGCGGCCACCACCCCGACGACCCCGTAGTCGAGGCTGGCGACCTGCGTGCCATCCGGGGCGATGATGCAGGTCTGCGAGCCCTGGTCGGGCCCCGTCACGTTGGACGCGGCGACGTACACGGTGTTCTCGAGCGCCCGGCACATGATCGCCTTCTCGTTGTAGGGGTTGGCCGGATCGCCCCATCGAGTCGGCAGCGAGCCATCGTCGGTGGTCACGTAGTGCGGGATGAAGATGACCTGGGCGCCGTCGAGGGCGAGCGAGCGGGCGATCTCCGGATATCGGAACGCCTCATGGCAGATCGCGATCCCGAAGGTCAGGCCGGCCGCCGAGAACCCGCGGCGGCCGGTGCCGGGCACGTAGTTCGGCTCCTCGCTCGGGTCGATCTGTGTCTTGGCCTGCACGCCGATCCTCGTCCCGTCGGCATCGATCACGACCGAGACGATCTCGCGCCCTGCCGATGTCGGGAGCTCGGCGCCGACGATCGTGACGACCCCCGCCATCCGGGCCGCGTCCGCGACCGCACCGAGGGCCTCCTCGATGGCGGTCCTCGAGACGTCCGCGACCGCCCGTTCCTGGCTCCGGTGGCCAGGGAGGGCGGTCTCCGGCAGGCAGACGATCCGGGCGCCAAGGCGGCCGGCTTCTTCGACCGCGGCGATGGCCGCCGGAACGGCTTCGTCGAGGGTCGCCGTGAGGGGCGTCGAAGCGACCGCGATACGGATCGTCGTCATCCCCTGAGTCTACAGACGACCTCGAGATGCGGGCGGACCGTCACCCGATGCCGACCGGGTAGTCCGGGCGACGCGGGTCCGTCGATTCGGGACGACTGTCGACGCCCCACCGCACACCGAGCAGGGCGAAGGCGACCAACCCGCCGATGAGGCACGTGAAGGCGATCATCGGGGCGCGTCTCCGGTCGTCACGATGACGGCCTCGAGGTACTCGCTGGGCACGACCATCGTGCCATCGTCGGCCTTGTTGAACCGGGCCACGAGGTCGAGGATGTCGGCCTCGAGGGCTCCACGCCCCACCGCGCCGACGGCGTCGAACGCCTTGAGGGTCGGACCGTAGAAGCGACGCCAGTACCGCAGGTACGCTTCCGGCGAGGCGTAACGGAACACGACGTGCCGCTTGACGAGCCTGATCTGCGAGATCGCATCGCCGAAGAGTTCGTGCAGCCGCTCCTCGGTGCCCCACAGGACCGGGGAGCTGAGACCCGCCGGCGGCGGCACGTGTCGGCTCGTCGTCCGGAAGAGCTGACCGATGAATCCTTCCGGCGTGTGGGCGACCAGGCCGATGCGGCCACCCGGCCGGCAGACCCGGGCGAGTTCACGCGCGGTCAGCTCCTGGTCGGGCGCGAACATCGCCCCGAAGACCGAGCTCACGACGTCGAACGATCCATCCCCGAATGGCAGCCCCTCGGCATCGCCCTCCACGAAGGACGCCTCGACGGCCTCGGCATCGGCGCGCATGCGGGCCCGATCCAGCAGCGCCGGGACGTAGTCCAGCCCGACGACCGGGCAACTGCGACGAGCCGCGGCCAGCGCGGCGTTCCCGCTGCCCGTCGCGACATCGAGCACGCGCTCGGTCGAATGGACGTCGAGCGCCTCGATCAGGAGCTCCGAGACGATCAGGATCTGGGTCCCGATCATGTGATAGTCGCCACTCGCCCACGTGACTTGCTGGCGCGCCTTGATGGCCGACAGATCCGGCCGTGTCGCGATGTCCGTCATCCGATCTCCTCACTCGCTGGGGTCGTCCCACGCTAAGCCTCGGGCTAAAGGTCGGTCCTGCCATCGGGAGCCTTGGCTATCTCTCGTCGAGCCTCGCCGTTATTTCCCGGGCGACGCAACCCACTTGATACAGTCGACACGATCCCAACAGGAGACCCCCATGCCGGAACTGACCACCGTCGAGGACTACCTGGCCACCCTGTCGGCCGATCAGCGGGCCGTCGTGGAGGAGATCCGCCGCGCCGTCAACGCCGCAGCCCCCGACGCGACCGAGACCATCGCGTACCAGATGCCGGCGCTCCGAAGTCATGGCGGGCAGTTCCTCGTGTCCTACGCCGCCTACAAGAACCACTACAGCCTGTTCCCGGCGAGCGGGGCGGTGGTCGATGCACTCGGGAAGGAACTCGAGCCGTACCTCGTGGGGAAGGGGACCGTCCGCTTTCCGGCCTCGAAGCCGATCCCGATGACCCTGGTGACCAGGCTCGTCGAGGTGCGTGTCACGGAGAACGCCCAACGCGCTGCCCGCGGAACGCGCTGACAAACGGGCGGCGACACATTCCGGTCCGTTTCGCGTCTCGTTGACGGACCGTTCGCCGAGCGGTTCGCTCATGAGGGACCGTGATGCACACCACACGCTCCGTGATCACCGCGATGATCGTGGTGTCCGCCCTGGTCGCCGCCTGCTCCAACGCTCGTACGTCGGCACTGCCGGTCCATACCCCGGCAACAGTCTCGTCGTCATCCCCTTCGAGCGAACCGACGCCGAGCCCGTTCTCGCAACCGACACCAACCGCCGAGGCCAGTTCGACCCCCAGCCCGGCCTCGACGGCGACGCCGACGCGCGCGCCCGCGGCGAGGACCACCGATGGTTGCCCGCCGGGACCGGCCACCCTGGAGATGTTGATCGGCCTGCGCCGCGACATCGGTCCCTTGAGTCGGCGCTACGACGATCCTCTCAACGAACGTGCCCTTCAGTGCTACGGCTCGGCTGAGCTCCACCTCGTGGCCTATGTCGCGAAACCGGAGGGGCTCGGGGGAACCAGGGTGTGGATCCTGAAGCCGAGGTGGCTGGACTCGTGGTTCGCGACCACCACCTTCCTCGCAGCCAGCGATCGCGAAAGAACTCCAAGCGCGCCTTTCGGGCCGTTCCTGCCGGTCGCCGTGCCGGCGACCGTGCGCCCGACGTACGACGCGCTCCATGGCCAGTGGGTCACGGCCAGCGGTCGGTTCGACGCGAAGGCTGCGGCTACCTGTTCAGCCGACCGTTACGGTGCGGGCGATGTCCCCTCGCAGAAGGAGATCGTCGAGATGTGCCGCACGAGCTTCGTGCTGACTTCGATCAAGCCGGCCCCGGATCCGTGTCCGGCCAAGGCCGACCTGGCCTCGATCATCGCAACACCCGAGCATCTCCGCGCCGACTGTTTCGGCGGCCGCAAGGTCTCGTTCGTCGCCGTCGGCTACTCGATCAACAACATGTGGCCCGGCCTGCGGGTCCCGGACGACCTACAAGACTGGATGTTCGGTGTGCAAGGACGGACGGCCGAGTTGCAGGCCTTCGTGCCACGCTCCGTCCCCCTGCCAGATCCGGCCGGGACGCCCTGGCACGACTCCGACGGCGTGGGCGGACCTGATGTCCGCTGGAAGGTCACCGGTCACTTCGACGACGGGATGGCCGACGAATGCATCCCGGTCAAAGGGGACACGATCGACGACGTGCCGGTGGTGATGTCGAAGGGCGAGGTCTGGGCGTTCTGCCGCGACCATTACGTCGTCGACCGGCTCACCTGGCTTCCGACCGGCTGAGATCGGCCTCGTCCAGCCCTGCGTCCGGGGGTGCGTTCAGAGCTGCGTGATGACCTCGGACGCGAGGCGTTCCATCTGGTCCACCTCGTTCTTGAGTGGCCACATCAGCATGCGTCGGAGGCCCGCATCCTGGTATCGGCCGAGGAGGTCGGCACAGGCGGCGGCTGAGCCGATCGGGAGGCGCCCCACCACCTCCTCCATCGGGCGACGGAGCATGGCGGCGAGCTGCTCGTAGACGGCGTTCGCCTCGGACGGGTCGTCAGTGATGTACATCCAGGTCGTCGCCATCGTGTTCGAGAAGGCCGAGACGTCTCGGCCGGCCTCCTCGACCGACTCGCGCAACGTGCGCCAGGCCGTCGCGAACGAGTCTGGGGTGGAGTTGTAGCCGGAGGCGAGCCAGCCGTCGGCCAGTCGCGCGACCCGGCGCATGCCGGCCGCCGACCCCCAGCTCCCGATGAAGATCGGCGGTCCCTTCGGCTGCGCCGGTGCCGGCAACAAGGTGACGCCGGTCGTGTCGTAATAGCGCCCCGCGAATGGCGGGTCCTCGCGATCCCACAGAGCCCGTATCGCGGCAACGGCCTCGTCGAAGCGCCCCCAGCGCTCACTGAACGGGATCCCGGCGATGGCGTAGTCCGATCCGGATGAGCCCGGCCCGAGCCCGGCATCCAACCGGCCTCCCGACAGGAGGTCGATCGCGCCCAGCGCCTTGGCCAGGGCGAAGGGACCCCGGACGACAGGCAGTGACACGCTCGTCATCAACCGGACCGACGGGGCCGCCCCGATGACCGCCGCCAGTGCCACAGGGCCGTCCAGCCAGGGCTGCCCGTAGACAAGATGGTCGTTGGCCGTGAGGGTCCCGAAGCCGAGCCGCTCGGCGGTCGTGGCCACGGCGACCAGCCGATCGAAGGAGAGGGGCTCGTCGTCCCATCGGAGTTGCGGAAGATGGACACCGAACGCCATCGACTTGATCCCCGTCATCGGGCCATGATAGAGAGCAACCGATGGCGAGAGGGCTGTGATGCCAAGCGAGGGGTTCGACATCGCGGTCGTTGGAGGCGGCGCAGCCGGCTGTGTCGTCGCGAGGCGCCTCGCGGACGCGGCCAGGGGGAGCGTGGTGCTGCTCGAGGCCGGACCGGACCTCCGCCATCGAACGCGACGGGATCGGCGCGATGGATGGCGGCTGCCGACCGTGCCGGATTGGGCGTTCGAGTCGGAGCCTGACGCCGGGCGCTCGCCGAGCCGGCTTCGGCGCGGTCGGCTGCTCGGCGGCACCTCGTGGCTCACCCGGTTCGCCGTCCGTGGCGCCGCGGCCGACTTCGATGCCTGGGCGGCCCGCGGGAACGCGGGTTGGCGGTTCGAAGACGTCCTGCCGGCGTTCCGACGCGTCGAAGCCGACGCCGAATTCGGCCAGGATCCATGGCATGGCGATCGTGGGCCCATCCCGATCACGCGGTACCCGGAGCTCGAACCCTCCGCGATCCACCTCGCCGCCGCCCAGGCGCTCGAAGCGGTCGGCTTCCCGGCCGTCGAGGATCACAACGGGCCGGGCGCGGTCGGTGTCGGCCGCATGCCGATGAGTTCGCGGGGCGGCAAGCGCGTCACCTCGGTCGATGCCTATCTTCGTCGCGGCTCGCAACCCCCGAACCTCACGATCCGTGCCGACTCGATGGTCGGATCGGTGGCGATCGACGCCGGCCGGGCGACGGGCGTCCGGCTGATCGACGGCACCGAGATCGCTGCGGGTTGGACGGTCTTGGCGGCGGGGACGTACGGCAGCCCGACGATCCTGATGCGCTCGGGCATCGGACCCGCCGCGCACCTTCACTCGGTCGGGATCGACGTGCGGATCGACCTTCCCGGGGTCGGTGCGAACCTGGCCGACCACCCAGCCGTGGATCTCGACTCGGGCTGGCGAGGCTCGGCCACCAGCGGTCCCGTGCTCCACACCATCGCGACCTTCCGAAGCTCGCTTGCCCCGGCCGACGGCGCGCCAGACCTGATGTTCTGGGTCACGGACCCGGACGGCGACGAGCCAGGATTCTGGTTCGACCCGCTCCTCCTCAAACCCGCGTCGAGGGGCACGGTGCGACTCCGCTCGTCCGACCCGATCGCCACGCCCCGGATCACGCTTCCGCGTCTGCAGGAACCCGGCGACGTCGAGCGGTTGAGCGAGGCTTATCGGCTCGGACTCGAGCTCGCAAATCGGCCGGAGATCCGTCGTCTGGCGCGCGAAGCCCCGCCATCGGAACCGCCCACCCCCGCCGCGCTGCGTCGCCGAGTCGTGGAGAACGCCTACTCGATCCCGCACGTGGTCGGGACATGCGCCATGGGACCGTCAGCGGAGACCGGGGGCGTCGTCGACACCCTCGGCCGGGTGCATGGAGTCGAGCGGTTGAGCGTCATCGACGCGTCGATCATGCCGGACGCCCCAGCAGGGTTCCCACACCTCGTGACGATCATGCTCGCGGAGCATCTGTCGGAACGTTCACTCGCGCTCCTCTGAGCTGCGCTCCCGTCTCGCCTGGGGCAGGGGAGGGCTTCTCAAGACAAGAGTGCGGTCGTATGCTCGGCCATGAACGACGACGCGAGGATGATCGTGGGAGGACCTCCGATGTCGACCGAGTCGATCCGGATGCGGCGGTCGCGTGCTGCGCTGGTCGGCGTCGTCCTCATCGCGGCGGGGCTGCTGCCTGCCGTGACCGCCTCGGCCACACCGGCACCAGCATCGGTCACGGTGGCCGGCTCGCTGCAATCGGAGGTCGGCTGCCCGGCGGATTGGGATGCGACATGCGCCGGCACGCACCTGACGTACGACGCCGGCGACGATGTCTGGCAAGGGAGCTTCGCCCTGCCGGCGGGGAACTACGAGTACAAAGCCGCGCTCAACGACGCGTGGGACGAGAACTATGGCCTGCACGCGGAGCTCGGCGGCGCGAACATCCCCCTGAGCCTGGGCTCGGACTCGAGCGTCAAGTTCTACTACGACCACAAGACCCACTGGGCGACCGACAACCACAGTTCGGTCATCGCGGTGGCCCCCGGGAGCTTCCAATCGGAGCTGGGCTGCCCGGCCGACTGGGACCCGACGTGTCTTCGGTCATGGCTGCAAGATCCCGACGGGGACGGCATCTACTCGTTCGAGACGACCGCGCTGCCGCAGGGGTCGTACGAGACCAAGGTCGCGCTCAACGAGGACTGGACGGAGAACTACGGCGAGGGCGGCGTCCCCGGGGGCTCGAACATCGCGTTCACCGTCCCGGCCAACCATCCCCCGGTCACGTTCACCTACGACTCGGTGTCGCACGTCCTGACGATCACGATCGCCGCGGACCATGGCGCACCGGGCTGGCCCGGATCCGAGTCGCATTTCGATCTTGCGCGGAAGGACTGTCTCGGCACCGCACGGAACACGACCTCCAAGGTCTGGTACACGGTCGCCAACGGCGTCCTGAGTGATGTGTATTACCCGACCGTCGACAACACCAACCTGGAGACCCTCCAGTACGTCGTGACCGACGGCTCCACGTTCACCGATCTCCAGACGCGTGACATGACCTACACCGTCGAACCCGTCGACGACTCCGGCGGGATGGCCTGCAAGGTCACGGCGAAGGCCAAGAGTGGCAAGTACAGGATCGAGACGGTGTACATCACCGATCCGAGCCGGAACGTGGTCCTGATGCGGGTCCAGTTCGAGGCGAAGCGAAAGCCGAACGACCCTGCGCTCGGGCTCTACGTGCGCTTCGACCCGACCGTCAACGGCAACGGTGGTGGTGGCGCGGGCAACGGCGGCGCCGATTTCGGCCTCGATCGACGGCTCGACCGGCCATCCGATCCTCGTCGCCTCCGACCCGGTCACGGCCACGAATGCCGCCAACCGCGACTACGCACAGCCCGTCTACGCGGCGCTCGACGGCACGCTCACGGAAGCATCGAGCGGCTTCGCAGGCTCCGAAAGCGACGGCCTCGTCCAGCTCGATGGGTCGCACGCGCTGACCCCGACCTTCCCCGTCGCGACGGACGGCAACGTGGTCGGGACGGCAAGGATCGCGCTCAACGGCAGCGGCCGGACGGTGCTCGCCCTGGGATTCGGGGCGTCGCAGACGGAGGCGGTCGGTGCGGCGGAGGGCTCCCTCGGCGTCAGCTTCGACAAGACACTGGGTGACTACCGCAAGGCGTGGAGGCGATACGACGACACGCTCAAGGATCCACGAACGGAGAAGCTGCCGGGTCTCAGGAGCCAGCAGCGGAAGCATCTCGAGGACGAGTACTACCTGAGCGCGAACGTGCTCAAGGCGTCGGAGGATAAGACCTTCCCGGGCGCCATCGTGGCCAGCCTCGCGTCGCCATGGGGGCAGGCGATCTCCGCCGGCGATCCCGCGAACACCTATTTCGGCTCCTACCGGGAGGTCTTCGCGCGCGACCTCTACGAGGCCTGGACGGGCCTGGTCGCGGACGGCGATCTTGCCACCGCGCGCGATGCGACGCGCTTCCTCTTCTACCGCCAACAGCTGGCCGACGGATCGATGCCGCGGAACAGCCTCGTCAACGGCAAGACCGCGCCCGACTCGTTCGGGACCCAGTTGGACGAGGTCGCGTACCCGATCCTGATGGCCGACCAGGTGAAGCTCAGCGACCCGACGCTCTACGCGAACCACATCAAGCCCGCGGCGAACTACCTTGCTGCCCACGGCCCGGCGGCGGGAGCCGAACGCTGGGAGGAGCAGAGCGGCTACTCGCCGTCGACCATCGCGGCCGAGATCGCCGGCCTGGTCGCCGCGGCCGACCTCGCCAAGGCGAACGGCGATCTCAAGTCCGCGGCGGTCTGGCTCGGCGTCGCCGACGACATGCAGCGGTCGATCAAGGCCTGGACAGTGACGACGAACGGGCCGCTTTCCGCGAACCCGTACTTCATCCGGCTGTCCAAGACCGGAGACCCGAATGCGGCCATCACCTACAACGTGGGCAACGGCGGTCCGACCCTGGATCAGCGGAGCGTCATCGACGCAGGGTTCCTCGAACTCGTCCGGCTCGGCGAGCTGCCCGCCAGCGATCCGGACGTCGCGCGCTCGTTGCCGATCGTGGATGCGACCATCAGGTCGATGACCCCGAGCGGGCCTGGCTGGCATCGCTACAACGGCGACGGCTACGGCGATCGCGCGAGCGACGGGCAACCATGGGCGCCGTCCGGACAGGGAACGGGCCACGTCTGGCCGGTGCTGTCAGCTGAACGCGCCGAGCAGTCCCTCGTGACCGGCGATTCGGTCAAGGCGGCGTCGCTGCTCGCGGGCATGAACGCCTTCGCGTCAGGGGTCGGGCTCATCCCGGAGCAGGACTGGGAACTGCCCGCCGTCGCAGCATCCGCGTTCGGCACGGACCCCACGGTCGCCTCGATCGGGTTCGCCGATGGACGGGCCGCCGGCTCCGCATCGCCGCTGACCTGGTCCGCCGCGGCGTTCGTGCGGCTGACGGCCGATCTTGCCGCCAAGCGCAACGTCGCCTTGCCGGCGGTGACGTACGCGCGCTACGTCGCCCACACGCAGGGTGCGACCACGCTGACCGTCACGAGCCCGCTCGACAAGACGGCCGTGTCCGGCTCGCCGGTCACGGTCACGGGCACGACCTCGATCGGCAACACGGTCTACGTGTCGGCGACCAACACGGACGCGAATTCGGCGACGACCGTGGTGTCGGGTCCGGCCGCCCCGGATGGCTCGTTCAGCCTCAACGTGCCGATCACCGGTGGCACCAGCGTCCTGAACGTCGTGGCGGTCAGTCCGAGCGGCCGCACCGCGCACGCCAAGCGCACGGTCGTGTTCGACTTCGTGCCGGGTACCCTCCTCCTTGATGTGACGGACCCGGACGGCGACGACAACGGTCCCGGCAACTACGCCTATCCCACAGCGAACGACTTCCATGCCGGCGCCTTCGACATCGAGGCGTTCCAGGTCTACGACGATGGCACGAATGCCATCTTCAGGGTCAAGACGCGTGACCTGTCGGAGACCTTCGGGAGCGCCCTCGGCGCGCAGCTCGTGGACGTCTACGTGCACGATCCAGCCGCCGTCTCGACCTCGACCGCGCCGGCCAACGGGACCCGGAACTTCCAGATCGCACCGTCCTCCGCCTGGAGCCGCCTGATCCAGGTCCAGGGCTTCGGGCAGCGCTACGAGGACGCCTCCGGGACGACCCTCGGTACGGCGACCATCAGCGGCAATGCGATCTCGCGGTTCATCACGTTCAGCGTCCCGAAGGCGACCCTCGGCCAACCGGGTCCGGGCTGGGCCTTCACGGTCGTGCTGACCGGTCAGGACGGGTTCAGCAGCGACAAGGCCCGGGGCTTCCAGCCGACGCCACAGGCCTTCCAGTTCGGTGTGTGCGCCACGTCCAGCAGCGACCCGCACTGCACGGCCGCGCCCGGCAGCGTGCCGAAGCTCATGGACGTCATCACCCCGGCCGGCGTCACCCAATCCGACGAGGTCGACTACACGCTGCACGCACCAGTCGTGGTGAACGGCGTAGTCATCCCGTGACCGCGCCGATCGACCCGCCGTCCTGACCGCCTCGCAGCGGAGAAGGCCTGCAGCTCCGTCAGGCCGGCAGGAGTGCGCGTACCGCCGCCGCGACCTCGACCGGCGTGAGCGCCAGCGTCGCGTCACCGACCGTCAGCTCCAGCCGGCGCTTCCCGGGCACCTCCGTGGCCGACGACCCGCCCCACGTCCACAGCCGCTGCTCGGTCGCCATCCGGCGAATGCCGGCCGTCATCACGGCCGGGGTGGTCCGCAGGTACAGGTGCATCATCGGCGTCTGGGGCGGGTCGGGGACGACCTCTACGCCCTCGACGTCCGCAAGCGCGGCCGCGACGGCCCGTGCATGCTCGACGTACGCGTCCATCCTCGACAGTCGGAGTCGAAGTCCGGCGAGGCCCGAGGCGGCATACGGCCAGAGGTGGTAGAGCGTGCCGCCGTGCCGCTTGCGCCATGCCCGCGACTCGGCCACCAGGTCATCGTCGCCAAGCAAGATGCAGCCGCCGATCCCACCGAGCCCCTTGTAGAACGAGACGTAGACGCTGTCGAAGAGCCCCGCGATCTCTGACAACGGGCGGCCGTAGAAGGGCCCGGACTCCCACAGCCGCGCCCCGTCGAGATGGACGGCGGCGCCGCGCTCGCGGGCGTACGAGACCTGGGCCACGAGGTCGTCCCAAGGCGGGAGGCGACCGCCGATCTCGCGTTGCGGCAGCTCGATGAGCAGGGCCGCGAGCGGCTCGCGAACCTCCTCGAGATCGGCAAGGGTGATGAGCTCTCGGCCATTGCCCAACGTCCGGCCGACCAGCCCGTGCAGCCGCTGGTATGCCTTGTCTTCGTGCGACTCGAGGTGGGACGTCGGGTGGAAGGCCACGACGCGACGATCGCGACGGTCGGCATGCACGCGAAGCGCGATCTGCTGGGCCATCGTGCCGCTCGGCATGAACACCGCAGCCGGTTTGTCGAGTATCTCGCGCACCTCGTTCTCGAGGGCTGCAACTGTCCCACCCTCACCGTAGTCGTCAGCCGTCAGGTCTGCGGCCGGGAGGGTCGCCAGTTCGGTCAGGGCGTCGGAGGCGGTTCGCAGGGCGTCGCCGTTCACGGCACGGTCGCAGCCCGCGCGCAGGGAGCGTCGCTCGTCGTCCGAGAGGGTCTCCGCGGGCGCGTCTACGGTCCGGGCCATCGCGCCATGATAGGGAACGTCAGTCTTCGCGAGACAGGATCACCACGCTGTACGGCCCGACCGAGATCAGGCCGCTCTGGTGGCAGCCGTCCATCGCCGGCCCATCGGCATCGAGATCCAACGACTCATGACCGCCGAAATCGGGGGCATACGCCGCCGCGTCGGAGTTGAACCGGACCCTCCAACGTCCGGGTGCGGGCAGTCCGACCGGCATGTCGTCGATCGTCCGGTCGGCGAAATTCGCGACCACGACGGTGTCGTCGTGCGGCCCGCCGTCCACCCAGCGTTGCATGGCCAGCACCTTGGCATGCTGGTCCGCGCGGAGGATCGCGACATAGGGGCCCCGCAGGCCCGCGGTCACCCCGTCCCGGTTGCGCCGAAGCGCGATGAGGTCCCGGTGGAGGCGGAGGATGCCCCGGTTCGTGACGGCCTTTTCCCAATCGAGCGCCACGTCGTCGTCGAACGACCCATCCTCGAGCAGCTCCTGACCCTGGAAGAGCATCGGGATCCCGGGCGAGGTCAGGACGAGCGCGGAGCCGAGTGCGGCGCGCTTCTTGGCCCACCAACCGTCGGCGCCACCAGGCGTGATCGCCTCAGGGACTCGGGTCAGCCCGTTGGCGACCTCGTCGTGCGATTCCGTGTAGATCACGCGGCTCGGCGGCGCGCCGCGGTCGGCACCGACGATGGCCGTCACCACGGCGTCCATGTCGCGCGCCGCGTCGTCATGCACCTCCAGCGCCGGCCGGATCCGCCTGATGAACCCGGCGTCCCACTGCGCTCCGAACCCGGCGCCGCCGTCGTCGGTCGGCGTGACGAGGACCGGGTCGTCCTCGAGGTCTTCCGCGATCGTGATCTTCCAGGGTTGTCTTGCCCGGATCTCGTCGTTGATCCAGGCGAGGAAGGACCAGCCGTCCGGCAATGCCCTCGACCCCGGCTTGGCCGGATAACCCTCCAGCGTCCGGATGAAGATCGTCGAGTCGAACCGCAGGCCATCGCACCGGAACTCCTCGAGCCAGGTCAACGCGCTGTCCCGCAGGAAGGTGCGGACTTCGCCGGCGCCGAAGTCCGGCCGCGTCGCACCCCACGGCGTGACGGCGCGCTCGTCGTTGTAGAAGTAGATCCCGCCGCCATCACCCTCGGCCCAGCCGTCGAACCGCCAGAGGTCGAGGTCCGACGGACCGAGGTGGTTGTAGACGACGTCGACGATGACGGCGATCCCGTGGGCGTGCGCGTCGCGCACGAATCCCTTGAACGCGTCGGGCCCACCGTAGGACGACTCGATGGCGAACAGGTGCGCCGGGTTGTAGCCCCACGAGACGTCGCCCGCGAACTCGAGCGGGGGCATGACCTGGATGGCGGACACACCGAGCCGCTCCAGGTAGGGGAGGCGGCCGCGGGCGAGCTCGAACGTGCCCCGGCGGTCGCCTGATGCCGCGAACGTGCCGATGTGCATCTCGTAGATGACCAGGTCGTCCCAGCCCGGGACCTGGAACGGTTCGTCACCCCAGTCGAAGCCGCCCGGGTCGTACACGATGCTGTTCCCGACCGAGTTCGTGACGAGCCGCGCGTACGGGTCCATCCGCGACAGGTCGCCGTCGCCCGTGCGGATCGTGAAGCGGTACTCGGCGCCCGGTCCGACGTCGGGGACATCCGCGGACCACGTGCCGCTCGAGCCGTCGCCATCGCGGCGGAGCGGCGTGCGGTCGGCGGCCCACCCATCGAACGAGCCGGTGACGAAGACGGCCTCCGCGTGTGGCGCCCAGACCCGGAAGGTGGTCCCGTCCCGATGGGGGAGGGCGCCCATCCCGGGGTGCTTTGACGGCGCGTCGCTTCTCATGGACCGACGATATCGCAGCACGAGCCTCCAAGGGCGAGAGAGGACGAACCCTCGGGATGAACACCTTGCGTCCGGGCGAGGTCACCCTGGGCAGGTGCCTCGGGGTGTCCAGGTGTACTGGAGGGCCGGGATCGCGGGTGCCTTCACCTTCTGACCGTTCGGTTCGATGGACTTGACGCCCGCCGCGCCACGACATGACATGACGAGAGCCGGGTGCAGCTCCGGCTCTCGTCCAGGCGATCTCCGACCTGCATCGGCAGGTTCGCCATCAGCGCATGTTGCCCTTGAGGTTGTTGGCGTTGTCCGCGTTGTCGAAGCGGTGATCGAACGTCGAGACCGGGGCCTCTCCGCGAACCTTCCCGGGGAGGTTCTCGAACTGATCGTAGGGGGTGCCGCCGACGATGGGCGCGCCACGCTGGATTTCGATCTGGTCGTAGCTGTGATCACCGGCCAGGCCGGCCGCGCCACGCTGGGCTTCGATCTGGTCGTAGCTGTGGTCCGCCGGAACGACGGTCGTCTTGGTCGCGCCAGCGACGAAAGAGGTGGCCAGGACCAGCCCGACCGCCATCGCCACGACGACGATGCCGACGAGGAGGGCCTTCCAGGGTCCCTGCCATGTGGACGACGTCGCCGGCTGCTTCGCCAGGTCGGTCGGGGTGCCCGCGTGTGCCATCAGAGTGCCTCCGTTTCCTACACCTGCCTCGGGGGTCGAGGTCATGCCGACACGCTACGAGTCGGAGGAGGCTGCGGACATCGAGCGAACGCCCACGTGTGGACTCGTTCGACCCTTCATTTAGCGTCCTTCACGCCGCGCGGGCGCCTTTAGCCGCGCCTGGCGCCTTTACGCAGCTCGGATTCAGTCGCCGGCCGCCTCGAGCCAGCCCTCCCGGATGGCGTGTGTCGCGAGCTCGGTGCGTGAGGCCACGTCGGCGCGTTCGTAGATCCTCGTCAGGTGGCTCTCGACCGTCTTCGCGCTGATGCCGAGCCGAACCGCGACTCGTCGTTCGACCGACCCTCGACGACCAGCGACACGACCTGGGCCTCGCGGTTACTCAGGCGAAGCTGGCCACCGGGAGGTGGTCGAACGGAGTAGGCGATGCCGCCCGACGCAGCCTGTCGGATGGCATGGACGAGATCTGCGAATGGATCGGTCTTGAGGACATAGCCCGCTGCCCCCAAGCGCGGAGTGGGGGAGATCGCAGCCGCCAATGGCTACACCTCGGAGGAGGCGTTCAGCCGGGCCTTCAAGCGCGCGTTCGGTCAGGCACCCACCCACTGGCGAGCCGGCGCCGGCGCCTGAAACGAAGAAAGGGCTGGCTCGGGGTCTCTCGACTCCGGAGCCAACCCACATGGCTGTCAGTTCAGACCTGTGGTCCACCACCGCCGGGATGGATCCCGGTGAGGCCGGCGTGCGCGAGGTGCAGCGAGGGCGTCGTGGACAGTGGAACGGCGATCACCGGCTGGACGGGCTCGACGAGGGTCGGCTTCGCGGGTGCCGACACGGCGAGTGTCGCCGGAGCGGGCGTCCGGCCACCGGCCGGGTACGGGTCGCCTTCGAACTGATGCCTGGTCGGTCCTGCGTTGAGTTCGAAGGGTGCGGCGACGGCGGCGGAGCCGGCCGAAACGCACCCCGTCACGATGACGATGGCCAGTGTGAGCGTGCCCATGGCTGCCGGATGGCAGCGTCGGACGAATGGATCGAACATGGGTCCATCTCCTGCGTATCTCTGGCTCTCCGGTCGGAGAGACGGATGTCGGGATGCCTTGGCGAAGCGTCGTCCCGGTCCTCGCCGCCATGTGGCCACACTGGCGACCGAGGGTCGGGCTAGCCGCCGGTCGGGATCATGGGAAGGTGATGCTGTTCGTGAACGTTTCGAGTGCCGGAAGGTCGGTGGTCCAGGTGGCGGCCGAACTGCTCGCCATGACGAGGACCGTCTGGCCTCGAACGTCGATGACAAGGAATCGGAAGCGCTCGCCGGGCCCCACACCGACCTCGTCGCCGTAGGCGGGGCCGCAGTCCTTGTTGTCGGAGGTGCAGATCATGTTGATGGCGCCCACGGCGTTAGCCTTGGCCCCTTTGCGGACCGTGCCCTCGAGTTGCGTCCCCGTGAACCCACCGACCGTGATCGACTTCGGCTTCCCGAGCACCAGGTCCGTGCGTGCCTGGAGCCAGACGGCCAGGTCGGCTGGCGCGGCCTCGACGGCTGCACCACCCTCGGTGATCACCCGGGTCGGCTTCGTGATCGTGATGGCGGGCACGAGGAACGGATCCGAACCGAGGAGGCCTGACCCGAGGAAGTAGGCGTGGGATCGACCCTCGGGCGGCAGTCCCCCGATCCGCGGAGGCAGCATCTGCCAACCCGCGCCGCCGCTGAAGGTGAATGCCGGCGTGAACGACAGCGTCGTGTACGTCTGGCCGGCCTCCATCGCGACGCCGGCGAGAAGCTCGGTCGCGCCAGCCGGGCGAGCGGGTCCGGAGGTGGGCAGGACCGGCGTGCGTGACGGCTGAGCGGGCGACGCTGCCGCGCTCGGCTGCGCGCTCGCCCCCTGGGTCGGTTGCGGTGACGGTGAGGAGAGCGTCGTTCCCTGATCGTCGCGGGGCCGGATAGCGGAATAGAGGCCCACGCCGACCATCAGGACGACGACGGCCGCGGTCGCGAGCCGCAGGGCCATGAGCGAGCCCGAGCCGAACCGAGCGCCGCTGCCGACCCATGCGCTCCCGACGCCGGCCACGAGGGCCGAACGGGGCCGAAGCGCGCGGGTCGCCGACAGGACGTGTTCGAGCGGTTCCCGCGGCGGCGGCGGAGCCGCCTCGTGTTCGAGCCATCCGGCCAGGGCTCGTTCAAGATCCTTCTCGGCCGTCATGCGATGGACTCCTTGCCGTGAGCGGCGACTCGTTCGTCGGCCTCCAGGGCCGCCCGAAGCGAGGCATGTGCGCGATTGAGGCGGGATTTGTAGGTTCCCAAGGCCACGTCGAGGACGGTCGCGGCTTCCGTGTCGGGTAGTCCGAGGTAGTGGTGGACGACGAGGACCGCGCGATGCTCGACGGTCAATCGCCGAAAGCCGCGTTCGAGTTGATCGCGGTCGTCCGACCGATCGGTCGGATCGACGACGCCCGAGAGTTCGATGGTCTCGATGTGCACCTCGACCGGTGACCGCTTCGCCCGTCGCAGTTCCTGGTAGCAGGCCCGGACGACGAGGCGGTTGAGCCATGGATCGAAGCGATCCGGGTCACGGACGGCACGGATGTGGAGCCAGGCCGATGTCAGCGCATCCTGGACCGCGTCGGACGCGAGGTCCTCGCGGCGAAGGATCAGCCGGGCGATGCGATGGAGTCGCGCATACGCCTCGGTGGCCAGCGATGCGAACGCATCGTGGTCACCGGTCCCCGCTCGAACGACGAGATCTCGCTGCATCGACGTCCCACTGTGTCGTGGCCGTTCGGCCGCTGTCAGCCACTAAGAGGCGCGATCCCGGAGCATCGTTCCATCTTCGCGTCGCGCGTCATCCGGCCGTGTTGGCCTTCCTCGACGACCGCGACGGCAACAGGGTGTCGATCACGTCCGGATAACGCGCGAGGAAGGATCGAAGGTGCGCAAGGTCGACCCGGGTCGTCCAGTTCTCGATCGCGTCGAACCGCGGTGGATGAGCGGCGCCCGAATCCTCGCGGCGTTCGGACACCCCGACGAACGCGCCCAGCTGGGCAAGCCTGATCGTCGCCATGGGACCCGAGACACCTGCGCCCGCGATGCGGATGGGACGCTGGGTCATCGTCTAGTGGGCGCTGTCGAGTGGTTCGGTGTCGTCGGGACCCATCGCGAGGCCGGTCCGCTGCCACACGGCGTACGACCTCACCAGTCCGTCGTCGTCAACGGTCAACTCGGACTCGAAGGTCCCGCTGGCGTAGCGATACGTCGACTCGTCGAGACGGGTGTACGTCTGTGCCGCCTTGACGACGGTGAGTTCGGGAAACCGGACCCACGCGGCCTGGATCGTGCGCGACGCGCCGATGGCGAGTCGCAGCCGGCGGATGGGCAGCGTGTTGGTGGACGGACTGCAACCCAGGTCGACGTCGGCGCAGCCCTTGAGCGCGCGCATCGGCGCGCCGTCGACGCTCCAGTTGCCCTTCGGATCGCGTCCGAGCGTGATGGTTCGAGCCTCGAAGCCGCGGAGGTCGCGCACGTGGACGGCGGTGGTCGTGCCCGCGCCATCGGCCAACACGCGGTACTCCGTCCGGAGGGGCACGCCACCTTCCGAGCCGATGAGCGTCCCGATCAACGAGAGCCCGTTCGCCCGCACGGTCAGGGTGCAATGCTCGTCGGTCGCCACCTCATCCGAGCGCCGCCAGACCACGCGTCTCGTCGTCATGTTCGGATACTAGTGGGGATCGTCTGGTGGGCAACGTCGGATCGCTGCCACGTGCACTATGGAACGGTGACGAAGGCGGTCATCCACCTGGCGATCGAACGCGAGAAGCTGGCCATGTTGGAGCGCCTCTTGATCAAGATGAAAGCCGCCGAACTCTCCGAGCTCCGTCGGGTCCAGACCCAGCTCTCGGTCTACGGCGATCGACGCTCCAGCATGGATGACGAGCCGGCCGCCATCGCCGCTCGCATCGACCTCCTCGCAGACCTCCTCCGACAGGTCGAGCCCGACTCGGACGCCCCCTAGAAGCGCCTGTAACGACGGGGCCATGTGCGACGTGCCGGCGTCGCCGATCCCGCCGTGTTGCGTCACCATGACCCCGACATGGCCGATGAGCGATCCCGCCGACCGTCCGAGAGCAGCCGCGTCGAGGCGTTCAGCGACGGCGTCTTCGCTATCGCGATCACCCTTCTCGTGCTCGAGCTGGCCATCCCGGCGGTTCGGGGAGGGTTCGGGTCGGAGCTCCTGGGCGAATGGGTCAGCTACGTCGCGTACCTGGCCGCGTTCGGGACGATCGGTGTCCTGTGGATGGGCCACCACACGGTGTTCGGGCGCATCCGTGCGATCGATCCGGGCCTGATGTGGCGGAACCTCGTGCTGCTCCTGACGGTCTCGGTCGTGCCGTTCCCGACGGCGGTCATCGCGAGTGCGTTCCGCGTCGGGACCGAGCGCGACCAGGCGGCTGCCGTCGTCTCGTATGCCGTCGTGGGCATGGCGTCGGGCGTCGCCTGGCTCCTCCTGTTCAGCTACCTGCGGGGCCATCGGAGCCTCGTCGATCCCGGCACCGACCTCCGTTTCTTCCGACTGACCGAACCGCTCATCACCCTCGTTGGCTACGGGATCGCCGCCGTGGTCGGCTGGTTCGTCAGCCCGGCCCTGGCACTCGCGATCTTCCTCGTCTTCCCGGTCCTGTACGTGCTCCGGGTCCGCAGCGCCGATTGGTGATCACCGGCTATCCGTCGCTGCCGGCTCCCTGATCGTCGATCACGGCGCCGACGTCCCCGGGTGTCGATGGCTGCGACAGGACCACGCGGCCCCGCACCGGGATCTCGATCCCGTTGGCCTGGAAGGCCGCGAGCAGTCGTTTGCGAAGTTCGCCCGGCGCGACGAACCGGTCGGATGCCCTGACCTTGCCGGCCACACGGAGCGTCATCCCGAGTTCGCCCAGCGCGTCGACGCGCAGAAGCCGTGGGGCTTCGAGCAGGCGACCGACCCACGCCGGGTCGGCAAGCATCGCATCGCCAACCTCGTTGACGATAGTGGTCGCGCGGTCGATGTCGGTGCCGTAGGCGACAGTCACGTCGACCAGCATGCGCGCGAAGATCCGCGTGAGGTTCGAGGCGATCCGCGTCTCAGCGTTCGAAACGCTGTGAACGGTTCCGGTGCCGTCGCGGATGACCGTCCGCCGCATCCCGACCTCTTCGACCTCGCCCTCAACACCGCCGATCTGGACCCAGTCGCCCTTGTAGTACGGGCCTTCGAGGAGGATGAGGATGCCCATCAGGTAGTCGAGCACGATGCCCTGGCCCGCGAAGGTGAGCGCCACGGCCAGGAGCCCCAGCCCGGCGATCACCGGCAACAGGTCGAAGAGCGTCAGGACGACAAGGAGTGCGACGGTCCCGACGGTGGCCTTCAGGATCGTGGCAACGAGATCCTCGAGGGTCGTCACGCGCTTGACGCTTTCCTCGGCCATGAGGGCAGCGACTTCCGGGTCCACGTCCGAGACCGCGCCCTGGCGCGCCGCTCGGCGCGCGAGGCTCCGGGTGATGAACCGGTGGGCGAGCGGGCGCATCGCCCGAAACGCGAGCAGCGTCAGGACGAGGATGATCAGGAGCGGTAGACCCCGTTCCTGCATGAACGCGGTCAGGCCGTTCAGGTCGGGCGTCGTCGTGGTCGGCATCGGTCAGCGGCCAGCCTACACTCCCGGGTATGAAGGCCGCCGTTCGTCCGAGATATGGCCCGCCCGAGGTCGTCGAGGTCCGGGACGTCGCGCGACCGACCCCCGCGAGCGACGAGGTGCTGGTTCGCGTTCGGGCCGCGTCGGTCAACCGGGCCGACCTCGACTACCTCGGGCCCCGGCCTGGTTTCATCCGGCTGTTCGTCGGGCTGCGGGCACCGCGGAACCCACGGATGGGCCTGGATGTCGCCGGAGTCGTCGAGACAGTCGGTGGGGGAGTGACCCGGTTCAAGCCGGGTGACGAAGTCTTCGCGGACCTGTTCCCGTTCGGCCAGGGTGCGTTCGCCGAGTACGTGTCGGCGCCCGAGCGGGCGTTCGCGTCGATGCCGCCGGGGATGGCATTCGAGGACGCCGCCACGCTCCCGCACTCGGCCATCCTCGCGATCCAGGGGCTCCGGCGGCGCGATGGCCGACCGCCACCGCCGGGCAGCAAGGTCCTGATCGACGGCGCGTCCGGCAACGTCGGTCCGTTCGCGGTCCAGATCGCGAGATCGATGGGCGCGGAGGTGACCGGCGTCTGCAGCACCGAGAAGGTCGATCTCGTTCGTTCCCTCGGCGCCGATCACGTGCTCGACTATCGGGAGGCGGACTACACGAGGAGCGGGGACCGCTACGACTGGATCCTCGACACCGACTCGCACCACTCGATCCTGGACGTGCGCCGCGCGCTGCGACCGGGAGGCGTCTACGTCACCCTGGGCGGGAGCGCGGTACCGATCCTGAAGGCCCTGGTCCTGGGGCCGCTCATCTCCGCGGCCGGGACGCGTTCGACGGGCATGCTGCTGTGGTGGAAGCCGTTCGATCAGGACGACGTGGCGACGTTGAAGGACCTCATCTCGGCGGGCAAGGTCAAGCCGGTCATCGACCGTCAGTTCCCGTTGGACGAGATCGTGGATGCGTTGCGCTACATCGATGGCGGGCACGCGAGGGGCAAGGTCATCATCACCGTGTGAGCGCCTCGCCGGCGCCGGCGACCCGATCCCTCGATCGTGGCTCAGCGCTCGCGCATGGCCCGCAGTCGTCGCCACCGCTCGACTGCGCGACGATGTTCAGCGGGCGAGAGCGTCCGCCGCCCGAATTCCTCGAGCGCGTAGTCCGCGGCCAGGCGACGGAGTGGCCCGCCGATCGGGTCGGCGCGAACCCGGCGGGCGTGTTCGCTCGGCGTCTCGAAGGGCAGGCGCGCCGTCTCGGGCCGGTCAGCCAGCACCTCGACACTCGCGACGTAGGCCTCGCTCGCGGTCCGCGGGACGACCTGACGTCGCGGCATGGTCAGGTGCGGACGGCGCAGCCGCACGCCACGGATCGTGCCGTCCGCTTCGCGGATCTCGATGACGTCGCCGTCGACCGACGACCGACGAGGTCGTCGAAGGAGCGACCTGACCAGCAGGAAGGCCACAACGGTCGCGACGATGAGCGGCACGACCCCAAGCACCAGGCCGTTGTTGGTCGCGGACCCGATGAGGCCCCGCCAATCGACACCACCGCCGAGGATCAGGCCGGGGTCGGTCGTCACGGTCCCCGCGCCGGTTCGCAGGAACTGGATCAACAGGAAGAGGGCCATGCCGAGCAGGGCGGCCGGCAGCACGAGCCACGTCGCGACAACGACGAGGACACCACCGACAAGCCCAAGCGCGCCTCGGATGGCCCCGTCCACTGGGACACCGAGGAGCAGTGCAAGGGGGATCGCGACGGCGAACAGCCCGGTCACCACTCCGATGAGCACGCCGACCCAGATGCGCCGGTCGGCACCGCGGACCCCCGTGGATCGAAGATCCGCCAACCGCGCGAGGCCGCTGCTCAGCAGTCCGGCCGTCACGAACGCCACGGTCGCGGTGTACGCGGCGCCGACGTTCGAGGCGTCGTACGTGCCTCCAGTGGCGGTCAGGAGGACCCAGAACACGGCGAGGAAGACGAGACCTGGCCCGAGCCCGGTCTCGGCGATCCGTTCATCGTCTTCGGGGGTGACATGGGCGGACCCGCGGAGGACGGCGAGGCCAAGGAGGAGTCCGCCTGGGTGCATCGCAGCGACCACGGTCGGGTCCTCGATCACCCGGGCCGCGGCGGGCCCCAGTGGCAACAGCCAGCCGATGATGGCCGCGGCGATCGCGATCCCGGCCAGCGGCGTGGCGTAGGGGTGTCCAGGGTGCCGCGCCGACCAGCGGGCAAAGCCCAGACCCACCAGGGTCGCACCCGAAAAGGCAAGGAGGGACAGCGGAGCCGGGCCCGCTGCGGCAAGGCTCGCGACCAGGATATACACGAGGGTGATCCAGGCGGCCTCCAACGCGCAGGCGGCGAGCACCCCGAGGACGGACTCAGGCGACGCGTTCGAGCGCACCGGCGGTCTGCCAGTCAGGGCTGAGGCGGTACGCCGCGCTGGATACGCCCAGCGAGCGCGCTCGGGCGCTCCATACGCCGGCCTCGGGTCCGAGCGCGGCGTGGCTGGCAAAGTAGCCCTGGGCGCTGAGTCTGCGGAGGGTCGGCACGAAGTCGATCGGATCGCGGCCGCTGAGCGCGATGACAGAACAACCCAGCGGCGCCCTGCGCGCGACATCGGCCAGGAGGCCTTCGAACGGGATCGAGGCGAACGGGCTGACATCGGCGAGCAGGTCGGCGATGACCGCGATCTGACCTCGCGCTGCGCTCGGTGGCAGGTAGACCGTCCGCTGCGGTCGATCGCTGAAGGCGTTGACGGCGAGACCGACCGCGACACCAGCTTCGACGAACCATCGCGCCAGCGACAGGGCGGCAACGCACAGACCCTCGACGAGATCGTCGTCCCAATTGAGCATCCAGGCGGCGCCGGGCATGGTCTGCATGTCGACGGCGAGGAGCACCTCGGGTTCACGCGCCGGGTCGTAGCGGCGACTCACTGGGCGGCCGACCCGAGCCGTCGCCTTCCAGTGGATGCGTCGCAGCGGGTCGCCCGCCTGGTACGGGCGCACGCCGGCGAAGAGCGACGGGTCTTCGTACAGACCCCTGGTCGCCCGGGCCGACCCAAGGGGGCTCCCCGTGACCGCCGATCGAACCGGCACGATGCGAGGCACCACTCGGTACGTGGTGGTGAGTGGACGCTCCTCGCTCCGGCTCGTTTGCGCGAAGAGGTCGGCGACGCGCAACTCGGCCGATTCCAGGCGATACGTCCCGCGCCGGCTGCCGACGATCTCGAGCCGCCTCGTGACTCGTTCGAACCAACCGACGCTCCACGTCCCGCGCAGGACGTCGAAGCCGCGTCGCGCCGACGGCATCAATTTCCATCCGGCGATGTCGGCGCCATGGGTGATGAAATCGTCGATCTCAAGCCAGGGAAGCGGCAACGCCTTGCGGTTGCGGACGACCAGGTCGAGTTCGATCCGCTCGCCCCATGGCACCCGCCCGGCGGACAGGTGCCGTTCGTATTCGAGCGCTCGCAGTCCGTACCGGGACCAGACCGACCTGAGCAGGAGGACGATGCCCATGAGCACGCCTGCGAGGAGCAACCCCCCGGCGCCGAGCAGCGCTCCGACGACGATCAGGAAGGACGCGATGTAGCCGCCGGCGCCCACCGATCAGGCTCGTTCTTGGGCGGTGACGCCCTGGACCGGCGGCGCATCGACCGACCCGAGCACGGCGTCGATCACGCCTTCGACGGTCGATCCGCGGAGCTGGCGGTCGATGTCGAGCATGATCCGATGTCCAAGCACCGCCGGGACGAGCGCCTTGACATCGTCGGGCAGCGCGAAATCTCGACCGGCCAGGTACGCCAGCGCCTGGGTCGCCCGATACAGCGCCATCGTGGATCGCGGGCTGGCCCCAAGTCGAAGTTCGGGGCGCTGTCGCGTCTCGCGCACGATGTCGACGATGTAATCCTCGACCGGCGCACTGACATCCACCGTGCGAACCGATTCACGCATCGCGAGGAGTTGCTCGGGTGCGGCGACGAGGGTCACCGCGTCGAGCGGCTCGGCGCTGTCGCGATAGCGCCGAGCGATCCGGCCCTCGTCGACACGATCCGGATAGCCGAGCCGGATCCGCACGAGGAAACGGTCGAGCTGGGCCTCTGGCAGCGCGAACGTGCCCTCCAACTCGATGGGGTTCTCGGTCGCTAGCACGAGGAAGGGGTCAGGCAGGTCCCGCGTCTCGCCCTCGATCGACACGTGGCCCTCTTCCATCGCCTCCAACAGGGCCGATTGCGTGCGTGGGGTGGCTCGATTGACCTCGTCCACGAGGAGGACGTTGGTGAAGATCGGGCCCGGGATGAATCGGAAGGTGCCACCCTCGAGCACGGTCGCGCCGAGCACATCGCTCGGGAGGAGGTCGGGTGTCCCCTGGACCCGCGAGAAGTCCATGCCGAGGGCACGACTGAACGCCCTCGCCAGGAGGGTCTTGCCGACACCCGGGACGTCCTCGATCAGGGCATGCCCATGGGCCAGGATGGCGATCGCGAGCAGCCGGATGGCTTCCTCGTTGACGACGACCGCCTGCGAGACCGACTCGCGCATCGCCCGCCAGAAACGCTCACCCTCGAATGGCGTCACGAAGGAGCTGCTCGTCCGACGGGCAAGGCCTCGACGTACTGTCGAACGGTCGTGCGTTCGAACGGCAGCAGCGTCGTCATCGTCCTGGTATCCACGACGTCGCCCCTGGCGAAGTCCAGCGAGAGGGCCGTCACGCTCTTGGTGTGGGCATCATCGGTGCCCTGGATCTGCGCTTCGAGCGCGGCCTCGGGGACGTACTGGACCTCGAATGGTATGCCCAGGACCGCTTCGAAGATGTGCAGCGCGTCGTTCGGGCTGAGCGCCTCCGGACCGCCGATCTCGATGACCCGGTCCCGAGTCGCGGGGTTCGTCACTGCGCCGGCCGCCGACCGGGCGACGTCCGCGATGGTGATCCACTGGATCCTGTTCTCCCCGGCGCCGAAGATCGTCGCCTTCCGGTTCGGGTAGTCGAACCCGATCAACGGGCTGAGCCAGTACTCCATGAAGAAGCTCGAGCGCAGGAGCGTGTAGCCCATGCCGCTGGCTCGCACGGTGGCCTCGATCTCTCGCTTGGCGCGGTTCAGCGGCGAATCCGTGATCATGTTCCCCGACAGCGTGACGAAGAGGAACCGATCGACTCCGGCGCCCTTGGCCGCACCGACCAGGTTGCGCTGGCCCTCCAGGTCGACCGTGGCGATGTAGCTGCCGACCCGGCTGGAGATGGAGCTGGCGCTCGACACGACACCATCGACGCCGACGCAGGCCGCATCGAGACTGGCACGATCGGCGAGGTCGCCCGTGGCGAGTTCGATGCCGAGTGCGCGGAGCTGATCGATGCTCTCCGGGCTCGAGGTGGCGCGGACGAGCGCACGAACGGGTTCGCTGCCCTTGGCGAGGCGCCGACAGACCTCCAGGCCGAGGTGGCCGGTCGCACCGACGACGAGGATCATCGATCACCTCCCGATCGCACTCACCACGGTTCGCTGGCGGGATGGTACAGGACACGGGCATGGCCACCGCCTCGCCGATCGACCCTGTCGAATGACGATGTCTGGTCCTGTCCGCCGTCGATGGCCGTCCCGATGTCCCGACCCGACGATGGGCGGATGACAACGTCCGTTGCGTCCCCCCGGCGCCCACTCTCGATCATCGACCTCGGCTCGCTTCTCTTCCTCGGCGCCGTCTGGGGCGCGGCGTTCCTTTTCCTGCGCATCGCCTCGCCGGAGGTCGGCCCGGTGTGGGCGGCCGAGACCCGTCTCGCGATCGGTGCCGGGGTCCTCCTCGTGATCTTCGGGAGGCGGACACTTCGGGCCGCCAGGGGTCGAGTGCCCACGTTCCTCGTCGTGGGCGCCCTGTTCTCGGCCCTGCCGTTCACGTTGATCGCTTTCGCGACCGTCACGTTGCCGGCAGGCTTCACGGCGCTCCTGAACGCTGCGACCCCGCTGTTCACGGCAGCGATCGCCGTCGCGTTCATGGGCCAGCGGATCTCCTCGAGGGTGGCGGCCGGCCTGGTCGTCGGCGTCGTCGCAGTGATCCTGCTCGTCGGCTGGTCGCCGTTGGAGCCAGGTCCGACGACGATCCTCGCCGTTGTGGCCGGGCTGGGTGCCCCTGCGAGCTATGCCGTGGCCGGCAACCTCGTTCGGGCTCGGATGCCCGATGTCGACCCGACGGAGCTCGCGACGGGCATGCTCGTGGCGGGCGCCCTGATCGCGCTCCCCGTCGCCATCCTGTCCGGTGCGCCCGGGACCCCCCATCCCGATGGCGTGATCTCCCTCGTCGCCGTGGGCGTGCTGTCGACGGCGGTCGCATGGCCGATCTTCTTCAGGGTCCTCCGGCGCACGACGCCGACCGCGGCCAGCACCGTCACGTTCATCGTTCCGGCCTTCGCTCTGGCGTGGGGCTCGGTCGTCCTTGCCGAGCCGGTCGGCATCGGCCTGGTGGTCGGGTTCGGCTTGATCCTCGTCAGTCTGATGCTCGTGCTCGGCATCCTGCCCGCCGTGCGGTTGCCGTGGGTCGCGCGTCAAGCTTCAGCCACGGCGTAGGGTCCGCGGTCGATCGCCCTCGCGGGGGAGCTGTCAGTTCAAGACAGGGGGACCGGAACCGCACGAGATGGGGCCTCCGACGATCGTCGATCCGTCCGAGCCGCAGATCGTGACCTGACCAGGGATGTCGATGACCACCGTGCCGTGCTCGAACCGACCTCGTCGTGCGAGCAGCTTCACTTCGACGTCGGCGATCGGGTATCCGAGCGCTGCCTGGTGGGCACGCCACTGGGTGTAGACCTCGCCGAAGACCAGGTAGCAAGCGTCGTTCGTACACTGGATCACGCCATCGTCGAAGCGTTGCCACGGGTGTACCTCGTCGCTCGCAGTCTGGTCGCCTCGCGGATAGCCGATGTTTGGTGCCGGTTTCGTCGAGACGCCGATCAATTTCCATCGGTCGTAGATCGGCCCGCGAATGGCGACCGCCGTTTCGTCAGGTTTTCGGTAGACGATGCCGCTGGCGAACCCCTGGACGGACCATCCCTTCTGGGCGGACTGCGTGGCGCCACGAGGCTGACCAAGGAAGACGCCGAGGACCTCGAGTTCGTCCCGCTTGTCGAGGGCCCACTCCGCGGCCGACGGTGGCGGAACGGACGGCGACGGGCTCGTCTTGGGCGACGGCTTGGGGGTCCTGGAGGGGGAAGCCACCGGACTCGCGGTCGGCTCGATCGTGGGGCTAGCGGTCGGGGTCGCGCTCGAACTCGCAGCTGCTTGCGATGGCGGCGGTGGCGGCGGAGGGTTCGGAACGGTGGACAAGACCAGTGCGGGAACGAGAACCACCAGTCCGAGCACCAATGCTGCCGCGCGAGCGCCTGGAGTCGTGAACGGCGACAGGTCCGCCCCGGCGATCGAGATCTTCTTGACGCGGCCTCCGAGGAGCCCGGCTAAGAAGAACCCGAATGCCGCGACAAGGAACAATGAGATCGCGGCAAGCCTGAGCGTCTCCATGAGACCTCCATCCCGCGAGGCTATGCCGAGTCGGACTCTACTTCGGCCTCATCTGTTTCCCGTCTGTGGATATCCGAAGGTGACACACGCGCGTCACCCGTTGCCGACTCGATGCCGCGCCCGCTGGGCCGCGAGCCGGTCGTGGGCCTCGGTCAGGAGGGGCATGACGACGTCGCGGAACGTCGCATCGCTCGGGTTGAGGATCGAGATCCAGAGCTGTTTGGCGTAGACCGGGTGGGGGAGGACCCGATCGGACGCGGCGTAGTCCGGCTCGGCCATCGATCCGACGAGCCGCTGGAACGTCGCCCGCCCGACACCGAGGTTCAGCCGGAAGACGCCGGACCGCCACAGGTCGGAGGGATTGCCCATGTCGTGCTCATCGGTCGTGACGATCGTCGCGTAGTTCGGCCAGTGCTTCTCGGGGTCGAGCGAGAAGAACGCGGCACCCGGGATCTCCACCAGGTCGGTCTCCGGCCAGGTCTCGAGGATGATGCGGGTGATCGCCTCCGGGTCGGGTCCGGCCGGCAGTCGTTCAGTCGTCATTTCCCGATCGTACGTCCCGCATGTCAAGTCCTTCCGGAGCACCGGATCCGCCCAGATCGCGACTTCCGGCCCTTGTCTCGCCGCATCGCAAGACCGCAGGCTGATCCTCAGACAGGAGGCACAGCCATGAAGATCCTTGTTGCCTACGCGAGTCGGCATGGCGCCACGAAAGGCATCGCCGAACACATCGCCGCGACGCTCGAGGGGACAGGCCTCGACGTGACCGTCCGACCGGTGACCGACACTGGCCCGCTCGATGACTACGGCGCGTTCGTCATCGGGAGTGCCGCGTACCTTGGCGGTTGGTTGGGCGAGGCGACCGGGTTCGTTCGCCACCATCGCGACCTCCTGGCCAACCACCCGGTGTGGCTATTCAGCAGCGGCCCGGTCAGCGCGGATGCCGTCGATGCGAAGGGTCGCGACCAGCTGGAGGCGGCGACGCCAAAGGAGTTCGGCGAGTTCGCACGATCGATCCGACCGCGGGACGAACGGGTCTTCTTCGGCGCCTACGACCCCGACGCCGCTCCGGGCGGCCTGGCCGAGCGCATCATGGCGAAGTCCATGCGGCTCATGCCCGCGATCCGGAATGCGCTTCCGGTCGGTGACTTCCGTGACTGGCCTGCGATCCAGGCGTGGGCGGAGCAGATCGCCCGCGAGCTGCAGCCCGTCGAGGCAACCCTTGCCGTCTGAGGCAGGCCGAGTCAGACGCGGGCGAGGAACTCCAGCACCCGCCGGGTGAGCAGCGCGGTGGCCTCCGCGTCGTAGGACGGGAGCGAGCTGTCCGCGAAGTAATGCTGGTCGCCGGGGTAGAGGAAGAGCGCCGCGTCCTCGACCTTCTCGACGATCTCGCGGGCGGCATCGACGTCGCCCTCGCCCACGAAGATGGGGTCGGCGTCCATGCCGTGGATCTGGACGGGGACGCCGTCCGGCCAGGGTCCGAATGCCCATTCGCCGCTGATCGGGATGCAGGAGTAGAAGAGCAGGGCTCCACGGGCTCCGGGTCGTGTCTGGGCGAGCTTCTGTGCTGCCATCTCGCCGAGCGAGAACCCGCCGTACACGAGCTCCGGAGGCAGGTCGTCGGCCGCTCGGACGCCACGCTCGAGGATGTCTTCGAACCCGACCTCGCGCGCGAACGCCATGCCCTCTTCGATCGAGTCGAACGTCCGCCCGTCGAACAGGTCCGGCGTGTGCACCGTGTGCCCGGCGGCCCGTAGCTCGTCGGCGAACGCGCGCACACCGGGGGTCAGCCCCTGTGCGTGATGGAACAGCAGGACCTCGGCCATCGGAGCCTCCAGATGTATCCGTTGATGCTGATCTAACCCTACCCGTTAGGATGACCGTGCCGCATGGCCAGCCACGCTCGACGACCCGACCGACATCTTCGACCCGGCCTGGACCTGCTTGAACGGAGTTGGGGCTTCGTGACCTTCCCGGCCAACGGACCGAACGCTGAGGCCGTGCTCACCGTGGCTGCCGGACTGAGACGCTTCGCACTGATCGTGGCCGTGCTCGCGCTCGTCTGTGCGGGGTGCGCATCTCCCTCGACGCCTTCGCCTTCGCTGATCTCGTTCGCCCGGCCGCCGACCGAAGTCCCGACCCTCCCGCCGACAGCTGCGCCGTCAAGCCAGGCGACGCCGACGACCGGGAGTGCGAGCCCGCCACCTCCCGCGCTCCGACTCCCGCAGCCGAACGCCGGGTTCGACTACCAGCTCGGCGGCGCCTATCCGCCACCATCCGGCGTGACCGTGGTCTCGCGCGACCGCACCGAGGCCTCGGCTCCCGGGCTCTTCAACATCTGCTACGTGAACGGTTTCCAGATCCAGGACGGGGAGGTCGCCTACTGGAAGGCCAACCACCCGGACCTCATGCTCAAAGACGCGAAGGGCAAGCTCGTCATCGATCCTGACTGGGACGAGATCATGCTCGATCCAAGGACGGCGGCCCACCGCTCGGCGCTGGCCAGCGTCATCGGCGGCTGGATCGCCGGGTGTTCGGCCGATGGGTTCGACGCCGTCGAGATCGACAACCTTGACACCTTCACGCGCTCACACGGATTGATCACCGAAGATGAGGCCGTCGCGCAGATGCGTCTCTTCGCCGACGCCGCGCACGCCAACGGCATCGCCATCGCGCAGAAGAACTCGGCCGAGATCGTCGGTCGGCGCGATGAGATGGGGACGGATTTCGCGGTCGCGGAGGAATGCGATCGCTACTCGGAGTGCGACGCCTACACGGGCGCCTACGGTGACCACGTGCTCGTCATCGAGTATCGACGTCGCGACTTCGAGGCCGGCTGCGCCGCGTACCCGAACCTTTCGATCGTCCTCCGCGACCTGGACCTGGTGACTCCTTCGTCGAAGCGCTACCTCTTCGACGGCTGCTGAGCGGCTCGTTCTCAGGCCCCTGCGAGGACCTCGCGCAGCTTCGCGGCGAAGGCGTCCGGGTCGCCGGACTGGCCGTATTCGCCACCGAGGAAGCCGCCGTGGTCGCTCGGGAACATCACGGGTGTCGTGCCGAGACGCTCGGCGACGGCGAACGCACCGCGGTGCGCCATCTGGCCCTCCGACTCCACGCCGGCGGCCAGCACGATCCGGGTCGAGGCCGCCCGCAGCGCGTCGACAGTCGGGCTCGTAGTGCGTGCACGAGATCGATGTTCTGTCCGAGCAGCGGGTCGGTCCGGGTGCCGTCGTCCGCGGTGGGCAACCCGAACATCGCGGGATCGGGATCGGGCTGGGCGGCGAACGCCGCGGTCATCGGTCCCCGGTGGCTCACGACGAGCGATGAACCGCGCCATGCCGGCACCGAACCCGCTGCGCTCGTACGTGTCGTGGACGGCGCGGGAGGCCGCCAGCGCGCCCTCGCGATCGGGCAGGATCGACGCGAGCGGCGGCTCGTGCGCGACGAGCGTCCGGACCTGCTCCGGGTGCTTCGCGACGAGGGCGAGCGCGTTCACCGCACCGCCGCTGCTGGCGAAGAGGTCGACGGGCCCGCCGTCGAGCTCGGCGATGATCCGATGCAGGTCGTCGGCGTGCTGGTCGGGCGTCGACGGGCTGGCCGGATCGGCCTTCGTGCTGCGCTCGACGCCCGCGGGGGTCGTAGGTGACCACGGTGCGATCGGGGAAGTGGCTGGCGAGCGTCCCGAACCCGCCGGCGCCCATCGGCGAACCGATCAGCAGCAGCACCGGGGCAGGGGAGTCGGTCTTGCGGACGTCGTAGGTCAGGACGGCACCGGGCACCTCCAGGGTGTGGGTCGTCGGCTCGGTCATCGTGGTCATGCCGGAACTCCTTCGGCGAGGATCGCGTCGATCTGGCCGACGGCCTCCGTGAGGCCCTCCTCCATGCCCATGGCGAGGACCTGCTCCATCGCCTCGGTGCTCGGGAAGTGGCTCTCGATCGGACATCCGCGTGCGGCCGGCACCGATCGGCTCGATCGTCACGCGCCCCTCGTTGCGCGGGAAGTCGTCGTTCGGCGTCCCGTCGTCGTTCGCGAACCCGTCGAGGAAGACGAGTCGACGCGGCGGATCGGCCTCGAGGATGTCCCAGAAGCCGCGCGGCTGGTCGCCGGTCGGCCCGGTCATGTGGTACTCGACGTGGCTGCCGGGCGCCAGGTCGTGGACCGTGAACGTGGCCGGGTAGGTGGGCGGGCCCCACCAGCGCTCGAGCTGGCGCGGATCGGCCCACAGCTCCCACACGCGCTCCGGCGACGCGTCGAACTCGGCGGTCAGGATCATGGTCAGGGCGTCGGGGTCCTTGCGGACAGCGGTGACAGTCATGCGTCGATCTCCTTGCTCCTGCTGATGAGGTCCGTCATGCGATCGATGCGACCGCGCCACAGCGCCTCGTACTGGTCGAGCAGGCCACGCGCCAGGCGGAGCCCCTCGATGTTGGTCCGCACGACCTTGCGGCGGCCGGTGCGCTGCCTTGGTGACGAGGCCGGCACGCTCGAGCACCGCGACGTGCTTCTGCACCGCCGCGAAGCTCATGGGGTAGTGCCCGGCCAGCTCGGCGACGCCCTCCCTTCCGCTCAGCGCGCGCAGGACGATGTCGCGGCGAGTGGCATCGGCCAGGGCGGCGAAGACGTGGTCGGCGTTGAAGGTGGTCGTCATTGATACAACCATACGGTTGTATGACGACCATGTCAAGCCCGACCCGGGAACGCCCTCAGCGGGCCGCCACGGGTCGGATCATCCGAAGGAGCTCGCCGACCGTGGCGATGTGTTCGGGGGTTCGATACATCGCGTTGTTGAAGGTGAATCCCGTGAACCCGGCCTCGATGTACTGGCCGAGCACGTCGGCGACCTGGTCCGGGGTGCCGGCGGTCACGTGCGCGCGACGCTCCGGGGGCAGGTACTCCACGAACGCCTTGGCCTCGGCTTCGGTGGGCATGACGATGACCGGCGCCCCGATCGTCCGCTCGATCGTCGCCGGGTCCCGGTCGATCTCCTCGCAGTAGCGGACCAGGAGCTCGTCCTTGTGGCGCAGGGCATCGAGCCCGAGCGCGAACCAATGCGTCATGTCGGCGAACCTGGCCGCGATACGCAACGTGCGCTGTTCGCCGCCACCGCCAACGAGGATCGGCGGACCGCCGGCCTGGATCGGCCTCGGGCTGTTTAGGGCCTCGTGGATGCGGTAATGCCGGCCGTGGAAGGTCGGTCGCTCCTCGGTGAACATCAGCCTGGCGATCGTGAGCGCCTCGTCGAGGCGATCCATCCGCTCCTTCACCGGCGGGAAGTCGATCCCGTAGCCGATGTGTTCCTCCTCGTTCCAGGCGGCGCCGATGCCGAGGATGGCCCGGCCACCCGACAGCACGTCCAGCGTCGTGACCTGCTTGGCGAGCATCGCCGGATTGCGGTACGTGACGCCGGTCACGAGCGTGCCCAGGCGGACGGTCGAGGTCTCGCGAGCCAACGCGGCGAGGACCGACCAGCCTTCGAGCATCGGCTCGGCGGTCGAGCCCATGCCCGGGATCTGGTAGAGATGATCCATGACGGTGACGAGCTCGAACCCGGCCGCCTCGGCGGCCTGGGCCTGCTCGACGACGCGGTCGAAGAGGTGCTCGGGCGGGACGTCCGGGTGGCTATAGCTGGGGAGGTGGAGACCGAACCAGGGGTGGCGCGAGGCCGTCGCAGTCGTCATCGCGGAATCATGCTCCCATCGGCCCGGTGATGCCGGGCGAGACTCACCTCAGGCTCGGAGGCCTCCGCCCCCTAGCCGCGCAGCAGGTCCTCGAACGGCACGGGGTCGGCGAAGGCATCGCCGAGCGTGGCCGGCGATTGCGGCCATCGCCACGGCGAGCTCCGTTGCGGCCCGCTCGATCCGCTCCACGAGGCTGCCGTCGGTCGCCACGGCGCCCTGGCCCCAGTCCTCCGTCGCGGCGTAGACACCGGTCGGGACGACCGCTGCCCGGAGATAGGCGAACAGCGGACGGATCGTGTGCTCGATCGCGAGCGAGTGCCGCGGTGTGCCGCCAGTGGCGGCGATCAGCACCGGCTTGGCGCGGAACGCCTCGCGATCGACGGCGTCGAAGAACAGCTTGAACAGCCCGCTGTACGACCCGCTGAAGATCGGCGTGACCGCGATGACCCCATCTGCCGCCATGACATCGTCGAGCGCCGCCTGGAGCGACGGGGTGGGGAACCCCGTCAGCATCTGCGTGGCGAGATCGACGGCGTGGACACGCAGTTCGATGACCTCCAGGCGCGGTTCCAGGCCGGCCTCGCGGAGGTGGCGCTCCACGGCGGCCGCCAGCCGGTCTGCCAGCAGCCGACTCGATGATGGCTCGGACAGGCCGGCTGTCACGACGGCGAGCGACCGGGTCGCCGGAGCGCTCATGCCGGCGACTTCGCCAACACTCCGGGCGTGGCGGACGCCCCGGCCCCGGCGGCGGCGACTCGCGGATGGAGCGGCGGCCCCACCGGCACGTCGGCTGGACGCAGCACCTCGAACTCCCGGCGCAGGACCGGCACGACCTCGGAGCCCAGGATGTCCATCTGCTCGAGGACCGTCGTCAGCGGGAGACCCGCATGGTCGGCCAGGAACAGCTGGCGCTGGTAGTCACCCACGAACTCGCGGAAGCCCAGCGTCCGATCGATGACCTGCTGGGGGCTGCCGATGGTCATCGGCGTCTGCGCCATGTAGTCCTCGAGCGACATCGCGCCACCGTAGACGGGAGCCTTGTCGAAGTACGGCCGGAATTCGCGGATCGCATCCTGGCTGTTCCTGCGCATGAATACGTGCCCGCCCAGGCCCACGATGGCCTGGTTCGCCGGCCCGTGGCCGTAGTGCTCGAACCGTCGCCGGTAGAGTTCGACCATCCGTTGCACGTGGCTGCTCGGCCAGAAGATGTTGTTGTGGAAGAAGCCGTCGCCATAGAACGCGGCCTGCTCCGCGATCTCCGGGCTGCGGATGGAGCCGTGCCAGACGAACGGCGGCACGCCATCGAGCGGACGCGGCGTGGAGGTGAAACCGGTCAGTGGCGTCCGGAACCGGCCCTCCCAGTCCACGACGTCCTCGCGCCACAGGCGTCGGAGGAGGTCGTAGTTCTCGACCGCCAGCGGGATCGCGTTCCGCAGGTCCTGCCCGAACCACGGGTAGACCGGACCCATGTTCCCGCGGCCCATCATCAGGTCCACCCGGCCCTCGGCCAGGTGCTGGAGCATCGCGTAGTCCTCGGCGATCTTGACCGGGTCATTGGTCGTGATCAGCGTCGTCGCGGTCGAGAGCAGCAGGCGCTCGGTCTTGGCGGCGACGTAGCCGAGCAGCGTGGTCGGGGAGGAAGGGACGAACGGCACGTTGTGGTGCTCGCCGGTCGCGAAGACATCGAGGCCGATCTCTTCCGCCTTGAGCGCGACCGTGACCATGATCTTGATCCGCTCTTCTTCGCTGACCGTGCGCCCGGTGGTCGGATCGGGCGTGACATCGCCCACTGTGAAGACGCCGAATTGCATGATGTGTCGTGTTCCTTGACGGCTCATCCGTCCTGCCGCGACCAGGATCGTGGTCGCATCTGGGTCAGTATAGCCGTCAGGTCGTTGCGTATGCAACTACTTGCCACCGTCAAGCCGATGCGTCAGCCTTATCCTGAACCATGCTCGAACTGGCAAGCGGTGAGCGTAAGGGGGAATCCTGTGGCAAATCTCGTCGTCCATTTCGAGATCCACGCGTCGGATCCGCAGCGGCTGATCGACTTCTATTCGGAACTCCTCGGTTGGCGGTTCACCAAGTTCGGTGACGTGGCGTACTGGTCGATCGACACGGGGGAGGGGGCCATCGGCAACGTCGCCGGTACGGCGGGGCACGGCATCAACGGCGGCCTGACCGAGCGCCGAGGTCCGCGTCCGGAGGTCGGGGCGCCAGTGAACGGCTGCGACATCGTCGTCGGCGTCGATGACGTGGACGGACTCATGCGTCGTGGCGATCGATCTCGGGGCGATCGAGGCGCTGCCGGCCCAGGACTGGCCGGGTGTCGGTCGCGCGGGTTATCTGCTCGACCCCGACGGCAACGTCTTCGGCCTCATCTCGCCGATCCTGTCTGACGGCACGCGAGCGATGGGCGGCGGCGCGTAGCGGGCGGTCCACCATGGTCCAGTCGTCCGCCGGACTGACCCGCGACCAGGCGAAGCGCCTCCGTGACACGTTCGCAGGGGACATCGTCGTCCCGGCAGACGACGACTACGACGACGCCCGTCGGCTGTGGAACGCCGTGTACGACCGTCGACCGGCGGTCATCGTCCGGCCGACGACGCCGGCGGACGTCGCGAGCGCCATCCGATTCGCCCGCGAGCACGACCTCGACCTGGCGGTTCGCTCCGGCGGCCACAGCGCGTCCGGACATTCGACGTGCGACGGCGGTCTCGTCGTGGACATGTCGCGGATGCGGGGCGCGTCGGTGGATCCGGCGAGGGGCGTGGCGTGGGTCAACGGCGGCGCCCTGCTCGGCGAGCTCGATATCGCGGCCCAGGCGCACGGACTCGTCTGCCCGACCGGCGTGATCGGCCACACCGGCGTCGCGGGGCTCACCCTCGGTGGCGGGGTCGGACGGCTCCAGCGGCGCTTCGGGCTGACGATCGACAACCTGCGAGCCGTCGAGGTCGTGACGGCCGACGGCCGGTTCGTCCGCGCAAGCGATGCCGAGGAGCCCGACCTGTTCTGGGGCATCCGTGGCGCCGGCTGGAACTTCGGGATCGCACGGCGTTCGAGTTCGCCCTCCAGCCGTTCGGGCCGGAGCTGCATCGAGGCGTCCGGGTATACCCCGCGTCGGCCGCCCGCGAGGTCTGGGCGGTCTTCGAGGACTACGCCGCGACGGCACCCGAGACCGTCTCGATGATCTACGGGATCGCGCCGGCCGAGGCAGATGCCGACGGTGCCGGCGGGTCGGCGAGCGGGGACCCCGTCGTCATCGTCTCGTTCAACCACAGCGGTCGCGCGGATGCCGTCGAGGCTGACACGGCGGGGCTGCGCCGCGGGCCGGAGCCGATCTCGGTCAGTGGCGGCAGCGAGGCGTACCTCGAGGTCCAGGCCGCGCACGACCTCGCCTTCGGCGCGGGCGGGCGCTCGTTCATCAAGGGCCTGTACGCGAACGCGGTCCGACCCACGGCGCTCGACGCGCTGGTCGACCACGTGGCCGCCGGACCATCCGGTGGATCCTTCTCCGTCACGGCGCAGGGCGGAGCGATCGCCCGAGTGGATGAGGGTGCGATGGCCTTCGCGGGCCGCGCTGCTCGCTTCGACCTCAGCGCCGACACGAGCTGGGACGACGCCACGGACGATGATCGCGAGCGCGCCTGGGTCCGCCGGGCGATGGCGATCGTCGAGCCCGATGCGATCGGGGGCCGGTACGCGAACGAGAACGCCGACGACGGACCCGACGAAACCCGGGCGATCTATGGCGACGTCAAGGTCGCCCGCCTCGCCGCGCTCAAGCGAATCTGGGATCCGGACAACGTCTTCCGGCTCAACCACAACGTGGAACCGGCACCGAGCTGAGCGCGGCGAATTTCGGCGTCACACCAACTCGTGGATCGCCTTGACCCGGGACAACCCGACGGCGAACGCCACGAGGAGGATGCCACTGGCGGCGAGCGCCGTCGGGGCACCCACGGCGTTCGCAGCTGCGCCCAGGCCGACAAGGCCCAGCGGGCCGAACCCGATCGCGAAGAACCAGATGCCGCCGGCCGAACCGCGCTCCGCGTCATCGACGTTCCGCTGAAGGAGTGACTGGCTCAGGGTGTCGGAACCCGCCATCGCCGCGCCCACCACCACGAGCACGGCGAACGACAGCGCGAACGAGCTGCTCAGGGCGAACGCGGTGAGGCCCAGCCCCAACGCGGACACGGCGAGGACGATGGCGCGACCACCGCGGGATCGGCCCAGGCCCACTCGGGCAAGGAACAGCAGGACCGCGATCGCGCCGATGTTGCGCGCCGTCCCGAGTGCCCCGAGTCCGGCAGCGTCCGAGTCCAGGACGTCGCGCGTGAACGTCGGGAAGACGGTGATGCTCGAGAACCCAAGGATCTCGGTGACCACCACGACCAGCGCGATCAGGGCGACGCGCCGGTTCCGCGTGATGAGCGTCATCGACCGCGAGAAGCTGGGGACCAGGTGCGGCGACGTTCGTTCCCGTCGGGCGCGAGCGCCACCGAGCACGAGCCACACGGCAGCGATGATCGCCGCCACGGCCGCCATGATGAACGGAGCTCCGACCCCGACGCGGTCGATGGCGACACCGCTCGCGATCGACCCGACACCCCCGGCCAGGAACACGCCGAGATTGACCAGCGCGAGCGCATTCGTCGCGCCGCCGGCGCCGGCGATATCGAACGAGTACGTCTGGGTGGCCGTCCCAGTGAGCGTGTCGGAGACGCCGAGGGCAAGGCTCAACACGAGCAATTGGGTCACGGCCAGCGTCCCGTTCGCCCCGACGACCGCGGCCCACAGCAGCGGAACGGTGACCGCGAGGTTGACGAGGATCAGCGTGGCCCGACGGTCGTGCCGGTCCACGAGGCCACCGAGCGGGATGCCGAGCACCAATGCGGGAATCAGACGGATGGCGAAGGTGGCCCCCACCGCGAGGATCGAATCGGATGCGGCGAGCGTGAGCCAGCCGATCGCCACCTGGGTGACGGACCTGCCGAATCCCGAGGCGACGCCGCTCAGCCACAGTGCCGGATACCCCGGAATGCGGAAGGCCGCAAAGGTGGCGCTCGAGGCGAGGGCAGCCAAGGATCGGGTGCGCAGGCCGCCGGTTGCCATGCCTCTCCGTCGCCTCCTGCCGCGGACCCGTTGCGGGGTTGCAATCGGGAGACCAACGCTAGACCATCGAGACGATCGGAGGTCAGGGTGTCTGCATCGGTGCCCCAGGACATGTACCGCGGATACGTGCCAGACCCCGTCAGGTATGCCTAGGTCCATATGACCGTCATCGGATGGTTGATCGACTCGGATCCGTCGATCCGCTGGCAGGTGAAGCGCGACCTGACGCACGATCCGGCAGAGGTCGTCATCGCCGAGCGATCGAGGGTCGCGACCGAGGGCTGGGGCGCCAAGTTGCTGGCGCTCCAGGCAGCGGACGGCAAGTGGGGCGGCCGGCCGTGGTCGCGCGACTACACGGACACGTTCCATTCCCTGGAACTGCTGCGGCGACTTGGACTCGATCCCGAGAGTGAGGGGGCCCGACGGGCTGTCGGTCTCGTCCAGGACCACGTCACCTGGCGGGATCCCGATTTCGAGAGCCCTTGGGCGGACCATCGATTCTTCGAGGGCGAGGTCGAGCCGTGCATCAACGGCAACGTCGTCTCGACAGGCTCGTACTTCGGGGTGGACATGACGCCGCTCGTCGACCGACTGCTCAGCGAGCAACTCCCGGATGGTGGCTGGAATTGCGAGGTCGAGAACGGTGCGTCGGTGTCGTCGTTCGGGACGACGATCAACGTCCTCGAGGGCCTGCTTGAGTACGAGCGCGCGATCGGCGGCTCGGCCGGGGCACGGGAGGCGCGCCGCCGCGGTGAGGCGTACATGCTCGAGCGCCGGCTGTTCCGTCGGAAGTCGACCGGCGAGGTGATCGACCCCGACTGGCTCCGGTTCTCCTTCCCGACCTGGTGGCACTACGACGTCCTGCGCGGGCTCGAGTACCTGTGCGATGCAGGGGTCGAGCCCGACGAGCGCATGGCCGAAGCGATCGGGATCGTCGAAGGCGATCGGGGTCCCGACGGCCGCTGGTCGCTTCGGAACGTGTATGAGGGCACGGTCTCCTTCCAGATGGAAGACGAGGGCACGCCGAGCCGGTGGAACACGTTGCGCGCCCTGCGTGTGCTCGATCGGTTCTCGCAGGGTCACGGAGGGGAGATCGTCAAGGGCGTATCTGGGCCCCATCGATGACTGACGACCCGCTGGAAACGTCGATGGACCGACTGCAAGGCGAGATCGCGGACCTGCGCCGGTCGCGCAGGCGTCTGGTCGCGGCCGCCGACGCCGATCGTCGCGCGATCGAGCGCGAGCTTCACGATGGCGTCCAGCAGCAGCTCGTCGCACTGGCCGTCGATCTGCGACGTCTGGCCGGGCTGATCGACGACGATCCGATGGCCGCGAAGGCGCTGGTGGACGAGTTGACGGCCAACGTCCGGGCGGCGATGACTGAGACGACGGAGCTGGCGGAGAGGATCTATCCGCCGCTGCTCGCGGCGCGTGGCCTCGCCAGTGCCCTCAGATCCGCGGCCGAGCGGGCTTGGGGTCACGATCCTGGTCGACGCTCCGGGGTGCCGACTATCCGTCAGAGATCACGACCGCCATCTACTGGTCGTGCGTCGAGACGCTGTCATTCGCGTCACGCGGGTCCGCAGGCGACGGTCAACGTGCATCGAGTCCGATGGCGTGCTGAGCTTCGACATCGGGATCGACGGCCGACCCCCGGACGCAGTGCTCGCCCGCCTGCGCGATCGCGTCGAGGCGCTCGATGGTGGCATCGACCGTCGACGATCGCGACAGGCGGTGGTTCACGCGTTCACGGCTGGGCCGCCTGGTCTCGGTAGACCCGATCGCTCTCGGCCAGGTACAGGATGACCGCCTTGACGCGCTTGTGGACCGCCGGCTCCCACGTCAGCCCGAGCTTCATGAAGATCGAGTTGATGACCTTCTCGACGGACCGCTCGGTCAGGACGAGGTCCTCGGCGATCGACGCGTTGTTCATGCCCTCGGCCATCTTCTGGAGCACCTCGCGTTCCCGCGTGGTCAGCTGCTTGAGCGGGCGACGTCGTCGCGCGTGTCCGATCCGCCACCAGACGTTCCACGACGGTCGGGTCGATCAGCGAGCCTCCGAGCGAGACCACCCGGATGGCAGTCAGGAGCTGGTCGAGATCGTGGACGTGCTCCTTCAGGACGTACGCGCGCCCGGCGCTGCCGGTGTCCAGCAGGGCGACTGCGTAGCTCGGGTCGGCGTACTGGCTCAGGACGACGACGCCAAGGCCAGGGTTCGATCTCGCGCAGGCGTCTGGCGGCCTGGATCCCCTCATCCGAGTGACCCGGCGGCATCCGGACGTCGGTGACCACCACGTCCGGGGCCTCGCGATCGACGGCCTCGAGCAGGGAGTCGAGGTCCCCGCAGACCGCGGCGACCTCGAACCCGGGCTGGGCGTCGAGCAGCCGTCGGACGCCCTCGCGGACGAGGTAGTGGTCTTCGGCGAGCACGATGCGGATGGGCACGGGCGGAGAATACGCCCGTGATGTCGTCCCACCCGCTCGTCCTGATCGTGGACGACAGCGATCGGAACCGGAAGCTCGCTCGCGATGTGCTCCGTCCGCGCCGAGTTTCGGACGCTCGAGGCCGCGACTGCCGCGGAGGGGATCGCCCTCGCGTCCGAGCATCTGCCCGACGTCATCCTGATGGATCTGCGCCTCCCGGATCTCGACGGCACGGAGGCCGCGCGGAGGCTCCTGGTCGAGCCGCGGACGTCGCACATCCCGGTCGTGGCGGTGACGGCCCTGCCACTCGATGCCCGTGACGAGTGGCTGGTCGATGCGGGCTTTGCCGGCTACATCGTCAAGCCCATCGATACCGATGCGTTCCCGGATCTCGTGCGAGGGTTCTGCCGGCCGGTCTGACTGGCGGCCTCGCGGCGGACGGACCGAAGGTCGACGCCGGCTGGGGTGCCAGCACCCCCCGACGCATGCCAGCAGGCACGGTAGGCACGCGATCGAGCTCCACGTACGTTCGCGGAAGCGGCGCAGACGCTCCGCCGAGACACGAAGCAGCGGGATCGTGAAGGAGGAGAAGTGAAGTCCAAGTTGGTGTCGGCCATCGCGCTGGTCGCCCTCTGCCTCGCCGCGTATACAGGCAACGTCCTGGCGACGCCCGGAACAGGGTTCGTCGGAACCACGGTCGCGAAGGCGACGTTCGGCAACATCTTCTCGCACGTGCACGCAAGGACTCCGCAGTCCTGGAACGAGGTCATCAAGACGCGGGGCAAGTCCGACCTCTACGTCCAGCAGAACACGTGGCAGCCCGGTGGCAGCACCGGCTGGCACACGCACCCGGGCCCAAGCTTCGTCATCGTCACCCAGGGCAGCGTGACGGTGTACGAGGGCGACGACCGGAGCTGCACCCCGCACGTCTACACGGCCGGATACGCCCAACAACTCGTTCGTCGACATCGGCGGCGGAGATGTGCACCTGATCCGGAACGAGACCGGCGATGTCGCGCAGACCATGGCGGTCCAGTTCACCCCAGCGGGCGCAACGCGACGGCAGGACGCCGCATGATCCCGGCCACTGCTCGTTCTGATCGAGCACCATACCGCCCTCGAGCGGTGGCGAGACGACCTCGGCGTCGCCGAGGTCGTCTCGCTCGCATCGACACCGTTGGAGTAGTCTCCGTCTTCGGGCCGAGCTGAGAGGGGTAGGGTTCCGATGAAGACCTGGCCGTCCGCTCTGAGGCTCCTGAGCGTCTTCGTCCTGGCCGGCCTCGCCGGCGCGTGCTCCGCCTCGAACGTTCCCACACCCCAGCCCGTTCCGCGGGTCGGCGTGATGCACGTCGGGACGGACCACAACCCTCCCTCCCTGGCCACGCTCGTGGCGGGGCTCGGCGACCTCGGCTGGTTCGACGGCTCGGCGACCCCGGTGATGCAGCAGCTGATCGGCGACGGGACGCTCGTCGACGGCCGGATGAAGCAGGTTCAGGGGGAGTACGACGGCCAGCGGATCCAGCTGATCTGGCGCAACCTGGACGGCAAGGACCAGGCCGAGCAGCAGGCCAGGGAATTCGTTCGCGAGCGCGTCGACCTGATCGTCGCGTTCGAGGACAAGTCCATCGCGGCGGCCCAGGACGCGACCGCGGATCCGGGGAACCGGATCCCGGTCGTCTTCCTGCACCCGTCGGACCCCGTGCGCGACGGCCTCGTCGATAGCCTCTCGCATCCGGGCGGGAACCTGACCGGGGCATTCGGTGCGCGAGACCCGGTCGCCAAGCAGCTCGAGATCTACCGCGAGATCCTGCCCGACCGAAGCCACTGCGTCTGCTCACGCTCGTCGATCCGACCGACAACCCGCGACGCCTCCGCTCCTCGTCGAGGCGCGCGATGCCGCCGGCAAGCTCGGGATCGAGCTGGACGAACACGAGGCAGCCGACGACGCCGGTCTCGAAGCGGCCTTCCAGTCGCTCACGCCGGGCTCGGTCGACGGCGTGTTCATCCTGTCGCCCAGCCTGCGGCTCAACTTCTCCAAGAAGATCCTCGGACTGGCGGCTGCTGCGAACCTGCCTGTCCAGGCTCACCGCAAGGAATGGGTCGACCCCCAGAAGACCGACAAGGGCGCGCTCTTCTCGGTCGGTGTCGACGTCGCGCCGGTCGGGACCGCCGCGGCACGGTATCGTCGACAGCATCCTGAAGGGTGCCAAGCCCGCCGACCTGCCCGCCCAGGAGGTTCCGAAGGTCGAGTTCGCCCTCAGCCTGAAGCGAGCCGCGGAGCTCGGGATCGACGTGCCGGACGACGTCGTCTCGCAGGCCGTCCCGGTCTATCGATAGCCGCGGCGAGCTGGAACGCACGGTGGCAACGCCGGCACGGCCGCATCGGCGCCTCGTCTGGAAGTACGTGGCGGTCGTCGGGACGCTGGTCGCGGCGGCCATCATCTCAGTCGGGATCAGCGAGTTCTGGTTCTCGTACGAGGACAGCAAGCGGGCCGTGACCGAGGCCGAAGCGGACAAGGCGTCGTCCGCCGCCATCTCGATCCGCCAGTTCATCCAGCAGCTGGGCGACGACCTGGACGACGTGACCCAGTCGATCCCGGGTGACCCGGCCGGAACGGATCGCGAGCGGTCATTCATGGACCTGTTCCTGCGTCAGGGGGCGATCAGCGCGCTGACGTACCTCGACGCGACCGGCACGGCGTGCGTGCATGCGTACTCCAACGAGGTCGACGAGATCAACAGCCTGACGTGTGAGGTCGAAGGCTCCGACGCGAGGCGTTCCGGCGAGCACGGGCCGAGCAGCGGTACATCGGTGAGGTCACCGTCGATCAGCCGGATGGCCGGCCACACCTGACCATCGCGGTGGCCGAGGCATCTCCGGGCAAGGGCGTCATCGTCGCGGACGTCGACCTCGGGTCCGTCGTCGACGCGATCCGCCGCGCACAGATCGGCACCGCGGGCTACGCCTACGCCGTCGATGCCCGCGGCCAGGTCATCGCCCACACGTCGAACATCAGCCTCGTCCTCGCCGACACCAACCTCGCGGCGCTACCGCAGGTGGGTGCCGCCCTGGCCGAGCCAGGCGCCGGCCCACGGCGCTGGTCACCGACGGGCGTGATCCCCAGGGGACGGAGGTGCTGAGCGCGTTCGAGACGCGTCGACCCGCCCGGCTGGCGGGTGTTCGTCGAGGAGCCGCTGAGCGAGGCGTTCGCCCCGATCCAGGCGGCGATCTGGCGGACGGCCGCCCTCCTGGTCGTGTTCCTGCTGGTGGCGATCGCGACGAGCGTCCTGCTCGCACGGAACCTCGCCAGACCCATCGAGGCGATCCAGGTCGCAGCCGCGAAGATCGGCTCTGGGTCGCTCGATCAGCGGATCGACGCCACGAGCCGCGACGAGCTCGGCGCTCTGGCCGACGAGTTCAACCGCATGGCTGCGCGGCTCGAGGCGTCCCATGCGGGCCTCGAGCATCAGGTCCAGGAGCGGACCCGCGAGCTGGCCAGCGCGATGGCGGAGCTGGACGAGAAGACCCGCGAGCTCGAGGCCGCCAGTCGCCACAAGTCGGAATTCCTGGCCAACATGTCGCACGAGCTGCGCACCCCGCTGAACGCGATCAGCGGCTTCTCCCAGGTGCTGCGCAAGCAGCTTTTCGGCGAGATCAACGAGAAGCAGGCCGAATACCTCGACGACATCCTCGACTCCTCCCGGCACCTGCTGTCGCTGATCGACGACGTCCTCGACCTCTCGAAGGTCGAGGCAGGTCAGATCGATCTCCAGGTCGCGCCGTTCTCACTTGCCCGACGCCCTCGAACGTGGGGTCGTCATCGTGCGCGAGCGGGCGACCAGGGGAGGTGTCCGGGTCTCGCTGTCGTCGGAGTCCGGGCGTCGACACGGTGGTCGGCGACGAGCGCCGGATCGTGCAGGTCGATCTTCAACCTGCTGTCGAACGCGGTGAAGTTCACGCCGGCGGGCGGGACCGTCGATGTCGCCGCGGCACGGTGCGATGGCGAGGTGCGCGTTTCGGTCAGCGACACCGGACCGGGCATCGCCCCGGAGGACCAGGAGCGGATCTTCGAGGAATTCCAGCAGGCGGACGCGGGCAAGGAGCAATCCGAGGGGACGGGTCTCGGTCTGGCGCTATCGAAACGCCTCGTCGAGCTGCATGGCGGACGGATCTGGGTCGAGAGCGAACCCGGCAAGGGCAGCACCTTCGTGTTCACCCTGCCCGTCCGGCCAGCGTAGCCATGGCACGACAGCAGATCCTCGTGGTCGAAGACAACGACAAGAACATGAAGCTGCTTTCGCGACGTGCTCCGGGCGACCGGGTATCGCACGCTGGAGGCATCGACCGGTGGGCAAGCGCTGACCCTGGCGACGCGGCATCGTCCGGCTCTCGTGTTGATGGACATCCGGCTGCCGGACATGGACGGCCTCGAGGCCCTGGGCCGGCTGCGGATGGACGAACGCACCGCCGCCATCCCGGTGTTCGCCGTGACCGCCCAGGCGATGCGCGGAGACCGCGAGCGGTTCATGGCGGCGGGTTTCGACGGCTATCTCGCGAAGCCGGTCGACATCGACGAACTCATCGAGATCGTCAGGCAGCACTGCGAGGGAGGGGAGGGATGACCCACGCGGGCGCGACTGGCCTACGTACCCGTGAGTTGCTCGATGACTGGGGCGAGGTCGTGGAGTCGAGGCTCGTCGAACCAGCCGACGCATGAACGAGTTGATGCCCCAGCGCTGCCGTATCCGAACGAGTTTGTCGACCAGGTCGGGAACCGTCCCGATCAGCGAGAACGGCGACTCGAGGACATCCTGCGGGCTGATCGTCGACGCCCGTCCGGTCCGCGAGCAGGCGGGCGAGCCTCGGCCGCCGTCTTGAGCAGGCTTGCGGTGACCGAGATCTCGCCGATCAACCGGAGGACGCTGATGTCGAGCCGCTCAAGACGATCGCCGGCCTCGTCCCGGATCCAGCCGACCCGGACATCGGTGCGCGCCTCGAAGGCGTCCAGGATCGCCGCGCCGTCCTGGCGCAGGTCGAGCCCGACGATGTCGGCCTCGCGAGCCGCCAGTCGGACCACGCGTTCCCGCGTCCCGCCGATGAGGAACGGCGGATGCGGCCGCTGGACCGGCTTCGGCTGGCCGTCCATCTCGGTGATCGTGTAGAACCGGCCCGAGTAGCTGAAGGGGCCGTCCGCGAACAGCCCACGAAGGACCGCGATGGCCTCGGTCAGCCGGTCGATCCTCGTCCCCGGAGGATCGAATGCGAGCCCGGCGCCGCGGTATTCGGGCTCGTTCCAACCCGCCCCGATGCCGACCACCACGCGCCCACCGCTCAGGATGTCCAGGCTGGCCAGGTCCTGGGCAAGGACGGCCGGGTGGCGCAGGTCGTTGTTGAACACGAGCGGGCAGAGGCGGATGCGGTCGGTCGCCATCGCCACGGCCGTGAGCAAGGTGATGGGCGAGTGCTGGGGCCCGAGGTGGTCGTGTACGCAGATGTGGCTGCAGCCGATTCCCTCGGCCCAGCCGGCGCGTTCGGCGATCGTCCGCGCGTTCACCGCGTCGCGCGATCCGACCATGAACTGGAACGGCCTCATCTCGGCCATGATGCGCCCGCGCGGCAGGGCGAGGGGTCCACCGATGCTTGCCGGTGGCGCTGATTTCGGCGGCTAGCGCCCGCTCACGCAGATGCCCGGCGGCTCGGGCGTGTCGTGCGGAGATCCCGCCGGGTACCGCCGCGCCCAGTCGTACAGCTCCGACAGGTCCTTCTTCGTGCCGAGGACGCCGATGTAGGCGTTGCCGCAGGTGGCGCGGACGTTCGCAAGGCCATTCTCGTTCCGGAAGCAGCCGTTCCGATCCGGGCTCAAGACCGAGTTCTCCCAGTTGAAGACACCGGGATCGTCGTAGTTCCCAACGTCGTCGCCGGGCGTCCAGGGGGCGTCGCCCGGCACGTCGTGGCTGCAGTCGCCCGCGTTGACATCGACACCGTACGCGGCCAGCCGAGTCATGTATGCGTGGGCCGCCTCGTTCCCCGTCGGGTACCAGTAGAGCCCGACGCTCGCGACGAGTGGGTCGTCGGCGCGGCACTCGATGCCCCGGACTGCGCCCTCGGGCAGGTTTGTTCTGCGAGGCATGCAGTCGATCGCGGCGTCTGGGCGCAAGAGGGCGACGAGCCCCTTCTCCGCGGCGGTCATCGAGCTCGAAGGGCTACCCGTTGGGACCGGCGTGACGGCGGGGGAGGGGATGGCCGTGGGGGAGGGCGTTGGCGTAGGCGCCGTGGACGCGGAGGCCGTCGGGTTCGGAGTGGCCACCGGAGAAGGGGGAGCTGACAGGGCCGGTGTGCCGGGCTGCGACGTCGCACAGGCGGCGACGAGCACGAGCGCGGCGGGCAGGAAGGCGAAGCGGCGCATGGGCGGGTGCCCTCTGACGGGTGGATGGATGGTCGAGACGCCACGATCACAATGCGTGCCTGATGGCGCGACGTCGCCCGACAGGCGTACTCATCCCGGCATGGACGCTCGTCGATTTAAGAAGTTACCGACGCGACCAGGGATAGCCCGAAAGCAGGTCGTCGTGGATGGCCAACGCGGCACTGAATCCGGCCTCGAGGTCGTCCGCCCATGGCTCCCCCGAGCGGAGCTGCATTTCGGCCCCTCCGATGAGGGCATCGGCGTTCGTGATCCTGGTCACGATCCGGACGGTAGGCGTGACACCGTCGATCGAGTCTGGATTTGGCCGGGGTAACAACATGTCCAATACGGCGCCCGATGCAAAGAGCTCGGGGAGGAGTTCTCGCATCTCTGTGTCGTAGGCGGCGAACGCTGCCTTCGGGTCATCGCCCGGCACTCGACTTTGCCATTGCAACCAATGCATGCGCTGAACCGTCCTCGTCGCTCGACGGACAAAGTCCATGACGGCTTTGCGGTATGCCTTTTCCATCGAATTGCTTCTTCCGTGCCTCCAGCGTGCCTCCTCGGCATGCGATTGACTCCATGTGGCCAGCAAAGCACCGATGAAACCGAACACGCCGCCAGCGATCACTCCGAGGAGACCAGCCGTCGCTGCATCCATGACCTCTGTCCTCCGATTTCGGCGTTCCACGCGAGGACCATGATGCCGCTCGCGTATCAACCGGTCGTCACACAGGGACAGTCCGGGGAGGCCTGGTCGTGCTCGCCCGTGACTCGCGATCTCCCGCGGTCAGCATCGAGTACATCCTTCGCGGCCGGCCGACGAAAGGTGGTGCGGAGGCTGCCCAGGGCATCCTCGACGAGGATCCGACCGGCCTCTGAGCATCGTCCCGCCCAGCCTTTCCCACATGTGGTCGATGCCGATCACGGCACTCGGCCGCGCCGCGGTGGTCTCGACGCCTCGGGCTCCGGCAACCAGGCACCCTCGGGTAAGTCGAGCCATCCGGCGTCTAGCGCGATCTCGGTCGCTGCCTCGCGGATGGCGCTCAGTCCGGCCGGATGCGACCCCGGACGCCAGGCCATCGACCAGGGGTAGATCGGGACCGGGTCGACGATCGGGCGGACGACGCCACCCGGAACGTCGACATGGTCGACGGAGGTCAGGATCGGCAGCCCCTGCTGGACCAGGTGATGCGCCTGGTCGTCGAGGCCGACGGCAGGGATGTGGGCCGGGGTCGCCCGCGCACCGGAGATTGCGAGGAACTGGCTCACGAGGTCCGACCACTCCGGCGCGTCGGGATCGGCCGGGTTGACGTCGAGCTCCATGCCCGCAAGGGCGGCGACAGGGATCGACTGGGCTCCGGCGAACGGATGACCAAGCGGCACGAGGACGGCGAGCGGCTCGTAACGCATGAGCTCACGCTCGATCCGGGTATTCGGGGCCGCCCGCCAGTCCGCGCGCCCGAACGCGACGTCGAGCTCGGCAGCCTCTAGCCGGCGGATCGAGGCGCCCATGCCGCCTCCGTACCGGCCGCGGAACTCGAGGGTCGGCGCCGCGCCTCGGGCGGCTTCGAGGACACGGGGCGCCGTCCGACGGCCCTCCGACATGAGGTCGACCAACACGGGCCGGGTGGGCTGGCGGAGCTCGACGACGATCTCGTCGTGGAGTGCGAGGAGTGTGCGAGCCCGGTCTAGGAGCTGGCGACCTTCGGGCGTCAGGGTGACGCGCCGCGTCGTCCGGACGAACAGGGGCGTCCCGAGCCGCGACTCGAGCTTGCCGATGTCACGCGACAGCGCCTGCTGGGCGACGAACAGCCGCGAGGCAGCCCTGGTGAAGTGGAGCTCTTCGGCGACCGCCACGAAATAGCGCAGCAACCGGATGTCCAGGTCGACGTCTGATGGCGAGGGATTCGTATTCACGCACAGGGGATGTTAGTCGAGCGCGTCCAGGTGTTGGACTTCGACCACGTCCGGAGAGAGGGTCTGGTGACCAACTCGACACCATCGAAACGAGGTACGAACCAATGGACCCTGCCGCCCTCGGCACCACGATCATCGGACTCGAGAGCATCCACCGCGAGGGTGCCGACTACGAACGCGGGCTCCCGCGTCCCGAACCACCCCGACGTCGGCCTCGCCGCGTCCGACGGCGTTTGGCGAACCTCCTCAGACGAGTTGCCGAGCGCATCGAGCCTTACCCGGTGCCCGCGCATTGATCCGTGGTGTGAAGTCGCATGACGCCCGTGCGCAGGGCGAACGTCGCGGTTGCGCCGGCTACGGCTTGGGATGGGCCTCGAAGAAGTCCAGGACGGCCCTGGGAAACGACTCGGAGAGGTTCGGGCCGTGACTGCCGCCGGGGATCGTCCAGAGCTCGGCCGCCCCGCCGGGCCGGCAGCCCGTCCAGCGCGTCACCGAGGCCTCGGCCGGCGCGCCGGCGTCGCCAAGCAGCTCGGCGTCGACGTCGACATGCTCATCGACGACCGACGAAGTCGAGCAGCCGTCGTACTTGGCCCAGGTGGCGACGGAGGTTTCGGCGCCGGGATACGGCCCCATCGACAGACCGGGACCCAGGTCGAGCGTTCCGCCCTTGAAGAGGACCGTATCGTCGGCCGTGCCGTGGATCTGGAGGACGGCAACGGGTGCCGTCGGGGCACATTGCGTCGGTTTCGCGAACGTCGCGCCGGCCAGGCTGATCATCGCGGCGATCAGGTCCGCGTTCGTACAGGCCATCGCGTAGCTCATGAACCCGCCGTTCGAATGCCCGATGACGTCGATCCGGTTCGGATCGACCGCGAAGGATGTCCGGATCGCCTTGATGAGTTTGGCGAGGTAGGCAGCGTCGTCGATCCCGGACCGATCGAAGTCACAGCACGCGTCGGTCGCATTCCAGAATTGGTTGCCACCGCTGTCCATCGTCCCGTCCGGGTAGATGTAGAGGAAGCCGCGTCGCGCGGCGAGCGGTCCGAGATGGAAATAGACCTCATGGTCCTGACCCGACGAGCCGAAGCCGTGGAGGAGGATGAGCAGCGGTGCCGGTCGGCCCGGCTCGTACCCCGGCGGGACGTGGACGGTCACCGGCCGATCGCCACCCACGAGGACGGCTTCGGCCCGCGATGCCGCGGCGGACGGCGATGGTCCGACCGCTGACGCTGATGGCCGAGCTGGCGATGCGCCGTCCGAAGCGGGCGGCCTCGAGCCAGGCGGAGCACTGGTCGCCGATCCAGCCGAACACGCGAGGACCAGCGCGGCGGACAGCCCCAGGATCGGTCGGAACTTCACGTCATTCGCATCATCCGACAACCGTCAACGCGAAAACCGACCGTCGCACACATGCGGATGGGTCGACTGTCCAGGTCGTGACAGCCAAGGTGACACGACAGTCCGCGAAGGTGGCGCCACGGACCCATCCGGCCGACCGGGGCTCGACGGGAACCGGGGCAGGGGAGACCCACCGATGCTCGCCGACTACCGTCTCTACATCGCTCGTCCGTCGTCGCCGATCGAGCGTGGCTGCACCTCGAAGATCTCGTACGGCAGTCGGCGAGAGGCGCGCACGACAGCCCGACACGGACGCCACCAGGACGGCAGCCTCGTCGCGTATCACTGCGGCCATTGTGACGCCTGGCATCTCGGACACCGCAGGCATGCGTTCTCGCGCACGGTCACTCAAGCGTGACGTGATCTCGTTCGCGTACGATCTGACCATGGCGCATGTGATCGACTACATCGAGTTCGCGGTCGACGATCTGGAACGGTCGAAGGCCTTCTTCGCGAAGGCGCTCGGATGGTCCTTCAACGATTACGGCCCCGACTATGCGGGCATCAAGGACCCGAGGACCGGTGGGGAATTCGGCGGGCTCAACCCACAGCCGATCGTATCGCGGGGCGAAGGGGTGCTGGCGTTGATCCGCACCGACGATGCCGACGCGGCCCTGGCCCGCGTGGTGGACGCGGGCGGCCGGGTCCAGGCGGCGATGCACGATTATCCGGGAGGGCGGCGGTTCACCTTCGCGGATCCCTCCGGGAACGTCCTCGGAGTCTACGAGCCCTCTGAGTAGCCCTCCCCGCGCCGCGTCACCGGAATGGTCAGCCGAGTGGCTTGAGCCGGGCGATCGGGATGATCCGGTCGGTCTTTGAAGGGTATTCGGCGAACTGTGCGTGTTCGGCCAAATGCCGGTCCCAGAGCGCGTCGCGGTCCGCCCCTTCTGCGACGGTCGCGCGGGCCTGGAAGGTTTCGCCGTCCGCTTCGACCGTCACGATCGGATTCGCGATGAGGTTCGTGAACCACGCCGGATCCTCGGGGGCGCCGCTCTTCGACCCGACCACGACGTAGTCGTCTCCATCGCGTGAGAAGGAGACGACCGCCGTTCTCGGCTCGCCGCTCTTCGCTCCGGTCGTGGTGAGGACCATGACGGGACGGCCTTCGAAGTAGCCGCTCGTGGGGCGGCCGTTGGCACGGATGTCGGCGATCAGGTTCTTCGTCCAGTCGGCGTAGTCGGGCATCGGAGTTCCTCGGGGCTCAACGGTGTTCTTCGGTTGCGCAAGCAACTATCCCACAGCCCAGCGGCTTGCGCTGCGGAAGCCGGCGACGCAGTCCATCGGCGAGGCGCAGAATTGGCACGTGATCGTCCCGCCGCGTAACGTCGGAGGGCCGTCCCGCGTCCCAGTCCCGTCGGCCGAGCCGGACCGCCGCGTGACAGATTCGCGTGTACGCGCGAAGATGTCGCGGCTGCCAGGGACGAGGCCCGGCACCGGCCGACCGCGCATGAGCATCTGATGACCGACCTGCCCAACTCCACAGCCGACCGGGCTGCCATCACCTCCACACTCGACGGCGAGACGCCCGACGGCGTCCCCGAGCCCTCGGCGGCCGCCGGCGATGCCGTGGCCGAGGCCGGGGCGGATGCCACCGAGCGCGTCTTCGATGTCACCGACGCCGCTGCGGGGGACTCGACCTCGTCCGATCCCGACGAGCCGGCGGACACGTCGTCGACCTTCGAGTCCGGCGTCGATGCCGTGCCGGTCATGCCCCTTGCGGCCGCCGTGACCGACGGCGATCCCCCGGCACGGCCTCGGCGCCGACGGTCGCTCGCCCTCCGCTTCGGCGTCTCGTTCGTCCTGGGCTTCCTGCTCGCCGCCGGCGTCGGCGCCGGTGTCCTGTACGCATGGGGCCAGCAGTACGAGGGCCGAGTCCTGCCCGGCGTCCGCGTCGGCAGCACGGAACTCGGCGGGCTCACCCGCGAGCAGGCGGAGGCGGAGATCGCGAACGCCTACGGGTCGCTCGCTACCGGGCAGATCACGCTCACTGGTCCGGACGGCCGGATGACGACCTTCAGCTACGCCGACGTCGGCCGCGGCCCCGACACCTCGGCGCTGATCGACGCCGCACTCGCGGCAGGCCGCCAGGGCGAGCCCCTCGCGAACCTCATCAGCGCACCCCGGGCCGCGATCAACGGCGTGACCCTCGACCCCGCCGTTGCCTACGACCGCGACAAGCTGGTGGCCGAGGTCGAGACCCTCGCCACGACCATCGACGAGACCCCCGTGGACGCCACGGTGTCGGCCGGCCAAGGCGGGACGTTCAGCGCTTCCCCGGCGAAGGACGGTCGCGCCGTGGACGAGGCGGCTCTGTTGACCGCGCTCGACCAGCAGCTCGGCGCGCTCGGCACGCCGGCGTCGATCACGACGGCCGTGCCGGTCGTGTCGTTGGCACCCGCCGTCGCCACCGCCTCGGCCGAGGCGGCGAAGGCGGCCGCGGATCGAATGGCCGCCAACGTGGTCGTCGGCCGGGGCAAAGAGAGCTGGACGATCGCCGGCACGAGCCTCGCGCCGCTGATCTCGTTCTCGACCGGGGTCGACGGGAGCATCACCCCGGTCCTTGACGAGTCGGGCCTCGACCCGATCCTCAAAACGCTGGCCAAGAACGTCAACCAGACCGTGCAAGACGCGGGCCTCAGGCTGGTCAGCGGACGCATCGTCGCCACCGGCACCAGCCGCGAGGGCCGAACGCTCAACGCTGCCGGCATGAAGGCCGCGATCGTCAGCGAGATCGCCGCCCGCCAGGCGGGCGCGGCGGCATCGCCGGTCGCGGCCGTGGTCAAGGCCGTCGACCCGAAGCTGACGGCGACGGCCGCCCAGGCGTTCGCCCCCAAGATGCGGCCGATCAGCTCGTTCAGCGTCTTCTACTGGGTCATCGTCAACAACCACTGGGGCGGGAACATCGAGGCGCCGGCCACGAAGATCAACGGCACGGTCGTGCCGGCAGGCGGAACGTTCGACTTCTGGAAGGTCGTCGGCGACCTGCACAAGCTTCCGGGCGAGGGCCCGGGCAACGCGATCGAGGGCGGGAAGATCACCGTCACCGGCGCGTTCGGCGGCGGGATCTGCACCACGTCCACGACGCTGTTCAACGCGGCGTTCCACGCGGGCATGGTGCCGCTCGCCCGACAGAACCATAACGAGTTCATCGACCGGTACCCGGCGGGCCTCGATGCGACCGTGTGGATCGTCGGCAAGGCCAAGCAGACCATGAGTTTCAAGAACGACACGAAGTACCCGATCCTGATCCAGCGGACCATCACCAACGCCGGCAGCAAGCGATGGCTCACGTTCAAGATCTGGAGCGTGCCGAACGGCCGGACAGCCACGGTCACCAACACGGTCATCCAGCCGGGCGAGCGCGCGGTCCACAGGATCGTGAGGGATCCGACCAAGCCGGTGGGGTACCGCTTCTTCAACAACGCCGCGGTGAACGGCGCCAAGGTGTGGACTACCGTGACGATCTACGACCACGGCAAGGTCCACTGGCAAAAGCGCTACTTCTCGAACTACCCAGCCGTGGACGGCGTCACCGTTGTGGGGACCAGGAAGACCTGACGCGGGGCTGTCCTCGCTAACCCATGAAACCACGCGTCGCCGTCGCGCCGATTCCCCTCGAATCGACGGACGGGACCTTCACCATCGGCAGGGACACCTTCCCAGACTTCGACCGGCTGGCGCACCTGGGCGTACACATCCAGTCCGATCGAGTGCGAGTCGCCCACCCGGATGCGGAGTACGTTCGAACGGCGCTCGACGCATTGACCGAGGCATGTCGTCAGCTCGGTATCCCTGAGGCATCCATCGTCTTCGTCGACACGGTCGAGCCGCCGCCGGCCGTCGGGCTGCGCTACGGCTTCAAGGGCTCGTACACGACCGACTACCCGACGATCATCTGGGTGTTCGCGAACTGGACGCGCCGCGACGAGCTTCGGGACGTCGTCCGCCACGAAGCTGCCCACCTCGCGTTCGCACGGACCCACACGGCCGAGGAGTCAGCGGGCCACTCCGGACCCTCGGAGGACTTCGCGCTGGCGTTCGAACAGGATCGTGAGCCTCGGTCGCTGTAGCCGAAGCCGGCGGCCGATCACTTCTCCCGGCCAACTGGGGCCGAGACGCAGCTTACTGGCCGGCGATCGGCCTGAGCCGGACGATCGTGCGTCAGTAAATGCCCAGACAGCCGACCCGACCCCGAAATACGCGGTCGAGGCGGCGACGAATAGTGCTAACGCTCGATGGCGACAGCCGACGTGCGACCTAGCGTGGTCGATGCAGTCCCGAAGCGATCGGGGAGAGCGGGGGAGAACAGGAGCGGCGGCGATGTCCAGGTTCGAGCGAACGCAGTACTTCGACCAGCTGGTCGAGTTGCACCTGATCTACGTGATGCGTGGCGACGAGGACAGGACGAGTGTGATGACCATCGACGAGGCGATCGCCTGGGCGGAGGCTGAGCTAGAAGCCTCGTCCGCAGCGGACCGGAACAACTAACCCACTGTTCTCGCGCCACCTGACGGTCCCTTCGTGGCGAGGCAGACGGACAGCCACCCGTGACCATGTGGTGCCACCTACGTGACTAGGCTATTCGCGCTTGTCGTCTCTGTGTGCGGGATACCATCCCAGCTCAGTCTTGGTATGAATGAACGACGTACGGGGACTTCAACCTCGTCAATGGCGGCGGGGTAAGGGCTTCCTATCCAGCAAGCCGTTCAGCCCAGGCGAGGGCGGGACCTGCGAACCGCGGCGGCCAGCTGATCGACGGGAGCCTCCGCGAGTAGGTCTAGGCGACTCCGAGCCAGGCGGCGACCTGCTCGCGCGTCGGGACCCGGCCGGCGAGCACGACGGTGCCGTCGATGACAAGACCTGGCGTCGACATCACGCCGCGCTGGGCGATCTCCGCGTAGTCGGTGACATGAGTGATCTCGGCGGCGATGCCGGCCGACTCGACGACCTCGCGGACGACCCGCTCGGTGTACTGGCACTTCTGGCAGCCGGGGCCGAGGTCCTCGATGACGCGCATGCTGGTCACGCCTCGGTGAGCCAGACGGCGATGTCGCCCGCGGACGGCACACGGCCAGTGCTCACGACCTTGCCGTCGATGATGAGTCCCGGGGTGTTCATCACGCCCTTGGCGGCGATCTCGGCGTAGTCGGTGACGTGGACGACCTCGGCATCGAGGCCGGCCATAGCCACCGCCTCGCGCGCGGCAGCCTCGAGCCGCTGGCAGTTGTTGCAGCCGGGGCCGAGGACTTCGATGGTCTTCATGAGATGCGACCTCCTAGGAATGTAGCGTTTACGCCGTCATCCAGTTGAAGGCGTAGCCGATGACGATGATCCCGGACGCGACGATCGCCACGAAGGTGCCCAGCAGGCGCGGTTTCATGACCTTGCGCAAGATCACCATCTCGGGGAACGAGAGGGCCGTGATGGCCATCATGAACGCGAGGGCCGAGCCCACCGGCAGGCCCTTGTCGAGCAGGGCCTCGATGATCGGGATGGTTCCCGCGGCGTTGGAGTAGAGCGGCACGCCCAGAGCCACCAGGGCCGGAACGGCGAGCGGGTTGCCCGGGCCGCCGATCTGGACAACAAGGTCAGTTGGCACGAAGCCGTGGATGACGGCGCCGATGCCGATCCCGACGATCACGTACGGCCATACGCGCCCGACGATGTCGCGGGTCGAGCGCCAGGCGTCGCGAAGGCGGTCCTCGGTCGTCGGCTTGAAGTCGACGGCCACGCTTCCGGCACGCACCTTCCAGACGTAGTCCTCGACGTACCGCTCGAGGCCCAGGCGGCCGATGAAGAGTCCCGCGAACACGGCGACGAGCAGCCCAGCGACGATGTAGGCGATCGTGAGCTGCGGCCCCACGAGGCCCCACAGCAGGACGATCGCAATCTCGTTGACCATCGGCGAAGCGACGAGGAAGGCGAACGTGACGCCAAGCGGCACACCTGCCTCGAGGAAGCCGATGAAGAGCGGCACGGCCGAGCAGGAGCAGAACGGCGTGACGATGCCGAATCCCGCAGCGGCGACGGTGCCAACCGCGGCGTTCCGGCCGGCCAGGGCGGACCGCACGCGTTCCGGGGACACGAACGAGCGCATGAAGGACACGAGGGTGACGATGCCGGTCAGGAGCAGGAGGACCTTGGGCACGTCGTAGAAGAAGAACGCGACCGCCTGGCCGAGTTGCGAGGCTGGGTCGAGCCCGAGGACGTCGAAGGCGAGCCAGGTCGAGAACGGGAGCGCCAGAAACCAGGCCACGATCCAGAGCGCGGATCCGACGAGGACCGTCAGCCAGAGCGGCACATGGACGCGTCGAACGGCAAGGGTGGTCATCGCAGGACGTCGACGAGCGCCGCCCGGGCGTTGGCCACGGCCGCATCATCGCGCTCGTAGTACAGGTAGCGCCCGTTGGCGTCATGGCGCACCGCTCGGACGAGGCCGGCCTCGCGTAGGCGTGCCAGGTGGTTGCTCACGTTGTTCTCGCGGGCCCCAAAGGCGGCCGCCATCTCGCACACGCAATGGGGTCCGTCGGCCAGCAGACGAAGGATGCCAGCCCGGATCGGATCGGCCAGGATCGCGGCGATCGCCGCGGCGTCGTTCACGTCGGGCGCCGCCAGATCGAGGCGCGGCTCGGGAAGCATCGGCAGGGGCTGGCTCATGCACGGAACATCTCACTCAACGCTGAGATGTCAAAGATGCCGAGTGTCACCGACCGCGGGCCGATCGGCCCCCTCTTGACCTTCCACCTGAGGCCCGGCTTCACGACCATCAGGCCGATCATGATCGTGAACCGTCAGATGGCGCGAGCCGGTGACCTTCCGATGGCGCGAGAACACGAGAACACCCACCGCGACCCGTCCATTCTCTCGCCAACAGACATAACTTGCATTATCGGAAGTAGGTCGGGTTACGCAGGAAGCCGCTTTTGGCGACCGAAGAGATCAGCCAGGAGCTGGTAGATCCGCGACGAGTGGCATGTCAACGAGGTGTCCAGCGCCGCGACGCATCCGTCCGTCCACGGTGATGAGGGGCGAGTCAGTGATCAGCGCGAGCGCAACATATTCGGCGTCGTACGACTTGGCCCAGCCGAGCTGTCTGGCCAGGTCCCAGGAACGCTCGTAGAGATCATCGGGTCGTTCATAGCTGACAGGCAAGGTGGCGAGCCTCGCCAGTGCTAACCGGGCCGGCTCGTGCGGGATCTCACCTCGGTAAGTCATCTCGCAGAGTGTGGAGGTCACCTCGGAGGCCAGGATCGGCGGGGCGATCAATCGGTGCCCACGCAGTGGGCCGAGCGCCCCTCCAGCGAGGCTGATCTGGACGATGACATTGGCGTCGACGACGAGACGCACTTCCTCAGTGGCCTATGCGCGACCGTCGCACGGCCGCGACGACGTCCGGCATCGGCCCGCCCCAGAACGTGTGTTGCCACTCGGGCGGGAGCGGATCCGTGACGGCGGGCTGGCCGATGAACTCAGCGAGATCGTGCTCGTCGAGCACATGTTGTGTGCCGACCTTCGTCGCGCGAAGCTTTCCCTCGCGGATCCAACGTCGGATGGTCTCCGGGTTGCGTCGGACCAGGCGCGCGGCTTCAGGGACCGTAAGCATCGTCGTATACTACAACATCGAGCGACACGCGAGGTATGCGTACAGGGGCAGGTCAAGCGCGACGTGCCACGCGATCGGGATCAGCAGCGACCGCGTCCGCAGCGTGATGAGACCCGCGATGAAGCCACCGAGCCCGAGCACGCCCATCAGCACGATCGGCGAGCCACCGACATCGGCGCCGCCGTGCGCCAGCCCGAAGACCACGGCCTGCGCGACGAGCGCGACCCACGTCCCGGTCAGCCGCGCGGTCCAACCCAGCAGCGCGCCGCGATAGGCGACCTCCTCCATCACGCCGTTGGCGATCGCGAAGACGAGCGCCGGCAGCAGGAACCCGAGGTTCCCTAGCTCGAGATCGATCGTCCCGAAGAACGGCCGCGCGAGCAGCGCGCCAAGGAGCAGCCCGACCGGCCCGAGCACCACGGCCCCGACCACCGCGATCCGGACATACCGCGGGGCCGGCCAGTGCAGCGCCAGGTCCGACCGCCGCGCCCCGAGCACGTACGCGAGGATCGCCAGCGTCCCGAGCACCAGCGCCGCCTCGGCGAAGCGCCAGACGGCCGGGGGCGAGCCGAGCGAGGTGCAGTCGGCCCCGCCAGCGTCCGCCACGGGCGCCGGCAACATGCCCCAGCACAGGCTGACCGCGACCGGGATCGGCGCGGCCCACGCCCAGCGCACGGGTGCGTCGCGTCGGATCGCCACGATCAGACCGGCGATGAGCCCCGCCAGGACGAACGGGCGCGTCGGCGCGACCGCTGCGGCCAGGATGATCAGTGCCAGCGGCGCAGCCGACCGAGCGGCTTCGGGCAGCTCGCGAGGCAGTGAGGCGCGCGCCGTCACGCTCGCACCGACCGCTCACAGCCGATGAGGCCCATCCACCCTAGAATGCCCGCTGGAGCCGGCCCCAGACCGCGCTCATCCATGAGGTCGTCGTGCGTCTGCGTTCGCCATGGCCGGTCCATCCGATCCTGTTCGCCGTGTACTTCGTCCTCTTCCTGTACGCGCAGAACCTCGGTGAGGTCGAACCGACCGAGGTCCTCCCGGTCCTGCTGATCGCGATCGCCGGGTCCGCGGTGACGCTCGTGGCGACCGCCATCGTCTGGCGCGACCTGCGCCGCGGCGCCATCGTCGTGTCGGCCCTCGTGCTGGTCTTCTTCGGCTACGGCCACGTCGCCAACGCGCTCGCCGGTCTGCCCGCATTCCTGCAGCACGCCGCCCTGCAGCAGGTCGGCTGGGGGTTGTTCCTGGCCGGTTCGGTCCTCCTGGCCTGGCGGATCAAGGATCGCCTCCCGGGCCTCACCCGCGCCCTCGACGTGGTGGCCGGGATCCTGGTCGTCGTCACGCTCGTTTCGATCGTCCCGCACCTGGTCACGCAGGCGACCGCCGCCGACGCCTCGGCCTCTCCCGTGCCGATCGTCGCCGGGGCCGCGCCGACGGGCCCCAAGCGCGACGTCTGGTACCTCATCTTCGATCGCTACGGCGCCGACGACCAGCTGAGTGCCGCCTACGACATCGACGACGACCTGTTCGAGTGGCTCGAGGAACACGGCCTCTACGTCGCGCGCGACAGCCAGGCGAACTACGTCAAGACCTCGCTGTCGCTGGCCTCGTCGCTCAACCTGACCTACCTCGACGACGTCGCGAAGCGGATGGGTCCGGACAGCGACGACCACGGCCCCGTCCTGGCCATGCTGCAGGACCATGTCCTGGGTCGGTTCCTCCAGGCGCAGGGCTATCGGTTCGTCCAGGTCGGGTCCGCCTACTCCCCCACCAACGTCAATCCCTACGCCAACGAGAACCCGCGCCTGAACTCGACGTCCGACTTCGCAGGCGCGATCTACGATACCTCCGTCCTCCCCTCACTCGCCCGCCGGCTCGGGACCGTCCCGTCGCGCGAACGCTATTACGACACCGCCAAGTTCCAGTGGTCGACACTCGACCGCCTGGTCGACGCGCCCGGGCCCAAGCTCGTGTTCGCCCATTTCCTCCTGCCCCATCCGCCCTATGTGTTCAATGCCGATGGGTCGTTCCACGCGGAGGAGGACGCCTCGAACGAGGTGGCCAACAACTACGGCCGTCAGCTGGCCTACACCGACACCATGATCGAAGCCCTGATGACGAAGATCCTCGCGCTGCCCGAAGAACGCCGCCCGATCGTCGTCCTCCAGGCCGATGAGGGCCCGTACCCCAAGCGATACAACCGCGACACGATCAACTTCGACTGGTCGACCGCGACCCAGGCCGAGTTGCACATGAAATACGGCATCCTCAACGCCTACGACCTGCCCGGCATCGACAAGTCGGGGCTGTACCAGTCGATCACGCCCGTCAACAGCTTCCGCTACATCCTCGGCAAGTACTTCGGGGCCGACACGCCGCTGCTGCCCGATCGCGAGTACACGTCGCGCGGGAAGTTCCGGCCGTACGACATGACCGACGTCACCGACCGCCTCGCGGCGCCCTGACCCGCCCGTCCGGATGGGCGGCCTCTCCCCTCCCCTAGCGGCGGCGGAGCGAGAAGAGCGTCCGTGCCGTGCCCGGGATGGGCGCCTCGTCGACGATCGTCCAGGTCTCGCCAAAGGCGGACCGGAACGTCTCGATGGTGTAGTCCTCGAAGACATCCTCGCGGGTGGCCAGGAGCGCAACCACCATCGCATCCTCTCGCGGCACGAACTCGATCACGAGCTGCGGCGCGAGTCGAGCGAACCAGCGGCCGATCTGCGCCATCGGGACGTTGCGTCCGATGGCCAGATGGTGGACGAGCGCGAGCGCAAGGAGCGCGTCCGGGTCGGCACGCTCGGTCAGCGAGCGTCGCTCGGCGTTCGCCCAGCCGAGCGACGGGCTGGGATCGACGAGGTCCATCACCAGCGGCAGGATGTCGGCCCGACCCTCGCCCCGGATCGCCCGGTACAGGCGCTCGGCGGCCGCAGGGTCGATATCGAACGCGATCACCCGCCGGCCCGTGTCGGCCGCGACCCGGCTGTAGTGGCCCGTGTTCGCCCCAAGGTCCCAGACGCGCTCGCCGGACGTCGCGCCGATGAACCGCCGGACGAGGTCCTCCTTGGCGGCCGTGGCGTCCGTCGAGTAGCTCGTCCGGTCGTCGTAGTCGGCCCATTCGGTGCCCGACGGCTCCCACTTGAGGCCCTGGATCGTCCGCCGCAGGCTGTCGAGCAGCGCGGCCTGGTTGACGGGCCGAGCCTCCCGCACCTTCTGGGAGGCTTCCGTCGGCCGGTCGGCGTAGCGGCGCTGGGCCCGGGCGTGGAGGTGGATGTGGGTCCCGAGGCCCAGCCGGAGCCGGCTCGAACGCGGCAGCAGCCGACCGGCGAGGTCGAGCGGGATCCCCTCCAGCTGGTCGCGAAGCAACCGCCCCATCCGGACGTCGCGCATCGCCATCAGCGCCAGCGGCGCCAGGAAGTGCTCGCAGAACTGCCGGTATGCCGGCCACGGCCGACCCTTCTCCGCCGGTTCGAACGAGAGGGTGTCGATGTGGATGGGCCGCCCGAGCCGGAACTGGATGTTGTAGGCGCTCGCGTCGCGCAAGCGGAACCCGTGACCGATGGCGAGTGACTGGATGTCGAGCGTCAGCAGCGCGGCGTCGCGCAGTTGCCCGAAGGTCCATTCGTAGGGGTAGCTGATGAAGTCGATCCGCTCGCTCCGGATGACCGCGTGCGCGCCGTCGTCCACGCCCGGGACTGGCGCCACCGGCTCCCAGGGCAGGGCCAGGCCGCGCTCGATCAGGGTCTTGGCGAAGGGGCTGGTGGCGAAGGCGTCCCAGGTGGCGGCGAAACGGGGCTCGATCCGTCGGTGCGGTAGCCCATCTCGCCAGAAGACGAAACCACTGGGGTCCCGGTACGACGCCGGGTCGCGCTGGTCGCGAACGGCCGCTACGGCCGTAGAGTGGGTCGGATCAGCCGGCGCGGTCGGGGCCATCCAACGGCGCCTGCGTCATCTCCTCGGTCGTCTGTTGGCCACGGAGCCGACGGGTCACGCGACCGATCTGGTGGCGGAAGAAGAACGGGATGGCGACGATCGTGGCGATCACCGCCTGGATGATCAGGCTGCCGGATCCCGCATCGATATAGGCGAGGGCGACGTGCATCGGTGCCTCCTGGGGAGAAACGGACCGCGTTCGCGGACCGGATCTCAGGGCCTTCGGGTCCGGCAGAAGATACCACTCCGATGATGTCCCGATGACTTTGGAGTGGTAGCCGGAGCGTGGCGGCGGCTCTGTCAACCCCCGGCGAGGGCCCGCAGCCGCTCAAGCAGCGCGGGCGCCCCGGGGTCGTCGGGATGCACCTTGAGCCGCTCCAGGAGCGCCGCTGCGGCCGCCCGAGCGTCGCGGCCGCCGTTCGCCTCGAGTTGCGTCACGAGCCGCTGGAGCGCCGGTTCGCTGGCCCACACGGTCCGGTCGAAGCCGAGGGCCGCGTGGTCCACCCGGTAGATCGTGACATCGAGCGCGCCGCTGTCGGTCGGCCAGCTCCAGCTCGCGGCCCGTTCGAACCCCTGCTCCGGCGTCAGCGCGCCATCGACCACAAGCGCGTCGCCGACGCCGGCCTCCTCGACATGGACCCACGCTGCCGCCTTCGTCCGTCGAAGCTCGTTGAGCAACGGGCCGGCCTGGTAGCCGACCATGGTCTGCGCGCTCCGAGGCGAGGCGGCCAGGGCGATCCAATCGTCCGTCGGCGGCTGCTTCGAGCGGGTCACGCCCAGCGGGGCGTGCGGATCGACCACGACATCCACGCTCTCGCGGATCGAGGCGGCCGGATGGTCGCCATGGAGCTGCACCGCGGTCTCCATCGACAGCGACGAGCCGAATGCCACGGTCGACCCGGCCGGCAATTCGGTGTCGACCCAGCCGACGATCGCCGCGACGGCGGCGGCCTTGGCGGCATCGAGCGATGACGGTGCGCGGCCGGCGACGGTGCTCGCCAGGAGCCAACCGGTCGCCCCGAGCCCTGCGACGATCACGACGAGGACCGCGGCACCGCCGGTCCGGAACCACCGGGCCGTGGCGGCGCGATCCAGCCGCCGACGGCCCACGAGGATGGCGACGGCCAGAATGACGACCGCCACGGCCGCGACCGCGACGACCGCGGTCACCCGACCACGTGCCAATGGCGCCAGGAGGACGCCGGCCGCGATGACCGAGACAGCCAGCGCGACGATGCGAGCCGGGGTCGGACGACGGACCGCGGCCTCGACGAGCGCGAGCCATCCGGTCGACCCGATCACCAGCAGCAGGACCATCTGGGCGACGTAATGCCGAGGCACGTCGCCGACGCCGATGACCAGGAGGATGAGCGGCAGACTGCACAGGAGAGCCAGCCACAGGTCGTCCACGACCGGGCCCGGCCGGCGATGCCCGACGATCCTGGACCCCAGTTCGATGACCGCCCCGATCCCGCCGACGGCGACCACAGGCCGGAGGTCGCCAAGCCAGGTCCCCGCATAGAAGGCGATCTGCCCCGGATCGACCAGACCGTAGCCGCGCAACTCCGAGGTCCGGCTCAGGAACGCGCCGAGGACGACGGTCCAGATGAGCGCGAGACCCCAACCAAGGCGTGGTGCCCCCATGGTGGCCATCGCACGCGATCGCCAGCCAGCCCCCGGGAGGCGCCCGACCGTCCGCATCGCGCGGGGCCAGGCCAGGCCGATCGCGGCCGCCACGAGGACCGCAACGAGCAACGGGACGAGGGTCCAGGCGGGCGTGTTGAAGCGATACGCGCGACCCGTCTCCGCGGCGTACATCCACCACCACCACGAGGTCAAGACGGCCGTGGTGAGCAGCGTCCAGGCCGCGATCCGCGCCGTGCCGGCGCCCGGACGGCCCGCCGCGATGGCCGCCAGGAACGGCACCGGAGCCACCGGCAGGATCGACTCCTTGACCAGGAACGCGAACCCGAAGGTGAGCCCGGTCGCTATGCCCCAGCGGACCGAGCCACGCCCGACGGCGATGCCGCCGATGAGCAGATACGCGAGCGTCAGGGCGGCGACCGACATGTCCAGGCCGAGGTGACGCGACAGTTCGAAGACGTACGGGAACGCCAGGATGGCGGCGACGGTCAGCGCCCCGACGGCAGGGCGAACGCGCCAACCGAAGACGGCCCCGAGCCCGAGGACGAGCGACGACGAGGCGATCACCAGGAGGTGGGCCCAGCCATAGGCATCGAGCCCGAACCAGGCCTGCGGGAACGCCATCAGCATCGCCCACAGCGGCGAATGCGGCTCGAAGAACTGGCCGAAGACGGTGATCGGGCCCTGGCCGTCGAGCATGTTGAGCCCGATGCCGAGGTATTTCGCCTCGTCGAACCCCGGGAAGCGCGCCGGCATCCAGAGGAGGAGCGCAGTCCAGGCGACGATCCCCCCGAGGATGACGACGAGCGAGACGCGTCGTTCGAGGGGAGCGATCACGCCGGGGATGATGCCATGGCCGGCGGTCGAGCGCACGAAAACGCCCGAAGGAACCACCGGTCCGTAGTCAACGCCGCTGACTTGCATCCGCGACATCGCTTCCGATCTGGGGCCCCTTCAGGCAAGACCTACGATACCCGACGGACCTCGGCCGGGGCCAGCGACTTATCCACGACTTTCGCCCCCAGTTCGCGCTTCTACGAGCGCTTGTCCACAGCCTGTCCACGATACCCGCCGCGCAGCCCAGGGGGCTTCAGTCGTCGACCTCCAGCGGCCACTCGGCGGCTTCAGCGAGCCCGATCGGGACGCCTCGGTCGTCGATGTCCAGCGTCGCCGGTGCGGGGCCGCCGTCGATGCGCCACTCGGTCGCGCTCAGCCTCGTGAACCGGCGCGTCTCCTCCCGGATCGTGAGGTCGACGGCGATGGCCACGACCGGGACGTCGGTCCACTCCCCCACGTCGGTGGTGCTTGCCAGGCGATGGGCGCTCACGGCGCTCGCGATCGGGCGACCGTCGACGGCGAGTTCGTGCTCGGGCCCCCAGCCGAACGAGATGTGGCGGACGCCATCGGCCGTGACGACGTTGCCGTGCAACGTGCGGCCGGGGCGATCCGGATGCAGCGTGAGGAGGCCAGTCCGGGTCGTCAGCTCCAGGCGCGCGGGGCGACCAACCAGGTCCACCTCGAGCAGCAGCGCGTGCGTGATCGTCCCCGCCTGGGTGGTCATCGCGCGCCAGCGTCGTCCGCGCCCACCCTCGGCGAGCGACCAGACCAGGAGCGATCCGTCAGCGAGGCGGCCTCGACCAGCCCGACGAAGCACCGATGTCATCCCGCGGCGGCGGTCGATGCGTCCTCGGCGGTCACTGCGGCCCACCGGGCCGCCGCCGAGTCGAGCTCACCGGCCAAGGATGGCGCCACCCGACCTCGGACCCGCACATCGCGCTCGCGATACTCGAGGTCGATCGTCCCTCGCTCCCGGACGCGCGCCAGGAGTTCACCCGCTGCGTACGGCAGCGACACGTCGACATCGACCCACAACGACGCCAGCAGCGCCGCGATCTCGGCCCGGAGTGTCTCCATCCCGTAGCCGGTCAGGGCCGACACGAACACTGCACCGGCGATCGCCGGTGCCGGGATCGCTCCGTCGCGTGCTGCGGGGTCGAGCAGGTCCGCCTTGTTGAACGCCACGAGCCGAGGCTTGTCGCCGGCGCCGAGCTCATCGAGGACGGTCTGGACGGTGGCCCGATGCTCGGCGAAATGGTCGTCGGACCCGTCCACGAGCTCGACCAGGACGTCGGCCCGGTTGACCTCCTCCAGCGTCGCGCGGAACGCCTCCACGAGTTGGTGCGGCAGCTTATGGATGAACCCGACGGTGTCGGTGACGATCGCGGTCTGGCCGTCGCCGAGCTTGACCTGCCGACTCGTCGGATCGAGCGTCGCGAAGAGCTTGTCCTCGGCCTTCACGACCTCGGAGCCGACGAGTGCGTTGAGCAGCGTCGACTTGCCCGCGTTCGTGTACCCGACGATGCCGACGGTCGGCCAGAGCCGGCGATCGCGCCCGCGCGCGGCCGTCTCGCGCTGCTGGCGGACCTGGTCGACGCGTTCCTTCATCTTCGAGATCCGAGTCCGGATGATCCGACGGTCGGTCTCGAGCTGTGACTCGCCCGGTCCACGCGTCCCGATCCCGCCGCCGGTCCGACTCAGGTGCGTCCAGAGGCGGGTCAGGCGCGGCAGCTGGTATTCGAGCTGGGCGAGCTCGACCTGGAGCCGGCCCTCGTGGGTCTGGGCATGGAGCGCGAAGATGTCGAGGATCAACCGGCTCCGATCGATGACCTTGACCTTGAGCAGCTCCTCGAGCGCGCGCTGCTGTGCCGGCGACAGTTCGTCGTCGGCCACGAGCAGGTCGAAGCCGGTCTCGCGCTTGGCCGCGACCAGGTCCTCGGCCTTGCCCTTGCCGACATACCAGTTCGGGTCGACGTGGCGACGGTTCTGCCACTCGGCCCCGACCACGTCGGCTCCGGCCGTCGTGGCCAGGTTCGCGAGTTCGGTCAGCGAATCTTCGGCAGTCCACCCGTCATCGCTGCCGGTGTCGACCGCGACGAGGAAGGCGCGTTCGACCGGGACGGCCAGATCGATGAGGTCGTTGGGCATGCCCCAGAAGGATAGCCCCGATCCCGCCGCGCGCACCGGTCAGCGCTGATTCCCCTTGTTCCAGCCGCTATGCTTGGGATTCGCCGAAGTCTCGCTGTCGTCGAGGCTCGGCAGATGGAGGGTGCACACACAGATGAATTGACCGATCGGCGTCACGCTCCTGGCAGTCGGTGCCGGGCTGGCGGGACTCTTCGAGATCTGGCGGACCCTGGTCTTCCTCGGCATCGTCGACTTCACGTTCGTCGGCAAGCCGGTCTCCTTCAACGAACCCCAGTGGGGCCAGGCGTTCTTCGCGATCATCCTTGCCGCGATCTGGTTCTGGGTCGCCGAGGGGTTCTGGAACGTCCGCGCCTACGCGTGGTCGTTCGGGCTCTTCATCAGCATGTTCACGCTGATCTTCGGCTTCTTCGCGGTCCTCGGATCGTCGACCCTCGAGGAGGAGGCGGCGCCGATCTTCATCGCGATGCTCATCTTCTTCTACCTCAACTACCCGGGCGTGCAGAAGCACTTCATCGACAAGGAGATGAGCCTGATGACGCCCGAGCAGCGGGCGGCGCTGGCCCAGGCGCAGGCCGCCAACGCGGCAGCGGCTGCCGCCATGCGGACGCCGCCTCCACCGGCCCCTCCGGCCGCCCCGACCCCGCCGGCCCCCCCGGCTGCCCCGACCAGCTAGCCGTCAGCGCTCCGCGGTCGTCGCGGAGCATCGACCGAACCGACCGAAGACCGGTCCGGTGCCCCGGGCCGGTCTTCGTGCGTCAGGCGTCGGTCAACCGCCGGGTCGCCTCGCGGGCCGCGCCCTCCGGGAGCGCATCGGTCGCGTCCAGCCAGACGATGTCGGGTTCCGCACGGAACCAGCGTCCGCTGACGCTTGGCGAAGGCCAGATTGCGCGCCACGTCCAGGTCGATGGCTTCCGCGAGCGTCAACGAGCCGTCGAGGACGCCCCACGATTCCCGATAGCCGATCGCGGAGAACGCCGGTAGGGCGGGGTCGAAACGTTCTCGCAGCGCCCGAGCCTCGTCGACCAGGCCGGCCTCGAACTGGGCGCGCGCCCGCGTCGCGATACGTTCGGCGTGTCCGGAAGGTTCCACGCTCAGGCCGAGCCACGCGATCGGGCCCGGGTACCCGCGGAGACCGGGCGGCGGTACGTCGCCGGTGATCTCGACGATCTCCAATGCCCGCACGACGCGTCGCGGATTGCGCGTGTCGATCCGTGCGGCCGTCTCTGGCGCCACGGTCCGCAATCGAGCCACCAGGGGCTCGAGCCCGCTCTCGATCAATGCTCCCTCCAGCCTGGCCCTGATCTCGGGGTCGCTCGGCAACGCGTCCGTGGCGAGGCCACGCCCGACGGCCCGGAGATAGAGGCCCGTCCCACCGGCAAGGATCCCGACGCCATTCCGGGCGCCGATCTCCCGAAGCGCCTCGCGGGCATGGGCGGCGAAATCGGCCACGCTGAACGGCTGGTCCGGGTCGGCGAGGTCGAGCCCGCGGTGCGGGACCCGAGCCTGGTCCGCCGCCGAGGCCTTCGCCGTGCCGATGTCGAGACCACGGAACACCTGGCGCGAGTCGGCCGAGATGACGACCGCGGGGCGGCCGCCGGCAACGATCGACTCGGCCAGTCGGATGGCCAGTTCAGTCTTGCCCGTCGCCGTGGCCCCGGCGAGGACGACCAGAGGCGGACCGGCGGTCACGCGCCGACGAGCGCGCCCCGGAGCGCATACGGCCCGGCGTGGTCGACCCTGACGAGGACCGTCCGACCGACCAGCGCCTCGTCGCCCGACAGGTGCACGAGCTTGTTGCCTCGGGTCCGCCCGGACAGCCGACTGCCGTCTCCGATCGGCTCTGCGTCAGCGTGGTCGTGGCCGCGGGCCGGGTTGATCGAATCGACGAGGACGTCGACCTCGCGACCCAGCCAGGCCTCGTTGCGCTCGAGCCCGATCCGCTCCTGGACCGCGAGCAGCGTGTTGAGTCGACGCCGCTTGTCATCGGCCGGGACGTCGTCGTCGAGGCGGATCGCGGGCGTGCCGGGTCGCGGCGAGTAGGCCGCCGCGAAGACCTGGTCGTAGCGGACCGCCTCGAGCAGCGCCAGGGTCTCCTCGAACTGCGGCTCGGTCTCGCCGCAGAACCCGACGATGACGTCGGTCGAGACGGTGATCCCGGGCACGGCGTCGCGGATCCGCGCAAGACGCTCCCCGTAGTGCTCGATCGTGTACTGGCGGCCCATCCGGCGCAGCACGGCGTCGGAGCCCGACTGGACCGGCAGGTGGAGGTGCTCGCAGACCGACTCGCAGTCGGCCAGGGCCGCGATGAGCCGGTCCGACAGGTCCCACGGGTGCGACGTGACGAAGCGCAGCCGTTCGATGGCGGGCCGGCCGTCGGCGGTGCGAAGGGCGTCGATGGCGCGGATCAGTTCGGCCAGGTCGGGGCGACCGGCAAGGTCCAGGCGATGACCCGCCCAGCGCGCGGAATTCGACGTGACCGAACCGCGGGTCGGACGGCAGGTCGTGCCCGTAGGAGTTGACGTTCTGGCCGAGGAGGGTGACCTCGCGGTAGCCGGCGGCGGCCAGGGTCCGTGCTTCGTCCACGATGTCGTCGAACGGCCGGCTGCGCTCCGGACCGCGGCTGAACGGCACGATGCAGTACGTGCACGTCTTGTCGCAGCCGTAGATGATCGGCAGCCACGCGGCGATGGTCGAGCCCCGCGCCACGGTCCCCTCCCCCACCGCCCGCGCTCGCGTGCCGGCGAGATGGTCCGCGACGCCGACGACCGTTCGACCGACGCTCGTCGTCGCGCCGATCGCGCCGATCGGTGCCTGGGCCGACGCGAGCCCCAGACGATCGACGAGCTCAGGCTCCTCGTCGGGTCGCAGGAACAGGTCGACGGCGGGGTATCGACGAGCCAGCCCGGCCCGGTCCGGTTCGCGGACCGAGCAGCCGGTCAGCACGACCCGCATGCCCGGTTTCGCGGCCTTGAGTCGCGCGAGTTGGCCCATCCGACCGATGACCTTCTGCTCGGCGCCCTCGCGGATCGCGCAAGTGTTGATGACGACGAGGTCGGCGCTCTCGAGCGTGGGCGCCTCCTCGCAGCCGGCGGTCAACAGTCGCCCGGCCATCTCCTCCGAATCGCTCCGGTTCATCTGGCAGCCCAGCGTCCAGAGGTGGAACCGCGGCAGGATCCGCGTCTCGGGGACGTATTCGGCCAGGCGCGCGTCGCCGGGTGTGGCGGGTCGGCGCGGGGCGCTCGGCGCCGGCGGGGCGACGAACTCGAGCATCGGCAGCGTGCGGGTCGGGATGGGATGGTCGGTCATGGCTGTGCCGGCGAGCCTACGACGACGGCGTCCGCGACGCCAGCGGCACGCAGACCCGCGGCGACCTCAGGTGGGACCCACAACCCGGCGTGCGCCTCGGCGTAGGTGCCGGTATCGCCGTGATAGTCAGTGCCACCGGTCGCGACCAGGGCGAGCGCGGAGGCGACCTCACCGACCGCGAAGACCGTGGCCGCGTCGAATGTTCGGTAGTAGACCTCCAGCCCACCCAGACCGGCATCGGCCAACTCGCGCACGACCTCGACCCGAGACGGCGCCTCGCTGAAGTGCGCCAACGCGGGCAATCCGCCGGCGTCGCGGATTGCCGCGATCGCTTCGATCGGTCCGAGCCCGCTGCGCGGGATGTAGCCTGGCTTCCCCCAACCGAGCAGCCGCCCGAACGCGTCGTCCACGGTCGCGGCGTGGCCGGCGCCGATGAGCGCTCTCGCGATGGTCGGACGGCCGAGCGCGTCGTCATCGGAACCCGGCAGGTCGAGCAGCTGGTCGTCGATCGACAGGTCGAGCTCACGCAGACGCGCGACGGTCCGCTCGAACCGCTCGCGACGGTGGCTCCGTTGGGCGGCGAGCGTCGCCTCGAACGCCTCGTCGGCCGGGTCCATGCCGAAGCCCAGGATGTGGAGTTCCCCCTCCCATGGACCAAGATCTCGCGTGACGATCGCGTTGATCTCGACGCCCGGGATGAGGGTCACGCCGGATGGCACGGCATCCGCCGCGACGACGTCGCGGTAGCCGGCGAGGGTGTCGTGGTCGGTCAGGGCAAGGAGACGGACGCCGGCATCGGCCGCCGCTCGAACGAGCGACGCGGGGCCCATGACGCCGTCGGAGCGGGTGGTGTGCGTGTGGAGGTCGATCGTCGACGGGCCGGGTGGGTGGACCCGACCGGAGCCCTCGGCCGGCAGCGGGTCGTGTCGACGACGACGGAACGCGACCGTCACCGCACGCCCGGGATGGCCATCGACCTCAGGCCTCGATGAGGCGCTGGATGCGCTCGATGGCGAGGGCCCGGCCGGTGGCCGGGTCGATGTCGATCTGGGCGGCGTTGAACACGACGGTCCCCTCGCCCACCTCGAACCGCGTCGGCAAGGCGTTGATGAACCGCGGGATCACCGTCCGGGGTTCGAACCCGATGACGCTCCAGACGGGCCCCGTCATGCCGAGATCGGTCTGATAGGCGGTGCCGTTCGGGAGGATCCGCTCGTCGCCCGTGACGACGTGCGTATGCGTCCCGACGACGACGCTGACCCGCCCGTCGAGGTAGAGGCCCAGCGCGTTCTTCTCGGACGTCAACTCGCAATGGAAGTCGACCAGGCGGACCGGCGGGAGCGGCTCGGACGACTCCTCGAGAAGCCGATCGGCGTCGGTGAATGGGTTCTCGATCTGTTGCATATACGTCCGGCCCTGGAGGTTGACGACCGCGATGTCGGTGCCATCGAGCGCCTGGTAGGTCCCCCAACCACGTCCGGGGACCTCGTGCGTGCCGTAGTTGAGGGGGCGAAGGACGCGGTCGTTGGCCTCCAGGTACGGGTAGATCTCGCGCTTGTCCCAGATGTGGTTGCCGGACGTGATGACGTCCACGCCGGAAGCCAGGATCGCGTCCGCGGTCGAAGGCGTGAGGCCCATCCCGCCCGCGACATTCTCGCCGTTGGCGGTGACGAAGTCGATGCCTCGCTCCTCGCGCAGCGCCGGCAGGATCCCCTCCACAGCGATGCGTCCCGGCTTGCCGATGAGGTCGCCGATCATCAGGACGCGGCAGGCACCGGATGGCCGGGCGGCGTTGCCGTTGGGCGGGTTGCCGAGACGCGTGCGCCCCATCGGCGTGGGCGCGTCGTTCGGGCTCTGGGGGCGGTCGTGCACGTGCGGAAGTCTAGCCGCCGCGCGCCGACGGCCGATGCGGCCGGGCGTCGGCTAAAGGCGGGAGCCGCCGGACCATGGTCCGACCGCCCGGAAAATGAAGGTGCGGTGATGGCCGGCATGGGGCGACCACCGGATGTGCGCGAGCGGGCCGACCCATAGCGTGGCGGAACCGACCTCGGCCCGAGGTCGGTTCATTGACACGCGGAGGTTGATCGATGTCTGGATCCATCACGGGCGGCCGCGGGGTCGCCCGCCTCGTCCTGGCCGCATGCATCGCGGCCGGTGCCGCGGCCTGCTCGACAGGCTCGGCACTCCCCGGTCCCACGGCGCTCGATCCGAGCGGACCGGCCGCGCAACGTCTCGAGGGCGACCCCTACCAGGCGGGCACGCGCGACCCGGCCGCCGCCGGCTCCAGGGCCGCCAGAGGTGTCACCACGACGCCGAAGGCATCGCCGAACCAGGTCGTCCACGGCGGGCTGACCGGGACACATGCAGGGGGCGCCGGCCCGCAGGAGTGAGTCTCCACCCTCGGGAGGCAGAGCCCTCGATCCGTTGGGCGTCGCTCAGGACTGGACGTCGGTGAGGGCGAAGGTCGCGCGCTGCGCCGGCTCGAGCCCAAGACCGACGCCATAGATCGCTCGTCCAGCGGCGCACACCACCCCGTCCGACACGGCGGTCCCACTCTGGACGGAGGCGATCGTCGCCTGGTCAGTGGGCGAAATGCGTGCGAATACCGCGTCGAACATCGCGTTGGCCTCGGCGTCCGAGGGTTTGCGCGCCGGCGGGGCCGCCTTGGACTCGGCCTCGATGGCCTCGACGGCGATCTCCACCCATCGACTGAACGCCGTGGAGTCCAGCGAACCGATGAGCTTCTTCGCACTTTCCTTGTCGAACGGGTCGCCGAACGAGACCCGCATGACCGTGGCGCATGTGTGCTCGTCTGTCGCGTTGAGCGCGGCGGCGAAGATCCCGACGCGGTCGATCAGCGTCGCATCATCGAGGCGCGGCAGGCCGCCAGCCTGAAGGTCGGCCAGTCGCTTCGCCTGATCGGCATCGGAGAGTCCCTTGAAGCTGGGGCCGACAGCGGCTTCGATGCGCGCAACGTCCCGGTCCCGGGTATCGGACGGGAGGTGGTCCCAGGGTCCGCCAAAGACCGCGCCGATGGCACCGGCCGCCGCGCCCGCGACGACGAACCCGAGAAGGAACTTGACGCCGAGGTAGCCGACAACGACCACGAGGCCACCCGCAACGGCCAGGAATTGCCTTCGGGGGCGTGCCGCCGGGCTGGGCGGGAGCGCGGCCTCGCCGGCGAGCGTCGGGGTTCCAGGCTCAGGTTCTGGCCAAGAGGATTCGGGTGCCGGTTCTGACGGAGCGGATCCAGGCTCGGGATCGAGTGGGCCCTCGTTCACGGTTCGGCCTCTCTCTGCATCGACGCTGGCGTGGTCGCACGCTCGATCGGATCGGAAGGGCGTCACCGCCCATCTGCGCGTGACAACGCGGACGATCGACAAACGTTACAGGCGCGGTTCGCGGTCAGACGCCGGATGGCTCGCGCATCAGCGGGCCACTCGTCGCGTCCGGGATCACTTGTTGGCGGCGATCAAGGCCTTCGTGATCGCGGTGAGTTCCACGGCGGTCGGGGTGATGACCATGACGACGCGGTCGCCCTTCCGGTACAGGCCAAGGAACCCGTTCGCGACGGCCCCGGTCGAGACCGTGACACCTGAGATCGTCACGGTCTTGAGCTTGGTCGACGAATTCGCCTCCACGCCGGCGATCAACGACTGATACGACGTGTCATTGAGGATGCCGGCCGGGAAGTCGATGACGAACACATAGCCGGCCAGGGCGCCGTTCTTGCTGACGTCGCGGCCCCCGAAGCCCATCAAGGCTGCCACGGGCCCGGCCGATCCGACGATCTGCTGGCGCATGGAGGCTTCCAGGATCGGGTCGAGGGGCGCCAGCGAGTACGGCTTGCCGATGGCGAGCCCCGCAGCCGCGTCGGGTGGTGCCGTCGGCGTCGCAGTCGGAGCCGGGGTCGGACTCGGGGACGGCGAAGGCGTGGGGCTCGCGGTGGGTGACGCCGTCGGGCTGGGCGTGGGCTCAGCGGTGGCGGTCGCGACCGCGGCGACCGATGGAGCTGGGCTCGTGCTCGCGACGGTGCTCGGCGAGCAGGCTGCCAACATCAGGCCGAGCAGGCCGACGACGAGTCGCCGGCGCCCGTGCGATGCAGTGTCGATCATCTGTGAGGACCTCCGCACTCGATGGGCCTCGAGGGCGACCCTACTTCGCGTACTCCACGGCCCGCGTTTCGCGGATGACCGTCACCTTGATCTGACCCGGATAGGTCAGCTGGTCCTCGATCTTCTTGACGATGTCGCGGGCCAGACGTGATGCGGTCAGGTCGTCGATCTCCTCGGGCCGCACGAGGATCCGCACCTCGCGGCCCGCCTGGACCGCAAACGAACGCTCGACGCCGTTGAAGCTTTCGGCAATGGCCTGAAGGTCCTCCAGGCGCTTGACATACGTGTCCATCGACTCACCGCGTGCACCCGGTCGAGATGCGCTGATGGCGTCCGCGATCTGGACGATCGGCGCCTCGAGGCAGGTGTACTCCACTTCCTGGTGGTGGGCGGCGATCGCGTTGATGACCCGCGGCGACAGGTTGTGACGCTGGGCGATGGATGCGCCGATGGCCGCGTGCGGGCCCTCCACCTCGTGGTCGACGGCCTTGCCGATGTCGTGCAGCAGGCCGCCCATCTTGGCGACCTGCACGTCCGCGCCGATCTCGGCGGCGATGACCGCCGCCAGGTGGCTGGTCTCGACGACGTGGTTCAACACGTTCTGGCCGTAGCTCGTACGGAACTTCAGACGACCGAGCGTCTTGATGATGTCAGCCGGCAGTCCCGGCACGCCCGCCTCGTATGCGGCCTGCTCGCCGGCCTGTCGCATCACGGTGTCGACCTCGGCCCGGGCCTTGGCGACGACCTCCTCGATGCGGCCGGGATGGATGCGTCCGTCGGCGATGAGCTTGGTGATCGCCAGCCGGGCGATCTCTCGGCGGACCGGGTCGAAGCCAGACAGGATCACGGTCTCGGGGGTGTCGTCGATGATCAGGTCGATGCCGGTGGCCTGTTCGAGGGCCCGGATGTTGCGACCCTCGCGGCCGATGATCCGACCCTTCATCTCGTCGGACGGCAGGTGGACGACCGAGACCGTGTGTTCCGCGGTGTGGTCGGCGGCGACCCGCTGCATGGCCGTGATGACGATGTCGCGCGCCTTGTCCTGGGCCTCCTCACGAGCGCTGCGCTCGATGGCGCGCGCGATCTTGACCGCGTCGTGCTCGGCTTCTTCGCGGACGGCCTCGATGAGGATCCCCTTGGCGTCGTCGGCCGACATCCCGGACACGCGCTCGAGCGCGGCGACCTGCTCGCCGTGTGCCCGGGCGAGTTCCTCGCGGGTCTTGTCGAGCTCGCGCTCGCGCTCCAGCAGCTTGCGGTCGCGCTGCTCGAGCAGGTCCGTTCGCTGGTCGAGCTGCTCGTCGCGCTGCAACAGGCGGCTCTCGAGACCGGACAGCTCGTTCCGCCTGGCCCGTGCTTCCTCCTCGGCCTCGCGCTGCATCCGCAGCTTCTCGTCCTTGGCCTCGAGGATGAGCTCCTTCTGGCGGGCGCGAGCGTCGGCCTCGATGCGGCGCGCCTCGGCGGTCGCGGCCTTCATGGTCTGGGAGGCCCATAGGCCGCGCAGGAGAACGCCGACTATGGCTCCGCAGACGGCGGCTACGAGAGCCACCGCCACGACGAGCGGTGTGTCCATCGAGTGTTCCTCCCATCCGGCCGAGGGTGGGCCGGAGGATCGTGCTGCCGTGGTTGACCCGATCGCGTTGCGGGGGCCGGTCGCCGCGGGCGAGAGGCCGCTCGCTGGGCCCCGATCGGGCCGCTGCTGTGATGCGCGCCGCCGGGACGGCACGTGGTTCGTCTGGTGCGTAGCCTACGGCCGCGCGTCCCGGAGGGTCAACCGGGTCGTCACCCGGGCGCAACCTTCGTGGTGCGGCGGTCAGCGGGGGCCGTTCCTGACAGTTGCCCCTCAGGCGAGCGTTCACCAGCCGTGATCGCGTCCTCCTCGTGGTCTCTCCCGACGTTGAGCGCGGGTCTTGGGTCGTCTTCGGGGCTTCTGTGACAGATGCCGTCAATCCAAGTGGTTTGTCAGGAACGTCGTGACGAACGCTCGTATGAGGTGCATCTGGCGGAGAATCGACGGACGGTCAGTCGCGGGCGTCGCCCTGCCCGTCCACGGAGTGGTCGGCCACGTCGCGCGAATCGCCGCCGACCGTCGCGGCCATCGTTCGGCAGATCTCGGGATCGAAACCGTGCCGAGCGAGCAACGCGTACGCCCGTTGTCGACGCTGACGGGGGTCAGCGATGCGGGCCAGGCTCCGGGTGTTGCGCGCGAGTAGTCGCTCCGCCGCGGCCCGGTCCGCAGAAGGGGTGACGCCGTCATCGCCGGGCACGCCTACGACCGCGTCGCGACGGTCGCTCAGCACGAGGTCGATCGTCGACCGGTCGACGCCCTTGAGGGCGAGCTCGGACCGGATCGCGCGTTCACCACGCGGCCGGGCCCTGTCCCTCGACTCGACCCACCATCGCGCGAATGCATCGTCGTCGAGCATCCCGAGATCCAGCAGGCGCGCGATGGCACCTTCGACGAGTTCGGGCTGGTACCCGGCGCCGGTCAGGCGCCGCCGCACTTCCGCGACGGACCGGGCACGTGGTTCGAGGAACCGCGCCGCGGCCTCCAGCACCACCGCCGGATCGTCGATCTGGCCTCGGCGTTCCTTTCGCTCGGCGAATGAGGGCCGCCGGCCGGAGCCGGCGTTCTCGCCGCTCAACTACGCCTCGGCGATGCCCTCGACCGGGATCGGGACGTCATTGATCTTGGCCCGGATCAGGCGGTCGATCTCGGCGGCGATCGGCGGGTTGGTCTTGAGGAAGTCCTTCGACGCCTCGCGCCCTTGCCCAAGTCGCGTTTCCTCGAAGGTGAACCAGGCGCCCGTCTTGTTGACGACGTCCATCGCGACTCCGACGTCGAGCAGGCCGCCTTCCTTGGACACACCTTCGCCATACATGATGTCGAACTCCGCGACGCGGAATGGCGCCGCGACCTTGTTCTTCACGACCTTGACGCGGACCCGGTTGCCGACCGACTCGGTGCCCGTTTTGATCGTCTCGATCCGGCGGATGTCGAGGCGGACCGACGCGTAGAACTTCATCGCCCGTCCGCCCGGCGTGGTCTCCGGGTTGCCGAACATCACCCCGATCTTCTCGCGCAACTGGTTGGTGAAGATCAGCGCGGTATTCGAACGGGAGACCGCACCCGTCAGCTTGCGCAGCGCCTGGCTCATCAGCCGGGCCTGGACACCCATGAAGCTGTCGCCCATCTCGCCTTCGATCTCGGCCCGAGGGACGAGGGCGGCCACGGAGTCGACCACGACACAGTCGATGCCGCCCGAGCGGATGAGCGTCTCGGTGATCTCGAGCGCCTGCTCGCCCGTGTCGGGCTGGCTGACCAGCAGCTCATCCACGTTGACGCCGCAGGCGCGGGCATACCCGGGATCGAGCGCGTGCTCGACATCGATGAAGGCGACGACCCCGCCGCGAGCCTGTGCCTCGGCCAGGACATGCTGGCAGACCGTCGTCTTGCCCGACGAATTCCGGACCGAAGATCTCGGTGATCCGTCCGCGCGGGATTCCGCCCACGCCGAGGGCCAGGTCCAGCGCGATCGAGCCGGTCGGGATCGTGTCGAGGACGAGCTTCTCGCGCGATCCGAGCTTCATGATCGCGCCACGCCCGAACTGCTTCTCGATCGACACCAGGGCGGCATCGACCGCTTTGCTTCGTTCGGCTGCCGCGCGCTCGGCCGTTCGCTCGTCTGTCATCGCCATCTGTCCGTCACGCTCCTCATCCGATCCCTGGGACCACTCGCCGGAGCGGACCACGATGGCACCCGCCGGTCGATCAGCCTTCCTCCCCGTCGTCCTCGACGACGTGCCGTTCCTTGCGCGGCTTCCGGATCACCTCGACGTTCTGCGGGGGCTCCGAAAGCGGTGACAGGCTGGGTTGGGCGCTCTTGGCCTTCGGCTTCTTCTTGGCCTCTTTGCCGGGTCGATCTCGCGAGCCCATCGCTTCGCCTCCGCGTCGTCTTGCAGACTACCGATCGATCCTTCACGCCGACTTCTCGGCCACTTCACTGCCGCTCACCCGGCCCGCGCGAAGGCGCAGGTCGGTCATCGAGGCGGGGAAGGTCCCGGTCCGGATCGCAGCACGGATCCTCGCCATGAAGTCTAGGGTGAAGGTCAGGTTGTGACAAGTCGCGAGCCGGTACGCGAGCAGCTCCCGGGCACGGAACAAGTGGGCGAGATACGCCCGCGAGAAGCGCCGGCAGGCGAGGCACGGACAGTCATCCTGGATCGGCTCCGGATCGTCGAGATAGCGCTGATTCCGGATGTTGAGGTGGCCCCCGGGGATCCACAGTTGCCCGTTCCGGGCGACCCGCGCGGGCAGCACCGAATCGAACAGGTCGACGCCGCGATGGACGGCCTCGAGCAGGTCCGCCGGCGACCCGAGGCCCATGAGATAACGCGGGCGCGGGTCGTCGGCCAGGAGCGGGACCACCACGTCCAGGGCCGCGTCGCGCTGCTCGGGCGTCTCGTCGCCGGCCAGCCCGCCGATGCAGATGCCATCGAACGGCAGCCCCGCGATGAACCGGGTCGAGGCGGCACGCAGGTCGGGCTCCAGGCCCCCCTGGACGATGCCGAAGATCGCCTGGTCGGCCCGCTGGTGCGCGGCCAGCGACCGCTCCGCCCAGCGGTGCGTGCGCTCGGTGGCCTCGGCCACGACGGTCCGCGGCGATGACGGGTACACGGGTTGATCGAGGGCGACCGCGATGTCCGAGCCGAGGGCCTCCTGGACACCGACCGCGAGCTCCGGCGTGAAGCGATGCAGCGACCCATCGAGGTGGCTGCGGAACGACACGCCGTCCTCGTCGACGACGCGCAGGTCGCCCAGCGACACGACCTGGAAGCCACCCAAATCGGTCAGGATCGGGCCGTCCCAGTCCATGAACCGGTGGAGGCCGCCAAGGCGGGCGATCCGCTCGTGACCCGGGCGGAGGTACAGGTGGTAGGTGTTGGCCAGGATGATCGAGGCGCCGGTGTCGCGGATGTCGTCGGGCGACATGGCCTTGACCGTCGCGTTGGTGCCGACCGGCATGAACTGCGGCGTCTCCACGACGCCATGGGTGAGGGTCAGTCGCCCGGCACGTGCCCGCGTCGTGCCATCGGTCGGCGGCTGGACCTCGACCTCGAAGCCCGCCGCGCCGGTATGTGGAGGCGTCACGCGTCGGGTGCCTCGGGCGGATCCGCGACCGCGGGAAGGTCCCACAATCCGGGCATCCCGGGTTCGGTCCGGCGCGGCGGCGGGATCTCGTAGCCGAGGGCCGACAGGTGCGCGCGAGCGAGGTCGGTCGCGATCCGACCCTGCGGCGTCCGATCGATGAACCCGAGCCGCAGCAGGAACGGTTCGTACACGTCCTCGATCGTCTCGATCTCCTCGGACAGGACCGCGGCGAGTGCCGCGACGCCGACCGGACCGGACGCGAACTTCTGGACGATCGCGGCGAGGAGCTTGCGGTCGGTCGAGTCGAGCCCTTCGTCGTCGATCTCCATGGCCCGCATGGCGGCCGTCGCGGTCGCCTCGTCGACGTGTCCGTCACCGTGGACCTGGGCGTGGTCGCGGACGCGCTTGAGCAGGCGGTTGACGATGCGCGGCGTGCCACGTCCGCGTCGGGCGATCGCACGGATGGCGGCGGGCTCGATGGTGACCGCGAGGATCGTCGCCGAGCGCTCGACGATGGCCGCGAGATCGTCGTCCGTGTAGAAGTCGAGCCGGTAGGTCGCTCCGAACCGGTCGCGCAACGGGCTGCTGATCCGGCCGGCGCGCGTCGTGGCCCCGACGACCGTGAACGGCTTGAGGCTGAGTCGGAGCGAGCGCGCCGACGGGCCCTTGCCGATCATGACGTCGAGGGCGTAATCCTCCATGGCGGGGTACAGGATCTCCTCGACCGCCCGGTTGAGGCGATGGATCTCGTCGATGAACAGGACGTCCCGCTCCTCGAGCGAGGTCAGGATCGCGGCCAGGTCCCCGGCGCGCTCGATGGCCGGGCCGGAGGCGTACTTGACGTTGACCCCGAGTTCGCGGGCGATGATCGTCGCCAGCGTCGTCTTGCCGAGACCGGGCGGTCCGTACAGGAGGACGTGATCCGAGGCCTCTCCCCTCCCGCGCGCGGCGGTCAGCAGCACCGACAGGTTGGCCTTGACCTCGCGCTGGCCGATGTATTCGTCGAGCGTCCTCGGTCGAAGGGTGCCTTCGACGACGAGGTCGCCTTCGTCCTCGAGGTCCGCCGAGAGGATGCGCGAAAGGTCGTCGGCCATCGGGCGCGAGTCTAGCATGCGTCGGGCCATATCGCACGGATGTTCTGATACGTCCGAACTCCCACTACTCGAGTAGGGATTCGTCGCTAGGATGACGCGATGCGTCTGTCCCGCCGCTCCGAATACGGCCTGCGCGCGATCGTCGACCTGGTCCGTCACGACGGCGATCCACCGGTCCCCCTGGCCAGCCTGGCCGAACGCAATCGGCTGCCGGTCAAGTTCCTGGAGCAGATCATGGCCACGCTCAAGCACGCCGGGATCGTCCGCACGACCCTCGGGGCGCACGGCGGGTACGCGATCGCGGCGGACCCATCGACCGTGACGGTCGGGCGGGTCATTCGCCTGCTCGACGGTGCGTTGGCTCCGCTCGGGTGCGTCTCCCTGCGCTACTACGAGCCTTGCTCCTGTCCGGATGAGGCGACCTGCTCGCTGCGGGACACGATGATCGACGTGCGCGATGCGATGCTCGAGATCCTGGACAACCAGAGCCTCGCGGAACTCGCCGCGCGTCCGGGACGAGCCTCGATCGACCCACGCGGCCGCCATGCCGATGCCCTCGCGGGCCGCCGACCGTAAAGGTCCGTGGCCCCAGTAAAGGGCCCGTTTCGCGAACGAGCGCCCGAAATGAAGGGTCGATGCCCCCTCCTATGGGGAGAGCGCTCGATGTCCGGAGGGCCGGTCCGCCCGTAGCGTGTCGACATCGACCTCACCCCCGGGGTCGCAGCGAACGGAGACCCGCCATGTTGTACCAGCATCCGGAAACGTATCTCGCGATGTGGGAGCAGGATCGCGAACGAGCCATGGCGCAACGCGCCCTCGAGCGGGCCGCCCGCTCCGGTGGTGAGCAGCGGCCTGGTCTCGCGCGGGGCGGCATCAGCAACTTCGCCAAGATCCTGCGCGGCGCCGGCTCTGCCGTCGTCCACTTCCACGTCGGTGGCTCGAGCCCCGCCGCCCGCACGACGGGCTCACAGGGCGCGTGATCACCATCGGTCGCCGCCCGGATTCGATCGCGGACGGGCGGCGACCAGGGCCTATCATCCGGGGCATGGCGCGACGCGTCTCCAGCCCCGTGTTCATCGGCCGGGACCATGAGCTTCGTGCGCTCGTCTCGACGGCCGATCTCGTCGCGTCTGGGCGCGCAACGCTCGCGCTGGTCGGAGGCGAAGCCGGCGTGGGCAAAAGCCGTCTCGTCGCCGAGGCGGCGACGCGATTGCGAACCGACGGCTGGCTCGTGCTGGAAGGTGGCTCGGTCGCGCTCGGCGACGACGGCCTGCCCTTCGGCCCGATCGTGGAGGCGCTCCGGGCGCTGACCCACCAGGTCGACGCCTCCCGGATCGCCGCAGCCGCCGGGTCCGGCCTGCCCGAACTCGCCCGCCTCGTGCCTGAGCTGGTCGAGATGCCGGGCGACGCGGCCCTGCCCGCAGCACAGCCCGGATGGCTCCAGGTCCGGATCTTCGAGGGCCTGCTCCGTATCCTCGGCCGACTGGGCGAGGCGACGCCGGTCCTGCTCGTCATCGAGGACCTGCACTGGGCCGACCGCTCCACCCGCGATCTGCTCGCGTTCCTGGCTCGGAACGTTCGTGATGAGCGATTGCTGATGGTCGCCACGTTCAGGAAGGACGAGCTGAACCGTCGTCACCCGCTCACGACCTGGCTGGCCGAGGTCGAGCGGCAGCCACGCGTCGAGCGGATGGACCTCGAACGGTTCGAGCGTGCCGAGCTGGTCGAGTTGCTGACCGCCATCGCCGATGCGCCGCCGTCCCCTGACATGGTCGACTCGATCGCCCGCCGCTCTGACGGGAACGCATTCTTCGCGGAGGAGTTGGTCGCGGCCGTCGACGCGGGTGGACGATCGCGAGAACGGATGCCCGAGACGCTTCGCGGCGTGCTGCTCGTCCGGCTGTCGACCGCGTCCGAGGCCTCGGCACGGCTCGTCGAGATCGCCGCCGTTGCCGGCCGACAGGTCGACCACGACGTCCTGGCCGAGGTGTGCGGGCTGTCCGAGGCCGACCTGGGTTCGGCACTGCGGGAGGCGGTCGCCGCCCAGCTGCTGGTGGTGGATCTCGATGGTCAGGTCGAGCGCTACCAGTTCCGGCACGCGCTGATGCAGGAGGCCGCGTACGACGACCTGCTTCCGTCGGAGCGCCGCCGGCTGCACGCCGCGTATGCGCGTGCCATCGACGCCCGACCCGCTGGCGGCGGCATCGCCACGGCCGGCCGCCTCGTGGAGCTCGCCCATCACTGGATGGCCGCGCATGAGCCCGCTCGCGCGTTCCGCGCCTCGATCGAGGCAGGCGACGCGTCTCGCTCCGTTTACGCCTATGCCGAGGCGGCCCGCCAATACGAACGCGCGATCGAGCTCTGGGACGATGTCTCCGCCGACGACCGCCCGACCGACCGCGACCTTGGCGACCTGTACGACGACGCCAGCGCGGCTGCGACGCTCGTCGGCGACGCCGCACGAGCGGTGGCCCTGGCGCGCCGATCGGTGGAGCTCGTCGACCTCGCGGTCGGGCCCGATGGCGACAGGGAGCGTCGGGCCAGGGCGCGCCAACGACTGGGCTTCGCGGCCTGGCTGGCCGGCGATACGGCGACATCGATCCGCCTTCTCGAGGAGGCGGTCGGACTGTTTTCCGAGTCTCCGCCGTCGAGGGAACAGGCCCGGGTGCTCGAGGGTCTTGCCCAGAACCTGATGCTGGCCGGTCGCTCCGGCGAGTCGGTCAAGTTCGCGGAAGGGGCCATCGCGAGCGCCCGCACGATCGGCGACCAGGCCATCGAATCGCACGCCATGAACATCCTTGGCGTCGACCTCGCGACGCTCGGCAACATCGCCGGCGGGATCGATCTGCTGCGACGATCGCTCGAGCTCACCAGTCCGGCCGACGACCCGACCGCGATCCCGCGCGCCTACGCGAACCTCGGAAGCGTCCTCGAGATGGGCGGCTTCGTCGAGGAGGCGCTCGAAGTGTCGCGGGCCGGCGCGGACAGCGCGCGGCGGTACGGCAGCGAACTCAGTTTCCAGACCTTCCTCGAGGTCAACGCCGCGGCGATGCTGCTCGAGCTCGGGCGATACCCGGAGGCCGCCGAACTCCTGGAACGGAATGTCGCCCGAGGTCGGCCGGGGATCAGCACGATCCATCTGCATGCCACGCTCGCCCACCTGGCTGTCCGGACCGGTGACCTGGTCGGCGCCCGCCGGCATCTCGAGACGGCCGCATCCGAGGCCGGCGATCTCGACGACGCCCAGTTCGTGATCGACCTGCACTCGTTCGGCACGGAGATCGCGCTGTGGGACGGTCGGCCCGAGGCCGCACTGACCGTCGCGCGCGGGGGGCTCGACCGCCTCAAGGAGCGGGACGACGCGATCATCCTGGGTCAGCTCGTCCTGCCTGCGGTGCACGCGGCCGCGGATATCGCCGCCAAGGCACGCGCCTCGCGGGATGCTGCGGGCGTGGAGGCCGCGGTGGCCGCCGCCCGCGACGTGATCGACCACTACCGAGCGTCGACGGCACGTCTCACCGAGATGGATGCGCTCGCGACCCACGAGATCGGCTGGCGGATGGCGCTTTGCACCGCGGAACTCGCGCGAGCCGCCGGCGACGACGACCCCGCGCACTGGGAGGCGATCCGTCCGGCCCTCGCCGCACGGCCGGCCCCGTTCCTGGAGTCGTATGTGCTGTGGCGGGCCGCCGAGGCCTGGGCCGAACGCAGCGATGCGACGGCTGCGGCCGAACCGCTTCGCGAGGCCAATCGGATCGCGGTGACGATCGGCGCCTCACCGCTGGCGTCGGTCATCGGGGGCCTCGGCCGGCGTCTCCGGATCGATCTCGCGTTCGGGGATGGGGGTGGGGCGGCCGAAGAAGTCGAGGCGGCGCCGGTCGCGCCGGCGGACCCGTTCGGGCTGACCGTCCGCGAGCGAGAGGTGCTCGCGCTCGTTGCCGAGGGCTACACGAACCGGCGGATCGCGGAGACCCTCTACATCAGCGAGAGCACGGCCGGGGTCCACGTCTCCCACATCCTGGGCAAGCTCGGCGTGGAATCACGGACCGAGGCCGCGGCCATCGCGGTCCGGCTCGGGCTCGACGTTGGGGTCGTCGGGCTGGCGGACTAGCGGCGGCGCGGCCCTGCGCGGTTCTGGCCCGGCCATAGCGCCTGCGTGGCCCGACGACCACGCGTGCCGCTTGAGGCGCCCGATATGACCGCCACGCATACCATCCGGCTGTTTCCTGGCCATAAGCGTCGTTTCCAAGCGGCGCTCACCTCGAACGAGCGTAAATCGACGGTACCGGTGCACCCGAATCGGGTTTTATCGGCCTCGTTGCGCTGCGTGTATGACCACCAGGCATAGCGGACGTGGACACGGGCCCCAGGGGCGGCGCGGGCGGCGCCCACGCCCAGGCCCCGACTGCTGCTATTCGAGCGGCAGATCGACGACCTCGCCCTCGACCGGTTTGTAGCAGAGCCCGGCGGACGAGCACGCCATGAACGTGACCTTCACCTGGACCGTGCCGTCGGTGGCGGGGACCCCGGTCGGCTCGATCACCTGGCGGAGCGTGACCGGGCCGTCGGGGTAGGTCGCGAACGGCGTGTCGAAGCCGGCCAGGCTGACGGGCCGGCTCGCCACGGATGACGTGGTCGCACCGACGGTTCGCCACGCCGGGTCGTCGACGACGAGACGCGTCGGCCGCCCGGCGCCGTCGATGCCGCCGTCGGGCAGTTCCTGGCCATAGAGATGGACGTTCGACTCGGTCGGTCGGAACTGCGCCACGACGACCATCTGACCATCGAGCAGGGGCTCGACGGCCGCATGCACTTCGACCCGAGCGTCATCGAACCTGATGGCCCTGGCGGCCGGCCCCCCGCAACCAGCCAGCGACAGGCATCCGAGCGCCACCGCAAGACCCGCCGCGATCCAGGCGCCCCGGACGGACCGAGCCGTCCCGACCGCCCACCGCGCCGACCCGCGACCGCTCCGACGACCCCCGACCATCACGGCGCCCAGGCCGCCAGCTTCGCGAGCACGTCCTTCTCGGTCATCGTCCGGGCGTTCGCGAGCGAGCCATCGGCCGTCGATCCGACGATCGTCCCGTCGGCCTCGACGACGACCACGGCCGGGATCCCCTTCGTGATCGGATCGCCGGCGGCCGCGGAGACATCGAGGTTATGGTCCCAGTAGCCGACATCGATGGACACCACGTGGAACGACGTGTCGACGAGCTTCCGGCCGGCCGGGCCGTCGAGATACGCCGCCAGCACGTGGCAGTCGGGACACCAATCGGCCCCGAAGTCCAGCAGGACGCGCTTGCCGTCGGCCTTGGCCGCTGCGAGTGCCGCGACGATCTCGGCTCGTGCATCGGCATCGGGGTCGTACAGGACGCCCGATGCCTTGGGCGTCGCAGCCGGTTTGGCGGACGGCGACGCCGGCGCCGTCGGCGCGTGCGACGCCGTGGGCGCGGGTGATGGCGTCGCAGCAACGCCCACCGACGGCACCGCGTTCGCGCCCGATGCTGAGGCGACGGCAGCGCCCGAAGCGCCCGAAGCGCCCGGACCGCCGCCACTCCCCGAGCAGCCGGCAACGAGCGAAACGATGAAGAGGCCGGCGATGGATCGATGCATTCGGCTCATGGCAGACCCTCGGGACCCCGGACGGTCGCGCAACGATACCTAGTCGCGCAAGAGGCTTCGGAGGGCCGCCTTGACGCGGTCCTCCAGCGTGCTGCCGACGCCGACTTCCGCCAGCGCCGCCCGCGACGCCTCCCGAGCTTCGGCCAGGGAGTACCCGAGCGCCTGGAGTGCGGCCACGATCTCGCCCTCGCCGGCGGCGGCGCCGAGCGCACTGGTCCCCGAGACGGAGACACCGGCCGCCGCGACCTTCTCCTTCAGCTCGAAGATGATCCGCTCGGCGAGCTTCTTGCCGATCCCCGGGATCGACACCAGGACGGCCTGGTCCTGGGCCATGATCGCGAGCTGGAGGTCGGGCGTCGGGCGCGACCCGACGATCGCGAGGGCGACCTTGGGACCGACGCCGTTGACGGTCAGCAGGAGCGTGAAGAAGCCGAGCTCCTCGACCGAGCGAAAGCCGTACAGCGCCTGCTGATCCTCGCGGACCAGGTGGTAGGTGTGCAACTTGAGCCGCCCACCCGGTTGCGCCGAGGCAAGCACCGCCGGGGCTGCGAACACCCGGTAGCCGAGGCCGCCGACCTCGATGACCAGCGAGTCGGCCGCAACGGCACCGACCATCCCCTCGACCGAGGCGAGCACGGTGGCGGGCGGTCCTACGAGGCCGTGCGCTTGGATGCGGGGTGCGGCCGCTCGTCGGCCAGGGCCTCGCGAACCGCCCGCTCGTAGCCGGTCTCACCGCGGGTGATCGGGGCGACCGCGGCCCGGTCGAGCACCGACGCCGTTGCGAGGACCCCGCCGCGATCGGTGTTGGCGACCCAGGTCGCGATGGCCAGTGCGTCGGCCGCATCGTCCGGGCGAGGCCGTTCGCTCATGCCAAGCACCAGCTGGACCATCCGCCCCACCTGCTCCTTGTCCGCCGCGCCGTAGCCGGTGATCGCGCTCTTGACCTCGTTCGGGGTCGCCTCGCGAACGGGCGTGCCGTGCTGCGCGGCCGCGAGCAGCACGACGCCGCGCGCCTGGCCGACGCCGAGTGCCGTCTGGACGTTGCGCGAGAAGAACAGGCGCTCGACGCCCATCAGGTCGGGCTGGTGGAGGGCGATGAGTTCGTCGACCAGGGCGTGGATCTGGAGCAGCCGCTCCGGCATCGACAGGTCCGGGCTGGTCGTGAGGCAACCGTGGTCGACCTCCCGCAGGCGCCCGCCGTTGCGGTCGACGATCCCGTAGCCAAGAGCGGCCGTCCCCGGGTCGATCCCGAGGACCTTCACCCGGCGACCTCGGCGTAGACGTCTTCGGGGATGTCGAAGTTCGCGGTCACCCGCTGGACATCGTCGAGGTCCTCGAGCAGCTCGACCAGGCGGAGCGCCTGGCGCGCCTTGGAGGAGTCGAGCTCGACGGTCTGCTTGGCGATCATCGTGGACTCGGCCGAGTCGACCGGGACCCCGGCGGCCTCGAGCGCCTTGCGTACCGGCTCGAGCTCACTCGGCGCGGTGTAGATCTCGATCGTCTCGTCGCCGTCGGCATCGACGTCCTCGGCCCCGGCATCGATGGCCGCCAGCGTCACCTCGTCCGCGTCGACGCCCGCCCGTACGACCTCGATCAGCCCGCGCGGCTCGAACTGCCAGGCCACGGCACCCGCGCCAGCCAATTGGCCGCCCGACTTCGTGAACATCGAGCGGACCTCGGCGGCGGTCCGGTTGCGGTTGTCGGTCTGGGCTTCGACGAGGACCGCCACGCCACCTGGGCCGTAGCCCTCGTAGACGATCTCCTCGTACTGTTCGGCCTCGCCGCCACCGGTCGCCTTGTCGATCGTCCGCTTGATGTTGTCGGCTGGCATGTTGACCGAACGCGCCTTCTCGATCGCGAGACGGAGTCGGTAGTTGGCGTCCGGGTCACCACCACCCTGTCGCGCGGCGACGCTGATCTCGCGTGCGACCTTCGTGAACAGGGCACCGCGCTTGGCGTCGGTGACGCCTTTCTGGCGCTTGATCGTGGACCACTTGGAATGACCTGACATCGCGGGCCGCAGTATAGCGGACTATCATGGCCCCACCCCGCGCTCCCCCGGACGTTCCGTGTCCCCCACCAGCAGGAAGGACCGACGAAGCCGATGACCATGAAGAGTGTCGACCTCCCACACCTTCGCAGCGTCGTCCTGGCGGGCCACGCAGGGTCCGGCAAGACGACGCTGGCCGAGCAGTTGCTCTTCAGGGCGGGGGCCATCCCTCGACTGGGACGAGTCGACGACGGGACGGCGCATCTCGACTTCGAGCCCGAGGAACAGAAGCGCAAGGAGTCGCTGAGCCTGGCGGTCGGGACGTTCGAATCGGACGGGACGCGGATCTCGCTGGTGGACACGCCCGGCTATCCGGACTTCATCGCCGACGTCATCGAAGGGTTCGCCGCAACCGACGGGGCGCTGTTCGTGATGGATGCCTCGGGCGGCGTCGAGGCCGGCCTCGAGCACGCCGTGGCGCTGGGACGTTCGACCGGCTCCGCGGCGTGTTTCTTTATCAACAAGAGCGACCGCGAGAACGCCGACCCGACGGCCGCGCTCGATGCCCTCCGCGCGAGCTTCGGCGACAAGATCGCGCCGCTGCAGATCGCGATCGGAGCGGCCGAGTCGTTCGAGGGCTATGTCGACCTCGTGCATCGCAAGGCCTGGCGGCTCGAGGGTGGCAAGGAAGTCGAGATCCCGATCCCGGACGAGTTGGCCGCCGAGGTCGCGCGACGGCGGGACCAGTTGCTGGAGGCGGCGGCCGAGGCTGACGACGACGTCCTGACCAAGTACCTCGAAGGCGAGGAGATCTCGGACCCGGAGCTCGAGGCCTGCCTGCGCAAGGGTGTCAAGGATTCGGTCCTCGCGCCGGTGCTGGTCGGGAGCGCGACCAAGGGCATCGGTCTGCGTGGGTTGCTCGACGCGATCGTCCGGTACCTGCCGTCCCCGGCCGACGAAGCAGCGGTCAAGACGGCCGATAAGGCGGGCGCGACCGTCGAGGTGCCCGCCGACGAGTCCGGGCCTCTCCTGGCGCGGGTGTTCAAGACGACCGCCGACCCGTTCGTCGGCCGGCTGACCTACCTGCGGATCCTTTCGGGGACGCTCCACTCGCAGGCCCATGTCTGGAACTCGACCCGGAACGAGGACGAGCGGATCGGCCAGCTGCTGCTGCTGCACGGCAAGGAACAGGAACCGATCGGCGAGCTCAAGGCAGGCGAGATCGGTGCGGTCGCCAAATTGACCGTCACGGAGACCGGCGACACGCTCGGGGGCCGGGAGAAGCCGCTGGTGCTGTCCCCGCTCGAGTTCCCGGCGCCGTCGCTGACGCTCGCGATCGAGCCGCAGACCAAGGGCGACCTCGACAAGATGGGGCCGGCGCTGGCCAGGATGCTGGAAGAGGAGCCGACCGTTCGCCTCGAACGCAGCACGACCGGCGAGCAGGTGCTGCGCACGATGGGCGAGGCCCACACCGCGGTCATCATCGAGCGGCTCAAGCGCAAGTTCGGGGCGGCCATCGTCACCCATGTGCCGCGCGTGCCCTACAAGGAGACGATCCGCGGCAAGACCCAGGTCCACGGTCGCTACAAGAAGCAGACCGGCGGTCACGGGATGTTCGGCGATGTGTGGCTCGAGCTGGAGCCGAACCCCGACGGTGGTGTCGAGTTCGCGGAGCGCGTCGTCGGCGGGGCGGTTCCGAAGGGCTTCTTCGCCGGCGTCGAGAAGGGGATCCGCGAGGCGGCCGAAGGTGGGGTGCTCGCGGGCTACCCGCTGTCCGACTTCAAGGCCACCCTCTACGACGGCTCGTTCCATCCGGTCGATTCGAACGAGATGGCGTTCAAGATCGCCGCGTCGATGGCACTCAAGGACGGCGTCCACCACGCCAAGCCGGCGTTGCTGGAGCCGATCATGGCGGTCGACATCCGTGTCCCCGATGCGTACATGGGCGAGGTCAACCGCGATCTCAACGGCCGGCGGGGCCGGGTCCTCGGGATGGATTCAGATGGCGACATCCAGATCATCAGCGCGCACGTGCCGCTCGCCGAGATGGCCAATTACGCCACGGAACTGCGTTCCCTCGCCCAGGGCCGCGGGTCATTCACGATGACGCTCGACCATTACGACGATGTCCCCGGGCACATCGCCGAGAAGGTCATCGAGGCGCACCAGAAGGAGCTGGCGGCCAGCGGCGGCCACTGACCGAGGACCACGCGAGTCACCGACGAGATCGGAGGCCCGCGAGGCCCCGAACGCCGACCACGAGGAGCACCGTCGCAAGCGCCAGCCCGAGCAGATGGATCGCCTCCTCGAGGGCCGACTCAGGATGCACGAGCGTCGGTTCACCGACCGTGCCGACCACGAAGAGCAGCGCGACGACGATCGTGCCGAGGTAGCCGACGATCCGCGCCGACCGAGCCCGTGCCTGTGCGAGGAGGATGAACGCGATCAGCGCCACGAGCGGCGCGACCGGCGCCGAGATCGCGGTCCCGACGATCACGGCGTCCCGGGCGACATGGTCGGGATCCGGGGTCATACCGAAGGCAGCCGGCCATCGCTCCTGGATCGCCAGCATCGCGGCAGCGATGTTGAACAGGACGAGGCCAAGCCCGATGGCCACGACACCCGGCGATCGCATCGTGATGGGGGGTGCCGAGACAACGGTCGGGCTGGTCGAAAGGACCGGGTCGATCGGGGCGAATCCGCCGATCCGAGCGAGTGGGCGCACGAGCTTCTCCCTGTGCATGGCTGTGGACAGTCGGCCGAGGTCAGCCTGAGTGGGACATCCTCGGCCGTGCCCGCGATGCAGACGATGGACGTTCGCCCATCCAGGGCATCGCCATATGTCGATGGTGTCCGGCAGTCACGGTCGGTCGAACCTGGCGATGGCGCCGCGCACGTCGAGGCGACCCTCGTAGAGCGCTCGCCCGATGATCGCGCCCGAACAGCCGATGGCGCGGACGGCTGCGAGATGGTCCATCGTGGCGATCCCGCCCGATGCGATGATCGAGCCCTGACCAAGACCGACGAGCCGTTCGCAGAGCGCGAGGTCCGGTCCCTCCAGCAGCCCGTCGCGCTCGATCGCGGTCACCTCGAAGGTCTCGACGCCGACGCCCGCCAGGCGCTCGACCGCGTCGGCCACATCGACCGCATCAGCATCGTTCGTCCAACCGTGGCCGACCGCGCGGCCGTCACGAACGTCGATCGCGACCGCGATCCGAGCGGCGCCGTGCCTATCGAGGAGGCGACCGACGAAGGCCGGATCCCGGAGCGCCGCGGTCCCGATCACCGCACGCTGCGCTCCCCGCTCGAAGGCGGCGTCCACGACGTATTCGGTCCGCAAGCCCCCGGCGACCTCGACGAGGGCGCGATCGCCGACGACATCGACGATCGACCCGAGCGCCGACCCGTTTGTGACCGACCCGGATTTCGCGGCGTCCAGATCGACGACATGCAGCCAACGGGCCCCCTGCCCTACGAACCCGTCCGCGACCGCCGCCGGGTCGTTCGAGAAGGTCGTCTCGCGATCGAAGTCACCAGCCTCCAGCCGCACGACGCGTCCGTCCAGAAGGTCGATCGCGGGCATGACGTCGAAGCGTCTTGCATCGGCCATGACTGGATGATAACGTAGTAGCACGCTAATACGCTACTACGATGCTCGCGTGACGCGAGCGGAGGGATGACGGCGACCATGGCCGACGACTGGAAGACCGATGACGTCGAGGCACTGTTCAACGCCGTGCTCCGACTCGAGACGACCGACGAGGCCGAGCGCTTCTTTCGCGACCTGTGCACCTTGAATGAGCTGCGCGACATGGCACAACGATGGGCCGTCGTGCGGATGCTGGACGGGGGCCTGCACTACGCGGAGATCTCGCGCACGACCGGGGCGAGCACGGCCACCATCACCCGCATCGCGTCGTGGCTGAACCACGGCGAAGGTGGCTACCGCGCGATGCTGGACAGGCTCGACGCGTCGTCACGCGGGCGCACCGTCCCCTACCCGACCGGGAGCGAACGGTGAGGACCCGTCTGCGCCTGGCGATCCCCAACAAGGGACGGATGGTGGAGCCTACCCTCCGGCTCCTCCACGACGCCGGCCTCATGTTCGAGGAGCACGACCGGAGCCTGGTCTCGATCGTCCAGAACTACCAACTCGACATCCTGTTCGTCCGCACCAACGACGTCATCGAGTTCGTGGGCGATGGCGTCGCCGATCTCGGGATCACCGGTATCGACCTCCTGAGCGAAACGGGCGCCGAGCTCCCACGCATCCGCTCGCTCGGCTACGGCCGGTGTCGGCTGGCCGCCGCCGTCCCGAACGACGCGCCGTACCGGACCGTGGAGGATCTCGCCGGCCTGCGTGTCGCGACGGCTCACCCGAACACCGCCCGCCGGTTCTTCGAGGAGCGGGGCATCGCCGTCGAGATCATCCCGATCTCCGGTGCGGTCGAGGTCGCGCCGCGTCTCGGACTTGCCGAGGGCATCGTCGATCTGGTCTCGACCGGCTCGACCCTCGTCATGAACGGCCTGCGCCAGGTCGGCGATGTCCTCGAATCCGAGGCTATCCTCATCGCCAATCCCGATGCCGATCGGGAACGGAAGGCCGATCTCGCCGCCATCGACACGATGCTCAGCGCTGTGATCGCCGCCCGTGGGCGCAAGTACCTGATGATGAACGCGCCGGCTCCCAGACTCGCCGAGCTGGAACGACTGCTGCCGGCCCTCGAATCCCCGACCGTGATCCCGCTCGCCCACGCCGGGATGATCGCGATCCACTCGGTCGTCGGGGCGGACGACGTGTGGGGCCTGCTACCGCGACTCAAGGCGGCCGGTGCGTCGGGCATCCTCGTCCTCCCCATCGAGAAGATCGTCCCGTGACCGCGACCACCGACCAGGCGACGCCGGCGCTCCGACTGCGGCGACTGGACCTCGGGGCGGCAGCGGCCGGCGACCCGGATGCAGGTTTCGACCGAGCGGCGCTCGTCCATCGCGGTGCCGTCCCGGATCCCGCGGTCCGCGACGCCGCCCGGGCGACCCTCACGGCCGTCCGCGCAAGGGGCGACGCCGCGGTTCGCGATGCCAACGAAGCCGTCGGCGGCGGCCGGTCCGATGGACGCCTGCTGCTCGACCTCGCCGACCTGCGTGGTGCCCGCGACGGCCTCGACGCGCGCACGCGCCGGGCGCTCGACCAGGCCATCGACCACGTCCGGCGGTTCGCCGAGACCCAGCGACCGACTTCGACGCGGACGACGGTCGCCTCCGGGATCGAGATCGAGCGTCGGTGGACGCCATTGGCCCGTGTCGGCGCCTACGTGCCCGGCGGATCCGCGCCGTACCCGTCGTCCCTGGTCATGACCGTCGTCCCGGCTCGCGTCGCTGGGGTCGGCGCAGTCGTCGTCGCCTCACCGGCAGACCGGTCCGGGCGCACGGATCCGGTGCTCCTCGGGACCGCGGGCCTGCTCGAGGTCGATGCCTTCGTCGTCGCCGGCGGCGCGCAGGCCATCGGGGCGCTCGCGTACGGGCTACCCGAGGCGGGCCTGGAGCCGGTCGACCGGATCGTCGGGCCCGGCAACGCCTGGGTCACGGCCGCGAAGATCGAGGTCTGCGGCGAAGTCGCGATCGACCTCCCGGCCGGGCCCTCGGAGGGGATGGTTCTTGCCGCCCCGCCCGCCGACCCACGACGCGTCGCGGCCGATCTGATCACCCAGGCCGAGCACGGACCGGATTCGCCCGCGATCCTGGTCACCATGGACGAGGCCTTTGCCGACGCCGTCGAGGTCGCCGTCAACCGCCTGCTCGGGACTGCGGCCCGTCGAGCCATCCTCGCCGCCGCTCTGCGCGACCATGGCCGCATCGTGCTCGCGCCAACGCTCGGAGCCGCCATCGACTTCATCAACGAGTACGCGCCCGAGCATCTCTCGGTCGACGTCGAGCCGCTCGAACCAACGGTCGCCCGCCTTCGGAACGCCGGCTCGCTGTTCGTGGGTCCATGGGCGCCCGAATCCGCGGGCGACTACGCCACCGGCGCCAACCACGTCCTGCCGACCGGTGGGCTCGCGCGTGGGTCAGGCGGTCTCGCCGTCGAGACGTACGGCAAGTTCGTCCAGGTCCAGCGCGTCGACCGTGCCGGACTCGCCTCGATCCGAGATACCGTGGCGACCCTGGCCGAGACCGAGGGCCTGCTCGCCCACCGTGACGCCGTCGAGATCAGGTTCGAGGATCCGACCCGGTGAGCCCGACGCCGGTCACGTTCGATCCACCGACGGCGCCGTCCTCCTACAGTTGGGAGGCGACCGACGAGGAGGTCGCCGCCCGCTACGGGCTGGACCCCGCGACCATCGTCCAATTCGACCTCAACACGTCGCCGGCACCGCCCGCGCTGATGGCCGGGCTGCTCGCCGCGGGGCGGTTCGAGGCCCCCCTGTCCGAGTATCCACCGACCGACTATCGACGCCTGGTCGACGCGGCAGCGGCCCGCTATGGCGTCACGCCGGCGGAGATCCTCGTGGGCGCGGGCGCCGACGAGATCCTCGACATCGTGGGCAAGGTCTTCATCCCGGCGGGCGGCCGCGCCGTGGTCCCCACGCCGACGTACGCGATGTATCGCGTCCTCACGGAGCAACGAGCGGCGTCCGTCGTGGCCGTCCCCCGGCTGCCTGCCGCCGCCGGCTTCGCTCTCGACCTCGGGGCGACCCTTGCCGCCGCGGGCGATGCGGCTGTCGTGTGGCTGTGCAGCCCGAACAACCCGACGGCCCTGGCAGAGCCGGACGGGACGATCGCGGCGCTCCTGGCCGGCCTGACGAAGGAGGCGGCCGCGGCCAAGCGCGCGGCACCCATCGTTGTCCTCGACGAGGCCTATGCCGAGTTCGTCGGGACATCGCTGATCGGCCTGCGCGATGCCTATCCCAACCTCATCGTGGTCCGGACCGCCAGCAAGGCGTACGCGTTGGCCGGCCTCCGCGTCGGGTTCGCGGTGGCCCGTCCAGAGCTGATCGCGCGGATGAACCCGTTCCGTCCGCCGGGCTCGATCTCGACCGTGTCGGTCACGCTGGTCACCGAAGCGCTCCGGGACCCGGCCATCCTCGACGCCAACCTCGAGCGTGTCGCGACCGAACGGGCGCGGCTGACCGGCGCCCTCCGAACCGCCGGCTGGTCCGTCGGTCCGTCCGTGACCAACTTCGTGCTGGTCGACTTCGGGTCGACCGATCGCGCGGCGAGGGTCGCGGAGGGACTGCTCCGCCGTGGCCTCGTGCCGCGAACGTTCGGTGCGGCGCACCCGCTCGCCGACCACCTGCGCCTGACCGTCCGCGATCCCGGCGAGAACGACCGGCTCATCGAAGCGGCGACCGACCTCGCCAAGGAGACGCCCCCATGACGACCCCGCTCGGTGCCATCGAGATCGGGCCCCGCGAGGGCCGGCGCGTGACGATCGCCCGTACCACCAACGAGACCGACGTCACGATCACGCTCGCCCTCGACGGGACTGGCCACACCGGGATCGATACGGGTATCGGGTTCTACGACCACCTGCTCGGCTCGATGGCGCACCACGGCCTGTTCGACCTCGCCATCCATGCCGACGGCGATCTCCAGATCGACGAGCACCACACGGTCGAGGACGTCGCCCTGGTCCTCGGCGCGGCCTTCGCCGAGGCGCTGGCCGACCGGGCCGGCATCGCGCGGTTCGGCCAGAGCACGGTCCCGATGGACGAGTCGCTCGCGACCGCCGCCGTCGACGTCGGCGGCCGACCGTACGCGGTGATCGACCTGCCGTTCCGCGGCGAGCGCGCCGGCGGTCTGCCGCTGCAACTGGTCGAACATGCCCTCGAGGCGTTCGCCCGGACGGCGGGCGCCACCCTCCACCTGACCGGTTCCGGCCGCAATGACCACCACCTGGCCGAAGCGTCGTTCAAGGCGCTCGGGCGCGCCCTTCGCGACGCCTGTGAGCCAGATCCGCGTCGTGAGGGGATCGCCTCCACCAAGGGGGCGCTCGGATGACGGCGCGCCCGCGCATCGCCGTGGTCGATTACGGCGCGGGCAACCTCGTCAGCATCGACCAGGCGCTGACCACGGTCGGCGCCGACGTCGCCCTCGTTCGCGACGCCGAGGCGATACGAGGCGCCGATGCGCTCATCGTGCCCGGGGTGGGTGCGGCCGAGCCCGCGATGGCGAGGCTCGACCGCCATGGCCTCAGCGGCCCGATCCGTGACTGGATCCGTGCCGATCGGCCGTTCTTCGGTATCTGTCTCGGACTCCAGCTCCTCTTCGACGGCAGCGACGAGGACGGTGCGACCACGCTCGGGGTGCTCCCGGGACGGACCGTCCGGCTGGAGGACGCCCCGACCCTCCCGCACATCGGCTGGAACCAGGTCGAACCGACCCGCGACCACCCGTTGTTCGACGGGATCGCGAACGGGACCGACTTCTACTTCGTCCACTCGTATGTCGGCGTCCCCGATGGGGTCCCGGAGGCCGTCCTGGCCACGACCGAACACGGCCGACCGTTCGTCTCGGCCGTCGCGCGCGGATCGATGCTCGGCGTCCAGTTCCATCCCGAGCGGAGCGGACCCGACGGCCTCCATCTGCTGGCGAACTTCGTCGACCTGGTCCGGGCCGCCTGATGCTCCGCCGCCGCGTGATCCCGTGCCTCGACGTCGCTGACGGACGCGTGGTCAAGGGCACCCGGTTCGTCGATCTCGTCGACGCGGGCGATCCCCCAGAACTCGCCGAGCGCTACGCCAACGAGGGCGCGGACGAGCTCGTGTTCCTCGATATCACGGCCGCCCCCGAGCGCCGCTCGACGCTCCTGGACATCGTGGAACGGACCGCGCGCCGGGCGTTCATCCCGTTGACCGTCGGGGGCGGTGTCCGGACAGTCATCGAGATGCGCGACGTCCTCCGGGCGGGGGCCGACAAGGTCTCGCTCAACACCGCGGCCGTCGCCGAGCCCACGCTCATCAGCCGCTGTGCCGGGCGGTTCGGGCGCCAGGCGGTCGTGGTCGCCATCGACGCGCGCGCGACGACGCCCGACGCGTGGGAAGTCGTCGTCCGCGGTGGCCGCGAACCGACCGGGATCGACGCGGTCGCCTGGGCGTTGCGCGCGGTCGACCTCGGCGCCGGCGAGTTGCTCGTCACCTCGATCGACCGGGACGGGACCGGGTCCGGCTTCGACACGGCGCTGCTCCGGGCGATCACCTCGAGCGTGTCGGTGCCGGTGATCGCGTCGGGCGGCGCGGCCGGCCCGGAGGATTTCGTGACCGCGATCCGCGACGGCGGCGCGGATGCCGTACTCGCGGCGTCGATCTTCCATCGGCGCATCCATGCGATCGCGAACGTCAAGGCGGCGATGGCCGCGGCCGGGCTGCCGGTGCGCCTCGTCCAGGAGGCTGTCGCGTGACGGATCCGACCCGTGCGGCCGCTCCTGCCGTGACGTTCGGCGCCGACGGGCTTCTCCCCGCGGTCGTCCAGGACGCGACCGACGGCCGGGTCCTGATGGTCGCCTACATGGACGCCGATGCGCTCGCCGCGACGATCGCGACCGGCGACGTCCACTTCCACTCCCGTTCCCGTGACCGGCTGTGGCGCAAGGGCGAGACGAGTGGCAACGTCCTGCATCTCGTCGGCCTCGCCCCCGACTGCGATGGTGACGCGCTGCTTGTCACGGTCGACCCGGCCGGCCCGACCTGCCACCGCGGCGCGCGCAGCTGCTTCGACCCGGACGGTGCACCCGCCGAACGGACGACCCAGGGCTTCGCGTGGCTCGAGACGCTGTGGGCGACCATCGGGGATCGCGTCGCCACACGCCCGGCCGGTTCCTACACGTCGCGACTGCTCGACGGCGGCGTGGACGCGGTCGGGCGCAAGGTCACCGAAGAGGCGACCGAGACGCTCATGGCGGCCAAGGACGACGCCACGGCCGAGGTGACCGGAGGCGACCGGACCGTGACGCGTGCGGCCCTGGCCGGCGAGACCGCCGACCTCCTGTACCACGCCCTCGTGCTGCTCGCCGAGCGCGACCTGCCACCGTCAGCGGTCGTCGAGGCGCTCCAGGCTCGTCACAGCCGCTGACCGCCCGGCGCGCGACCGCTAGCCGATCCGGCGACCGATCTCGCGACGACGCTTGCCGAGTCGGACGTCGAGCCACTCCCCGCCGATCGGTTCCGGGCGGAAGTCAGGATCCGTCACCCGCTGGCCGTTGATCGTCACGCCGCCGCCCGCGATCATCCGCCGGGCCTCGCCCTTGGACGCGACCAGACCCGCGCCGGCCAGCAATGACGCACTGCCGGCGGCCAGCTGCGACGGAGAGAACTCGAACCCGCCGACCGACTCGTGCAGCGACCGCAGCGCCTCGGGGTCGGTGATCGATTCGCTCGAGAACTTGGCCTCCGAGTCGGCGACCGCTCGTGTTGCCGCCGGGGCGCCGTGCGTTCGTGTCGTGATGTCAAGGGCGAGCGCGCGCTGGGCCATGCGTGCCTCCGGCGCCGCGACGATGTCGCTCTCCAGCGCCTCGATCCGGTCGCGCTCGAACTCGGTGAACCAGCGCAGGAACGTGCCCACGTCCCGATCGTCCGTGTTGAGCCAGTACTGGTAGAACGCGTAGGGCGACGTCCGCCGCGGGTCGAGCCAGACCGATTCGCCGGTGTCACTCTTGCCGAACTTCGTCCCGGATGGCGACAGGAGCAGCTTGTACGCGAGGCCGTGAGCCGGTTCGCCCCTGGCCGACCCCTCGCCGCCATCCCCTGCGCCGCTCGTCCGCCTGATGAGCTCGAGACCGGCCGTGATGTTGCCCCACTGGTCCGCGCCACCCATCTGCAGCTCGACGCCCATCGCACGGTGGAGGTGGGCGAAGTCGTACGCCTGCAGGAGCATGTAGCTGAATTCGGTGAACGACAGGCCGCGCTCCAGGCGGACCTGGACGGAGTCCTTGGCGAGCATGTAGGGGACCGTGAAGTGCTTGCCCGTGTCGCGCAGGAACTCGATCAATGACAGGCTACCGAGCCAGTCGAGGTTGTTGACCATGACCGCTGCCGAGACGCCCGGCGTGAAGTCCAGGAACCGCTCCAGCTGTGCCCGGAGCGCGGTCACGTTCGCGGCGAGCGTCTCGCGGTCGAGCAGGTTGCGCTCCGACGAGCGCCCCGACGGGTCGCCGATCATGCCGGTCCCACCACCGACGACGGCGATCGGTCGGCCGCCATGGCGCTGTAGCCGGAGCAACCCGAAGATCGGCACGAGGTGCCCGACGTGGAGCGAATCCGCCGACGGATCGAAGCCGATGTAGCCCGCGATGGGCTCCCCGCTCGCGAGCCGCTCGGACAGGCCGGGCGTCGTCGCATGGAGGATGCCACGCCACTCGAGTTCCGCCAGCAGCCCCTCGCGCGCGGGCGCCGCCGTCACAGCGTCAGGTGTCGAGTCGTCTCGACAGACCGGGAGGCGCGCAAGCATTCGTGCACGCCCCCTATGCTATCGTGCGGCCAGAGATGCAAACCAGCCTCGCGCGGCGCCAGCGCCATCGACGTGCGCTCCAGCGTCGCCCGCGTGGGGGCAGCGCTGGATCGACCATCGGTCGGATCGCCGTCGCCGTCCTTGTCGTCATGCTCCTCAGCACGGTCCTGCTCGCAGGGACCGGCGCCGTCTTCGCCGTGGGCGCCTACAACCACTATGCGGAGGGTCTGCCCGATCCTGCGACCGCCCTCACGAACATCGAGTTCGAGCAGCAGACCGTCATCACCGACCGGACGGGCATCGAGTTGGCGCGTCTCGGCGAACTCAAGCGCGAAGTCGTGACCTTCGACCAGCTGCCGGGCGAGATCATCGACGCCACGACGGCCATCGAGGACAAGGACTTCTGGAGCAACCCGGGCTTCGACCCGGTCGGCATCGTGTCGGCCGGGCTCGACACCCTCTCGGGCAATCCCCGCGGCGCCTCGACCATCACTCAGCAGCTCGTGCGCGCCAGGCTGCTGCCCGCCGAGGCGTTCGAGGGCACGACCTATGAGCGCAAGGCGCGGGAGATCATCCAGTCCGTCCGGCTGACCCAGGCGTTCCCCGGCGAGGCGGGCAAGCAGCAGATCATCACCGCCTATCTCAACCAGAACTTCTACGGCAACCAGAGTTATGGCGTGGCCGCGGCGGCCAAGAGCTACTTCGGCAAGGCGCTCAAGGACCTGACCCTGGCCCAGGACGCGATCATCGCCGCGATCCCACAGTCACCGACCAAGTTCGACCTCGTCCGGAACGCCGACGAGATCTGTCTCGACAAGGTGGCCGAGGGCGAGGAATGCACGAACTTCAAGCTGGTCGTGCCCCAGGATTCGGAGATCGTGCAGCGTCGTAACAAGGTCCTGGAACTCATGGAAACGCGCAGCACGATCACCGGCACGAAGCACACCATGGCGGAATACGAGGCCGCCAAGATCGAGCCGGTCGAACTCCGGCCGCAGTTCTCGGCCGACTGGAAGGCGCCCCATTTCGTCTGGCAGGTCCGTCGCGAGCTCGGCTCGATCCTGTGCCCCGACACGCCCGACGATTGCAAGGTCGTCGACACCGGCGGCTATCGCGTGACGACAACGCTCGACTTGAAGATGCAACGGGTCGCCGAGAAGTGGGTCTACGCTGCGGCACGGGCGCCCAATTCCAGCAAGCCATCCACGCTCCTGTCCGCGCGCAAGATCCCCGCGTCGGCCCGCTCGTGGATCCTCGGCCTGCGCGGGCACAACATCAACAATGCGGCGGCGGCCGTCATCGACTACCGGACCGGCGACGTGCTCGCCTACGTAGGGTCCGCGAGCTACACGTCGAAGGGCAACAAGAAGTTCCAGCCGCAGTTCGACGTCCTGGCCGACGGCTGGCGCCAGCCGGGTTCGGCCATCAAACCGGTCGACTACTCCATCGGCATCGACGACAAGACGCTGACGGCGTCGACGATGCTGATGGACGTCACGACCAACTTCGGTGGCGGCTTCACCCCGACCCAGGCCGACAAGCTCGAACGCGGCCCCGTCCGACTCCGCTCGGCGCTCCAGTTCTCGCTCAACATCCCGGCCATCAAGGCCACGATCATGAGCGGCCTCGACCACGTGTTCGATCGGACCAAGGACTTCGGGCTGACGTATCCGAAGACCGCGGTGCCGGTCCTGTCGATGGGCATCGGGACGCTCGAGGTGCACCCGATGGACCTGCTTGGCGCGTACGGCACGATCGCCGATGCCGGCGTCCACATGCCGCGACAGTTCATCGCCAAGATCGTCGATCCGAGCGGCCGGCAGATCTACCCGTTGACCACCGACACCGCGGCCGGGACGCGGGTCCTCAGCGCTGGTGCCGCCTACATCATCACCGACATCCTCGCCGGCAACACCGACAAGAAAGTGAATCCGTTCTGGGGCAAATGGGCCATCTACGATAAGGGGATCCGTCGGCCGGCGGCCTACAAGACCGGCACGACGAGCGACAACCGCGACGTGGCCGCCTACGGCTGGCTTGCCCCGCCGGCCGACAAGAAGGCCCCGGCGCTGGCCGTCGGGATCTGGATGGGCAACAGCGACAACAGCCCGAACGACGGCAAGCTCTCGCTCGACACCTCGGCGCCGCTGTGGTCGGCGATCCTGACCGAGATCAGCCGCGGCCTGCCGATCGCCCAGTTCAAGGCGCCGAGCACCCTCAAGACCGCATCCGTCGACGCGTTCACCGGGCTCAAGCCGGGTCCGTTCACCACGAAGAAGGTCACGGAGTTGTTCCTGCCGGGGACCGTGCCGACCGATCGCGAGACGATCCGTGTGGCGCGAACCATCGATGCGGCGTCAGGGCTGCTCTGGCGCGATGGCTGCGTCGGGCCGAAGGTCACGCGGGGCTTCTTCAACTTCTCCGACGTGGATGCGAACTTCCCGGTCTGGCAGCGCGCCGATGCGGCGTGGGGCGCCCGCGCGGCCAGGGGCTCGGGTGTCCGAGGACCCAAGGGAACGCGGACGGCCTACTTCTACAACGGCGCGTTCGCGCCGTTCGGGCGAACGTGGGGCGCGCCGTTCGCACCGACGAAGGACTGCCCGATCGGACCGCCGCCGGACGTCTGCACACCCGTCGTCCCGCCCTCGGCGGACCCGGGCCTCCCGACCCCGACCTGTACGCCTCCCCCACCCGACGGCGGTGGCGGCGTGCCGTTCGAGACGCCGAAACCCTAGACGGTCGCCGGGCCCGGGCCGGGCGTTCAGAACTCGACGATCGTGGCGCCGTCGCCGCCCTCGCCGCGCTGGCCCGGCCGCATCGAGCGGACGAGCGGATGGGCCGAGGCCGCCGCCCGAACGGCGTCGCGCAGCGCCCCGGTCCCCATCCCGTGGATGATCAGCGCCTTGTCGAGCCCGGCCAGGCCCGCGTCGTCGAGATAGCGGTTCAGGGCATCGAGCGCCTCGTCCACCCGGGCGCCGCGCAGGTCGAGCGAGGACGCCACCGAATTCGCCCGGTCGAGTCGCAGCGCGGTCGCGTTCGTATCGGCGGGCGACGTGGCATCGGCCCCCGTTCGGCGTCCGGCCCCGTCCTCGGACGATGGCGGCACGAGGTCGTCCGTGTCGACGGTCACCCGCATCCCGCCGGCCTCGAGGGTCGCCCGCTTGCCACCGCGCTCGATGGCGGCGATCCGGCCCTCCCACCCGCCGGACAGGCTGCGCGCCCGCTCGCCCAGCTGCCACGACCGTGCGATGACGGGCGCGGGCGCCGGCGGCGCCTCGTCGTTCGCGGGCAGGCGATCGAGACCGGTCTCCGCACGGGCGACCGCGGCATCGAGCGCCGGCGCGGTGACCGTCTCGCGTTCGAGCGCGTCTCGGGTGGCGCTGACCTCGGCGCGCAGGTCGTCCACGAGGCGTTCGGCCTCCGCTCGGGCCGCCCCGACCGCCTCGTCCCGCTCGTGTCGCGCCCGCCGGCGCTCCTCCTCGGCGGCACGGAGCGCCTCGGTGGCCCGCAACTCGGCGTCGCGGGCGCGGTCGAGCGCCTCGCTCGTGGCGCCCTCCGTCGCGCGGATCGAGGCGAGGGTCGCCTCGAATGATCGCTGCGCCTCCGACAGCCGTGACCTCGCGTCGCTGACGATCGGTGCGGGCAGCCCGAGCCGCTCGGCGATGGCGAAGGCCTGGCTGCCACCGGGCAGGCCGATCGTCAGGCGATAGGTCGGCGACAGCGTCTCGAGGTCGAATTCGACGGCGGCGTTCCGGGCGCCCGGTGTCGTATGCGCGTAGGCCTTCAGCTCTGCGTAGTGGGTCGTGGCCGCGACGAGCGCGCCCGCGCGGATGAAGTGGTCGAGGAGCGCCTGGGCCAGCGCCGAGCCCTCGGTCGGGTCGGTCCCGGCACCGAGTTCGTCGAGCAGCACCAGGGTGCCGGGTCCGGCCGCGTCCACGATCCGGATGATCGAGCGCAGGTGGCCAGAGAAGGTCGAGAGCGACTGCGCGATGGACTGCTCGTCACCGATGTCGGCATAGATGTCACGCCAGATCGGAAGGCGGCTGCCGGGTTCGGCCGGGATGTGCAGACCGGCCTGGTGCATCAGGCTGAGCAGGCCGAGGGTCCGCAGCGTGACGGTCTTGCCGCCGGTGTTGGGGCCGGTCACCACGAGGGCCGTATAGCCGTCGCCGAGCCGGATGTCGATCGGCACGACGCGACCGGCGAGACCGGGGTGGCGGGCCGACAGCAGGATCACTTCCGGTCGCTCCGTGGTCTCGACCCTGCCGGCCCGCATCTCCGCCGCGAGCGACGCCTTGGCGGCCCACAGGTCGAACCGGGCCAGGGCGTCGAGCGTCTCGCGCAAGGCGGGCGCGTTCGAGGCGACGAATGCCGACAGCTCATCGAGGATGCGCGCGATCTCCTCGGCCTCGGCGACCTGCGCCTCTCGCCAGGCGTTCCCGAGCTCCACCGCCACGAGCGGCTCGATGAACAGGGTCTGCCCGCTGCCCGAGGCGTCGTGGACGATGCCCTTGACCCGAGCCCGAGCCTCTGCCTTGACCGGCACCACATAGCGGCCGTTGCGTAGGGTGACGATCGGCTCCTGGAGCGCGTTGCCGAGCTCCGCACCGACGAGCGAATCCAGGCGGCGCCGCAGCCGGTCATAGGCGATCCGGACCGCTTTGCGCAGGCTACCCAGACGCGGTGAGGCGGTGTCGAGCAACTCGCCGGTCGGGTCGAAGCTGCGGGCGAGCGTGGAGCGCAGGGCCGGCAACGCGTGCAGCTCGTGCCCCAGCTCGCGCAGCAGCGGTCGGCGCTCGTCGGCCAGCATCGTCGCGAGACGGGCGGTGGCGTCGAGCGTCCCGGCGATCTCGATGAACTGGGCAGGCTCAAGGCGACCGGCCCTGGCCGCTCGCTCGATCGCCGGCCCGATATCGTGCGCCGCGCCGATGCCGACACCCGGCCGCTCCTCGAGCAACCCGCGGGCCTGGTCGGTCTCGTCGAGCGCGCGCGCCACGACCACCGGGTCGCTCGACGGTTCCAGGGCCTCGGCCATCCGCCGAGACGGCGGGAACGACGTGACCGCCGCGAGACGCGCTCGGATGGCCGGGAACTCGAGCAGGTCGCTTGAGCGCTGGTCCATCGCCGTCGGGCCGCTCAGCGGGCCGACGCGGGTCCGGATACCGACGGGTTGCCGCGCTCGATGAACCGCCACGGCCGGGTCGTCCACGGTTCGCCCGCGTAGTCGATCCCGATGCGGACGGTCGTCGCGACCTCGGGTGCGACCTCGTCCCGCGCGGCGGCCTCCAGCCGCAGCGATGAATGCGGGTCGCACAGGTCCGTCCCGGTCCGATCGGTCCCCAGACCGAAGGCGGCCGCCACGAGGCCGGGGCCGCTCGCCAGGCGATGGGCCGGCAACCCGGCGATCCGTTCGGCCTCCGCTTCGGCCCGCTCGGGCCCCAGGCTCCGGCGCCGGCCGGTCGCGCGGACGATGCGATCGACCCGCATGGCCTCGATCCCCTCGAGCGGTTCGACGGCGCGGATCAGCACGGCGGCCGGTGTGCCGTCCGGTTCGGTCACCACGTTGAGACAGTCGTACATCCCGTAGACAAGGTACACGTAGGCGTGGCCCGGCGGTCCGAACATGACCCGGTTGCGTGCCGTCTCGCCGAAGCGGGCGTGGGAGGCACGGTCGTCGCGGCCGATGTAGGCCTCGACTTCCACGATCCGGCCGACGCGACGACCCGTCGCATCGTCGCGGACCAGGCGCGCCCCGATGAGGGAGCTCGCCGCCCGGAGCGTCGGCGCGGCGAGGACCGCGCGATCGAGGATCGTCAGCCGCGTGGGTAGGCGGCTTCGATGTTGTCCGGGACCAGGAACCCGGTGAACAGGAAGAACCCGGGGATGATCGTGTCCCGGAAGAGCTCGACCGTCCTGGTGGCGTCGAGGGCGGTCCAGATGTCGCGCAGGAACGGCAGCTCCTGTGGGTCCGGCGTCATGCCCGGGATCCGGAAGTAGGAGTCGAGGATGACGATCAAGCACCCGAGGATCAGCGCCGCCTGGACCAGGCCGAGGAGGCCGCCGATGATCTCGTCAGCGAAGCGCGCCTTCTGGAACAGCGGCTGCGGCTTGTAGAAGCCCTGGATGACTAGCGCGAACGCGACGCTCGAGGCGACGAAGATCGTCCCGAACCCGACCATGTAGGCGTATTCCTTGGGGAACTGCGTCCAGTTGGCGCCCAGGAAGTCGCCCAACGGCGACGCGATGTTCGCAGCGAGCAGGAACGAGAACAGGATGGAGCCGATGCCGAGCAGGCGTCGGATCGTGCCCTGGGCGAAACCGAGCACGAAGAAACCCATGAAGTACAGGACGAGCACAATGTCGACCGTCCCGATCCCGCCGAAGTCCACGCGTATTCGCCTCCGGGTCAGCGCTCACGGTCCCGGGCCGGAGCCGCGCAAGGGTAGCGTGGCCAAACGGCCGCCGCAAGAGCGGGAGAAGCACGGTCCCGGGGTGTCGGGTAGGGTCCGGTGCGGTCTATCGTGGTGGGGTCGCGGGGCGGTCAAGCCCCCGGATCACGCGCGCAGGCGCCCACCGACGTCGGTCGCCAGCCCGGCCGCGATGGCCGTCATCGCCGCGTCCACTTCGGACTCGGTCAGCGTCCGCTCGTCGGTCGCGAACTCGAGCCGCCAGGCGAGACTCTTCTCGGTCTCGGCCAGCGGTCGACCGCGGTAGACATCGAACAGTTCGACCGATCGAAGGAGCGGACCACCATGGCGCCGGATGGACGCGACCACGTCCGCGGCGGGCCGGTCCTCCGCGACGACGGCGGCGAGGTCGCGAGCGACCGACGGGAAGCGTGACGGCGTGGCCCCACGCGCGACCGTGAGACGGCCCGCGGCGAGCCCGGCAACCGCGAGTTCCGCCACCACGACCCGGTCGGCACGCAGGTCGAGCGCCTCGATGAGCCCTGCGTGGACCTCGCCGATCCGCCCGACGACCCGACCGCCGGCGTCGACGCGCGCGGCCCGTCCGGGGTGGAGGCGGGGGTCGTCGGCCAGCACGGTGTACGTCGGGTCGGGCAGGCCGAGTCGGCGGCAGAGCAGCTCGATGATCCCCTTGCCCTCGTCGAGGTCGTACGGACGGGTGGGTCGATTCCAGGCCTGACGCTCCGCGGCGCCGGTCAGCGCCAGCCCGAGCCGCCACCATTCATGGGTCGTCTCGCCCGTGGCCCCGTACCCCTTGCCGACCTCGAACAACGCGACGTCGCCCCGGCCGTACCGGAGGTTCGTGGAGACCGCCTCGAGCAGGCTGCCGAGCAGGCTCTGGCGGAGGACCGAATGCTGGCTGGACAGCGGGTTCGTGACGACGATCGGGCGCCCCGCGACGCGTTGCTCCGGCTCGCCGACCGGCGCCTCGTCATCGACCGACGGGAACTGCTCGACCATCCGTGGCGAGACGAGCGCGAAGGTGACTGCCTCGGTGATCCCCGCGCCGACCAGGGCCTCGCGGATCGCGTCGCGAACCTCGAGCGGGTCATGCCGATAGGCCGGCATCGGCGTGTGGGGCAGGATCGCCGGGACCGTGTCGTAGCCACGGACCCGGATGATCTCCTCGGCCACGTCCGTCTCGACCGCGAGGTCGCGCCGCCAGGTCGGCACCTGGGCCAGCCACGTCTCGGTCGAGCCGCTGTCGACGATGAGCGGCTTGGAGCCGGCCGCGACCGTCACCGCGGTCCCATCCGGGGCACGTTCGGCGACGATCCCGACGCGTGCCAGCAGGTCGCCCTGCTCGTCGGGGCGCAGCGTGACCCCGATGAGGCGGTTGACCCGTTCGGGACGGAAGGCGACCCGGGTGGGCGGCGGTTCGACCGGGTTCGAGTCGACCACACCGGGTGCCACGATCCCACCCGACCAATCCGCGACGAGACGCGCGGTCCGGTCCGCCCCGACCCTCGCCAGCCGGAACTCCTGGCCCTTCTCGAAGCGCAGGCTGGCGTCGGACCGCAGCGCATACCGGAAGGCCGTTCGGCGGATGTTGACGGGGTCGAAGATGGCCGACTCGACGACGACCTCCGTCGTGCCCTCGCCGATCTCGGAGGCCGCCCCGCCCATGACCCCGGCCATGCCGATCGGGCCATCCGGGTCGGCGATGAGCAGGGTCTCCGGATCGAGCGTCCGTTCGACGTGGTCGAGCGTCTCGAAGCGCTCGCCCTGGGCCGCCCGCCGGACGATGATCCGCCCGCCATGGACGGCCGCGGCGTCGAACGTGTGGATGGGCTTGCCCAGTTCGACCATCACGTAGTTGGACGCGTCCACGACGTTGCTGATCGGTCGCTGGCCGGCCGCCAGGAGGCGCATCTGGACCCAGTCCGGCGAGGGACCGACGCGAACGCCACTGACCCACCGACCGACGAAGCGCGGACAGAGCACCGGGTCGAGGACCTCGACGCTGAGGCGTTCCGCGGTGGCTTGACCGGACTCGACGACCTCGCTCGACGGTGGCCGCAGCGGTCCACCGGTCAGCGCAGCCACCTCCCGCGCCAACCCGACCATGCTCAACGCATCGCCGCGGTTGGGCTTGACGTCGACGTCGAAGACGATGTCGCCGTACAACTCGGTCAGCGGACGGCCGATCGGGGTCTCGGGAGGCAGGATCAGGATCCCGTCGGCATCGGCGGTCAGCCCGAGCTCATCGCCCGAGCACAGCATGCCGTTGCTGACGACGCCCATCTTCTCGGTCCGCTCGATGCGTCGGTCACCGGGCAGCACCGCTCCGGGCAGGGCGACCGGGACGCGCTGGCCGGCCGCGATGTTGGTGGCCCCACAGACGATCTCCAGCGGCTCGCCGGACCCGACGTAGACCCGTGTGAGCGACAGTCGGTCTGCGCGCGGGTGTCGCTCGACGGCCAGCAGCTCGCCGACCACGACGTTCCGCCAGTCACCACCCCACGTCTCGATGCCTTTGACCTCCATGCCGAGCATCGTCAGGCGGTCGGCCAGCACCTTCGGTTCGAGGTCGAAGTCGACGAACTCGCGCAGCCACGCGAGGGGCACCCTCATCGGAACTGCTCCAGGAAGCGGACGTCGTTCTCCAGGAACAGCCGCAGGTCGCTGATGCCGTGCTTGAGCATCTTGATCCGCTCGGGGCCCATCCCGAACGCGAAGCCCTGGTACCGCTCCGGGTCGAGGCCGCCGTACTGGAGCACGACGGGATGGACCATGCCGGCGCCAAGGACGGTCATCCAGCCGGTGCGTCCACAGGCCGGACAACCCGGCCCACCACACACGAGACACTCCACGTCGAAGGCGACCGATGGCTCGGTGAACGGGTAGTAGCCCGGGCGGAAGCGGGTGCGCTTGTCGGCCCCGTAGTTGGCCTTGGCGAACTCGACCAGGAGGCCCTTGAGGTCGCCCATGGTCGTGCCTTCGTCGATCATCAGGCCCTCGACCTGGAAGAACTCCGAGCCATGCGACGCATCGATCGACTCGTAGCGGAAGCAGCGTCCGGGCAGGAGGGCACGGATCGGCGGCGGCGTCGATCGCATCACGTGGATCTGGCCGGGCGAGGTATGGGTCCGCAGGAGGTGGCCTTCGACATCCACGTAGAGCGTGTCCCACAGGTCGCGGGCGGGGTGATCCGGCGGGATGTTGAGCATCTGGAAGTTGGTCAGGTCGTCCTCGATCTCCGGGCTCTCGTAGGAGACGAACCCGAACTGACCGAAGATCTCGCCGATCTCACGCATCGCCTGGATGCTCGGGTGGAGCGTGCCCCGTCGGATCGGCCGGCCCGGTGTGGTGACATCCACCGCCTCGGCCGCGAGGCGCGCGGTCAGCGCGGAACCGCGCAGCAGGCGACCACGCTCGGTGAGCGCGGCTTCGATGGCTTCCCGGACGACATTGGCGATCGCACCGACCCGCGGGCGATCCTCGGCCGGCAGGGCGCCGATCCCGCGCAGCACGCCGGTCAACCGGCCCTTCTTGCCCAGGACATCGAGGTCGATCGCCTCGAGGGCGGCCACGTCGTCACAGGCCGCCACCGCGGTCAGCGTCTCATCGCGCAGCGCCTCGAGTTCGCGGGTCAGTTCCGACAGGTCCACGGGATCCCTTCGTGCGGTGCGCTACCGGGAATCACGAGCCCTCGCCGTCAGGGACGGTCGAGGGCACGCCGGGGCTCGGGTTCCGGGTGTCGTCGGCGTCCGGGCGGTGTCACGCCCCCTTGGCGAGCTCGGCGATCCGACCGAAGGTCGCCGCGTCCCGCACGGCCAGATCGGCCAGGATCTTGCGGTCGATCTCGACTTCTGCCTTCTTCAGGCCGTTGATGAACTGCCCGTAGGTGAGGCCGTTCTGGCGAGCCGCCGCGTTGATCCGGACGATCCACAGCTGGCGCATCTGGCGCTTTCGCTGCTTGCGGTCGCGGGTCGCATACGCGAGCGCGTGGAGCAGTGCCTCGCGGGCGGGCTTGACCAGGCGCGACTTCGTGCCCTTGCGGCCCTCGGCGTCCTGCATGAGGCGCTTGTGGCGCCTGTGGGACGTGACGCCCCGCTTGACTCGTGCCATGGAAGAACGTGCTCCTAGAGGTACGGCAGCAGGCGGCGGACCTGCTTGGCATGCTCGGTCCCGATGATCGACACGCCGGCGTAGCGCCGCGTGCGTCGGGACGACTTGATCTCGAGGTGGTGGCCACGCCAGGCGTTGACGCGCTTGATCTTGCCGCTCCCGGTCACGCCGATGCGCTTCTGGGCCGCCTTGTGGCTCTTCATCTTCGGCACTCTGGCCTCACTCTCCTGTCGGCACTGGCTCCGGGGCCGGCTTGCTGTCACTCGTCGTCTTCGTTCTCGTTGCCGTGGTCGCCGCAGCGACCGGGGCCGCAGCCGGCGCCACTGGCGCCGGTTCCGCGACCGGCGCGCTGGTCGCCTTCGGTGCGGCGACCGCGACGGGCACCGCCTCCGCGGCGACCGCAGGTTCTGGAACGACCGGCGTTTCCGCCGGCTTCGCGACCGGCGTCTCCGCCGGCTCGATGCTCTCGTGCGTACCGTCCCCACCGTCGGTGGTCCTCGGGTGCGGCGCGTCGTGGCCTTCGGCTTGTGCAGCGATGCCATCGTGATGTGCATCGACTTGCCTTCGAGGAGCGGCGTCCGCTCCGCGACACCGTGGTCCTTGACGCGCTCCACGAACCTCGCGATGAGGTTGCGTCCGAGCTCCGGATGGGTCAGTTCGCGTCCGCGGAACCGGACGGTCACCTTGATCCGATCGCCATCCTCGAGGAACTCGATCGCCCGATGGACCTTGGTATCGAAGTCGCCGCTGCCGATCTTCGGCGAGAGGCGGACTTCCTTGAAGGTCACCGAACGCTGCTTGCGCTTGGCTTCCTTCTCCCGCTTCGTCAGGTCGTACTTGTATTGACCGAAGTCAAGGAACTTGACGACCGGTGGCGAAGCCATCGGGGCGACCTCGACGAGGTCCAGGCCTCGTTCCTGCGCCATTTCGAGCGCCCGGGGCGTGGGCATGACCCCAAGCTGGGCACCTTCTTCATCAACGACCCGAACCTGCGGGATCCGGATCATCTGATTGACGCGCAGGTCTCGACTGATGGTCTGTCCCCTTCGTGATGACGAGATTCGATCACGACCGGCGCGGGTACACGACGACCCGGTTCCGGCCGAAGGCGGAGGATAGCACACAGGTTCTGAAGCCGACAATGACGAGGGCTAGTCGCGCACCGCCGCCATGACGTCGTCGAGGATGCGACCAAATCCAGCGGCGGCGATCGACAGATGGCCCTCGCCATCGAGCAGCATGGCCCGTGCGCCCGGCACGTTCGCCGCCAGCCAGCGGCCATGCGCGAACGGCACCATCTTGTCCTCGGTCCCCTGCCAGATCGTGACCGGCACGCGGATCGTGGCCAGGTCGAAGCCCCACGCCCGATCGAACGCGAGGTCGTCGTCGAACCAGCCCCAGATCCCGTTCCGGACCGAGTCGCGGATGGAGGCCGCGACCGCATCGGCGAAGTCGCCGGTCAGGACCGCCTTGTCGACCTCCGGGACGAGGCCACCGAGCGACGCGGCGACATCCGGCCCCGTCACGACGGCCATCTCCGCGGCGAAGCCCCCAAGGAACGCCTCGAGTGGTCCGGCTCCGGCACGGGTCGCGGCGAACTCGTCGAGGTTCTCGGCGGCCATGCCATCGAGCCAGTCGAGCCCCGCGGCGTCGATCGGCGCCACGCCGGCGATGACGGCCGCTGATGCGACCAGATCCGGTGCCGACGCGGCCATCGCCAGGGCGTGCGGACCGCCACCGGAGTGACCCACGACGACCGCGCGGGTCACGCCAAGGCGATCCAGGAGCTCCCGAGCGTCCGCGACGAAGTCGGCCACGGACCGCCCCGGTCGACGCGTCGATCCGGCGTAGCCGGGCCGGGCGTAGAGGATGTAGCGCAGGCCACGGGCGCGGGCGGCCTCGACATCCGATGCGTAGACCGTCGCGCCCGACGGCGTTCCCTCGATGTGAAGCAGGGCGACGTCGCCCGCGCCGACGTCCGTGACTTCGAGCAGGCGCCCGTCGGCGAGTCGGACCTCCTTCGAACCGATGGCGACGCCGTCAGCCACCGAGGGCCGCCCCACGCTGGAGCGCCAGGGCCGCCAGTGCCTGGAGCTGCTGTGCGGCCTGTTGGGCATTCGCGTAGGTGGTGCCAAAGCCGATGCCGATCGTCAGCTTGCCTTTCCGGACGCCGATCAGGGCGGGGTCGGTGCTGCCCTCGAAGGTCGGCAGGTTCAGCAGGGCCTCGTCCGCGCCGGCGACCGTCACCGACTTGACATTGGCCGCCGGGTATTCGCCGAACATCTCGGGGAACACACCATGCGCGTCCGCGGCGGTGTCGGACACGCTGACGTCCATCTCGATCCCACCGGTCGCGCTGGACTGGCCGCGGTAGACGCAGAAGTTGTCGAGTGGGTCGCTCGGGTTCTCGGTCGGGCCGCTCGCGTCGGGCACGCCGGCCGCTGCGAAGTCGCCGGGGCCAAGGAGCTTGCACAGGTCGCCGCCCGCCGTGACCGGGACGCCGAGCGCACCACCGCCCCCGCCGGGCTTCGGCGCCGCGATCGCGGTGCTCGCCGACGCGCCACCGGCGTCGACCCGCGCCCCTGACGGCGTCCCGCTGCAACCCGCCAGCGACAGCACGACAAGGCCAAGGACGGCGCGTCGAGAAACGCGGCTGACCCGCCCGCCGATCGCCTCGAACATCGGATCCTCCCGGCCGTCGTGCCCGTCCGCCAGCCCGGCGGGCGCGGGAGTCAGGTCCACTACCGCCGAGGCTGCGGTCGGCGTCACGATACGCCTTTCACACGGTCCGATCGCGGCTCTCGGCGGCCAATCGGTCGGCGAAGCGCGTCCCATGGTTCGGGCGGTTGCTGCTCGCCGGCACGCGTCCGCGGAGAGGCGGTCCGGGCCTCGATCTCGCGGTCGCCGAGGACGACCATGTACGGCACCTTCTGCTCCTGGGCCAGGCGGATCTTGTTCTGCATCCGGTTGTCCGAGTCCGTCGACCTCGACGCGCAGGCCGCGCGCGCGCAGCACGCCGGCCAGTTCCTCGGCTGCCTCGACGTGGCGATCGGCGATCGGGATGACCACGGCCTGGACCGGGCGCCAGCCAGAGCGGGAACGCGCCGGCGAAATGCTCGGTGATGACGCCGATGAACCGCTCCAGCGAGCCGTAGATCGCGCGATGGATGGCGACCGGCCGCTGCTGCTTGCCCTCCTCGTCGATGTAGTGCAGGTCGAACCGCTCGGGCAGCATCACGAGGTCGACCTGGATGGTCGCCGTCTGCCACTCGCGCCCGAGGGCGTCCTCGACCTGGATGTCGATCTTCGGTGCGTAGAACGCTCCGTCCTTCTCCTTGATCCGGTAGTCGGCCCCGGAGCGCTCGAGCGCGTCCTTGATGAGCGCCTCGGCCCGGTCCCACATGGCGGGGTCGCCGAGCGCCTTGTCGGGTCGCGTCCCGAACGTCAGCCGCGGGGTGAGACCGACCCACCCAGTACGACTCGCGGATCTCACCGAGCATCGCCTCGATCTCCGACCCGATCTGGTCGGGGCGGACATAGACGTGGGCGTCGTCGGTGACGAAATGGCGGACCCGGGTCAGACCGGAGAGCGTGCCGGACAGCTCGTTCCGGTGGAGCTTGCCGTACTCGGACAGGCGCAGCGGCAGGTCGCGATACGAGCGGATCTTGCTCTTGTAGATGTACGTGGACTCCGGGCAGTTCATCGGCTTGAGGCTGTAGGTCTGCCCTTCGGACTCGAGCAGGAACATGTGCTCGCGGTAGAGGTCCCAGTGACCCGACTGTTCCCAGAGGCGCTGATGGACGAGCGGCGGCGTGTAGATCTCCTGGTAGCCGCGGCGGTCCTGCAGCTCGCGCATGGCGCCCTCGAGCGTCCGGTACAGCGTCCAGCCCTTAGGGTGCCAGAAGGCCGAGCCCGGGCTGATGTCGTGGAAGCTGAACAGATCGAGCTGGACGCCGAGGCGGCGATGGTCGCGCTTCTTCGCCTCCTCGCGTCGCCACAGGTAGCGATCGAGGTCCTCCTGGTTCGCCCAGACCGTGCCGTAGACGCGCTGGAGCATCGGGCGCTTCTCGTCGCCTCGCCAGTAGGCGCCCGCGACGGCGAGCAGCTTGAACGGCCCGATCTCCCCGGTGCGAGGCGACGTGCGGCCCCTTGCACAGGTCGACGAAGGGCCCGTGTTCGTAGACCGAGGTCGGCGGCATCGGTGTCCCGTCGCGCTTCGACCGGCACGCGAGGTCGTCGAGGATCTCCACCTTGAACGGCTGCTCGCGCTCGGCGAAGAAGGCACGACCCTCTTCCGGCGGCAGCTCGCGGCGCACGAACGGGTGGTCGGCGGCGATGCTCTGCGGCCATCCGCGCCTCGATCGCGGCGAGGTCGTCCGGGGTCAGCGGGCGGGGCAGCTCGAAGTCGTAGTAGAACCCGTCGTCGATGGCCGGCCCGATGCCGAGCCTGGTCCCCGGGAACAGGTCCAGCACGGCCTCGGCCATGACGTGCGCCGTCGAATGGCGCATGGCGTCGAGCTCGCTGTGGGCCCCGGCGTCGAGCAACTCGTCCGCCGACCCGCGCGCCGGAGCCTCGAGCCCGACCTCCGCCTCGTCGATCCGTTCGTCCGTCATGGTGCGCCTCTCCCGAGAATCAAAACGCCTCTCGTCCATCGACAGGACGAGAGGTCATCTCCCGCGGTCCCACCCGCCTTCGCCACCGTGTTGGTGGCGCACTCATGGTCGCGCTAACGGGCGACGCCCGGGCCGGTTCGCCGGCCGCTCACGGGTGGTACCGAGTGGTGGTGACCCGCCGGGCTTCCAGCCTGGACCCGGCTCTCTGGAAGGGTTCGCTCCACGCGGCGCGTCCCGCTCGACGCTCTCTTCGGTCTCGATCTGATGGTGGGCGACACTGGACTCGAACCAGTGACCTCTTGCATGTCAAGCAAGTGCTCTAACCAGCTGAGCTAGCCGCCCGACGTCGCCGGTTCCCCCTCGACGAGGTCCTGGGTCCGTTGGCTCGCGGGTGTTCCACGTCCGCGACGGATGCCAGGACCGCGGCGACGAGGAGCCAGCGGCGATTGGCATCATAGCCGAAGGCACCTCTCGTGGACAACGGTCCGACCCTCACCGCGTCATCATCGTCGGGTGGCGATGGACGGAGGCTACGCCCTGCTCGACATCGGGGGTGGCGCGAGGCTCGAGCGGTTCGGCGACCGGGTGACGGACCGACCGGCGCCGACCGCGAACGGGGAGCGGACCGACCCGGCGCCCTGGCGGACGGCACACCTTCGCTACGACCGCGACCGCGGCTGGAGCGGCGACCCGGGTTCGATGACGCCGTGGACCGTCGACCTGGACGGGATCACCCTCGAACTCCGCCCGACGGACGCCGGGCAGGTGGGACTCTTTCCCGAACACCAGGCGATGCTCCCATGGCTCCGGGGCCGGGTCGCGGCTCGAAGCCCGGGCGAGGCGCCGGCCGTGCTGCACCTCTTCGCCTACACCGGTCTCGGCACGCTCGCGATGGCGGCCGCCGGCGCCGCGGTCGTCCATGTCGACGCGTCACGGCCGACGGTCGCCTGGGCACGACGCAACGCCGAGTTGGCGGGTCTCGCGGCCCGGCCGGTCCGCTGGATCGTCGATGACGCGCTGGCATTCACGGAGCGGGAGGTGCGTCGTGGCCACCGGTATGCGGGGATCGTGCTCGACCCACCGAGTTATGGCCACGGACCGGGCACGCGCCCGTGGCGGCTCGAGGATGACCTGCCCAGGCTCCTTGCCGCGTGCGCCCGGATCCTCGGGGAGGATGGGTTCATGTTGCTGACCGCGCACTCGCTCGGGTTCGACGACTCGGTCGCTGGCGGCGATCGCTCGGGTCTGCGGTGGGCCGGCGTCCCGGGACGCTCGAGGCCGGCGAGCTGGCGTTGACGACCGTCGACGGCGGCGGCTCGAGCTCGGGGCCTTCGCGCGAACCGCCGGCGGGGCATGATGACAGGCCGATGCCCTCCCCCACCCCGACCGTGCTCACGAGCTTCGGCAATCCACGGATCAAGGCCGCGGTCGCGCCTGCGCGACCGACGCGAACGCGACCGGACGGGGCTGACGCTCATCGACGGCGCGCGCGAGCTTCGCGCGAGCGCTCGACGCGGGGGTGGAGGTGATGGAGGCGTTCGTGTGCGAGCCACGGCTCGCCGGCGCCGACGCCCGCGGCCGCGCTCGACCGGCTGCGGCGCCGGCGACGTCTCGTCCACCGCACGAACGAGGCCATCTTCGCCGAGGCTCGCCTTCGGCGAGCGGGCCGAGGGGCTGGTCGCCGTGGCCCGCATCCCATCGACCGACCTCGGCCGACCTCGCATCTGCCGCCCGACCCGCTCGTCGCGGTCATCGAGGCACTCGAGAAACCGGGTAACGTCGGAGCGGTCATGCGATCCGCCGATGGCGCCGGGGCCGACGCCGTCGTCGTCGCCGTCACCGCGCACCGACCCCTTCAATCCCAATGCCATCCGGCGCCAGTGCCGGGACGGTCTTCACCGTGCCCCTCGGCACCGCCGGCGTCGTCCGACGTCCTCGACTGGCTTCGCCGAGCGGGGCCTGCGGATCGTGGCCGCGCGAGTCGACGCAGACCGCCTCTACACGGAAGTCGACCTGAAGGGACCACTCGCGCTCGTGCTGGGTGCCGAGGCCGACGGCCTGACGGATGCCTGGAGGGCTGACGACATCGACTCCGTCCGGCTGCCCATGCTCGGCGTGGCGGACAGCCTCAACGTGTCCGTCAGCGCCGCGATCCTCCTGTACGAAGCCCGGCGACAGCGCGGCCCGTCGACGTCGACGCCGGCCGCACCGGTCGCGCCGACGAGGTGACCACCATGGAGCGCTACGACTTCCTCGTCATCGGCGCGGGGCCGGCCGGCGAGGCGGCGAGCTACAAGGCGCGCGAACTGGGTGCCACGGTGGCCGTCGTCGATCGACGGTGGTTCGGCGGGAGCTGCCCGCATATCGGTTGCCTGCCCTCGAAGTCGCTGCTCGACGGCGCGGCGCGACACGCCGCGAACCCGGCGACCTATTCGTGGGCCGACGCGTCCGCCCAGCGCGATTTCATGATCAATCGTCCGGCTGGAGCGGCCGAACCGGACGACACCACCCACGTCCGCGGCCTGACCGATGCGGGCGCCGTGGTCTACCGGGGGAACGCAACCATCGTCGACGTCGGTCGTGTCTCGGTCCGTCACGAGGACGTCGTGCACGACCTCGACGCCACGAACGTCGTCGTCGCCGTCGGATCGGGCTCGAAGAAGCCGCCGATCGAGGGCATCGCCGACGTCCCGACCTGGACCAATCGCGACGCGACCCTCGCCCGCGAGCTGCCGAAGAGCCTGCTGGTGCTGGGTGGCGGGCCGACCGGCTGCGAGCTGGCCCAGGTCTACGTTCGGTTCGGCGTCCCGACCACGATCGTCCAGTCCGGCCCGCGACTCGCCCCGACCGATCACCCCCGCAACTCGGAGGTGATCCGGGGGGCCCTCGAACGCGACGGGGTCGTCGTCCGGACCGGCGTCCGAGCGCTGCGAGCACGTGCCGGTGCCGGGACGGACGGCGCCCACCTGATCGATCTCGACGACGGTTCGACCGCGCAGGGGCACGCGGTCCTCCTCGCGGTCGGGCGCGAGTTCCCGCTCGATGACCTGGGGCTCGAGCACTACGGCATCGACACGAGCGGGCGGACCCCGTTCCCGCGCGACGGCCGCCTCCACATCGCCGATGGCCTGTGGGTCATCGGCGACCCGGCGGGGCCCGAACTCCACACGCACCAGGCCCACTACCAGGGCGAGCTCGCGGTGCGGATGGCGCTCGGCGAGGCGGTCGCGCCCGACTATCGGGCGCTGCCACGCGCGACCTACACGGATCCCGAGGCGTCGTCGGTCGGGCTCACCCTGGATGGTGCGCGCGAGGCCGGCCTCGACGCCTTCGAGCTGGTCGCCGACTTCGCGACGAGCAGCAAGGGCTACGCCGTCCAGGCGAAGTCCGGCCACGTCACGATCGTGGTGGATCGGGCGACCGCGCGAGCTGGTCGGGGCCGCGATGGCCTGCCCGGACGCGTCGGCGGCCATCCACGAATGCGTGCTGGCCATCAAGGCACACGTCCCGATCGACGTCCTGGCCGAGACCATCCATGCCTTCCCGTCGACGTCACGCATCTTCAACGGCCTGTTCGCCGACGCACGCCGCGAGTTGGACCGGCAGGCGCCGTAGGCCGTAGGCCGGGCCTCAGGCCTCGAAGACGACCCGCCCGTCGAGCAGTACGAGGGTCGGGCGACACGTGGCGAGTGCGCCGCCCGGTTCGACCGGTTCGCGGAGAGCGGCGGCCGGGATGACCGCGATATCCGCCCGTTGACCGACCGTGAGGCGGCCGCGATCGGTCTCGCGGGCCGACAGCGCGGGGTCCACGCAGGCCGCACGCAGCGCGCGGTCCAGCCGGAGCGCTTCGTGCGGTCCGTACGGGGGCGTCCCGGCGGGCCAGCGCGCATCCCGGCGACAGACGGCCAACGCGATCCCTGGCCACGGGTCGAAGGACTCGACGGGCGCATCGGTGCCGAACGCGATGACCGCACCCGTCGCCGCGATGGACGCCCACGTATACCCATGGCCTTCGGCTCGGGCCCCCCACGTCCGACGCGCCGTTGCGGCGTCCGAACCGAGATGCACGGGCTGGACGCTCGCCGCGACCCCCGCCGCCGCGAAGGTCCCCCGGTCGGCCGGATCGAGCAGCTGGACGTGCTCCAGGCGGGGCATGAACGGGACTCGCGCGGCGGTCGGGGACAGCACATCGAGCGCCGCGCGCACCGCCGCGTCGCCGATGGCATGGATCTGCGTCGAGATGCCACCGGTGGCCGCGCGTTCGGCGAGTTCCGACAGTCGCTCGGGTTCGGTGACCCAGACCCCACGACGTCGGTCGGGCGGAAGCGGGCGGTCCACCTCCGGGTCGATGTCTTCGAGCAGCGCGGCGGTCCGCGAACCCAGCGATCCGTCCGCGAACAGTTTCTGCCACCCGACGCGCGCGCGACCATCGGGATTCGCGCCGAGCACGGCGCCGCTGCGCAGCCCGCCGGCCAATGCGGTGTCGAGCGCCTCTTCGCGCAATGAGGCCCAAACGCGTAGCGGCAGCCGTCCCGTCTCGGACAGGTGGGCATACGCCGGATACGACCAGGCGAGATCGGGGTCCCGGACCAGCCCGCCGGGATCGTGGACGGCGACCACCCCGAGGGCGAGGACGTCATTCGCCGTCGCGATCAGCGCTGCCTCGAGCTCGGCGACAGTCGGTGTCGGGAGCCGGTCCGTGACGAGCCCCGCGGCGGCCTCGTACAGGACGCCGTCCGGCTCATCGTCGGCGTCGCGCCGGATGACGCCACCGGGCGGATCGGGGTCTGCCGATCGATCCCGGCGGTCCTGAGCGCCGACAGGCTTGCCCAGAGGGCGTGATGATCGTGCGCCCACATCGCGCTGCGGCGACCCGGCGCGGCGGTCTCGAGGTCCGCGGCGGTCGGCCACCGGCCCCAGCGATCGGAATCCCAGCCATGGCCGACCAGCCATGTGTCGCCGTCGGTCAATGACCCATGGGCGCGGCCGATCCGGCCCAGTCCCTCTTCGAGGGTCGGCGCATCGGACAGGTCCACCATGTGCGCCGCCAGGGCCGCACCCGCGAGATGCAGGTGCGAATCGGTCAATCCGGGGACGGCGACCTCATCCGGCTCGAGGGTGATCCGCTCCGTGAAGGGGTCGGCCCGGGTCTCCAGGAACACCTCTGATCCGGCAAACGCCACCCGGCCGTCGCGGATCCCGATCGCCTCCACCCAGCCGAAGCCGGCGTCCCCGGCCAGCGTGGCGATGCGGCCCGTGATGAGGGTGTCGAGCGGCATCGGGTCAGGGTAGCGGGTCGGCCAACAGTCCGATCAGGCCGTCGCGGTCGAGGCCGGCACCCAGGCCGAGGGCCAGTGCCACCCGGGCCTTGGGCGCGCAGAGATGACCGACCGGAAGCGCTCCTGCGCGGACCCAGGTGGCGCCACCGCCGGGGAACGCGTACCCGGCCGTGGCCCGGCCGGCCGGGCAGCGGGAGGCCAACGCGACCGGGATGCCGGCCGCCATCGCTCGTTCCGCGGCGGCGAGCAACCTCGCGTCCGTGTTGCCGGCGCCGGTTGCGGCGACCACGATCCCATCGGCGCCGACACCGATGGCCGCATCCAGCAGGGCACCGTCCATCGCCACGGTCGCGGTGATGAGGTGGACCCGCTCGGCCGCCCGGCTCGCGACGACGTGGCGTCGAGCCGCGCGGAACCGGAACACGGTCACGCCCTCGGCGTCGACCCGCCCGAGCGATCCGCCGTTCGGGCTGCGGAAGGTGTCGAGCGCCGACGCATGGGTCTTGAGGACGTCGTCCGCGGGTTCGATGCTGCCGGCCAGGCAGACGGTCACGCCACTGTCGCGCATCGAGGACGACGCCGCGACGCGGACGGCATCGCGCAGGTTCGCCGGCCCGTCGAATCCCGGGGCGTCCGACGCGCGCATCGCCCCCGTGACGACGACGGGTTTCGGGCCGTCCAGGACCAGGTCCCAGCAGAAGCTCGTCTCCTCGATCGTGTCGGTGCCCTGGACGACGACGGCGCCATCGACGGTGGGGTCGGCCAGTGCCTCGCGCAGGACGGCCGCGAGCTCGAGCAGGTGCGGGAACGTGAAATGGCTGGCGGGCGTGCGCCCCCGGTCGATGGTGACGACGTCGGCGATCGACTCCAACCCCGGGGTCCGGGCCAGGATCGCGGCCCCATCGAGAGTCGGGACGTGACCACCCGCGGCCGGGTCATAGGCGGTGCTGATGGTGCCGCCGGTGAACACGACGGCGACGCGCGCCATATGGCCGGTCAGTCGCGGTCGGTCGGGTCGGACGGCCCGGCGTGGGCGACGGCCACTGGCGGCGCCTCGACGGGTGCGGCCTTCGCCGGCGTCTCGGGCTCGCTCCAGGTCGGTCGGTCCGCGCCGAGGGCCGACGCGATCGGGTCCACGGCGTTCGGGTCGGCCGCCGGCCGCGCGTCGGCGCCCAACGGTCCACGCGTCAGGACCGAGATGACCCCTACCACGAGCACGCCGATGGCCATCACGAAGATGACGGCCGTCGTTCCGATCCAGTCCGAGATCGGGCCGACGATGATGATCGGCAGGAAGCTCGCGACCGACACGAGCATCCCAAGGACGCCGAACACGCGGCCGCGGGTCTCCTCGGGGAGGTCCTCCATGAGCTGGGTCTGCGCCGGGATGGCCACCAGCCCGTACGCGATCCCGGCGAAGAAGGCGATCACCACGACCACCGCCAGCAACGACGTGACGCCCGACAGGTCGAGCCCGCCCGGGGCGTCCGCGCGCTGGAGCAGGCGGCTGATGGGTCCCGCCGCCGACAGCAGGGCGAGCATGATCCCGAGGGCGATCATGGCCCCCTCCATCACGCGTCGACGTGGGAAGTACCGGCCGTACGAGTTGAGCAGCAGGATCCCGGTCACGATGCCGAAGCCGAGGGGCAGGACCACGACGGCGAAGTCCTCCGCCTTCAGGCCGAGGGTCTCCTGCGCGAAGCTCGGCCCGAGGACGCCCAGGACGCCGACGAGCGACGCGGTGATGGCGAGGTAGATCAGCGACCAGGTGATGGAGCGATGGCCGCGGATGAACGCGAACCCTTCGCGCAGCTGACCCAGGGTCGAACCGACGGCCCGCTCCGCGTCCCCCACCCCGAGACCCGAATGTGGATCCTCCTCGGTCGAGGGCGGCGGCGGCGATGCCGGCAGCGTCACGCAGAAGATCGCCGCGAGAAAATAGAGGCCCGCCACGACGACGATGACCGCCTCCGCGCCGGCGACCTTGACCACCAGCGGCCCGAGCAGGGCGAACCCGAGCGCGAACGCCGCGTTCAGCGTCAGCGTGAAGATGCCGTTCGCGGCCAGCAACTGTCTTCGTGGGACCAGGACCGGGATCATCGCCAACTCCGCCGGCGCGAAGAAGACGGTGATCGTCGAGATCGACACGTTGAGCAAGAGGATCAGCCCGAGGTTCGTCCCGACGAGATACAGGGCGACGAAGGCGGCCCCGCGCAGGATGTTCGTGAGGATGAGGATGATCCGGCGGTCGATCCGATCGACGTAGACGCCGGCCACCGCGGAGAACAGCACGGCCGGCACGAGGAAACTCAGGATGAGCAGGCTGACGGCGGTCCGCGAGCTGGTCGTGCTGACGATGACGGTCAGCCCGAAGAGGACCATGTTCCCGCCGATCTGGGTCGATGCCTGCGACAGCCAGAGACGGAGGAAGCCGCCGTTGCGGAAGACCGCGAGCGCGCCGGACCCCGTCGCCTCGGGCGCCTCGGGCGCGTCCGGCACGTCCGCCGGTTCCGGAGGTTCCGGGGTCGAGGACTCGAGGATCGCCGGTTCGGGGTTCGCGTACTCCTGCGTCACGCCGTCGGACCGTCCGCGACGGGCGCGAGCGCCGCGGTGACCGTCGGATCCCCCCGCTCGACGAACCCGACCAGACGGCGCTCGAGGACGGGCCGATCGAGCAGGACATGGCGTCCGCACGTGCGGCAGCGCAACCCGATGTCGGCGCCGAGACGGTCCACCAGCCAGGTATCACCGCCGCAGGGGTGCGATCGCCGAAGGCGAACGACATCGCCCAGGAACAACGAGAGGACAGGCTGGGAAGGCATCGGCGCGTCAGGGTATCAAAGGCGCGGGTGACCGTGGGCGGGCACGAGGACCCTCGTCGTCGCGGCCAACTGCAACCGGTCCACCGGGGTCACCGTGACCGTGACCTTCGGTTGGGTGGCCGCCAGCTGGGCGATGACCCCACCGGATCGGGTCAACGAGCCGGTCAGCTTGTCGGGCGCGCCGATGGCCGCCAACTCGAAGACGTCCGGCAGTCTCGACCCATCGACCCCCGCCTCCCCCGCGCCGCCGGACACCACGACGCCCGTCACGACGCGGGCGCCATCGACCGCGATCGCCTCGGCGCCGGCGTTGCGCAGCTCATTGATGAGTTCTCCAACGCCGGGGCCGTCGATCGGGCCGCTGACCGAGATGGCCACACCCGGACCGCCGACGGGGTCGAGCCCGGCGTACGCGCGGACACGTCGCAGGTCCGCCGTGATCTCGTCGACGGAGGCGTCGCCGCGCGCCCGGTTCTGGGTCAGTGTCGCCAGTTCGCTTTCCAGGGATGACGCGTCTGTCCTCAGTTGATCGTTGCGCGCGTTGAGGTTGGCGACCAGCACGGTCAGGTCCTGTGCCGACAGCTGGGCGAGACCCGTGTCGCCCGCCTGGGAGCGGGCCTGCACGACGACCAGCAACCCGAGGACGAACGCGACGGCGGCGATCGTGACCTGGCTGCGCAACCGGTGCATCGTCATCTCCCCGGACTGACGGGGGGCGCCGAGGGGGCGCCGGTCTCGCCGGGCGACGGCGCGGCAGACGACACGGGTCGCGAGTAGCGCAGCGTCACCGTGCCGATGAACGCGGGCATGTCGACCGATGCGGGCTCGGCGAACGACACCCGTATCCCGTAGGCTTCGGCACGAGCCCGCAGGAAATCCACGAAATCCTGGGGCGGCGCTGAGCCGCTGGTACAGCTCCGGCGGTCCGAGCGCGGTGACCTGGTACGGCGGCGCCTGGTACGACGAGTTGACCAGGACGGACGGGCCGACGTCGATGATCGCGGTCGTGGTCGTGATGCGTTCACCGTTGACGGCGATCGCCTCCGCCCCGACCGACCAGAGCTGCTCGACGACCGCTCGGATGTCGCGCGAGCCGACGAGATAGTCCGACGCGCTGCCGTCGGGCGGGACGGGTTCCTGCGAATCCTCGAGCTGCAGGACGATGCCCGTCCCGGTGAGCGGGATCAGACCGGCCGCGATCCTGGCCTTCTCGAGATCGGCGTTGAGCTGCCTGACGAGGTCCGCCGATCCCGCACCCTGACCCTCGATCTCCTGGATCTGGTCCCGGTAGCCGAGGATGCGGGCCTTGAGCGCATCCTGCTGCGTCTGCAACTCGCCGGTCGTCTCGAGCAGCGGCGTCCGCTCCTGGGTCGTGTAACGAACGCGCGGGTGTTCCGAGGCGGCCTGCGCCGCGATGAGGAAGCCCAGCGCGAGCAGCGCTGCACCCAGCGTGATCTGCCAGCTCGGGATGGCACGCAGCCGCCCGACGGCGGTCATTCCGGCTTCGCGGAGGCCCGGCTCCGCGAGCGCGCAACGATGAGGCCGATCACGAGGGTGACGGCCGCCAGCACCAGCAACGGGGCGAGCCAACCGACGGCGTCGTCGCTCGACGCCGTCGGTGCGGGCGCGGTCGGCGTCGCCACGACCGGGGCGGTGGATCCCGGGTGGCCGGTCGGAGCTGCCGGGGCCGCCGTGGCGGGTGCGCCGCTCCCCGCCCAGGCCGCAGGCACCGGACCCGGGACGGCCGGCTGCGGTCCGAACTTGGTCGGCGCCCTGGCGTGCACATCGGCCAACCAGGCGGCCCCGAACGCGGTCATGTCCTGGCCAAGCGCAGCAGTGAAGGCCTCGTCGTCGGTCCGCCCGTCCGCATATGACCGGATCATCTTGACGAGGGCGTCGGTGCTATACGTCCGGATGAGGTAGTCCACCGCGGACACGCTCTCGGCGTACGCTAGCGAGAACCGGTCCCCGGTGGTCGGGAACTGCCCTGTCAGGCCATCGAGCGGGATCAGCGTCCCGTTCTTCGCACCGTCCGCCACCTGGCCTCGATCGCCGCTGTCATAGCCCTGGCTCAAGTAGACCGCGAGGCCCTCGTTCAGCCAGCGTGGCGGGAAGTGGTACGGGTTCGCGGCGGCCGTGTTGAACACGAGGTGTGTCAGTTCGTGCGGGATGACGATGCCCACCCACGGGTCGTCGATCTGGTCCGGCGGGATGAGCGCGAACAGCGTCCGGATCCCGGCGTTCGCCTGGCCACCGACGTTCTCACGGGTCCCCGGTCCGAGCGCGTCGTAGAAGGCGCTCTGGTCGGCATAGATGTAGAAGTCCACGGGCTTCGTCTCGGTGACGCCAAGGAGCTTGGAGGCCTCGGCGATGCCGTCCTCGCCGATCCTGAGGGCGCGCTTTCCGAAGGCGTCGGAACCGTCATACCAGTGGACGCGGACGATGTCTCCCAATTCGGTCTTCCAGTCGAACCGTTCATCCGCATACACCACGCGCAGCTCCGGTCCGACCTCGACATCGGCGTGATCGTCGGCGGCGACGAGCCGCCAGCGGGCGACGATCGGCGTGTTCGGCAGGAGATGGCCGTCCTTCACCGGATCGAGCTGGTGGGTCAGGGTCGTGGCGCCAGACGAGCCTGGGGCCGGGAGCGTGATGACCGTCGGGCCGAGCGCGTCGGCGAACGTGAGCAGGAGTTCCACGCGAGCCAGGGCCTTGGAGGTCGTGACCGGCTGGCTGAACAGCACGCCTGTCTTGAACGAGGTCTGCGCCGTCGGCGTCCCGAAGTCGGCCCAGCTCGCGGCCGACACGGCTGGCGCCAGGCTCGCCAGCAACCCGGCGACCGCCACGACCGACAAGAGGCGACGGCTCAACCGGCCCATGACAGCCCCGCCATGCGCAGGATGCCGAGCCCGCTCTGCCCCGCCCCGAGCAACCCCTTGCGCGACAACGCCCACCCTGGACCGTAGGCGAGGGGCACGACCGGGACCTCGTCGCGGACGACCGCCTCAGCCCGGTCGAAGGCGGCCGCCGCGACCGCGGGGTCGGAGGCCCCGACAGCATCCGCGATCGCCTTGTCGAAGGCCGGTGAACTCCAGTGGCCGTAGTTGTTGGATGCGCCCGTGCTCAACAGCACGCCCAGGAAGTCGTTACGCCCCGGGTAGTCGGCCACCCAGCCGAGTGACCACATCTGGGGCGGTTCCGCGGACAGCCGCGCGAAGTACCCGTCACCCATCGTCTCTGACTGGATCGTGACGTTCAATTCACGCTTGAGCTCATCGACGATGGCCTCATCGAACCCGCCGCCGAAGGTCAGCATCACGGTCGTCGGGAAGCCCTTGCCGTCGGCGAACCCGGACGCGGCGAGGAGCGCCCGGGCATCCGCGGGGTCATGCTTCGGCAGGAAGTCGGTCTCGCTCCTGCCGGGGATGCCGGGCGGGACCATCGACGTCGCGACCTGCTCGGAACCGTCGGAGCCCGCCAATTCGGCGATGCGTCGCCAGTCGACTGCCTCGCCGAACGCCTTGCGCACCCGGGCGTCGTCGAACGGCGCCCGGGTCGTATCGAACCCGTAGTACTGCGTCGACAACGAGCCGACCTGCAGGAGCTGCGGACCAAGCGCGGCGTCGTATGCGATCCACGACGCATCGATGCTGCTCACCCCGGTGTAGTCCAGACTGCCGGCCTCGAACGCTTCCACCGGGCTGCCGCCATTCAGGTCACTGACGAGCTGGATCGTGCCGACCGCGGGCGTCCCGGCCCAGTAATGCGGGTTTGCCTTCAGGGTCATCCCGGTCGCGGACGATCCGGACAGGGTGTAGCCGCCGCTCGCGACGAACCCCGGGCCGGCCGCTGGCGTGGTCCCCGCGGTCACCCCGGGCGGGACGATCCCGAACGACGGACCGGCCACGATGTTGACGAAGTCCGTGGCCGGTCGGACGAGGTCCACGACGAGATCGTTCGCGGCGTCGTTCGCGTGCATCCCGACCGACGCCGGATCCGATGAATCGCCATGGAGATACGCGGCAGCGCCGGTCACGTCGAGCACGAGGGACGACAGCGGCGACGGATGGGCCGGGTCGATCAGCCGCAGCCAGCTCCGAACGACGTCGGACGGCCGCAGCGGGGAACCGTCGGAGAAGGCGAGGTTCGGCCGCAGATGGAACGTGACCTGCCGACCGCCGTCCGCGAAGGTCCACGACTCGGCGAGGGCCGGGCGAAGCTGGAGATCCGCGTCGAAGGTCGTCAGCGACTCGAACAGCTGCGCGGTGATCGCGGCACTGCTGGCATCCCCCTGCGCCGCCGGGTCGAGCGTCGTGGGCTCGCCGGCCAGGATCAGGACCGGACGGTCTCCCGACGCGGCCGACGACCCGCCGCACGAGGCGAGCAGCGTCGCGAACACGACGAGGAGCAGGATCGGGCGACGCATCGCGCGGAGTATACGGGCGACCGGCCGAACGGCCCTGCGGGGGTGTCCGGGCCGCCCTGCCCGCGCGGTCGGAGGTGGCCGGGGGGCATGGCATGAGGCCTTGCGAATCCACACCGCCGGGGGAACGATGGACAGGACCGCAAGGCCTCTGCTGGGATAACGAGGTCACATCGGGAACGTTAGGGGCGGTCCGCCGGGAAGCCCACGTCGGCGGTGCCGGCCACCCGCGGGTAGCATGAAGCGCCATCGGGGAGTGACCGAACCATGCTCAGCCTGCGCAATACCCTCACCCGCCGGGTCGATCCCGTGGACGTCCTCGAGCCCGGCCGGGTCCGGATGTACACCTGCGGCCCGACCGTCTACCGCTACGCGCACGTCGGCAATCTGCGCAGCAATCTCCTCGCCGACCTCATCCGACGCACGCTGCTCTACCACGGCATCGACGTCTTCCACGTCAAGAACATCACCGATGTCGGGCACCTGCGTGACGAAGGTTTCGACCGCGGACTCCGACCCGATGCTCGTGCAGGCGGGTCTCGAGTCGAAGACCCCGGCCGAGATCGCGGCGGCCTACGAAGCGGCCTTCCACGCGGACGAGGCGGCCGTCAACATCCTGCCCGCCAACGTCTTCCCGCGCGCGACCGAGCACATCCCGGAGATGATCGCCTTGGCCGAAGCGCTCGAGGACACTGGCCACGCCTACGCGACCGCTGAGGGCAACGTCTACTACGCGGTCGGGACGTTCGATGGGTACGGGCAGCTATCGGGCAATACACTGACCGAGCTGCGCGCCGGGCACCGCGGCGAGGTCGAACCCGACAAGCGCGATCCCGCCGACTTCGCGCTGTGGAAAGCCGCCGGCGAAGGACGGCTCCTCAAGTGGCCGACCGAGCGGTGGGGCGAGGGCTTCCCCGGTTGGCACCTCGAATGCTCGGCGATGGCCATGCGCTACCTCGGTCCCCGCTTCGATATCCACACGGGCGGCATCGACAACGTCTTCCCCCACCACGAGGACGAGATCGCCCAGTCCACCCCGATCGTCGGCGCCATCCCGGCCCGCCACTGGGTCCACGGCGAGTTCCTGCTGATGGACGGGCACAAGATGGCCAAGTCAGCCGGCAACTTCCAGCGTGTGACGGAGCTCGTGGATCGTGGTCTCGATCCGCTCGCGTTCCGCTACCTCGCGCTGACCTCGCGCTATGCCCGCAAGCTCGAGTATTCGGACCGGTCCGTCGCGGCGGCGGCGGCGGCCCTGGCGTCGCTTCGAGCGAAGCTGGCCGGTCTTGGCCCGCCCCCGTCGGACGGGCCATGGGCCGTTCCGCCCGTCCTCGTCGCGGGGAACGCCGGCGATCGTCCCGAGGGCGTCGCGAGGGGCGCCACCGGCCATGGGGGCGGATCGTTCGTGGTCACCGACCGGGCGGCGACACCGATAGCGCCGCTGTCCACGGGCGGTCGGGCCTTCCACGACCGCTTCGTCGCGGCGCTCGACGACGACCTCGACACGCCCGGGGCGCTGGCGCTGGTCCGCGAGATCCTCCGCTCGCCCCTGTCCGCGGACGAACGTCGATGGCTCGTCCTCGATGCCGACCTGGTCCTCGGACTCGACCTCCACCGGACCTGGGAGACCGGGACCGTCGCGGCAGCGTCGACCGACGAGACGGTGCCCGACGCGGTCTCGGCCCTCGTGGCGGCGCGGACGGATGCGCGCGCCGCCACGGACTGGCCTCGGGCCGATGCCCTGCGAAACCAACTCGCCGATCTCGGCTGGGAAGTCGTGGATACAGCCGGGGGTGCGACGGTCCGCCGCCTCGGCTGACGCATCGAGGGCGGGGTCGGCCGGCGCCCGAGTCGTCAGCCGGCTTGCTGGGTCAGCAGGTCGAGACGGGATCCGAACCGGTCGATGATCCGGTAGAAGTTGCGCTTGCTCTGCCGGTCGCGCTCCGCCTCGGGGAGGCTGGTGTAGCCGCGATGCACATGGCGGACCGCCGGCAGGCCATCGAGGCTCAGCGCGCGTCGGTTCGGCCCGTCGTCACCGCCGTCGCGCAGCACGAGGCTCCACCAGATGTCCAGGTTCCGGTAGAACCGGAAGCGCTCATCGAGGGGACCGCGCTCCGCGAAGTCGGACCGGCGGAACCCCTGCAGATAGCCTTCGATGGCATCGACGTCGCCGGCCGCCGCGTCATCGAAATGGCGCAGATCGCGCGACGTGATGCCCCAGCCACCGACCACCGCCACCGCCTCGTCGTCAAGGGCGCGAACCAGCGGCGTGACCAGGTCGCCGGCAGGCTCGATGCTCGCGTCGAGCAGGATGGCGATCGGCCCACTAGCACGCCGCAGCCCGATATTGGTCGCCGCAGCATGACCCAGGCGTTCGCTCGTCCAGACGACCTGGAAGGGGAACCCGGCGGCGTCGGCCGTTGCCTCCGCCTCCGCCAGGGTCGCCTCCGTCTCGGGGGACGGAGCGTCGGCCACGATGACGACCGACGTGCCGTCGGGGGATCCTGCGCGGAGACCCGCCACCGCCCGTGCGAGATCGTCCGGCCAGTCGGTGGCGATGAGGACGACCGTGGCCACGCCGATCGGCGCCTCGCTCAGGCGCGACGGGACGGCACCGCTCGAGCCATACCGGACGCGGTCACCATCCGCGATGTCGGGTGGGGTCGCCGGCGACAACGCGAAGTCGGTCCCGCGGTCGACGATCCTCCAGCCGGCGGCCTCGATCTCGGCCCGAAGGCGGTCGGCTTCGGGCCAGTCGCGTGCCTCACGGGCGCGGGCGCGGGCATGCGCCGCCGACAGGACGTCGTCCGGGATGCGCTGGCGGGTCACCCTCGCAGGATAGACCGCACGAAGCGGGGTACGGCCCGTTCCATCTCCCATGGCTGCTCGAGGCCGGGCAGGATGCGGTCGGCATACTGCGAGGCGAGGTGCAGGGGCAGGACCGTCCGGGCCAGGCCGAGCGCCTGCTGCGCGTCGTCCCTCGAGAGACCACGATCCGCCGCCAGCCAGGGCCCGAGATAGGCCGTCACGAGTGCGTCCTCACTGATCGTCGGCGGCCCGCCATCCATCGCGGCGCGCGTCGCGCCATCTCCGAGGAGCGACGCCGCGGACAGGTATGGGTGGGTCAACGAGCCGTCTGACCAATCGAGGAAGACCGGGCCCATCGCGCCGACGATGACCTGGTCCGGCGTCAGGTCGCCGTGGTCGAGGCTCACCGAGACACGGCTGGATCCGAGCGATCGACACGCGGCCGCGAGCTCGGGCGCGCGCCCACGCAGGACGGCGGCCTCGGCAGCCGACAACCCGCCGGATCGCCCCGTGAGCAACAGGTTGTCATCGCCGAGGAGGCGCGGGACCGCGTCCGCCAGGGTCTCGATGGGTGCCCGAGCGACACCGGCGGCGGCGAGTGCCCCGGGATCCGCGGCGAGGACACGCTGGAGCTCGGCCAGACGCGACAGGGCTGCCGTCCACGCGGCCGGATCGCCGAGCGCAGGCCAGGAGCGGCCCGTCGACGTGCTCGGTGACGATCCGGCCGAGGTCGCGGTCCGCTGCGACGACCGGTGGCACGACGCCCGGATCGATGTCGGCGAGCAGCTCCGTCACGGCCACTTCGTGGGCGAAGACCGCGGGCACCGCCTTCGCCCACAGCCGACCGCGGTCGGTCTCGAGGCTGAGCACGGCCGCCCGGCCCCACACCCGTTCCTGCCGGACCGGACCGCGCCGGCGGATGCCCGCATGTCCGAGCCGGTCATCGACCCAAGCGGTCATCTCGGCCAGCCAGCCGGCTCGGTACCAGGGTTGCCGATCACCGGCGGCGGGTCGCAGTGTTCCCTGCGCGACGGCCTCGGAGAGCGGCGTCGGGATCGCGGGCCAGCCACTCGCGATCGCCGTCGGCTCCACCCATCGCAGACCGGGCGGTGGCGTCCCTCCGAGGAGTTCCGCGGCATAGAGCCGATGACGCCCGCCCTCGGACGCACCCGCCTCGGGATCCTGGATCCATGCGGGCCGGAGGACGGCGATGTCGAGCTCGAGATCGCCGTGGATCGCGTCCACCACGGGCCGGACGACCTGCCACGGTCCGGGCTCGGACCGATCGAACGCCGGCAGCGAACCGTCCGCGAGCACCGCGATCCGGTCGTCCTCGGGTCCGCGGATGGCCACGTGTGTCCGGGTCGGCATGAGTGGCGGGGTCAGCCTCCTGCGGCCGCCGGCTCGTCCGGGGTTTGCCCCTCACGGTACCTGAAGTAGCCCCATGTCCCGATGCTGATCAGGACGAAGACGCCGACCAATCCGAGGGCCAGCACCACGTTGGTATTCCGGAACGCGTCCAGGTAGCTCGAGTCAGGGTTGATCACGAGCTCGAAGAACAGGAAGGTCGCGGTCCCGAACATGATCGCCCACGCGACCCGGCTCCACTGATAGACCGTCGCGCCATCCATGAACGTGAGCGGGATCATGCTGTAGAAGAGGCCCTCGAGCCCCGCCAGGAAGACCATCGCCGCGATCGACGCCGCGAGCACGAACCACCAGTCGCCGCTCGCCTCCGCGGCCGGCCGCAGCGGGATGAGCAGGAGCCACGACCCGAGGCTGGCCGCCAGCAGCACCAACGACGGGACGATGACCGCCTCGGCCGACTGGCGGCGCGTCAGCGATGTCCCGAGGACCACCGCCGAAGCGACGAAGCCGTACAGGATCCCCGGTTGGAAGTCGAGTGCCTTGGACAACAGGACGCAGATCACGGCGATCGCGATGGCCGGCCCGAACAACTCGAGGGTCGACGGTGCGCCGAGCCGCTTCGATGCGAACTGGGCCGCGAATCCCTCCGACAGGTAGGTCACGAGGGCCAGCCCGACGAAGAGCGACACGAGCAGCGCGAGACCCTTCGGGTCGAGCGCGAAGTCCTCGCTCAGGAAGCCGTAGATGAACGCGGTCACGAGCAGGACGGCCGTGAGCCGAACGGCCCGCGAACTGCGAGGTCCGTTCGGCAGCCGGCTGCCCAGGCCCGCCGCGAGGACGCCCATCGGCAGGAACAACCTTCGGATCGGGGACATGACCCGGTCGACGCCGCGTTCGCATGCCGCCCGGTTCGAATCGATCGTGCTGTTGAACAGCGCCGACGACAACCCGAAGAGGATGACCACGAACAGGGTCAGGACCAGGTTGGTGATGATGACCGAGGCGTCGAACGAGTCGTGGATCATCGTCGGGACGTCCTGGACGAGCTGCGGTAACGGGTCCCCCGGAGTCCCTGGTGTGGGACCCGGGATGATGACCGCCCCCGGCACGACCGCGCCCGGGCCTCCGGAACCGGTCGGCCCCGTCGTCGGGCCCGCCGGAACGACGGCACCCGGCTGGTTGGATGGCTTCGGCGTCCCGGTGATCCCTGCCACTGCGCCATCGCTGGCGCCCGGAGTCGGGCTCGCCGTCGCCCCCGGATCGGGGGTCGGGACCGCGGTCGGCACCGGTGTCGGCTCGAGGGCTGGGGTCGGCGTCCTGGCCGCCGTCGGGCGTGGCGTAGACCGCGACGCGGGTGCCGGCGCGGGTGTCGACCTCGGCTTGGGGGTTGGCGCGGCGGCCGTCGGCTTTGGCGTGGGCGGCGGTGGCAGGACGACGGTGAACTTGATCGGGTCCGCCGGTGACGTCCGTGGATCCGCATCGTCGCGTGTGCATCCGGCGGTGAGGCAGGCGATCGCGGTCAACACATGGAGACCCGGCGCCGGCCCGGGCGGTACGCTGGACGTCACGACGATGCCACACGTCACCGGATCCATCGGCGCCGTGGCGATGTCGAGGTCGTCCCACGAGACGAAGCCGAACCCATCGCAACCCGTCCCACCGGTCGAATAGATGACTTTGAACGGACGGTCGAGGGACGGCTGAGCGGGGACGACAACGATCGTCGGGATCCCGATGGTCGATGGCGGCGGGTCGATCGTGTAGCTGAACGGGTGGGCCGGCGCGGTCGCCGGATTCGCGTCCCCGCGAACACAGCCGGCGGCCAGGCAGGCCACAGCGCTCAGGATGTGGGCCCCGACGGGCGCCCTGTTGGGCAACCGCGCGGCGAGATGCGCCGAGCACGCGGGACCTTCGAGAGGAAACCCACCGAGCTTCGCCGGGTCGATATCGCCGCTGTCCCAAAGGACGAACACCCGCCCGACGCAACCCTGGAGACCCAGCGAATACGTGACCGTGACGAGACTGCCGGCGCCGGCGTGTGGCGGTGAGACGCTGATGGTCGATTGGAACCCGGGCTCGTGCGTGGGTGGGGGCACGGGTGTCGGGGCGGGCGTCGGGGTCGGAGTCGGAGTCGGCGCAGGCGTCGGGGTAGGGATCGGCGTCGGCCTTGGCGTGGGCGTCGGCGCGGGCGTCGGGGTTGGAGTCGGGGTTGGGGTCGCTTGCCCGGTCGGCGACTCCTCCGCTGCCGGGGGTGGTGGTGCGGCCCCGGCGAGCGGGACGGACAGCGCGGTGACGAACAGGGCGATCCATGCGGCGACGCCTACCGCCGCCAGGGTCCGGCTCGTCCGGTGGGTGCCGCGCGCAGGGGCTGATCGTCCGCCACGACCGCGCCCGTCGAACCGCGACAAGGTGCCCTCCGAATGGTCGGGGAAGATCTGCCGCGCGCAGCATACGAGTACTACGAGCCGTTAGTACGATGGTCCTGTCAGCCTCGCGGAACCACGACGCCACCAGGGGCCGGGCCCCGCGGCTGGAGGAGGTTCGATATGGCGACATTCATCGTCCTCGGCAACTGGACCGAGAAGGGCGTGCAGGAGTTCGCGGACGCTCCGGCCCGGGCGCGAGCCGCCCAGGAGTCGGCCAAGGCCATGGGCGGGGAGATCGTCGCCACGTACTGGTGTCTCGGTCAGTACGACTTCGTCACGGTCGTCCAGGCGCCGACCGATGAGTCGATGGTCGTCGGCAATCTCATCACCGCAGCGCGCGGGACCGTTCGCACCACCACCATGCGGGTCTTCGACATCGACGAGATGGAAGCCATCGTGAAGCAGGCTTCGGCCGCGCTCGGCTGAGCCGCAGACCGGCTGACCGGTCATGGGACCGGCCCTGGTCGTCGACCTGACGCTCAAGGTCCTCGTCATCGCCTTATCGCTCTACCCGATCGCCCGACCGGGCTCGGGCCACTTCGCGGGCAAGGCGATGGGCGTACGGGCGGTCGCGTACCCGGCCACCATCTTCCTCATCCCGGCCGTCTGGCTCCTCGCCGGTCGACCGACGCCCTACCCGTTCCTGGCGGACATCGCGCTCACGATCCCGTTCCTCGTCGACGCCGCCGGGAACGTGTTCGGCTGGTTCGCGATCAAGGGGTTCGACGCCATCCCGCACTCGACCGGTTGGTTCTTCCTGTCGATCGCCTTCGGGCAGGCCGTCGCGCCGTTGGTCTCGGCGCCGTGGGTGGTCTTCGGACTCTGCCTCGGATTCGGCGCCGTCCTCGACATCCTGTGGGAGATCGCCGAGTTCGCGCTGATGCGGAGCGGGTCGTCCGGCCTGCAGCTCACCTACGAGAACACGATCCAGGACCTCGGGATGTCACTGCTCGGTGCGGCCGTCGGCGCCCTGGTCGCGGCGACCGTGCTCATGCCGCCACCCGGCACGCCGGCGACGCTGTTCGGGTGGACGTGACTCGCAAGGTTCTGGCGATGGCCAGGTTCCGGCGGCGGCCAGGTTCCGGCGGCGGCCAGGTTCCGGCGGCGGCCAGGTTCCGGCAGATGCACTCCAGACGAGCGTTGGTCAGGTCCCAGAAGAGAGTTGCCGACAGGCGGAGCGTGCATCGAGTGCCCCACACGGTCATGACCTGTCAGATGCTCCACGGAGGACACATCTGACAACGACCCCGTGACGAACGCTCGCCTGAAGTTCATTCGCCGGTTTCGCGTCGCTCGGACGAGGACGAACGGGCCCAACCCAGCGCTAGCCCGCCGCGGCCAGCGCCGTCATGACCGCCGCGCCGAGGGCCTTCGAGCTAAGGTAGTCGAGCCCGTTGTGGGCGGCCGCGGGGTTGAGCGGGCTCGGGCCACGCCCTCGCGTGGGCTCGGACTGGATGGGATGAGGGCCTGGGAACAGCCGGGTGAGGTCGTGCACACGCGTCGCCGGATCGTCATCGTTCCAGATGTTCGCCCACATGCGGAGTGGCGCCGGGAACGTGGCCTCGCCCTTGGGCGAGATGGCGGCCACCCGACGATGGAACTCCGGATCGCCGATGGGCGACCCGCACGTGACCAACGATCGCACCGGGTAGCCCGCGTCCTTCCAGGCCAGGACGTTGTGGGCCACCAGACTGCCCATGCTGAAGCCGACAAGCACGACTTCACCTGAGCCTTTGCAGGCCGCGTCGACGATGTCGTTGGTCTCCGCCCGGAGGTCGGCGCGTTCGAAGTACTCCTTCGTGTCATCGAGCATCCAGGCCAGCACCCGTCCGGAGATCCCGAACCGGGCGTCCGCCCATTCGCCCAGCTCCTCGATGCGCCGCCCGAAGTCAGGCAGACCGAGACCCAGGAAGGCACGCTCCCCGAGTCCGGCGTCGAAGGTCGGGGTGACGGTGTGTTGGTCGGGCCGCCAGACCTTGCCGTAGAAGGCCATCTCGATCGGGACACAGGTCGCGTGTTCGTATTCGACCCGATGCAGACCGTACCTGGCCGCGGCCACCCAATCGGCCTCGAAGGTGGCCGGGATATCCATCGCTGCTGCCCGTCCGTGCAGGATCACCACTCTGGACGCGTGCGTGTGACGACTCGCCATCTCGATGACTCCCCTACGTGACCCGCTCGGTCAGCGGCCGATCTCGATCAGACCGTTCCACAGCACATAGTGCGTGCCGTAGGTGTCCTGGTGGATGACGTTACCGTGGGCGTCGCGGACGACACGCGTCACCGAAACGTCCATGCCGTTGGCGGGGAACTCGGTCTGGTTCCGGACCCCGTGGCGGAGCGAGGAGACGAGGACCGTTCGGGTGATGGCCCTCTGCACGTTGGAGACGCTGGGGCTGCTGAGCGACACCTTGCGGCCGTCCGGTGTCCCCCAGATCTCGTAGCGGACCCAACCCCTGCCCCCCGCCCGGTACCGGAAGGTGCGGATCACGATGGGCGTCTTCATGTCATTGGTGAAGCTCATCGTCTGGCTGCCACCGCCACGAGTCTTGGAGACGGTCGCATCGAGCCCGAGCGGATATCGGTAGATGTAGTACTTGTGATTCGAGCGGGCGCCCATCTGGAGGCCCGCACGCAGGGCGGCGTTGAACAACGTCGTCGAGCTCGAGCACATGCCACCACCGAGTGCACCGGTCGGCTCCGTGTGATCGCCCGCGATGAAGCCGCCGGGCCCGAACCCGCGTGCCGGGGAGACCGGACCGATCGCGCTCCACCATTCGAACCGCTGACCTGGCTTAAGGACCGTCCCGTCGATGATCCTCGCCGGCTGCCAGATGTTTGCCCCGAAGAAGTTGTGGTCATTGATCGGGAACCACGTCTTCCACGTCCCGAGACGCGATAGCACCGGTGCCTTGCCGCTGGCCTGTTCCGTCGTGAGCTTGGGAACGACATCGGCCAACCTGGCCTTGACCGGCGCCGGGGTCACGCCGGCTCCACGCTGCGCGACGGCGGCCGCGATCGCCGCGGCCGTGGCCGCAGCGTCAAGCTTCCTCCCGCCCGTGCTGGGCGCCACTCCGATGACCTTCCCGCTCTTGTTCTTGATGTATTCGGCCGAGATGGGCGCGACCTTCGCCGCTTTCGCCACCGCCTTCAGCGAGGCCGGGATCGAGGTCGTATCGACCGTCGGCCGCGTGACCCCGTCGACACCGGTCTCGAAGCGGATCCACGACCGAACGGTGGACGCCTTGATCTTCCAGTTCTTCTTGCCAAGCGTCACGACGACGTCGCCGACCATTCGTTCGGCCGTGGCCTTCGCTTCGAATGCTTCGGCGTCCCCGTGCGCCGGCGGCGTTTCGGTCACGGGCGCGTCGACAACGACCTCATCCGGGGCGTCGATCGGGCTGACCCCTGCGAGCGCGGCCGCTGCCGCGGAATCGCTGTCGAACGTCCGCCCGGTGACGGCTGGGTACGTGTAGACGAAGCCCTGGCTCATGACGACCCGGCTATCCAGCGGGTTTCGTTCGAGCGGCCTGACGACCTCATCCACCTTGGCCTTGAGTGCGGCGGCATCGAGCGTCAGGCGCGGTTCGATCGCGACCCGCGTCATCGCCAGACGGACTTCGCCGATAGCCCGCTCGAGAGGCGTCCCGGATCGACCCGCAGCCATCGCCGCTTGCACCATGGCGGCGACGTCGAGTCGTCGTGAGAACGCCCGATACGGGACTTCGACCTGGCCCGCGGTCGTCCGGATCACGACACGCCCATCCCCGTAGCGACTGAAGGCCGTCGCGAGGGTCGATGTCGCCTCGTCGTAGTCGAGGCCGGACACGTCGACGCCACCGACGCTCACGCCTGGGAGGACCCGACCCTCATACCTGGCGTCGAATGCCAGGAGGCCACCCGCCGTGATCCCAACCGCCAACAGGAACCCGACGACGAACCCCGCGAGCAGCCGCGGCCAGATGCGGCGGCGGCGCTTCGGTATCGCGTCCTCGATCGGCGTGACATCGGCGATCGGTGTCACGGATTCGGGCGCCATCGTATCCGTCGTCTGTGCGGCATTCGGTTCGGGATCTGGCGTCAGCACGCCCTCGACGGTCGTCATGGCGGTACGCATCATCCCCCATCGGCGTCGCAGGTCAACCGCGACTTTCGACTTGATCTACGTCACGTGGCTGAGACGTATGCGAACGGCAGACGTTACGGACGATCCGGCACGGGACACCACTCAGCGCGTCGGGTCATCAGGACATCCGCAGATTTCAAGGGCGGGTTCGCACCAGCTCGAAGACCCGAACGCGGCCGAACCCCTTCAGTTCGATGTCCTGACCCAGTCCGAACGAGAAGCCCCTCTCGATCCCCATCTCGCGGACGAGGTCTGCTGTGAGGATATGGCCGGGCTCTGCCGCATCGCAGATCCGGCTGGCGAGATTGACGGTCGAGCCGAACAGGTCGTCGTTGTGGTCGACCGGTTCACCGGCTGCGATCCCTATTCGCACCCGCAGCTCGGCTGTGGCTCCGTGGGACGCCCGCTCCTCGAAGCCGTCCTGGATCGCCAGCGCGCATCCAAGTGCCTTCGCGACATCCTCGAACGAGGCCATGATCCCGTCGCCCGTGTGTTTGACCTCGCGTCCCTGCCACGTCACGAGCGACCGTCGGAGGATCCCGTCATGTTCGGCGAGAAGGCCCATGTAGGCTCCCTCGCCGACTTCCTGGAGCAGCGACGTCGATCCCTTCAGGTCAGTGAACAGGATCGTTCGGAAGGCCTGCTTGACCTGGGTGGCGTCGACGGGATCGCTGACCTTGCCCAGGAAGCGGAAGACGTCGTCTTCGGAGACGGCGATGATCTCGTTGGGAATGAGACCGTGCCCTTCCCGGTGGACTGCCTGCATGTCTTCGGGCGTCGCGGCTCGGGCGAGACAGAACACCTCACCGTGATCGGCGTCGAACCAGTACGCCAGGAACGTGACGCCGTGCTTCGACTCGATCGCGATATCTGTCAGATGGGCTTTTGCGACCTGTTCGGCGGTGATACCGGGCAGGTCATGACGGTCCATGAAGAGCGGCATCCGGTCCCTCGGCTCGGGTCCGCGATTGTACCCAAGGCGCCTCGTGGATCCGAGTCGCAGAGCCAGGCTTGCTACCTTGGGGTCCGGTCGGCCCCGAGCGTGACGACCTTCAGCCCATGCCGTCCGACCGGCCGCGCTCCCACACTTGGCCGTGCGTCCGTCGAACAGGTGTCGGGGAGCTGGGCGGGACATGAGTCTTCGCATCGAGGGGTTGAAGAAGCGGTTCGGGGAGGTCCAGGCGCTCGACGGCGTCTCGTTCACGGTCGGACGCGGCGAGGTGTTCGGCTTCCTCGGCGCGAACGGAGCCGGGAAGACGACGACGATGCGGATCGTCCTCGGCCTGCTCCGCGCCGACGAGGGTTCCGTCGCCTGGCTCGACCGCCAGGCGTCGGACTGGCCGCGACGGACCTGGGGCTACATGCCCGAGGAGCGCGGCCTGTACGGGCGGATGGCGTGCTCGACCAGCTCGTGTTCTTCGCGTCGCTCTATGACGTCCCGCGGAGCCGGGCGCGCGCGGACGCCCTCGCGTGGCTCGGCCGATTCCGGATCGGCGATGTCGCCGACCGACGAGCCGAGACGCTCTCGAAGGGCAACCAGCAGAAGGTCCAGTTCATCGCGACCGTGCTCCACGACCCCGACGTGATCCTGATGGACGAGCCGTTCGCGGGGCTCGACCCGGTCAATGTCGCGCTGCTCAAGTCCGCCTTCCTCGAGATGCGCGACCGGGGCAAGACCCTCGTCTTCAGCACGCACCAGCTCGAGATGGCCGAGGAGCTGTGCGATTCGGTCGCGATCATCGACCACGGACGGCTCGTGACGACGGGACTCGACGAGGGACGTCAAGCACTCGACCGGCCACCAGGTCGTCCGCGTCGCCACCGCGGCCGGCGGCGAGCTCGAGTGGCTCCGATCGCTGCCCCACGTCCGCGTGACGCGGCCGGGCCGCGACTTCACCGAGCTCCATGTCGATGCCGGGACCGATCCGCAGACGGTCCTCCGCGCGGCCGTCGGCCGCGGCGACGACGTCCTCCGGTTCGAGGTCGCCGATCCGTCGCTCGAGGAGGTCTTCGTCGAGCGCGTCGGGGCGCTCGACGTCGAGGAGCGGACGCTGGCGACGCCGGCGGAGGTGGGGCCATGAGCACGATCTGCACATCGACGGCCGTCGCGCGTCGCGAGGCGAGCGTCCGCATCCGGACGCGGACCTTCGTCCTCGGCACGGTACTCCTCGTCCTCGGTGTCGTGGCGATCGCCCTCGTCCCGGTGATCGTCCAGGTACATCGAGGGGAGCACGACCCAGCGAGTCACCGTCTACGTCGGCGCGAGCGATCTCGGCATCGATCCCGTCCCCGACGCTTCGCACCCTGCTGAACGTGACGCCGTCGACCGGCACGGCCGGCGGCGACGCCGTCCACCCACGAGGCCGTCACCATCACGACGGTCGACCGACCTCGCGGCGGCGCGCTCGGACGTGACCGCGGGCCGGACGAATGCCGTCCTCGCGATCGAGCGGGGGTCCGACGGCGAGCTGGCGTTCACCCTCTACACGAACGACCCCGCCACGGGGCGCACCGCCCAGCTCATCCAGCAGGCCGCCAACTCGGTCGCGGTCGCCGATCGGCTCGACCGCCTCGGCGTCGCGCCGGCCGATCAGGCCGCGCTCTTCGGTCCCGCGACCTACGTGGTCAAGTGGCCCGACCCGACGCGGACGGAGCCGACGCAGGACTCGGCCGCGATGGGCTCGTCGTACCTCCTCGCGTTCGGGATCACGCTCCTGATCTTCATGATGATCGTGCTCTACGGGAACTGGGTGGCGATGAGCGTGGTCGAGGAGAAATCCTCGCGTGTCATGGAGGTCATCCTCAACGCGGCGACGCCGTTCGAGCTGCTCGGCGGCAAGGTGCTCGGCGTCGGGCGCGGCCGCCGCCCTCCAGTACCTCGCGATCCTCGTCGCCGGCGGCCTCGCGCTCGTCCTGCAGGACCGCGTCGCCTCGCTCGTCCTCGGCAGCAGCGCAGGCGTCTCGCTGCCGGAGGGACTCACGATCACGCTGCTCGTCCTGTTCTGCGTCTACGGCGTCCTCGGGTTCCTCCTCTACGCCGTCCTCTACGCAGCCGCCGGGTCGCTGGTGAGCCGCCAGGAGGACGTGAACGGGGCGGTCATGCCGATGACGATGATCACCATGGTCGGCTACATGGTCGCCGTCTACGCCGCGACCGGCCTCCTCGACATCCGGGCGGGATGGGTCGCCGTCCTCTCGCAGATCCCGTTCATCAGCCCGTTCCTCATGCCGAGCCGCATCGTCGCGGGGGAGGCGTGCTGGATGGGAGGTCGCGCTCTCGATCGCGATCCTGCTCGTCGACGATCCCGGTCGCCCTCTGGATCGCCGCCCGCGTGTACGCCGCAGGCGTCCTCCTGTACGGACAGCGGCCGAGCATGCGGGCGGTCTGGCGGTTGATGCGGTCCCCCGGCTGATCCGGCCGCCAGCCGATAGTCCGGCGCGATCATCCGGCCGGGTCGAGGACGGCAGTCCGCTCGATCGCCTGCAACGTCTCCTGAATTGATCCGGCTTCGGCCGGTATCTCTATGGCATGGTTGGCATGATGGCGGTCCAGGTCGCGGAACTCGTGCAAGCTGCCGCGACGGGTGACGAGGCTGCGTTCACAGAGCTCGTTTCGCGTCATCACCGCGACCTGCTGCGGGTCGCCTACGTCATCTGCCGCGACTCCTCGCTGGCTGAAGACTCGGCACAGGCCGCGTGGGCCATCGCCTGGCGACGGATGGGTGACGTCAAAGACCCGACCCAGATCCGCGGCTGGCTCGTGGCGGTCGCCGCCAACGAGGCTCGCAGGATCGTGCGATCGCGCCGGCAGAGCGTCCATGAGATCTCGGTCGCCGACGTCGAGCTAGAGGGGTTACCTGATTTCCGCTCTGACCCACTGACCGACAGCATCGCGAGCTCGGATCTGCGTCGCGTCCTCGAGTCCCTTGATCCGACCGACCGGGCCCTGATCGCCCTTCGCTACGTGGCCGAGCTCAGCTCCGACGAGATCGGGCGCGCGCTCGGGATGTCCTCGTCTGGCGCCCGCGGTCGGCTCTCGCGCCTGCTGCTTCGACTCCGGGGAGAACTTCGCGATGAATGACTTCGACCAGTTCGAACGGCGCCTGGCTGCCTCCATTCGTTCCGACGCCGACGCGAGCGTCGGTCCGTTCGAGGCAGGGTCGATCGCGCGGGCCGCGATCGCCGGCACCCAGCCGGGTGCCACGCATCTCCCTGGAGCGTCGTCGCGCCGCGCCGGACGGTTCGGCCGGGGCCGTGGCATCACCCTTCTCGCGGCCGCTGCGCTATTGGTCGCGGGTGGGGCGTTGGCGGCGGGTTCCGGCGTTCTGCGCCTGCCGTCGATCGTCCCGCCGGTGCCGGCCCCATCGTTCGCCGCGGTCGCGACTGCATCGCCAGATGCGACGGCCCCCAGCCCGAGCGACCTCGCTGGACCATCGGCGGGTCCGACCGCATCCGCGGTCACGAGCCCGACAGTCGTCTGGATCCCCACCGGGATGATGGGCACACCCCGCCATGGCCAGACCGCGGTGCGGCTCCTCGACGGCCGGGTGCTCGTTGCGGGCGGCTCGAGTGGCGAGACAGATCTGACTTCCGCCGAGTTGTATGACCCGGACAGTGGGACCTGGTCCGCCACCGGGAACATGCTCAAGGCCCTTGCTGGTTTCCCGGCCACGCTGCTGCGCGATGGCAAGGTGCTCGTGGGGGATGTCGACGACCCGGCGGCGAATGAATGGATCACGGGCGCAGAGGTGTACGACCCCGAAAGCGGGGCCTGGTCGTCCGCGGGGAAGTTGTTCACCACCGAGGGATGGTTGGCTGGGACGACCGCGACGTCGCTGCGCGACGGCAAGGTGCTCGTGGCAGGTCAGAACGGCGCCCAGTTGTACGACCCAGACAGCGGGACCTGGTCCGCGACCGCGAAGATGATCACGCCGCGTCACCACCACACGGCCACGCTCTTGCCCGACGGCAAGGTGCTCGTGGCTGGCGGGACAGACGGTCACGACGGCGAGGTGTACTCGGCCGAGCTATACGATCCGGACACGGGGTCCTGGACCGCCATCGCGGACACGCCACGTCACGGCGGTCCGTGTCGGGCAGGCTGCCCTCGTGGTGGCGGCATGGCCACCCTCCTGCAGGATGGCACCCTGCTCTACATGCGCCTGGGTTTCGTCGAGATCTACGACCCGGCCACCGGGTCCTGGACCGAGACCGGGAAGATGCTCAACGGCGGAACCTCAGCCACGCTGCTCCTCGATGGCACCGTGTTGGTGGCGGGCGGCCAGAGGGCAGCGGACCCCGCCTCCTTGACCGCGGAGGTCTACGACCCGGCCACGCGGTCCTGGACCAAGACCGGGGGCATGCTCGGGAACTCGACCTCGGGCCAGGCCACGCTGCTGCTTGATGGCACGGTGCTGGTCGCAGGTGGACAGGAGTGTCAAACCGGCAACGGCTGCTGGGCATCGGGCTCGGCAGAGCTGTACGTCCCTGCCGGCGTTTCGCCGCCACCGGCAGTGGTTGCCCTCCCGATCCCGAGTTCGACCCCCCATCCGACCCCGACCCCGATCCCGAGCCCGCTCCCACCCGCGACCGGTCCCGTCCCGGCGGGCGCGCGATCCTGGACGGTCACGGTCGTCAACAAGAGTTCCGATCCCGCGACGCTGTTCCTGGCGACGGAGGGCGAGAACGGCGTCGACCAGCTGTGCGGGTCCGTGACCCCCAACGTCGTGCCAGCCGGCGTCACACGGAAGGTGACCTTCCTGCTCCCCCCGAAGAGCAACAAGGATTGCTGGCTCTGGGTGGACCCGGCCCCGGGCACGGGGGGGTCGTTGTTCCAGACGTCCGACGCCCCGATGCCCGGCAAGATCCTCGTCGGGAAGGGCGAGGGCGGCCGCTCACAGGGTGGCTGGTTGGGTCAATAGGCGACGTCCGCCACGTACCGATCGTTTGGACCTGAGGGAGGTCGCTCCGTCATGACGAACACCCCGCGCTTCCTGCTGCACCGGTCGGCGTCGCCGATGGCCGTCCTGATCGTGGTTGGTGCGATCCTGACGACCGCTTGCTCGGCCGGCCAAGGCGCGGCTAGCTCGAGCCCCGGATCGACGAGTCGAGCCTCGACCACACCCGCGCCGAGCATCGCCCTGACACCGACCCCGACGCCGACGGCCGCCCCGACGCCAACGCCCTCGCCCAGTCCGACGCCGGCGGTCCTCCCGGAAGGCGACTCGGTCGCGCTCGTGCCCGGCCGTTACGCCTTCCCGATCCGAGCGACCAATCCCAAGATCTCGTTCACCGTGCCATCCGGCTGGGCAGGGAACTCGGTCCTGGTGGGAAAGGACGATGTGGGCTCGGGCACCTGCTCGCCCGTCGGCTGCAAAGGAACGAATCCGGGCAGCGACACCGCCGCCGCTCCGTTCGTGTTCAACCAGGCGTTTGACCACGGGTTCAAGGACCCCTGCACCAACCACACACCGGTCGTGCCGGCCGCGGGATCCGGGGCCGCCGGGCTGCTCGCCGTCATCGCCGCTCAGCCGGGCATCCATGCGGGGCCGATCACCGGCGTGACCGTGGGCGGCCACACCGGGAAGTACGTCGACTACACCGTCACGGTTGATCCCGCAGCCTGCGGGAACGGGGAGGACGGCTTCTGGATCTGGGGCACCTGCCCGGCGCCGGTGACGCCCGGATGCGAGAACGTGACAGGAGACCGGCGATACGGGGTCTCGAAGAACGGCCATGAGCGTTCCTACGCGATCGACGTCGACGGCAAGACCGTCACGTTCCTGACGAACCAGCCGGTCGACCTCACGGCCGCCGATCGCGCGGAGCTCCAGCGAGTCCTCGACTCGATCGAGTTCGAACCTGCCGCCTGAACCCTTCCCGTGCCCGTCACTCGGCTGGGTACCGACTGCGCCGCTGAAGGCGCCCCGGACAGACTCCGGGCACGGCGGCGTCGGTCGGTTCATCGGCAGCGCTGGAGGTCAACGAGGTCCTCTACGACGGGGCCATCGGCGCGAGCGGCGTCTCCAGCCGGATCGTCGCGGACTGGGTCAGCATCGCGCTGCTAGGAAGCGCCGCCACTGACGTGACTCCGGAGGTCCGTGCGGACGAGCACTATCGGCATCTTCCATACGCGTGTCGAACTACCAGGCGGTGTCAGAATCACGAACCGAGCGCGTTTGCCGCGAGAGCGCGTCGCGGTCGGCCCCGCCGCGAAGAGCACCAGGCTCGAGCGCGTCCGATACCCACCTGCTCGAACGAACTGGCGGCCGCGATACACGACCACCCAGGTCGCGTAGAGGGCCACGCCGGCGCTGGCCACGACGAGCGCAGCGTGCAGGTCGCCTAGCCATGCATAGATGATCAGCAAGGCGAGGGCCTCGAACATGACGTTGAAGCTCGTCGAAACGATCGCACGCTGCCGAATGCGCATGGCCGGGCTCCACGACCCGTTCGGCGGAACGAGTGTGGAGGTCACGGCCGTAAACCCAGCGACCGCGACGGCGATCGTGGCGATCCCCAGGAGAAGTGCCTCGCCCGGCATGCCCGTGATGCTACGTTCTGGCCAGACCTCTGACTCGGTCGCCGCGTCATCGTGGCGCCCCCGGGCGGGTGGCCTCATCGCCGCGGAGAGGGCGGCGGGTCGGGCCGGTTGGCCGATGAGTTCATGACTGGCGGCAGATGTCGGCGGAGAGCCGAACGTCGATTCTGAGGGTGGATGAATCTCCCCTTAGGGATGACATGACATGTTGCTCCGTCAGCCAGTCGTCGCGCTTCTTGTCCTTGCCGTCGTTGCAGCGTGCGCCGCACCCGCGGCAAGCCCGAGCGCAACACCCTCGGGCACCCCCACGGCGAACCTCCCGTCGTCGACGGCCTCGCCGTCGCCGCCGCCCACAGCTGCTCCCACGCCCTCGCCGACGCCTTCACCGACCCTGACTCCGGCGACGCCGAGCCCGACGGTCCCGCCGCGGACGCCCTCGCCGACACCCACAACGATGGTGGTTCGCGCCTACTTCCTGATGGGCGACGGAAGCGGTGGCGAGGTCGTCAACGAGCCGACTCTCGTTCCGGTCCTCCGGACGGTGCCCAGGAGCACGGCGACGGCAACGGCCGCGATGAAGGCGCTGCTCGCAGGACCATCGGCCAAGGAGCGAGCGCCGACGCGGCCGATCAAGACGCTCATCCCCGCCGGTTCGAAGCTCCTCGGGATCGAGATCTCGGGAGGCCTCGCGACGGTCGACCTGTCCGCCGAGTTCGCCTCGCTATCCCCTGACGACGTCTGGGATGGCGGAAGCTACTCGCTTCACGGACGTGTGGCCCAGGTCGTCTACACCCTGACCCAATTCACGACGGTGGATCGCGTCAACTTCAAGCTCGACGGCAAGCTGGTCAAGGTGTTGTTCGGAATGCCGGACCCGGAAGGCGGTGCGTCCGAGGCAATCGCCATGGACAAGCCCGTCACCCGCGCGACGGACCGCGACCAGTATTCGTACCGCGACCACTTCCTGCCCCTGATCTTCGTCGATCGGCCGGCGTGGGGTGCCGCCCTCCTGAACCCCGGCCGGGTCACCGGGCTCGCCAACGTCAACGAGGCGCAGTTCCGGATCGCGCTGGTCGATAGCAACGACAAGGTCCTGGTCGATGTTCCGGTGCTGGCGAGCTGCGGCACCGGCTGCTGGGGTACGTTCGACGTGACCCTGCGATACGACGTCTCGAGCGCCCAGTGGGGAACGCTGCGGGTCTGGGACATCTCGGAGTACAGCGGCAAGCCGGCCGCCGTGCGCGAGTATCCGGTCTACCTTCGGCCGGGACCCTGAACCGAACCCCAGGCTGCTCGCGAAGACGCAGAGACTGTAGTGCGATTCGTGAGGGAGCGATCCTCCGAGGTCGAAGGCCGAAGGGCCTGACCGCGTTCCCCCCGACGCGACAGCAGCAGGCCAGACTCACTTGGATGAGATCTGCAGTACGTACGGTTGACCCTCCGCCGTGACCCACACCGAGCCACCCGCCACGATGACGTCACCGCCATCGCCAGCCAGATCGAGGCGCCCGATGACGCGTCCTGTCGCGGGGTCGATCCGAAACAGTCCGCTGTCGGTCGTCACCCAGACGGATCCGAGGCCGACGGCCAGACCTTGGATGCCCGAAGTATCCAGATCGACTGCAGTGATGATCTTGCCCGAGACCGGATCGATGCGAACTACCTCCGGCAGCCCGTTCGGCCCTGCCCCGACGCCGATCCAGGCCTCCGCACCGTCGCTCGCGACCGGGCCGTCCAGCGGAACGATCCGTCCGACCCTGTTCGTCGCGGGATCGATCCGCACGACCGAACCCATGTTGGGGACGTCTACCCAGACGCCATCGGGTCCAGCCGTCATGGTCAATGGCCCGTCCTCTCCGGCCGGACCTATCGGGATCGTCGCGACCACGCGGTTGGTCTTGGGATCGACGCGCGTGACCGCCCCATCGTGATGGTCGGCCACCCACACCGCGTCTGCTGTCACGGCGACGCCTTCCGGTGCCGATCCGACCGGGATCGACGCCACGACCCTGTCAGCGACCGGTTCGATCCTCAGGACGACGTCGCGGCCGAAGTCCGTCTGCCAGAGGGCACCCGCGCCGGTCGTCGCGTAGCCGTAGTCCAGCCCGTCCAGCGGGATGCGATCCGTGATGGCGGACGTCGCCAGATCCAGACGTACCAGGCTCGAGGGCTCGTGGACCCAGAGCGATCGACCGTCGGAAGCGAACCAGCGCGGGGCGACTGGTTCACCGACCTGGATTCGGCTGTCGATCTGCGCCCCGGACGGGATGGACGCAGATGACGATGAAGCCGCGCTCGTCGATGACGGTGGCGACCCGACAACGTCCGTGGAGCTCGTGGCTGACACGCTCGCGGAAGCCGCCGGCGTGGTCTCAACGAACGGCTCCTCGGGTTGCGCCAGGATGCTCTCGCCCGTTCTTCGGGGAATCTGCGTTGGTATGGCGCCCCCGGACGGACTCGAACCGCCGACGCAGGCCTTAGGACGGCCTCGCTCTGTCCACTGAGCTACGGGGGCGCGGACCTCATCGTACCTCCGTGCGGATCGCCCGCCGCCAGGTAGGAACGCCACGCCGACCCCCTTTCGTGCGTCACGTACCCGATGAAGGCCCTTGGAGCCGTGCTGGCCGTCTCCCTCGTGGTCGCCGGTTGCACCTCGCTCGCCGCGTCGCCCAGCCCGTCAGCGGTTCCGCGGCCTTCAACGACCAGGCGTCCTTCGAGCGGACCCACGATCGCCCCGACACCCGACGCCGGGGAACCATCGCTCACCCAGCTCGTCGGCCAGAAGCTCGTCGTGGCCATGGAAGGCGCCTCCGCCAGCGCCGACCTGCTCGCCCGCATCGGGCGTGGCGAGGTCGGTGGGGTGGTCCTGTTCGGCGACGACATCACGACGCCGGCCGCCTTGGTCGCCCTCACCCGACAGCTCCGCGATGCCGCGACGAAGGGTGGTCAACCGCCACTCCTGATCGCCGTCGACCAGGAAGGCGGCGACGAGAAACGGATCCCATGGGCGCCGCCGACCCTGTCGCCGCTACAGATGGGTCGAGACGGCCGGGTGTCGGTCGCACGCGCACAGGGCGCCAGCACGGGCGAGGCCCTCCGAGCACTTGGCATCGATGTCGACTTCGCCCCCGTCGCCGACGTGCCCGCGTCGTCTGCATCGTTCATGGCGAAGGCGCACCGGACCTTCTCATCCGATGCCGCGACGACGGCCGCACTCGCGGATGCGTTCGCCAACGGCCTCGAATCCGCCGGCGTCATGCCGGCCATGAAGCACTTCCCGGGGATCGGGTTCGCCACCCGGAACACGGACGCCGACGTCGTCACCATCGACGCCACGACCGCCTCGCTCGACCCCGGCCTCCTTCCCTACCGAACCGCGATCGACCACGACATCCCGCTGATCATGCTCTCGAACGCGACCTACACCGCCTACGACCCCGACGACGCCGCCGGGTGGTCGCCCGCGATCGGGATCGACCTGCTCCGGGGGGATCTGGGGTTCGAGGGCGTCACGATCACCGATTCCCTCGACGGCGCCGCTCACGCTCGTGCGCTGTCGACCCGGGTTCTCGCCGAATGGGCGGCAGAAGCCGGGACCGACATGATCCTCGCGACCGGGTCCGAGGCCACGACGCGCGGGATCTTCGCCACGCTCCTCGCCGACGCGACGGACGGCACGATCCCGATGGCCACGCTTCGCGCCTCGTACGATCGGATCGTGGCCCTCAAGGCGGATCTCTGACGCCGCGGGGCGTTCCGCCGACCCTCCCATACAATCCCGCATGACATGCGCGACGCACCCCTCCCCGACCTCGTCCTGTACGGCCGAGCCGACTGCCAGCTGTGCGACGAGGCTCGCGGCATCCTGGCCGCCCTCCTCGAGGAGCGTGCGCACGCCGGTCTGCTGGCCCCCACCCTGGTCGAGCGCGACATCGATACCGACCCGACCTGGGAGCGCGCGTACTTCGCTTCGATCCCGGTCGTAGAGCTCGGCGACCGACGACTCGAGCTGGTGACCAGCGCAGCCAAGGTCAGGCGTCTCCTGACCGACGTCCTCGACGCCTGACGGATCGCGACGATGTCCGGTACCGACCTCACGCTCCTCGTCGCCCTCGCCGCCGGTCTCATCAGCTTCCTGTCCCCCTGCGTCCTGCCGCTCGTGCCGGCGTATGTCGGACAGCTGACGGCGATCGCGGTCGCCTCCACGGCTGGCGGCGCGCGACCGTCACGCTGGATCGTGATGCGCCACGCCATCGCCTACGTGGCCGGGTTCGGTGCCGTGTTCACGATCCTTGGCATCACCGCCACGTTCGTCGGCGGGCCGCTGTATGACTACATCGCCCCGTTGAGGGTCATCGGCGGCATCCTCTTGATCATCCTCGGCCTCAATCTCGCCGGGATCCTGCGGGTCCCGGCGCTCGAGCGCACCTGGCGGCCGCTCGACACCGGCGCCGCGGGATCGCTCGCAAGCGCCACCGGTTCGATCGCGCTCGGCGGCAGCCCGGCCGGGCCGTCGGTCGGCGATCGGCTCGGTGGCCGCGTCGTCAGCGCGCGTGGCGGCTGGCTCGCATCGTTCGGTCTCGGCGCGATCTTCGCGATCGGCTGGACCCCGTGCGTCGGGATCATCCTGGGCGGCATCCTGACGCTCGCGGCGACCTCGGCGACCGTCCTCCAGGGGACCGCCCTTCTCATCGCCTACACGCTCGGTCTGGGTCTGCCGTTCCTGGCCATCGCGCTCGTGTATGACCGAGCGCCCCGGCTCATGGCGCCGCTGGTCCGCCACGGGCGCGCCGTATCCCTGATCGGTGGCCTGCTGGTCGTCTTCATCGGCCTGGCGATGGTGTTCGACTGGCTGGCGCTCTTCCCGCGTTACTTCAACTTCAACACGGCGGTCTGAGTGGCGACGCGACCGGAGTTCAGCCACAAGCGCGAGCGCCATGGTGTGATCGGCCCGTTCAGCGGTCGGCAGCTGGTCCTGGCTATTCGTCGGCGGTCCTGATCGCCGGCATCGTGCTGGTCGGCGTGAACACGCCGCTCGGCAACACCGCCGGCGGACCGGGCACGGTCGATCCGAAGGCGACCGCCTACATCATCTCGTCGCCGCCGCCCGAGGGGCTCAAGGTCGGTTCGACGGCTCCTGAGTTGGCCGTCACCAACCCCGACGGCTCCACGTACCAGCTGACCGACCTCCAGGGCGCGCCGATCCGCCTCGCCGACCTTCGTGGCAAGGCCGTCTGGATCAACTTCTGGACCACCTGGTGCCCGCCCTGCCAGTCGGAGGTGCCGATCCTGCGCGACCTGTCCGAGCGCTACAAGGATCGCGGCCTCGTCCTCGTCGCGATCAGCGTGCAGGAGACGTCGCCCGCCGACGTCGCCGCCTACGCCGCGCGATACCAGCTGGGCTACACCATCGGCTTCGACGGGTCGGGAACGATCTTCCGCGCAGTACAAGGGATACGGCCTGCCCACCCAGGTGTTCATCGACCCGAACGGGGTGATCGCATCGCATCGTGGGTGCGCCACTCGACGAGGCGGGCGCCGCCGCCCATATCGAGGCCATCCTGCCCCGCAGCGCCGTGTCTGCCCCGAGGCCCGCGGTCAGTCGGGCTCGTAGCGGAAGCGGTCCCGGTCGCGCACGAGCCGCCCGACCGGGTGCCTGGCCTCGTGCGACAGGACGACGATCCAGTCCTCGTCGGCGGCCTGGGCGAAGAGCTCGGCCTTTCGCACGACGGAATCGAGCGGGAAGTCGTCGAAGGCGGTCACCCAGCGCGGGTTGGCGGCCCACGGGCGCATCATCAGGTCCCCGAAGAACGCGAGCGTTCGCCCGCCATCGCCGGTGCCGCGGACCACGATCGCCTGATGCCCGGTGGAGTGGCCGCCGGTCGGGACCACCGTCACGCCAGGCAGGATCTCCTTCTCGCCATCGACCCAGCCTTGCTCGCCCCACGCCTTCACAAGCGTGAGTTCCGGCTGGACGTACGACGCGACGAGTCGCGGGTTGTCGCCGAGCGCGACTTCCCACTCGGCGCGCTGGGCGACGATCGTGGCATGCGGGAACGCCCGTTCACCATCGGCCCGGAGCAGGCCCCCGGCATGGTCGAAATGCAGGTGGCTCATCGCCACAACGTTCACCGTTTCGGGCAGGAAGCCGGCCGTCTCGAGCGCCGCCGCGATCCACGGGCCTTCGTAGGACCGCATCGCCCGGGTCTTGTCGTCGACCCGCTCGCCGATGCCGGTCTCCACGAGCACCCGTCCGGAACGGGTCTCGATGAGCAGGCAGTTGAGGGCCTGCAGTAGTCGGCGCTTGTCGTCGACTTCGTCCGCGACGTGGTCACGCCATAGGACCCAGGGGACCGGGCCGAACAGCGTCCCGGCGTCCGATCGGAAGGTGCCGGCCTGGACCAGCGCGACGCGTACGCCGCCACCGAGGTCACGCGCCCAGTCCACCGCGTCATTCATCGCCATCGGGCTACTTGCGCGACGGCTCCTCGGTACGCCCGCCCGGCGTCGAAGTCGCGATGGAAGGCCGACGCGGTCGGCTCGGACTGGCCCTGGTACTTCGACCCGAGTTCCGGCGAGCCGTACGGGCGCTCGACCTCGCTCGACATCTTGAAGAAGCTGATCTGGCCGATGCGCATGCCGAAGTACAGCGCGATCGGCAGGTTCGCAACGTTGGACAGCTCGAGCGTCAGGTTGCCCTTCCAGCCCGGGTCGACATAGCCCGGCGGTCGAGTGGATGAGCAGCCCGAGCCTGCCCAAGGACGACTTACCCTCGAGCCTGGCCACGAGATCGTTCGGGCAACTCGACCCATTCGTGTGTCTGGCCGAGCACGAATTCGCCTGGGTGGAGGATGAACGGCTCGTCCTCGCCGATCGTCAGGAGTTCGGTCAGGTCCGGTTGCGGGGCGCGGACGTCGATGAAGGCGTAGCGGTTGTTGCGAAAGACCCGGAAGGAGCGGTCGAGATGCAGGTCGACCGACGACGGCTGCAGGTCGTGGGGATCGTACGGGTCGATCCTGACCGTTCCCGCCTCGAGCGCGGCGCGGATGTCGCGGTCGGACAGGACGCTCACGGACGCGCGCGCTTCGAGCCGGCCGACCGCAGGTCGATCGCGACCGTATCGCCGCGCTCGGCGTAGAGCGAATCGACCTCGCGCTTCAGCGCCTCGAGGTCCTCGAAGCTCTGATAGACGCTGGCGAACCGGATGTAGGCGATCTGGTCGATGCCGCGGAGCTGCTCCATCGCAAGCGCGCCGATGCGCGACGACGGGACCTCCGTGACCCCGGCGGCGCGCAGCTCGGCCTCGATGGCGTCGGCGGCCGTCTCCGCGGCACCATCCGCCACGGGTCGCCGCGTCAGGGCCTTGCGAAGTCCCGAGACCAGGCGATCGCGATCGAATTCCTGCCGCGCGCCGTCGCGCTTGACGACGATGAGCCGGGCCGCCTCGACCCGTTCGTAGGTGGTGAACCGCATCGAGCAGGCGGCGCACTCGCGCCGTCGACGGATCGTCGCCGAGTCATCGAGATCGCGCGAGTCGACGACGCGGGTCTCCCGCTCGCCGCACTGGGGGCAGCGCATCGCTCTCCTGTCGGCCTCGCACCACAAGGGATAGTGGTGTCGACCGAGGATACCACTAGATGGTGTGGTCCGCGCCGTGTCATCAGACGCCCCGACGGCTCGCCTTCTGGCCGCCATCGTCGATCTCGAGTTCCTCGGCAGCGAGCGCGTGTCGGGCGATCGCCTCGCGGGCATGGAGCAGGTTCAGGTAGCCCCGCTTGATCGAGGTCTGCGCCTCCAGCTCGCGTGGTGCCGCGTCGGGCCGTGGCCAGGATCGTCGTCGCCGTGTTCGACCATCTCGAGCGCCCGGCTGTGCCCGTTCAGCTCGGCGACGATGTCGTCCCGGATCGTCGATCGCCATCGTCGGCGTGCGCAGCGCCTCGGCCTCAGCCGTGTACCGCTCCACTGCGTCGGTCGCGGCGAGGACGGTGTCGCCGAGCGTCTCGGGACCCGCCTGGTGGTGGCGGACGGCATCGATCTGGGCGGCCGCACCACCGAGCGAGACGTCGACCCGGGCCGCGAGGTCCTTGACCGCGCTCCGGAACTGCTCGAGCCTCGCGTGTCCGCGCGACGATCCGGCCGGTGCCGCGGCAGACGACCGATCAGCCCGGCGGCCAGGGCGATGAACGCCATGATCGGCAGGAGGACGACAGTTCCATGCTGCGTCTCGCCGGGGCCGCGGGATCAGCCCGACCGGGCGCGCAACTGGTCGAGGAGGGCCGACGCCGACCTCGAACAGGTCGCCGACGACGAGCAGGTCGGCGAAGTCGGCGATCGGCGCGTCCGGGTCGCGATTGACCGCGACGATCGACTGCCGGCCGTCTGCATCCCGACCTTGTGCTGGATCGCGCCGCTGATCCCGAGCGCGAGGTAGAGCTCCGGCTTGACGATCTTGCCGGTCTGGCCGATCTGCTGGCTGTAGGGATCCAGCCCGGAGTCGACGGCCGCCCGGGTCGCCCCGACGGCACCGCCGAGCGCGTCCGCGAGCTGCTCCGACGAGCGTGAACCCATCGGGCCCGCCGACGCCCGCGGCCGCCCGACACGATGATCCTGGCCTCCTCGATCGGGGCCGCCGCACCGGCCTCGCTGATCCGGTCCGACGACCGTCACGGCGGGCAGGACCGAGGGACGGTCGACGGCAGCGCGCCTCGACCGTGCCAGCCGTCGCCGCGGGGACCGCGGTCGTCACGTTCGGCCGGACCGTGACGATGCCCGCGACCGTCGGTGAACCCCGAGGTCGTCAGCAGCTTGCCGCCGAACGCGCTCATCTCGACCGCGGGTCCCGTCGTCGGTCCAGGTCGACCCCGGTCGCGTTGGCCAGGACGCCAAGACCGGTCAGGGCGGACAGCGTCCCGGCGAGGTCGCGGCCATCCGGGCCCGGCCCACGGCAGATGGCGTCGGGGCGTCTCGCGCTCGACGAGCTCGGCGATCCGTGTCCGCGGCGACGACCGACCAGGCATGGTCTGCGGCGGCGGCATCGTGAACCGTCGAGACGCGCGGCACGTAGCCGGCGAGGTCCGCCGCGGCGCGCGACCGGGTCGGCGGCGACGACGATCCCGACGACGTCCCGCCCGCTCGTCGCCCCGAGTTCACGGGCGAGCGTCGCGGCTTCGGCGCTGATCCGGGCCAGACCGCCATCCGGGGCGGGCTCGCCGACCACCCACAGCGCGCCCATCAGATGAGCCGCCGCTCGACGAGGAAGTCGACGATGCGCGCCGCGCCCTCGGCCGGTGATCGCACGCACGACCTCGGTGGCGGCTCGGGCCGGCGGCAGTCCGGCTTCCGAGGACCGTCGTCGTGGCGACGGCTCCCCCGACCGTCGTCCGCGTCGAGACCGAGGTCGGCCAGCGAATGGGTCACGATCTCCTTCGAGCGGGCCGCCATGATCCCCTTGAGCGACGGGTAGCGTGGCTCGCCCGAGCGCCTGGGTGCACGAGATGACGACCGGCATCGGCGCCTCGAGCAGGTCGTAGCCGGTCGGACTGATCCGCCGGACACGGACCGTCCGGGTCGCCTCGTCCGGCTCGATCCGCGCAGCGTACGACAGGTACGGCAGCCGCAGTGTGCGCGGCGATCGCGGCCGGCACGACCCCGCCGACCCCGTCGGACGTATCGACGCCGGCCAGCACGAGGTCGAACTCGAGCGTCCGGAGGGCGGCCGCGAGCACCGTCGCGGTCGACACCGCGCACGAACCGGCCAGCGCCGGATCGGTGACCTGGACGCCGCGGGTGGCGCCCATGGCGAGCGCCTTGCGCAGCGTCTCGGGCGCGGACGCGGGCGCCATCGACAGGAGGTGACCTCGCTCCCTCGCCGGCGGCGACCAGCTTGAGCGCCGCCTCCAGCGCGTACTCGTCGTTGCCGTTGACGACGGCCGGCACGGCCGCACGATCGAGCCGGCCGTCCGGGCCCAGCCGTTCGCCGCCGACGGCAGGATCCGGGACGGGCTTGACGAGGACGACGATGCGCACCGAGCCGTGTTCCCTCCCTGCCCGCGTCAGCTGCCCTTGCCGAGCAGCGCCCGCGCGATGACGAGCCGCTGGATCTGCTGGGTTCCCTCGTAGAGCTGGGTGATCTTCGCGTCGCGCATCATCCGCTCGACCGGGAACTCGTCGATGTATCCGTAGCCGCCCAACACCTGGACCGCGTCCGTCGTGACCCGCATCGCCGCATCACCGGCCACGAGTTTACACATCGCCGACCAGCGAGCCGCGTCCGGCGCCCCGGCCTCGATCTCGACGCAGGCCTTGTACAGGAGCTGGCGCGCGCGCCTCGGTCGCGGCGTCCATGTCGGCCAGCATCGCCCCGATCATCTGGAAGTCGCCGATCCGCTGGCCGAACTGGCGGCGTTCCCGCGCGTAGCGCGACGCGCCACCTCGAGTGCTCCCTGGGCGATCCCCACGGCCTGCGCCGCGATGCCCGGTCGGCTCCGCTCGAACGTCCGCATCGCGAGACCGAACCCGTCGCCCTCCGCGCCGATCGAGGTTGGCCGCCGGCACCCGCACGCCGATCGAACGCCAGCTCGGCCGTCGGGCTGCCGCGGATCCCCATCTTGTGCTCGAGGCGGGCCACCGAGAACCCGGGCGTCGGGACTTCGACGACGAAGCACGACAGCCGCCGTGCCGCGGTGCGTCCGGTATCGGTGACGGCGAAGACCGTGATCAGGTCCGCGACCGATCCGTGGCTGATGAACCGTTTCGAACCGTTGATGACGTAGTCCTCGCCGTCGCGGACGGCCCGTCGTCCGCGCCGCGGCGACGTCGGAGCCGGCCTCGGCCTCGGTCAGCGCGAAGGCGATCAGGTGCTCGCCGCTGGCAAGCCGCGGGAACCAGCGAGCCTGCTGCTCGTCCGTGCCGGCGATGACCAGCGGCAGCGACGCGAGCTCGTGGACGGCCAGGATCAGGCCGGTCGTGGCGCAGGCGCGGCTCGAGTTGCTCGATCGCCAGGCAGATCGTCAGCAGGTCGGCGTCCAACCCGCCGAACGCCCCCGGGAACGGCAGCGCGAGGATGTCCTGGGTCGCCAGCAGGCGGCGGAGGTCCTCGGGGAACTCGCCGGTCCGGTCGATCTCGGCGGCACGCGGCGCGACACGTTCGTCGGCCAGCGTGCGGACGGCGTCGCGGAGGAGCGCCTGCTCCTCGGTCAGCCGGTACGTGGGCGGCGTCGACGCGGTCACCGAGGGCATCGTAGCAGCGGTGTGGCGCCGCATCGCCTCCCCGAAACGCGCCGGCAGGCGTCGATCCGCGGGTCCGTGGGCCGGTCCGGGGTCCTCTGGTGCGGTTCGGAAGCCTTGGCGTCCGCTCGAACGAGGCGTACGCTGTTCAATCGGCGGCGAGAGCGATCGAAGAAGACTCGAGCCGCCCGGGGACGAGATCATGGATGCGACATCGGGCCTTCTCTTGATCATCACGGCGGCGGCCGTGGGGATCGTCGCAACGATCAACATCCTGCGCCGAGACCAGGCGAGAGCCATGGCCGGCGGTCACGAAAGCCCGTTCGCGATGAGCACCGAGGGCATGAAGCGCTGCCCGTCGTGCGGCACCGGCAACCTCGTGACCGACGCGACCTGCTCGAGGTGCGGCAAGCCGCTTCCGGGCTGAGGGGCGACTGTCCGGCCGAGGCGACGGCCGAGGCGCCTATAGCACGGCGAGTCGACGCGACGGGTCGGCCGTCGCCAGGCGGGCAGCCAGGACCTCGCTGATATCCATCGCGCTGACCGACGAGCCGCCATCCGCAGCGGCCAGCCCGTCACTCATCATGACCATGCAGAACGGGCATGACGTCGCCACGGTCGCGGCACCGGTCTCGAGCACCTGCCGCGTTCGCTCCTCGTTGATCCGCGTCCCGCGCGTCTCCTCCATCCACATCCGTCCCCCGCCGGCACCGCAGCAGAACGTGTTCTTGCCCGACTTCTCCATCTCGGTCACCGACACGCCCGCCGCTCCCAGGACGTCCCGCGGCGCCGCGATCACCCCGTTGTATCGGGCGAGATAGCAGGAGTCGTGGACGGTGACACTCCCGGGCCGATGGTCCCCGGTCTCGGAGCCCGCCTCCTCTGGAAGGGTCGCCAGCCGTCCCGACGACACGAGCCCGGCGAGGAACGTGGAGTGGTGGACGATCCTGTAGTCGCCGCCCAACTGTCCGTACTCGTTGCCGATCGTGTTGAAGCAGTGCGGACAGGCGGTGACGATCGTCCGCTCGCCCATCCCGTAGCGATCGAGCGTCTCGACGTTGCCCGTCGCGAGGATCTGGAACACGTAGTCGTTGCCCATGCGCCGGGCCGGGTCGCCCGTGCACGACTCCTCCTGGCCAAGGATGGCGAACCGGACGCCGGCGGCATGGAGGCACGTGGCGACCGCCCGGGCGACCTTCTGGTTGCGCGTGTCGAAGGCGGCGGCGCAACCGACCCAGTAGAGCACCTCGAGCTCGTCGAGCCGCCCCTCGGCGGCGACGGCGGCCACGGTCGGCACCTCGAACTCCAGCGGCTTCGTCCAGTCCAGCCTTGACGACGCCGGCTGACCCCACGGGTTGCCCTGGTTCTCCATCGAGCGGAACGCGGTGGTCAGCTCACTCGGGAAACGGCTCTCCTCGAGCACCAGGTTCCGTCGGAGGCCGACGATCTTGTCGACGTGCTCGATGAGCACCGGACAGGCCTCGACGCACGCGCCGCACGTCACGCAATCCCAGACGGCGTCGTACGGGATGGCGTCGTCCACGATCGGCTTGGCCAGCGCCACGGCGGATACCTTCGTGTCATCCAGGCCGTACGTCTCGCGGACGATCGGCGAGTTCGGGATGATGTCGATCCCGTGCTCGGCGTCCACCGACATGTGGCGGATGCCCATGATCAGTTCCTTCGGGTTGAGCGGCTTGCCCGTGTTGTAGGCGGGGCAGGCCTCCTGGCAACGCCCGCACTCGGTGCAGGTGAACCCGTCGAGCAGATCCTTCCAACCGAGGTCCTGGAGCGTCTTGAGCCCGAAGGTCGCGTTCTCGTCCTCCAGGTCGAGCTTCGGCAGCTCGCCGCGCGGCGCGAGCTTGCGGAAGAAGATGTTCGGGAAGGCGGTCGCGATGTGGAGGTGCTTGCTGAACGGCAGGTAGCACAGGAACGCGGCCACCAGCGCGATGTGGCACCACCACAGGACTGCGAACGCCGTCTCGAGGACTTCGGGTGAGAGGTTCGTCAGTGGCTTGGCGAGGGTGTTCGAGACGAAGGCACCTGGGATGTCGCCATGCGCCGCGACCTCGAAGACCTGAGCGAAGAGTTCGGTGGCGACGACGCCCCCGATCATCCCCAGGATGATCAACGCATCGCGATTGAATGTCAGGCGCTTTGGCTTCGTGACGAGCCGACGGACGTAGGCCCAGCCGATCGCGGCCAGGACGATGACCGCGACGACGTTCTGCATGGCGCTGATGGCCGCCCACAGCAGGCCGTCGAACGGGATCGAGATGATCTGCTGGATGATCCCACCCGTGACGATGTTGGCCGTGCCGATCGTCAGCAGGACGAACCCCCAGAAGATCCCGGCGTGCATCACGGCAGCACCCGGATCCTTGAACATCTTCGTCTGGACGAACGCGTACTCGACGAGGCCGACCATGCGCGCCGGGACGTTCGCGAACGGTCGAGACGGGCGGGCGACCGCGAAGACCCGCAGGTGCCGCGCCATCGCGAGCAGGAAGAATGCCGCCGCGCCCCAGAACACCACGAAGACCAGCGGGTACGCGGGGACGTCCGCGAACGTCTCGAACATCGGCGGTCAGCCTCCCTCTGGCTTGATCGCGTGATCGTACGGTCCGGCGAGGGTGTCGAGGGCGTGGTCCAGCACCGGGATGATCGCCTCGAGTGATTCGAGCGCACCCTTGAGGCTGCCCGGCAGGTTGACGATGAGGCTTCGACCCCGGACGCCCACGATGCCACGCGACAGGTCCGCGAACGGCGTGTTGGAGCGCCCGGCGGCCCGCATCGCCTCGGCCAGCCCCGGCACCTCGTAGTCGATGACGGATCGCGTCGCCTGCGGCGTCACGTCGCGCGGCGTGAGGCCCGTGCCCCCGGTGGAGACGATGAGCTGGTGGCGCGCGGCACCCTCGGTCAGGGCGGACGCGATCCGCTCCCGGTCATCCGGGACGAGGAGGCGCTCCACGACGAACCCGAGCGTCTCGAGGCGCGACGCCACGGCGGTCCCCGAGGCGTCCTCGCGCACACCGGCCGCGGCACCGTCGCTGGCCGTCACGACGAGCGCCGAGCGAGGCCGGCCGGCGGTCATCGGCGGATCACCCGTTCCCCTTGCGCTTCGACCCCACCCGACCGGCGACCCGGGCACCCGGGCGCGGCCCGGACCGGTTCGGCGGGCCGTCGCTGGGCGGTGCCTGGCGGACCCATGTCCCGCTCTTGCCGCCGGTCTTCGACACGAGATGGAGGCCGCGGATCTCGACGCCCCGCTCGACGCCCTTGACCATGTCGTAGATGGTCAGTGCGGCGACGGAGGCGGCGGTCATCGCCTCCATCTCCACGCCGGTCTGGCCGATCGTGGCGGCCTCGGCACGGACACGAAGGACGCCCGCGGCCCGGTCCGGAGTGATGGCCACCACGAGGTCGGTGAGGGCGAGCGGGTGGCAGAGTGGGATGAGATCGCTCGTGCGCTTGCCGCCCATCACACCGGCTAGTTCGGCCACCCCAAGGACATCGCCCTTCGCGCCGCCACCGTCGATGACCAGGCTCATCGTCTCGGGCGAGACGGCGACGGTCGCCTCGGCGACGGCTCGTCGTGCGGTCATCGGCTTCGCCGACACGTCGACCATCCGTGGGCGGCCCATCCGGTCGATATGCGACAGCCGACGGCGTTCGGCACGTGGAGCGGGCTTCGAATCCATCGGGTCCTCCGGTCGTGCCCCGGTCAGTCGGAGCGGATCATTCGCGGTCGAGCCACCACAGGGCCACCTCGCTCCCCGCGGGCAGCGAATCGTCGGACTCCGGGATGACGGCGAGCGCATCGGCTGCAGCCAGGGCCGAAATGACATGACTCCCCTGGCCCCCGGCGAGCCGCACGCGAACACGGCCGTGCCCATCGCGCACCGGCGAGCCGGTGTCGTCGCGCTCCGCCTCGACGCGCAGGAACGCGCGCCGGCCGTGGCTCTTGCTGACCGTGTCGCCGAGAACGGCACGGTCGACTGGACGGAGGAGATCCCGTCGTCCGGCCAGACCTCGGATGGCGGGTCGGACGAACAACTCGAACGTGACGGCGGACGAGACGGGGTTGCCGGGCAGCCCGAACAGCAGGACGGCGGCGCCACCACCCGGCCGACCAGCCGTGCCGAACGCGAACGGCTTGCCCGGTTGGACCGCGACCCGCCAGAGATCGATCCGCCCGATGGTCTCGATCGCGACCTTGACCACGTCGTACGGCCCGACGGAAACGCCACCCGACACGATGAGCGCGTCGGCGCCCGCTGCCAGCCCGCGGCGCAATCGCGCGAGGATGTCGTCGAGGTCGTCAGCGGCGATGCCCAGGTCGATCGCCTCCGCTCCGGCCGCGACGACGAGCGCGCGCAACCCGGGTCCATTCGCATCCGGGATCCCGGCCGGACCGAGCGCCTCACCCGGCGCGCGGACCTCGTCGCCCGTGGCGAGGACCGCGATCCTCGGCCGGCGATGGACGAGGACCCGGTCGACCCCAGCACCGGCGACGAGTGTCACCGCAGCGGCCGTCATCGCCGCCCCGGGTTGGAGCAGTGCCGCGCCTTCGTGCAGGTCGCTGCCGGTCGCCCGGACCGAATCGCCGGGAAGGACGGCTTCGTGGACCAGACAGGCCGATGGCACCGGTCCGGTCGCATCGCGGCCACGCGACCCGAGCCGACCCGACCCATCGAGTGGCGTGGTCGCCTCGACCGGAACGACCGCATCCGCGCCATCGGGGAGCCGCGCCCCGGTGGCGATGCGGGCCGCGGTGCCGGCCGTGACCGTGACGTCGGGGGCTCGTCCCGCAGCGATGTCGCCGATGACGCGGAGCTCGATCGGGGCGTCATCGCGCGCAGCGGACGTGTCGCCGGCGCGGACCGCGTAGCCATCCATCGCGGAGTTGGGCCAGGGCGGGAGCGAGATCCTCGCGGTGACCGTCTCCGCGACGACCCGTCCATACGCCGCGGCTGTCTCGATCCGCTCCGCGGCGACCGCCTCCGCGACGGCGAGCACGGCGTCGCGCGCCGCCTCGACGGACAGGAGTGCCGATTTCGGCGGAGCGCTCATGACCCGGGCTCGGCGACGGCCGCCAGGTCTCGGGTGGGCGTGACCGCCAGAACGCGAGCGGCACGTCGTCCCGCCACGACTGCCACGACGACCGCGATGGCGATGATCACGAACCCGACGACTATCGCGGTGTCATCCCAGAACTGGAACGGGAAGAGCTGGACGAGTCGATCGGTCGTCGGATCGAAGTTGTACGACCCGGCGGGAAAGAAGACCTCGTGGAAGGCCTCGAACAGCGTGTCGAAGGCGACGACCGCGATCACGCCGAGGAAGACGACGGCGACCACTAGGCCGAGCGCGCCACGTCGGACGGCGCGCCAGGTCCCGGCACGGTCGGCCCGCCGGGACGCGACGACTAAGACGACGACCGATGCCACCGCGGGCACGTAGAGGCCCGCGAACACCGTCCGGACATCACGCATGTGCGCCTGTTCACGCTCGTTGAGCACAGCCACGCCTCCCACCTGGACGTCGAAGTCCGGTGGCCCGATGACGAGGTCGGCCAGGATCGCGTCCGTCGCAGTTCGAAGTTCATCAGTCGTGTAACCGGTCCACGCCTCGGCCTTGGCGCGACCCTGCTCGAACGAGACCCAACCCGGGCTGAGGAACGGGATGATGGCCACGGCCACGATGACGATCGCGGTCGCGAGGCCGATGAGGATCGTCGAGGCGCGGTCGCCGAGCCGGTTCACGGCGCCATCCTAGCCCGTCCGGGCCGGATCACTCTTCCTCGAGCGTCCTCGCCTGGTCCCACCATCCCTCGAGCGTGAGATCGGTCGGTGGATCGACTCCCAGTTCTGCGGCGGCATGACGCGTCCTCGCGCGAAACGTGTCGAGATCGAGGTCCAGGATGTCGCGAAGGCCCTCGATGCCGGCCTGGATCATCAGCTGGTGCTCAGCCGGCCCGAAGCTCGCAAGGTTGAGCATCAGGGCTTCGTCACGCCACGTCAGGACCTCCGTCGTGTCGGTCTTGACCTGATCCGCGAATGTCTGGCGACGGGTCGGGGTCTCCGACACCTCGAGCAGCAGACCGGTCGTGAAGATGCCCATGCGATCGAGGCGGTCGAGCAGGACCGGTTCGATGCGGGTCAGTTGGTCGATCGGTGGCACGGGGACCGGGTTCCTCCAGGCGATCGCGAGGCCGGTCGATGATGCCACGTCGGGCGCTGGTCGTGCGGCGAGATTGGCGAAGCCCCAGCGCCTGTCACCGCTCCGGGGAACGGTCCCTTCTCACTGAGGCTTCGGTCAGACCTTGCACGCCCGGGCCGCGTCCCGCAATGACCCAGAGGATGTCTGTGGTGCCGTGCGACACCGACACCGCGGTCAAGGTTCCTCGGCGATCTCCTCGTCAAGGGGCACCGCCTCGTTGATCGGGTCCTCAGGTTCAGGGCCCCGACGGCGCAGGCCCCACCACAGGAGCAGCGCAGGAATCGCGAGGACGATGCCGGGGATCGCCACGATCACGAGGTCGGCGAGCAGCTGGCCAAGCGTCGTGTCGGAGAGATGCCAGGCGAACAGGGCCGTGGCAAAGACAGCCTGGGCCAGCAGGACGGCCACGCAGATCAACGCGACGCGGACGGCGATCCGCGAGCCGATGATGCAGGCGACAGTGGCGATCGGGATGAGCATGAAGATCTGGATCAGTGCGATGGCCCGGATCGGATCGGTCCACGCTCGGTCGGGATCGTCGGAGAGGGTCGCGGCGGCCCCGACGAACAACGCCACGGTCTCCGCGAGGAGGAACGGAAGGACCATCGCCAGGAAGCGAAGCGGGGCGGTCACCCTTCGAAGGTCCAGCGGCTGGGCACGCCCGGAAGCGTACTCCGGACCGCGGGCCGATGGCCCGGATTCGGGCCTGCGGTCGCCCACCGGAAGCCGGACAATGTCGCGGGCTGCGGGGTCAGGCGGATGCTGGTGGGTCGCGGTCGCGCTACACGCGGCACCGTCCGTTTTCCCGGAGCCAGATGGAGGGGTCGGATGCGTGCCTTCGCAGTGGATGCATTCGGTGAGCCGGGCAGCATCGGGGGCAAGCAGGTCTTGACCTTCTAGGACCACGGGAGGGCGACGTGTTCGACCGACTCATCCATCCGACGATGACGCCGGCGCAGTTCCAGGAGCCGCGCTGGGCAAGGTTCCTGTTCGCGAGTACCGCGGCCGCCTGGCTCTGGCTGGTAGTCCGTCTCTACGTCGCGTATATCTTCCTGCCCGCCGGTTGGGGCAAGATCACCAGCGGCAAATGGCTGTTCGGCGACGGCGCCCCGATCAGCGGGATGGTCAGCGGCGCGATCTCGAGCGAGGACACGCCCGGCTGGTACGTCTGGTTCCTCCAGAACGTGGTCCAACCGAATGCAAGCCTGTTCGCGACGCTCGTGGCGCTCGGCGAGACGGCCGTGGGACTCGGCCTCCTGGTCGGGCTCCTGACCGGGATCGCGGCGTTCGGCGGCGTCTTCATGAATGCAAACTTCGTGCTCGCCGGGTCCCTCGGGTCCAACCCGGCGCTCATCATCCTCGGGCTCTTCCTTGTCGTGGCGTGGCGCAACGCCGGCTGGATCGGTCTCGATCGGTGGTTCATCCCGTGGACCCACCGCACGATCTTCGAGCCTTCGACCTCCAGGAGCGCGCCACCGACGACGTCCGGGTAGACCGCCTTCAGCGGCCGGCGTACGCCGACTGACACGCCTTCGCGTAGTCGGCGTCGGCCCTGATATCGGCCTGGTATTGCTGGAGGGTCCCGCCGGCGATCGTGTGCTTGGCCTGGATCCGGTCCAGGTCGACGCTGAGTGCGCTCGCGGCGTGGTTCAGGGCGAGCTGGTTCTTGGTGTCGATGCACCAGGTGAAGGCGGCCTCGCCCAGTCCGCCGGCGGCCGAGTCGATGCTCGGGATCGCACGCGGGCTGGCGGTCGTCGCCGCGCCGCCCCCGCATCCAGCGACCAGGACGGTCGCACCGAGTCCAAGCGCCTGGAGCGATCTCTTCATCGACGTCCCACCGTGCCACGGCCGATCGGCCGCTGTCGACATCCATGAGGGGCGAACGCCGAGCATCGTTCCATCTTCGCGGCGATCGGCCGCATCTCGGCAGGCCGCCTCGTGCAACAACCCCGGGTCGCGACCCGGGGCGATGCTAGGCTCCCGCGGACTTGACGGCCCCGGCGACCGAAGTCGACCGGGCCGAGGGGTCAGGTCGGGCACGACCGGTATCGATGTACCGAGTCGCCGCCGATGATGAGGCCCCCGGTTCGCCCGGGGGCCTCATCGTGTGCGTCAGTGGCGCGGCGACCGTAGGCTCAGACGTTGCCTCCGCCGGGGGCGTTGAAGACCTTGCCCCCCTGCGGGGTGGCGAAGACCTTGCCCCCGTCCGGGGAACCGAAGACCTTCCCCCCATCCGGAGCGGTGAAGACCTTGCCGCCATCCGGGGAAGCGAAGACCTTTCCTCCCTCAGCAACGAACGCGCCCTGGCAGGCAGCGATGCACGCCTTATCGCCATTGCAGGCGTTGATGCAGTTCGTGAGCTTGACGAGGCTGGGATGTTGGTTCGCCATCGAAGCGTCCTCCGTACACGCGCGCAAGCTGGTGGTTCAAAAGTACTACACAACCGCGCCGTCACAGGGGATGTGGCCGGCTTGGCACCACGGGCGAGTCTAGTCGCTCACCGGTCGAGCGGACGCAGATGGGAGGTGACGCCGTAGGTCTCGCCGGTCTCGGGATCCCGGCGGGCGGCAACGACGAGACGCCGCTCTCCGGACGGTGTCGCGATCCGGCAGGCGCCGGGTTTCCCGCTCGTCAGCACGAGGTCCATGAGCTGGAACGCCTTCGGCGGAAGACCGAGCATGGCCTCCCGCGCGGGCTGCCCGACGGCTTCAGGCCCGAACTCGTCGATGAAGGCCGGGTTGGCATGCATGATCACGTGGCCCGGGCCGAAGTGGAACGCGGCCGGCGATGGCGACGCCGGCACGGGCTCGCTCGTCTGGGCACGCTCGGTCATCGACCGCGCTCCGCGTCCAGAACCGTCGCCGCGAAGCCGACCAGGGCGACATCGTCGAGTGGCGGGTTGATCAGCCCGGCGCGTGCGTCGCGGAACGCCCGCTCGAGGCGTCCGGCGAGGAACCCGGGCCCGCCGGCGATGCGCTGCGCTTCATCCGTGGCCGCCACGGCGGCGTTCGTCGCGGTGAGCTTTGCCAGGGCGAGATCCGGGACGATCTCCCGCTGCGCGGATCGATCCTTCGCGCGATCCCATCGACCCGCCGCTTCCATGGTCACGATCCGGGCGACGCGGAGCGCGGCATCCATCCGCCCCAACCGGATCCGAACGCTCGGGAGATCGGCGACGGGCGTCGAGCCATCGCCCGGCCGCCGATCGAGCGCCCAGCGGGCGACCGTGGCCCGTGCGCCCTCCCCCACCCCGAGGTAGGTCGCCGCGAGGGCGATGGCGAACCATGCGCCGGGCGCCGGTCCACGCGGGTCAGGCGCACCTGCCGGGCGACGAACGACCAGGGCGTCGGCCGGGACCACAGCCCCGTCGAGGACCAGCCGCCCCGATGCCGAACCGCGCATCCCGAGGGCCTCGAAGCCGGCAAGGCGCTCGACGAACGGCGCCTCCAGGTCGACGAGGAAGATGCCGATCGTCGGGGCGGCGTCTCCCTGGGCGTCGCTGATGCCATCGTCCCGACCGGCCGCCTCCATGACCCGGGCGCTCACGAACGCCCGACCCAGCGCCGGCAACCACGTCGTCCACGTCTTCTCGCCGGTGAGACGCCAGCCGCCGCCTTCGACGGGGACGGCGACCGTGCCCGGGATGGCGCCTCGCGCCGGCGACCCGCCGCCCTCCTCCGTGGCGGCGTTGTTGTAGAGGGCATCGTCGTCGACGATCGAGGCGTAGACACGATCGCGGGTCGTCGTCGGCCATGCGTCGGAGTCGGCGATGCATCCCACCGAATGGAGGTGCATGGCGAACCCGAGCGCCGTGGAACCGTCGGCGGCACCGAGGGCCGCGAGGACCGCCGCACATTCGATCATGCTCGCGCCGAGGCCTCCAGCGGCGGGAGGGACCGGCATGCGGTGGAGCCCGGCAGCGACGACGGCCACGGGGAGGCGCGGATCGAACTCGTCTCCGGGGTCGATCGCGTGCACCCGTTCGAGCGCATCGGCCAGCGGATCCGCGATGGCCGACCGCAGGCCTTCGATCATCGGGCTCATCTCAGACCGAGTCGCCGATCCTCGACAGGATGTCGCGGAGCTGGTCGCCGGCGAGAGCGAGGGCGATGACGGGCAGGATGCCCCCGACGAACACGACCAGGACGAGGCAGGTGACGAAGGCCGCGCCCGAGCCACCCGGGGCGGGCTGCACGACGACCGAACCCGCCCAACGGTCGTGCAGCCCCTGGTGGAGCCGATCGGCGCCTGTCGTCACGAGGAGGGCCAGGAACCAGAGGATCGACAGCAGCCCGACGTACGGGCCGATGCGCGGGACCAGCGACAGGATCGCGATCGCCCCGGTCAGCGCAAGCCAGCGAAGCAGGGCACCGTTGAGCGACAGCGTGCCGGCGTCTTTCGCCCCGAGCACCCGCAGGCTGAGCAGGCGCATGCCAAGCGTTCCCTGCCAGCCGCTCGTCCACAACCCGATGAAGTACAGGAAGTCGATGCCCACGAACACGATGCCGACGATCGCCGCCAGCGACGTGTTCGGGTTCGCGTTGTATTGCCCCAGGAGACCGTTGACGATCACCTCGAGCGACGTCAGCAGCAGGATGTCGACGCTGTACGCGACGAGCCGGGTGAAGGTGCCCGCGATCACGAGGCCTTCGGCGACCGACACCCGAACCGGCGCCACCGGCGGTGCCCAGGCCACGAGCGGGTCGCCCGGGCCCGGTCCGGAGGCAGTGCCCTGGGCCGGCGCCTCCGGGGCACTCCAGCCGACCGGCGCCGCCGAGATCAATCCAGCGGTGGGTTGAGTCGGCGCGTCGGGCGACGGCGCGGGCGGGACCGGTGTCTCTGGCGAGACCGGTGGTTCCGGCGAGCCAGTCGGCTCGGACGTCGCCGCGTCGTTCGGCGGTCCGGTCGGATCGGGCGGCGGGTCACCTTCCGGCGTCTGCCAGGTCATCGCCTACTGCCTCCCTGCGTCCCGAAATCGTAACGGGTGGGAACTACCGCGCGAGAGGTCGGGTCGGGGGCCGCTGACGCTGAGCGCCACTGAGACGGCCCCGCCGATCTGGGATCGACGGGGCCGAGGGGTCAGGTCGGGCACGACGCGGTCTACTGTACCCGTCCCCGCGCGGTCGCGACACCCCTACCCGGGTTGCTCCACTCCCAGATCCTCGGCCACGAGATGCAGAGCCGCTCGCCACTCGCCATCGGCGTCCTGGAGGAAGGCCAGGGTAGGGTACGACGTCCCCTGGAAGTCGATGGTGTCCCGTTGTGTCGACTCCCAGGACGGAAGTGCGGCGACCTTCCGCACGGTGTCCTCCATCTGCTTCGACCAACCGATCAGGGCCGCGGAATCGCGCCCCAGCTCCCAGACCGTTCCGTTGCGCTCGACGCTATCGGGGAACGACATCGCCTCCAGATCGACTCGGAACGCGCGAATCGCGTCCGCGACCTTCCGGGACGCGACCTGCGTCGCCGGCCAATGGCCGGCCGGATCCGCGGCCGCGTCCCCGTTCGCGGCCCCCGCCTGCGCGGTCCTGAGTCGTGCCCAGGCGGCCGCGAATGTCGCGGCGAGGGCCGGGTCCACCGGGACGGCCGACGCCCTGGATGATGCGGGAGCCGCAGAAAGGCGGTACTTCGATGTCGGCGCCGGCATCGATTCCGCCGTCTTGAAGGTCGGGGTCGGGTCGGCGCCGATCGAGGGCAGGTCGGCGACACTCGACGTCGGGTCGGGGCTGGTCGGCGCGAGGCTCGTGTTCGCCACGGCGCATCCGGTCAGGATCAGGCCGACCGCGAGGAGTCCCTTCACGCGGGTCGCCGGCCTCACCATTCGAGTCGTCATCCGATCCCCTGCTGCGTCCCCCGTCGCTGTGACGCTCCGCGACTCGAGACGTTACGGCGGGGCGGCCCGGACCATCGTTCGAGCGGGGGTCCCCTGACTATCTCGTCATTGGCACGCCGCCGCCGACGCCGCACAATGGCCGCAGTCATCCGTTCCCGCGCTTCCTCATATCAGCCCGCTCGGACCTCCCCGGCGGGCTGTTTTATTGCCCGGGACACGACGATCCTGCCTCGTCTTGCCCTTCAGGCGAGCGTCACACGGTCGAACGTCGCGTATTGGAAGCTCTGCGGGACGCCTCGGGGCGTGTGGTGCAGGTGTCGAACGCTCCCCGTGAGCCGGAAGGCCTTGCCGCATTGTTCGGCGAGAGCCTCGGGATCGTACCGGCACACCGGCAGACCGCTGCATCGTTCGGGGCCGTCCGCCGCGAACGTCGCGACGATGGCAACGCCACCGGGTTCGACGGTTCGTTCGGCCAACCGGACGTAGCGGCTTCGCGCCGTGGCATCGAGCAGGAAGTGGAAGACGGCCCGGTCATGCCAGATGTCGAACTGGCCGATATCGCGGACGGCCGTGACGTCACCGACGATCCATTCGATCTTGTCGGCTCGTGCACCCAGCCGGTCGCGGGCGACGGCCAGCCCCACTTCGGAGATATCCAGGACCGCGAGACGCTCCAATCCCAGGTCGAGGACGTGATCCACGAGGTTGGAGGCACCGCCGCCCACATCGATGAGGCTCCGCGCGCCGCGCTCGACGGCCTCCGCCACGAGACGGCGCGAGATCGACGGATCCGCCTCGTACCAGCCCACCGAATCGACCGGACGCGTCGAGTAGATCGTGTCCCAGTGCTCGACCGACATGACCGGAGGATACGCCTGCGCGTTGACGTCCCAGCCGACCAACCTCGGATCAACTGGCTGGGGGACCGACGAATGAGAGACACATCTCCTTGGAAACGCCCACGCCGCATTGGACGTGGAACGCGCGGACGGTGTCGTCGGCCAATCGAAGGGCGACCACCGCGACGTCTCCGTACCCCCCGAACGAGTACAGCACGCCCGGTGGATCGCGGTAGACCTCCGTCCCGACCACGGCGGCATGCCCCGGGGCCTGCTGGTCCAGCGTCGCCCGAGCGAACCCCGTGAACCGGTCGCACTGATCCCGCTCCTCCTGGCCGCCTGGCGCCGCCTCGCCGCAGCGGCGTTCTCCGACCGGATACCCGCCGACCGTCGATGGCGAACACGCGACCAGGATCGGGCCAAGCAGGGCGATGATCAGCAGGAAGCGCACGAGGTCTCCTCGGTCAACGACGCTTGAGTGGCGGTGCGACTGGATCCCAAGCAGTATGGTTTCCCGACTTCGGCATCGCGGGCCGACAGCGCCTCGCGTCCGACGCTGATGCCCTCAGCGCCACGCAACCCAATGTGCGGAGTGGCCAGCATGGGTGAACTCGACATCTTCGTCAGCGTCGGAAGCACGGCGACCGAGGGGCAGGAGGCCTTCGTTCGCGCCGTCGAGGACCGGATCCGAAGCGAGGGTCTCGTCCCGCACACGGTCGGAAGGAACACCTGGAGTGCGGACTCGCCGCTCAAGTCCGTCATGGAGTTGCTCGAGACCTGCGCGGGCGCGGTGGTCATCGCCCTCGAGCGCTCCTACTTTGCTGCGGGCACCGAGAGGCGCGGTGGTCCACAGGAGGCCCCGCTCACCGATGTCAGATTGCCGACCCCATGGAATCAGATCGAGGCCGCGATGGCGTATGCCCGAGGGCTGCCGTTGCTCGTGATCGTCGACGCCGGCCTCAAGAGCGAAGGATTGCTCGAACAGAAGTACGACTGGTACGTGCAGCGGGTGCGACCGGAAGCGTCAGCGCTCGCGTCAGCCGAGTTCAACGGCGTCTTTGCGGGTTGGAAGCGGAAGATCGAGCTGTCGCAGGGAGAGGTCCGTGCCGACACTCCCGCGGCGCAGCCATCGAGCGAACCTGACGCGATCGAGACGCACAGCGCACCCATCTCGACACCGACGGACGAGGGCAAGATCGGCCGACCGATCAGGATCCTGTTCCTTGCCGCCAATCCGATCGACACGGTGCCACTGCGGCTCGATGAGGAGATGCGGGCGATCGACCGTGCGGTGCGCGAGGCGCAGTTCCGTGACCGGTTCGAGATCGAACAGCAGTGGGCGGTTCGTATCGGCGACCTCCAGGAAGCGTTGCTCCGGTTCCGACCGGACATCGTCCATTTCAGCGGGCATGGGACGGACTCGAGCGAGATCGTGCTGCAGACGGAGTCAGGCACGGGACAGGTCGTTCCGTACGACGCGCTGAGTCGGCTGTTCGCCGTGCTTCGCGACAACATCCGCTGCGTGGTGCTCAACGCGTGTTACTCCGAGCAGCAGGCGCAGGCCATCGCCGACCACATCGACTGCGTGGTCGGCATGACGAACGCCGTCGGTGATGACGCGGCGATCGGTTTCGCCACCGCCTTCTACCGTGCGCTTGGCTACGGCCGAGACGTCCAGACGGCGTTCGATCTGGGGACGAACCTGATCGGCCTGCAGGACCTGCCGGACCTGGACACGCCGCACCTCGTGGCCAAGAAAGGGAACGCGAAGGACGTGTCCTTCGTGTCGTCGGGCTGAGCGCGGCTGCTCCGCACACACCCCGGCGAATGCCGTGACGCCTCGCCTACGCCATTTGGGTCGGGTTCAGATGCCGCTATCGTCGCTCGCGGCACGTGCGGCCGCGATGTCCTCTGCGGTCTCGCTGGCGTGCCGGCGCCAGAAACCGAACAAGCCCGTTGGGTCGAATCGGCCGCCGACCTCGTCCTGGCCGTACAGATCCGGGATATCGGCGATGCCCTTTGCGCGAAGCCGGGCGCGACGCGCGTTGTACGCGTCGATATCAGCCGGGGTGACGGTGCGATCGGTGGTCATGTCGTCTCCTTGCCTATTCAGGGCGGGCGGCGGGCCAACGGGCATGCCGGATCGTGTGGACCTCGTCCGTTGACAGGCCGTCTGGGCCGAACAGGTCCGGGTGCGCGCCGACGTCGAGGTGGTCGCCCCGGAGCCGATCGCCGACCCCGGAACATGCCGAGGTCGTTCACGTGACTTTTCGAGCATTACGTCGGGCGACCTCGGGTCGGTTTTGTCGCCCTGGATTTCCGGAACCTTCGAGTTCGGCGCTGTAACGAACATCCGCCCAGCCGCCGAGGCCCGACGATACGATGACGCCACTCGCGTAGCGTGACTGGAGTTGAGAACCCATCGCAGGTCGATCGCATGGGTGCCGAGCCACAGGCTGAACTCCGCGAGACGCTGCGCATGAGGCTGGAGGACCGGCCTTTACCCTCCTGGCGCGGTCCGGGATCGGATCGAGCCAGAGCGCGATTCGAGTTTCGCGGCCATGGGCTTCGCGCGAGGCGCGTGTTCGGACTACGCGGCTATGCGACCTATCGTGCCCACGAGCTCCGCACCGAATACTCCGAGATCGAGATGAACCTCCAGAGCCTGTTCGGACACTACGCCGAACGCCCGGGCTTCGATCTCCTGAGCGCCAAACAGGCGATCTCGATCCTCGATGCCGCGCGAACCGAGCTCGAACAGCACGAGCCGAACGTCGATACCGTCGACCGGGACCTCGGCCGCGCTCGACGACTCATGGTCTGGCTGTACCCACTCGAATGGCTCGACGCGCAGACGGCGGCGATCCGGGCGCGTCTCGCGACCTTTGACGACCCGGAGGCGCGGGCCTTCAAGATCGATGCCACAACACCCGATGAGCTTCAATTCCAACTTGACGAGGCAATCGGACTGACCGACCGACTCATGAGCGCGCGGGCGATCAACAACGGGCTGCAGCTTGCGACGTCTCGAAATGGTGCGCAACATCGGTCTGCTCACCATCCTGGCGCTCTTTCTGTTCGCTCCGGTCCTCGTCGACGGTGCCAGCCTCGCCGCATGGAGCGGAGGGTCGATGGACGGGATGGCGACTTGGGCTATCGCCTGGATCACGACCGCCGCGATCGGCCTCGTGGGATCGACCGGTGCCGCCCTGAGTGGGCTCCTCAAGGCGCGCGACAAGCCCGTTACATCCATGGACTATCAGGTGCGGGGACTCGAGGTTGTGCTTCGGATGGTCGTGGGCACGGTCGTCGCGATGGTCCTCTATTTCCTGCTCTCCTGGCAGGTGCTGCCGGCCATGGCCGTGAGCAACCCCGGAACCTACCTCCTCGTTGCCTTCCTCGCCGGTTTCTCGGAGCGCTATTTCCTCGGACTCTTGGGACTCGAGAAACAAGGGTCGACCGCTTCACCGACACCGATGACGCCCATCGCACCACCCCCGATGTCGAGCTCCGCTCCCGCGGACGGACCTGTGACGACTGTCGCCCCGCAAGAGACCGGGGCGCCTGGTCGGCGTCCCTCCTTTGGACGACGGAAGCCCTCCGCGGGCGCTGGCAGCGGCACGTAGTCGCACGGTCGGGGTCCAAGCGGGAGGCCGATCGTGCGTATCGGCGTTGCCGCCGTCCATCGGATAGCCGTTTTGTATGCTGTCGAGGGCACGAGCGGGGGAACAACAGCAGGCCCGGCGGGTACGAATCGCCTGGATATCGCCTGGAGCACCCCGCTCCAGAAGGGAGCTGGAGATGGCGTCTAAAGCGTACCGACCGACTGGTGTGCTCCTCCTGGCAGCGGTGGCCGTGATCGTCGGCCTGACCGATATCCTGGCCGGGCTGGGCGATATCGGCATCGGGGGAGGCTTCCTCAGCGACCACGGGTTCGGTCAAACCCTCGACGGGATCATGACCGGTGTGGGGCTGGTTCTGGTCGTCGTCGGTGTCCTCGGGCTGGCGACCGGGATCGGGCTCTGGCGTGGGCAGAACTGGGCCTGGCTGATCGCGAGGCTATGGGCGAGCGTGTGCATCGTCGCCGGATTGGTGGGCGCTGGGTTGTCGCTGCTGAGCGACACGCTCACGAGCCAGATCCTCGCCACCGTCATCGGCTCCACCGGCACGGCGATCGTCGCGGCCGGCGTGCTCTGGTACCTCTATCGGCCGGCCGTGAAGGCGGGGTTCGGGCGCACCTGAAGGCTGCCCACCGGCGACCCTCGGGTCGGCCGGCGCTCTGCCGTGTCAGGCCACCCGCGGGGCTCGCGACTAGGCTCCGCGACAGGTAGCCGGGACGAAACTCCGGTCAATGCCCTCCGTCCCCGGTGGGGACGAACCCAGCCGGGGCCATATCACGCTCAGGATATGGTCGGGGCGGCCGGATTTGAACCGACGACCACCAGTCCCCCAGACTGGTGCGCTACCAGACTGCGCCACGCCCCGACAGGGTGCGAGTCTAGCACCCGGGCGCCGCGGCACTCCCGGGGGCCCGCCTCAGTCCGGCCGCTCCCCCAGCCGTTCCATCCACCGGCTGTAGTCCGCGAGCTCGTCCTTCGACTCTCGGGCGAGCAGGTCGATCAGGCATCGACGCACGCTTTTGCCCTCGAAGAGGGCGCGGTGGACCTCCCGGGCGATCGGCATCTCGACCCCGAGTCGGTCCGCGAGGGCGAGGGCGGCATCGACCGTGTAGGCGCCCTCGGCGGTGCCGGGCAGCGTGGCCTCGATCTCGGCCCACGAGCGGCCGGCCGCCAATTCCTCCCCGAGTCGATGGTTGCGCGACGAGCGGCGAGCCGCATGTCGCGATGACATCGCCGATCCCGGCCAGCCCCGCGAAGGTCAGCGGATTGGCGCCCGACGCGATGCCGACCCGCGTCATCTCGGCGAGGCCCCGCGTCAACAGGCCGGCCTTCCCGTTGTCACCGAACCCGAGCGCGTCCGCCGCCCCGGCGGCGATGGCCACGATGTTCTTGAGGGCGCCGCACAACTCGACCCCGAGGATGTCGCTGTTCATGTACAGCCTGAACTCGCGCCGACCCAGGCGGGCGACCATCCGAACCGCAAGGGCTGGGTCCTCGGCCGCGATGACGGCCGATGCGGGCAGGCCGCGGGCGATCTCCAAGGCCAGGTTGGGCCCTGACAGGGCCGCGATCCGCGACCTGGAGATCCCCGCCGCGTCCGCGATGACCTCGCTCATGCGCAACAGGCTGCCGGACTCCAGGCCCTTCACCACCGAGACGATGTCGGCGCCGGGTGGGAGGACCGGCGCGACGAGCTCCACGGTCGTCCGAAGGTGCTTCGACGGGACGGCGAAGATCGACGAGATCGACCGCGTCGGCCAGAACGGCCGGGTCCGCCGTGGCCGCGATCCCGACCGGCAGATCGATCCCGGGCAGCCGTCGCTCGTTGCGATGCGTCGTCGAGATCGCCTCGGCGACGCCCGCGCCGTGGCAGAGCAGGCTGACGGGTTCCACCGCGGCGACGATCGCCGCCAGCGTCGTGCCCCACGCGCCGGCCCCGACGACCGCGACCCGCGGGCCGGCCATCAGGCCTTCTTGCGCGTCCGTCCCGCGGACCCGCCGCGGCGCGGACCCTTGCCGGCCGCGACCGGCGCACTTCGAAGGCTCTTGCGGCGTGGCAGCTTGACCTTGGCGCGATCGCGGAACACGAGCCGGATCGGCGTGCCATCGAACCCGAACGTATCGCGCAACCGGTTCTCGAGGTAGCGCCGGTAGCTGAAATGCACCGCCGAGGCATCGGACGCGAAGAATACGAAGGTCGGTGGCGCGACGGCGGCCTGGGTCGCGTAGAACAGCTTGGGCCGGTGGCCGCGAACGGGCGGTGGCGGGGTCCGTTCCGTGGCCGCGGTGAGGACGCGGTTGAGCTCGCCGGTCGAGATCCGCTTGCGACGCTCCCCCCAGATGTCGATGGCGGCCTCCAGGACACGCCCGACGCGCTGGCCGGTCTTGGCGCTGATCGACACGATCGGGGCGAAGTCGAGGAACGGGACCTCGTTCCGGATCCACTCGGTGTACTGGTCGAACGTGCGATCCGTCTTGTCCTCGACCAGGTCCCACTTGTTGACCGCGATGACGAGTCCCTTGCCCTCCTCGACGACGTACCCCGCGACGTGGGCGTCCTGCGAGGTCAGCCCTTCGACCGCGTCGATGACGAGCACGGCGACATCCGCCCGGGACAGGGCATGCAGGGCACGCAGGGTCGAGTAGCGCTCGGCGGCGGCGCCGGACGCGACCTTGCCGCGCCGACGGATCCCGGCGGTGTCGATGAGGACGATCTCACTGCGGCCCCAGGCGAGGCGGGTGTCGATGGCGTCGCGGGTCGTGCCCGGGATCTCCGACACGATCGCGCGTTCCTCGCCGAGCAGCGCGTTGAGCAGGCTCGACTTGCCGACGTTCGGCCGCCCGACGAACGCGATCGCCGCCGGGTCGCCGTCCTTCTCCGCGGCCATCGCCGCATCCCAGCGCCTGGCTTCCGCGTCGGTCGGATCGATCGTGCCATCGCCCTCGCCCACGCCCTCGGCGTCGCCAGCCTCAGGGTCGCCGACGACGAACGGCTCGAGGTCGCCGGAGGCGACCTCGTCCGCCCATGCTTCGGCCTCGGCCTCGCGGGTCTTGCGTGCCAGCTCGGCGTCCGTCTCGGCCGGCAGGGCCCAGACGATGGCGTCGAGCAGGTCGCCCGTGCCGCGTCCGTGCGACGCCGAGATCGCGTAGGTCTCCTCCCAGCCGAGCGCGTGGAACTCGGCACCCTCGAGTTCGCGCTTCTCGTTGTCGGCCTTGTTGACCGCGACGATGACCGGCGCCGTGGCTCGACGGAGGATCGTCGCGGCCTCGAGATCCGCAGGGGTGATGCCCGCCACCGCATCGACGACGAACAGGATGACGTCCGCCTCGGCGATGGCCAGCTGGGCCTGCTCCTGGACGCGTGCCTCGATCGGATCGTCGGGGTCCAGTTCCAACCCGCCCGTGTCGACGATGACGAACCGGCGACCGTTCCACTCGCTGTCGCCATACAGCCGATCGCGGGTCGTTCGTGCACGGTCCTCCACGATCGCCGAGCGTTGGCCGAGGAATCGGTTGAACAGCGTGCTCTTGCCAACGTTCGGTCGCCCGACGATGGCGACCACGGGGATCCCGCCCCTGGCGCCGGCCACGATCAGGCGGCGCCGACGGAGTCGGCGGCGACCTTGGCCCCGGTCGAGGCCGGAAGGGAAGTCGTGCGGCCGGCCGGAGTCGCGGCTCGCTCGAGGGCGGCGTAGGCGAGCTCCCCCGCCTGGGCACTCGCGGCAGACGTGCCGGCGAAGGCCAGGATGCGTTCGGCGACGTCGCGCAGGTCCTCGATCGGCGTGGACGTTCCGCCGGTGACGCCCACGATCCGCGCGGACGCGAATGGCGCCGGGTCGACGAGGTCGTGGACGCTCTCGATCTGGATGGCGTCCGTGCCGGCGATCTCGCACAGCCGGGTCAGTTCCTTGGTATTTGCGCTCGATCTTCCGCCGACGACCACCATCAGGTCGACATCGCGAGCCGACTCCAGCGTGTCCTGCTGGCGACGGATGGTCACCGGGCAGACCGTGTTGACGATCTTGAGCTCGTGGGCACGGGAAACCATGAATGCGGCGAGCTGCTCGAACTTCCAGGGCGGCTGTGTCGACTGCGAGATGAGTGCCATCCGCTTGCGGCGCGGGATCGCAGTCTCCCACTCCGCCTCGTCGTCGACGACGATCGCGTCCGGTGCGAACCCGAGCAACCCGACGACCTCCGGGTGCTTCGGCGTGCCGAGGAGCACGATGGTGTAGCCGTCCTCGACGAGCTTGACGAGCTCCCGCTGCTCCTGGATGACCCAGGTGCACGTGCCGTCGATGACCTCGAGGCCACGCTCCTCGGCACGCGCCATGACGTCGGGCCGCACGCCGTGGGCGCGGATGACGACGGCGGCCCCGTGGTCGACCTCGTCGAGCGTCTCGACGGTCTGGATCCCGAGGTCCTGGAGGTCGCGCACGACGCCCTCGTTGTGGACGACCTGTCCGAGCGTATGGGTCGACTTGCCGGCGGCGGACGCCTCCTTGGCCTTGTCGATCGCCTCGCGAACGCCATAGCAGAAGCCGGTGCGCTTGGCGATGCGGACTTCGTCGACGGTTCCCACGCTTCGATTATCGCACGGGGTCCCGGCGGACCCCGAACGTCAGGCCGTCGCCGGCCCCTCACCGCGCGCGTAGACGCCTCGTTGCGACGGCGGCAGGAGCACCGCGATCCGCTCCATGATCATGGTCGTCACGAGCGGCTTGGCGGCTCGCCGGTCGGTGCCGGGCGGGAGTTCGTCGGTCGGGCGGAACGGCCTCCCGACGCGGACCGTGACGTGCCCTCCCGGGTGCGGCAGCTTCTGGCCCTTCGGCCAGACGCGGTTCGAGCCGGCGATCCCCAAGGGCACGATGGGCGCTCCAGTCCGGATGGCGAGGAGCGCGACCCCGTCCTGGGCCGCCTGGAGGGCGCCATCGGGACTCCGCGTCCCCTCGGGGAAGACGAACAGGATGTTGCCCTCGTCGAGGATCCGCTTGGCGAGCCTGAACGCCTCGACATCGGCCGCCCCGCGATCCACCGGATGGACACCACCGTTGGCGGCCGCCCAACCGACCACGGGCCAATCGAACAGCTCTTTCTTCCCGAGCCAGTGGATCCGCCGCCCGAGCCGGGGCATGAGCCACGATCCGAGCACGACGGCATCGAGGTTCGAGGCGTGGTTGGCGGCGAGGATCAGGGGGCCATCGGCGGGGATCTCATCGACCGCGCCTTCCAGGCGGACCCGGCTCATCGCCCTCGCGAAGATCCGGCCACCGAACGTGAGGCCCGAGATGAGCGGTGTGATGGAGCTGTCGATCGGGGTCGACTCGACTCCGGGCTCGGCGGTCACCGGGCGGCCGCACTCGACGACGGGGCGGCCGCCGCACGCGCCTCCGCGTCACGGATCGCGTTCACCACGGCGTCGACGGTGTCCTCGAACCGGTTGCCGTCGGTCGAGATGATCCGCGCATCCGATGCGGCCCGAAGGGGCGCCACCGCGCGCGTCGAGTCGAGCGTGTCGCGTCGACGCAGGGCCTCGAGGATCGCGGCGGCTTCCGGTCCGGCCGGGTCGAGGCCACGCTCCTGCGTCCGGCGCCGGGCCCGCTCCTCGACCGAGGCCTCGAGGAAGACCTTGAGGTCCGCATCGGGCAGGACGACCGTGCCGATGTCTCGACCGGCCATCACGATCCCGCCCGTGCTCGCGAGGGAACGCTGGCGCTCGAGCAGGGCCGCCCGCAGTTCCGGGACGGCGGACACCTCCGACACGGCGGCGTCCACCGCGGGACCCCGGACGTCCTCGGTGTGGTCGACACCGTCGACGAGCACGCGGGCGAGTCGGCCCTGCGGGTCCGGGGCGAGCTCCACCTCATCGACCAGGCCGCGCATCTGGTGCGGATAGGAGGCCGACAGGTGTCGTGCCAGCGCGAGCCATGTCACCGCTCGATAGAGCAGGCCAGTGTCGCAGAAGCGATAGCCGACTTCGAGGGCCGCCGCCGCACCGACGCTGCTCTTGCCGGACGAGCCTGGCCCATCGAGGGCGACGACGAGGCGGGGTCGGGTCGCGGAGGGATCGACGTCCATCGCAGCAGGATACGCGGTGGGTGTCAGGCCCCGGGCCGCTCCATGGTCCGCGCGTAGTCGAGGAAGAAGTCGAGGGCGCGCGGATCGGCGATCGCTCCGGCCGCGGCCACATCGGTGAGCGGACGACCCTGCAACAGTCGCTTGACCGGGACCTCCATCTTCTTGCCGGTCAGGGTTCGGGGGATGGCCGGAACGGCCAGGATCGCGTCCGGCACGTGGCGTGGCGACAGGGCGGAGCGGATCGCACCGTCGATCCGGGCTTTGAGCGCGTCATCGAGGCCGACCCCGTCGGCCAGGACGACGAACAGGGGCATCCAGTACCCGCCACCCGGCGTTTCGAGACCGATGACGAGGCTATCCCGGATCTCCGGCAGCCGTTCCACGACGCCATAGAGGTCACTCGTCCCGAACCTGATGCCCTGGCGGTTGAGGGTCGAATCGGAACGGCCCTCGATGACCGCGCTCCCACGCTCCGTGATCCGGATCCAGTCGCCGTGCCGCCAGACCCCCGGGTACATCTCGAAGTAACTCTCCCGATAGCGAGCGTCGTCCGGGTCGTCCCAGAAGCGGATCGGCATCGATGGAAGCGGCGCCGTGATGACCAGCTCACCCGTCCGCCCGACGACGGACCGACCCGCCTCGTCGAAGGCCTCGACCCGTGCCCCGAGCGCCCGGGCCTGGAGTTCCCCGGCGTGGACCGGCAGGAGTGGCACGCCGCCGACGAACGCGCTCACGACGTCCGTCCCGCCACTCATCGACACCAGCCAGACGTCGGGCTTGACGGCGTCGTACACCCAGCCGAACGCATCGGCGGGGAGCGGTGACCCGGTCGACCCGATCGACCGGAGCGGACCGAGGTCGTGCTCGTCACCGGGGCGCAGGCCGGCTTTCAGGCACGCCCCGAGATACGCCGCACTCGTCCCGAACAGGCTGACGCGGGCCCGTGCAGCCATGCCCCAGAGGACGTCGAGATCCGGGTGGCCGGGACTGCCGTCGTAGAGGACGGGCACGCCCCCGACGAGGATCGACCCGATGAGGAAATTCCACATCATCCAGCCGGTCGTCGTGAACCAGAAGACCCGGTCGCCGGGGCGCACGTCGAACATCAAGCCGAGCGCCTTGACGTGTTCGAGGACCACCCCGCCGTGCCCGTGGACGATCGCCTTCGGCAGCCCGGTGGTGCCCGACGAGTAGAGGATCCACAGGGGGTGGTCGAACGGGACGCGTTCGAAGGTCAGTGGTTCCGGGTCGCCGGCGACGAGATCCGCCCAGCTCATCTCGCCGGGTCGGTCGGCGACTGCCGCGGGGTCGAGATACGGGAGCAGGACGGTCCGTTCGAGCGACGGCAGGCCGGCACGGAGGCTGTCGATCACCTCGCGCCGGTCGAATCGCTTGCCACCGTACGTGTACCCATCGACCGCGATGAGGACCTTCGGCGAGATCTGGGCGAACCGATCGAGCAGGCTCTGCGTGCCGAAATCCGGCGAGCAACTGGCCCAGATGGCCCCGAGGCTCGCGCACGCGAGGAGCGAGACGACCGCTTCGGGGATGTTCGGGATGACCCCCACGACCCGGTCGCCGCGGCCGACACCAAGACGCCGGAGCCCCGATGCCACGGCCGACACGGAGCCCGCGAGCTCCGCGCCCGAGATCTCACGCAGTGGCTGCCGCTCCGACTGGAAGAGGAGCGCGGGTCGGTCCGGCTCGACGCGTCCGAGGAGCGCCTCCGCATAGTTGATCTCGGCACCGTCGAACCAGGCGGCGCCGGGCATCGTCGCTCGTGAGAGCACCCGGCTCCACGCGCCGCCGAGCGGGATCTCGTAATAGTCGACGACCGACGACCAGAACGCCTCGAGATCGTCGACCGACCAGCGCCACAGCGCCTCGTAGTCCGCGAACCGGAGGCCGCGCTCACGTTCCAGCCAGCGGAGATAGGCCGTAAGCATCGTCGCGTCCTGGAACGCGGTCGACGGCTCCCACAGCAGCGCACCCTCCGCGATCCGCGGCGGCGGGCTCATGTCGGTCGTGCGGCGGGGTGTTCGAGGCCGGGCCCGCCGACGACCATGCCCGCCTGGACGACGACGCGGATGCGCTCCGGGTCGAGGAGCGCCACCGGCTCGAGCGCTGGGTCGCCATCGACGACGAGCAGATCGGCGATCCGCCCCACTTCGATCGTGCCGAGCTCGTCGCCGAGCCCGAGGGCGCGTGCCGAGCCCCAGGTGGCCGCACGGATCGCTGCCGCGGTCCCGAGACCGGTCTCGGCCATCCGGATCAGCTCGTTGGCGCTCGCGCCCGGCGGGCCGCTGTCGTAGCCCATCGCCAGCGTGACACCGGCGGCGTCAGCAGCCAGGAGGGTCGCCCGCGCTTCGTCCGACTGGCGCTTCGCCTGCTCGACCAGCGATGGGGCGAACTCGCCCGCGAACCGCTCGGCGAGGTCGTGGAACGTTGACAAGGTCGGGACGAGGACGATGTCACGCTCAGCCATCCGCCCGAGGAGGTCCGGGGCGCGATGGAGCGAGAGTCCGTGTTCGATCGTGTCGACGCCCTCCTCGATCGCGATCCGAGCCCCACCGAGACCCTCGGCATGTGCGGCGACCCGGAACCCCATCCGGTGGGCCTCGTCGACGACCGCGGCCACCTCCTCGCGGGTCATCTGGGCGGGCTCTGGGTCCTCAAGCGCGACGGATCGGGCCCCGGTCGCCATGATCTTGATGTAGTCGGCGCCGCCACGGATCTGCTCACGGACCGCCTTGCGCATCTCCCAGGGTCCGTCCGCCTCTCGATACATCGTCGTGAAGATCCGGGCGCCCGGCGCGGTCGCGCTGATGATCCGTCCGCACGACAGGATCCGTGGGCCGCCAAGGAGCCCGAGCTCGATGGCGCGTCGCAGGACGATGGCCTCGCCGCCGTAGCTGCCCACATCGCGCACGGTCGTGATCCCCGCATGCAGCAGGACCGCCGCCATCCTGGCCAGGACGAAATAGCCGAGTTCGGGTGGTCGCGGGTCCTCACCGTGGAGCGGCGGAGGCGGGCCGAAGCCAGGACTTCGCTCGGTGTCGCTCGAGACGTGCGCATGGGCGTCGATGAGCCCCGGCATGAGCGTCCGGCCGGCGACGATCAGGGCGTCCGGTGGCGGTGTCCCAATGGCGGGCCCGACCGCCGCGATCCGTCCATCCTCGACCGTGACCGCCGCCCGATCGACCGGCGATCCACCGCGGCCGTCGACCAGGCGGGCGTCCCACAGGACGAGTGTCACCGTGGCTGTCCTGATCCGGCCCCCGTGCGGGACCTGCCGTCGGGCGCGGCCTTGGCGCCCGCCCGACTCGTGCCGGCCCCTGCGCCGAGACCACGCACCTCCGGGGCTCGCAGCCGTCGGGCTCGACCACTCGGGAGATCGTCGAGTCGCACCGGCCCGATGCGGACCCGGACGAGCCGGTCGATCGGGGCGCCGACCGCCCCGAACATCCGTCGGAGTTGCCGCTTCCATCCCTGCGCCAGGATCGCTCGATACCAGTACAACTCGCCCGGCGGCGGGGCGATCAGCCCGATGAGACGGCTCGTTTCGATGTCCGTCGTGGCTCGAAGGCCGGTGAGCGTCGCGAGGCCCTCGTCGAGCTGGATGCCGGCCTTGATCGCCGCGACCTGATCGGCGGTCAGCGGGGTCCGGAGGCCCATCGCGTACTCCCGCTCGATGCCGTGACGAGGGTGCAGGACGCGATCGGCCCAGGCGCCATCGTTGGTCAGCACCAGCAGACCCTCGGAGTCCTGGTCGAGCCGACCAACCGGATAGAGGCGTCCACCGTCGGGCACGAGCGCCGTCGGGATCATGTCGAGCACGGTCCGCGCTGCGTGGCGGTCGCGCACCGTGGAGGTGACGCCCGGCGGCTTGTGGAGGAGGAGGTACTCCGCGTGCGACGCGCCACCGATCACTCGCCCATCGACGGCGATGATGGCCCTGGCCGGGTCCACTTGTGCCCCGATGACGGCGACCTTTCCATCCACGGTCACTCGCCCGTTCGCGATGAGGACCTCGCTCGCCCGTCGTGACGCGACGCCGGACGCGGCCAGGACCTTCTGGAGGCGCTCGACGGCCATCAGCCGCCGTCCGCCGGGAACAACGGGTCAGTGACGGGTTCCCCGCCCTCTTCGGCCAGTCGACTGGCGACATCCCCGTCGAGCGGCGGCAGCTCGTCGAGGCTCGTCAGCCCGAACCGTTCGAGGAACTCGAAGCCCGTCCCGTACAGGAACGGCCGGCCGGGTGCGTCGGACCGCCCGAGCTCGACGACGAAGCGACGGTGGAGCAGCGTCCGGATGGTGTAGTCGGAATCCACGCCACGGATTCGCTCGACGGCGGATTTCGTCACCGGCTGCCGATAGGCGACGATCGCGAGCGTCTCGAGCGACGCGGGTGACAGCCGCACGGCGTCGGCGCCGACATACCGCGCGACGAGGGCGCCGCCGTCCGGCGCGGTCGCCAGCTCGACTCGGTCGCCATCGACGACCAGGCGGATGCCGCGATCGCGCAGGGAGACCTCGAGGTCACCCAGGCGGGCATCGACGACGGCGCGGTCCGTGCCGGCCAGGGCCCCGATCTCGCGACGCGACAGGGGTCGCTCGGCGACGAACAGGAGCGCCTCCAGCGCCGCCTCGGTCAACTCGATCGGGGCCGGAGTCTCGCCGGGGGCGGATCCGTCGGCCGACCCGTCGGCGGGCTCGGACGCGTCGGCGGCCTCGGACATGTCGGCGGCCTCGGGCGCCCCGGGCACCGCGGCATCGTCCGTGGTCACGCGAACGACTCCAGCGACTCATCCAGCGGCCCGGCCGAAGGCTCGATCTCGACCCCGGCGGCCGCCCGCTCCTCGGCGGTCGTGGCCCGGGCGACGATCGGACCCCACGGCACCGCCTGCTCGACGACGATCTCGCGCCGCTTCATCAGTTCGAGCATCGCCAGGAACGTGACGGCGATGACGACGCGATCCCGTACGCCCGCCAACAACTCCTGGAGGACGAAGCTCGGCGCATCGCGAAGGGCGGCCCGGATGATCTCGGCGCGTTCGGTGAGCGTGATGGTGCGCGCCATCGCCTCGGTCGTCGGTTCGGGCGGCGGCGCGAGATCGGCCAGTCGGTCCAGCGCGCGCACGAGCCGGATCGGATCGAGCGTCGGGGCATCGATGGGTCGTGCCCCGGCCAGCGCGGCGGCATGGGCCGCGGCCGGTTCGCGTCGGAACAGCCCGATCCGGCGAAGCGCACCATCGGCCAGCCGCAGTCCGGCGTCACGGTGCGCCCGATAGAGGATGAGTCGAGCACGGAGCTCCACCTCGGGATCGATGCCCTCGTCGGTGAGGGCGGTCGGGTCAAGCGGCTCGGTCCGACGCGGCAGCATCGCCCGGCTCTTGATGAGGATGAGCTGGCTGGCGATCGCGACGAACGCGCTGACGTTCCCCAGGCGATCGGCCTCGAGCCGGGCCAGGGCGTCGAGATAGGCGTCGGCCAGGGCCCCGAGCGGCACGGTCAGGATGTCGAGCTGGCGCGCCTCGATGAGCGACAGCAGGAGCGCGAGCGGGCCTTCGAACTCGCCCAACTCGACACGCGTTGCCGTTTCCGGACGCCGCCCCGTGTCGAACCGGACGGCCGTCCCGGCGGGGCGTGGCAGGGCCTCCGTCGCCACGACCGGGCGCCCGGGCGAACCTGCGAGCGCCATCAGTTGGCCTCGTCGGCGAGCCGCAGCAACTCGCCGAATTCCGGGTCGAGCGGCGCGTCCTGATGGCGGATGAGATCGACCGTCCGGACCGAACACCCCGCCGCGGCGGCGAGCGTGGCCGAGCTGTCGGCATGCGTGCGCAATCGATCGAGGGCGCGTCCGTAGCCGGGCACCAGCGCGCCGGCACGCCAGATCCAGCGTCCGTATCTCGTCCCGAGCGTGTAGATCACCCGCGGCCACACGCCCGTCCCTTCTTTCCCGGCGTCGTGGAGCAACCCGGCCACGAGGAGGTCGGTCTCGACCACCCCGTCACTCCGCAGCGACGCCACCACATCGAGGCCGTGGCGGCGATCGGCGATATGCATCGAGTCGAACAGGGCGAGCTCCGCTGGCGTGGTCCAGGCCTCCAGCGCCGAGCGCTCCGCGGGCGTCACCTTCGCCCGCAGGTGCGCTCGAAACTGGCGGGTCCTAAGACCCCACCAGGAAGGAGGTGAGCCCATCGAGGATCGGATAGATGATCCGCCCGAGGATCGAGTTGCCGGGCGGGAAGAACAACAGCACGAGCAGCACGACGAACCCGTACTGCTCGAGGAACGGACGGATCTGGTACGCGGTCCGCCGATCCATGAACGCGAACATCACCTTGGATCCATCGAGCGGCGGGATCGGGATGAAGTTGAAGATCATCAGGAGCAGGTTGATCTGGATGAAGAAGTAGAGGACGTTGACCAGGAGTTCGACCTGGACCGCGAGATGAGGATTCGCGATCAGGAAGCGCAGTGGGATGGCGGCCCCGACCGCGAGTACAAGGTTCGAGAGCGGACCCGCGGCGGCGACGATCGCCTCGCCGCGGGGGCCACCTTCCAGGTTCAGCGGGTTGACCGGGGTCGGTTTGGCCCACCCGAACCCGATGGCCCCGCCGGCCGCCGCGGAACCGATGAAGGTCAAGGCGAGGAGCGTGCCGCCGACCGGGTCGAAGTGGGCGACCGGATTGAGGGTGAGGCGCCCGAACAGCTTGGCCGTGCCGTCACCCAGCCGATAGGCCGCGAGCGCGTGACAGAACTCGTGGACCGGCAGCCCGACCAACAGCATGATGCCGACGACGATGACGGCGGCGATGATCCGGTCGATCTGCTCGGGACTCAAGCGGCACCTCGTGGACGTGGGGTCCCGCGTATGGTAGCCGGGCTGCGCCGGCTCGGCGGTCGACGGGCGCGGACCGACGGTCGTCGGCGCCGGACGCCTAGAGCCGAGACAGCAGGTCGGTCTTCTTCGCCTCGTATTCCTCGGGCGTGATCGCGCCTCGGTCGCGCAGGTCGGCGAGGCTCGCGAGGGTCCGCGTGACCTCGTCCGGATCGACCGGCGCCGGGGTCGCTGGCGCCGCCGCCGCGGCGGCGGCCGGTGCGACCGGCGTCGTGGCTGCTGCAGCGTCGACCCGGGCGGGTGGCGCACCCGGGGCGCCATCGCGGATCGGTGGGCCCGGTGCCCAGCCGGCACGCTCCATGTCGATCTCGAACTCGTGCTTGGCGTCGAGCATGGCCTTCTTGAAGGCGACCGGTCGACGGAGCATCTTCATCTTGTCGATGCCGGTCTCGGACGCCGTCAGCACCGTCAGGTCGCCGAAATCGAGCATCCGCCCGAAGATCGACTGGCTCAGGACCGCGTCGTTGATCTTCTCCAGCGAGCTGTCGGTCGAACTCCGATTGAGGACACCCTCGACGCGGATGACACGCCGATTGGTCAGCACGTACTCCTGGTTGAGGTAGCGGAAGGCGGTCCAGATGGCCACGATGATGCCGCCGAAGAACAGGATCGCCGTGACCCAGCCGAGGAGTGTTCGGATCGTCCCGGTGAAGCCGTCGGGGTCGAGCTGGCCCCCGAACCAGAAGAAGACGATGGCGATGACGATCGCCAGGATGGTGTAGCGGGCACCCCAGATGAAGATGAATGGATGCTGCTTGTCCCGCACGAGGATGCTCTCCCCGGTCGACAGCAACCCATCGGCGTAGCTCATGTGGCCGGTGCCTCCCTCTCAGGCCCTCGGATGGGCCCGACTGTAGACGTCGCGGATGCGTTCCCCGGTGAGATGCGTGTACAGCTGCGTCGTGGAGATACTCGCATGTCCCAGCAACTCCTGGACGATGCGCAGGTCGGCCCCGCCCTCCAGCATGTGCGTCGCGAACGAGTGACGCAGGGTGTGTGGACTGACCCGGTCGCCCAGCCCGGCGCGGACGGCCGCGCGCTTGACCGCAGCCCATGCCTGCTGGCGGGCCAGGCGCCCACCCCGATCGCCGACGAACAGCGGCCCGCCGCGAGCCGGCGTGACATGCCCGAGCGCCAGGAGCGCCACCCTCCGGCCATCGATCCAGCGGGCCAACCAGTCGAGGGCGATGTCCCCGACCGGGACGAGCCGCTCCTTGTCGCCCTTGCCGATGACCCGCACGAAGGCACCGTCGATGTGCAGGTCCTCACGATCGAGCCCGACCGCCTCGCTGATCCGCAACCCGGCGGCGTACAGCAGCTCCAGCAGCGCGCGGTCGCGTGGCGCGTCGGCCGATTCCAGCAGGCGCTCGGTCTCCGCCACGGTCAGCGTCTCGGGCAGGAGGCGCGAGGGCCTCGGCAGGTCGATGTGCGCGGCGACATCGATGGCGATGACCCCCTCGCCGTACGCGAAGCGGTAGAAGCCCTTGAGGGCGGCCGCGCGACGCCGCAGGCTGCTCGGCGCGAGACCCGGGTCACCGCGGCGCCCGCGGCGCGTCCGGGCGGCCAGGTAGTCGACGACCGGTTCCGGCGAGTCCGCCCAATGCCGGTGCACGCCACGTGCCGCGGCGTAGTCTCGAAGGTCTCCCCGGTACGCCCGAATGGTCGCCGGCGCAAGCCCGCGCTCGACATGGAGGTAGGTCAGGTAGTCGTCGATCGTGGCGTCCAGGTCGGGCACGGCTCGAGGTGACCCTCAGCCGGCCTGGGCGACCCCGCCACGCCAGGACTCGGCGCGGTCGAGGAGCTCGCGCGCACTCGCCTGGGTCGCCGCGCCACCGGCCTCCCCGCCGAGCATCTGGGCCAGTTCCGCGATCCTGCCGTCGCGGTCGAGGCGCTCGATCTCCGTGATCGTCCGGCCGCCACGTTCGCGCTTGGCGATCCGGTAGTGCGCGTCGGCGTAGGCGGCGATCTGTGGCAGATGGGTCACGCACAGCACCTGGTGACGCCTCGCCAGGGCCCACAGGCCCCGCCCGACCGGATCCGCGCTTCGGCCGCCGATCCCGGTGTCGACCTCGTCGAAGACGAGCACGGGTGTCTCGTCAGCCTCGGCGAGGACGCCCTTGATGGCCAACGCCACGCGTGACAGCTCACCGCCGGAGGCGATCCGCGCCAGTGGCCGCGAAGGCTCACCGGGGTTCGGCGCGAGTCGATAGACGACCTGGTCGGCGCCACTCGCGTCGAAGGCGACGGCGTCACCATCGAGTTCGATGGCGGGCTCATCGTCCGCGGCGACCCGCCGACCCAGGCCGACCTCGAAGACGTTCGCCGGGAACCCGAGGTCCTCGAGGACCGTGCCGACGGCGTCGGCCAGCGCGGAGCCGGCCGTACGCCGCGCCTCCGACAGGGCAGTGGCGGCGTCGGAGACCTCGGCGAGCAGGGCTGCGTCCTCGCGTTCACGGCGGGCTCGTTCGTCGTCGAGGCCGTGCAGCCGTTCGAGTTCCAGGGCGGCGCGCTCGCCGTGCGCGATGACCTCCGCCTCGTCGTCGCCATACCGCCGTTCGAGGGCGAAGATGGTCCCAAGCCGCTCCTCCAGCGAGGCGATGGCGTCCGGATCGTGGTCGACCGCCGCGGCCAGGTCGCGGATCTCGGCCGCCACATCGTCCAGCTCCGCCTCGAGGCCGGTCAGGCGGTCCGCCAACGGCTCGAAGCGCCCGTCGAGGCGGGCCAGGCCGCGGGCTTCGCGTGCCGCGATGGCGGTCGACTCGCGGGCCCCGGCGCCGTCTGCGGTCAGGGCGTCGCGCACCGTCGCCGCCCCGCGGGCGATCGCCTCCCCGTGTTGGGCAGCGGTCAGTCGGGCGCGGATCTCGTCGGCCTCGCCCGGCCGAAGTCGGGCCGCGGCGATCTCGGCCGCCTCGTGCTCCAGGAGGTCGACCCGGCGGGCGAGCTCGCGAGGCTCGATGGCGAGCTCGGCCAGGGCCGCGCGGTTCGCGCGCCAGCGCTCGACGGCGTCGGCCATCGCGGCTCGCGCGACCCCGTGACCCCCGAAAGCGTCGAGCAGGTCGCGCTGCCAGCGCTCGTCGAGCAGCCGCTGTTGGTCATGTTGGCCATGGATCTCGACCAGTGGTCCGACCTCGTCGGCCAGTCGCGACACGCTGGTCGCCAGATCGTCGAGACGGGCTACCGAGCGACCCCCGGCCGCGATCTCGCGCACGGCGATCAACGGCTCCGGAAGGCGGTCGAACAGGGCCTCCACGCGCGCGACTTCGGCGTCGTGGCGGATGAGGCTCATGTCGGCCCGCGCCCCCGTGACCAGCCCGAGCGCATCGATCAGGAGACTCTTGCCGGCGCCCGTCTCCCCGGTGATGACGTTGAGGCCCGGAGCGAGGGTGAGCCGCAGTCGGTCGATCAGGGCCAGGTCGCTGACCGTCAGCTCGAGGAGGCGGCCGGCGCTCACGACGGCAGCAGCGCCACCTTGTGGCGCAGCAGGTCCCAGAACGGGCTGGCGCCGCGTGGGACGACCAGTCGGATGGGGCGTTCGAGTGCCGCGACTTCGACGACATCGCCGACCGCGAGCGGCAGGTCCTCCCGGCCATCGACCGAGACGAGGGCCTCGTACGCGTCCACGACGGTGCAGCGGACGACCTGGCTCGGACCCACGACGACCGACCGGATGGCGGACAGGTACGCCGCGATCGGCGTCACGATGAGGTTGCGACTGCTCGGGTCGAGGATCGGGCCGCCGGCCGAGAAGGAATAGCCGGTCGATCCGGTCGGACTCGACACGACGAGACCGTCGGCGATGAACGTGGCGAGATGCGAATCGTCGATGGCCACATCGAGCCGGCAGACGCGCGCCAGCGATCCACGGGCGATGACGATGTCGTTGAGCGCGACGAGGCGGTCGGTCGCGCGGTGGCTGCCCCGGTTCCCGCCACGAATGATCCGGCCCTCGATGGCCAGCCGTTCCTCGATGGTGAAATCGCCATCGGCGACGGCGGTGAGGACATCGTCGAGGTCGCCGGCCTCGGCCTTGGACAGGAACCCGACCTTGCCGAGGTTGATGCCGATGAGTGGGACGTCGACCTCGGCCACGGCCCGCGCCGCTCGAAGGAACGTGCCATCGCCGCCGAGCACTACGAGGATGTCGGTGGAAGGCAGTTCGCGGATCAGCGCCGCCGTGTCTCCCGACGGCAGCTCCCACGCGGCGATGTCGTGGACCGCGCACCAGCCGGCGGCGCGAGCACTCAACTCGACCGCCGAATCGATGGTCGGGTTGTAGGCGAAACCGATCCGCGAGACCGTCATGAGCCCGTGACGTCGGCGATCCGGTCGTCGATCTCGGCGCAGCCAGGTCCGTGAGCCAGATGGACGAGGAACTCTCGGTTCCCCTCGGGGCCCGTGATCGGCGAGGCGATGACCGCGTGCGTCCCGAGGCCCTGCACCCTGGCGACGTGCACCGTCCGTTCCAGCACCTCGCGATGGATCGCCGGATCGCGTACGACGCCGTGGTCGGTGCGACCCTTGCCGGCCTCGAATTGGGGCTTCACCAGGGCCACGATCGCGGCTCGCGGGCCGAGCGTGGAGGCGACCGGCCCAAGGACCTTGTCGAGGGAGATGAAGGACACGTCGATGCTCGCCAGCTCGATCGGCTCCGGGAGGGTCGTGGCGGTCAATCCGCGCGCGTTGGTGCGCTCCATCGAGACCACACGCGGATCGCGGCGCAGTGACTCGGCCAGTTGTCCGCGGCCCACGTCGAGAGCGTAGACTCGGCTCGCGCCGCGCTGCAACAGGACATCCGTGAAGCCGCCGGTGGAAGCACCCACGTCGAGACAGACGAACCCGGCCGGGTCGATCCCGAAGGCGTCCAGCGCGGCTGCGAGCTTGTGGCCACCGCGACTGACATACGGCTCGGGCACGGCGACGTGCACCGTGGCGTTCGAGTCAAGGAGGTCGCCGGGCTTGCGATCATGGCGGGCCGCGTCCCCCTCGCCCACCCTGACTGCCCCGGCCAGCACGAGCGCCTGGGCCTTGCTGCGCGACTCGGCCAGTCCGCGATCGACGAGGAGCTGATCCAGCCGCACGCGTGGCGGTCTCGCCGGCCTGGGCTCGTGGGTCGTTTGCGCGGGGCTCACCCGCCTATCGTGGCACAGGCCGGTCATCCAAGACTCACCGGGCAAACCGATCGGGTGGCAGCGCCGCCATCGGTTCGTGCGCGCCACAGGCGAGGCTATGTGTCGTCTGGTGGTCGACAGATCCTGCTCGACTTCGCCCCGAAGCGTGGTCGCTGCACTCGATACGGCCCCGAAGCCTGATTCGTCGCCTCCGGGGACGACAGATCCTGCTCGACGACGACCAACGGCCTTCCACCGGCGGCACCGAACAGCCGTTGTCGTGTGGGAGTCGAAACTCCCGACGGCACCGATGAAGCCGTGGATGAGAGGCTTCTGGTTGGATGAATCAATGGCGATCAGTCGTACCGAGGTGCAGCGTGAAAGCGCGCGAAGGATGCGCCGACTCGAACTCCAGAACGGCGAGGATATCCGCCGACTCCGGACCGAGGCCGGTCTGTCGCTCGCAGAGCTACGCGATGTCGTCGGAGTGCACAGGTCGCACATCGGCGGATCGAGAGCGGCGAGGTGCAGGCAAGCCTCGACGTCTTGACACGGATCGCCGTCGCGCTCGGCGCCGACCTCGGCGTCCGTTTGTATCCGGGCGTCGGTCCGCGTCTGCACGACCGGTTCCAGTCGTCGATGACCGAGGCGCTGCTTCGCGCGCTCGATCCCCGGTGGCGGGTCGACCTCGAGGTACCGATCACCCGACCGGCCAGGGGCGTGATCGACCTGGTGCTCACAGACAGGCTTGGATCGGCGATCATCGCCGGTGAGGTGTATTCGGAGCTCCGACGCCTCGAACAGCAGATCCGCTGGAGCGCCGAAAAGGCCGACGGGCTGACCGCGCGGCTCGACGAAGGAGACCCATCGGGCCGACGCCACATGATTTCGAGGCTGCTCGTCCTGCGCTCTACCACGGCGACCCGCGAGATCGCCCGCCGATATGAGGCAACCCTGAAGGCGGCATACCCGTCAAGAACGCGAGATGTGGTCGTCGCGTTGACCACGCCGTCGGCACCTTGGCCTGGGTCCGGGATCGTCTGGATGCACCTTCACGGGACCGAGACCACGCTCATGGACTTCCCGCCGCCGCACGTGGCTCTCGGACGGTAGAAGCCGGGTTCGTCGGCGCGCGACTGGCGAGGCGCGGGCAGCCGACCGATCGTCGTCTGGGACGCGACAAAGCGTGCGCGACGCCGCTACCGAAGCAGTGTGGTGCCCTCCAAGCGGCCGCCAGACACAATTCGTCGCCCCGGAGACGACGAATCCCGCCGCACGACCGTCCAGTGGGTGCAGCTGCGGGGGCGGAGCAGGTTTTGTCGACTCGGGGTCGACGGTCGTGGTGATACGGGACTCGGCGCCCTCGGCCCCACGCGGGCCGACGTCAGCCCGCGGCGACCTCGGAGCGGCCTGGTGTCGCTCGCAGGATGTCAAGCGTGTCGCGGACCTGCGCCGCCAATCCGGGAGCGTCGAGTCGCAGGACCCGACGCAGGTCGGCGACGGATCCGTGGTCCACGAACCGCTCGCCCGGGATGCCCACGATGCGCACGGCGACGTCGCGATAGGCCGGATCGGTCAGCCGCGCCTCCTCGAACAGTTCGAGGACGCCGCTCCCGAAGCCACCCGTCACGACGCTCTCCTCGAACGTCACGACGAGGCGCTTCCCACGGGCCGCGTCGAGGATCAGCTGGCGGTCCAGCGGCCGCGCGAAGCGGGCGTTGATCACGCCGACGGACCAGCCCTCGGCCTCGAGGGCATCGGCGGCGGCGACCGCCCGCGCCACGATGGGCCCGAACGCGACGAACAGCAGGTCGCGGCCCTCGCGCAGGACCTCACCGCGTCCGACCGGGATGATGGCCGGCTCCACCGGCGCCAACCCGAACCCGGGATCACGGGGGTAGTGCAACGCGAAGGGATGATCCTGGCCCAGCGCGGTGTGCAGCAGCGATCGCAGCTCCTGCTCGTCCTTCGGCGAGGCGATGACCAGGTTCGGGAGCTGGCGCTGTGCGGGCAGCGTGAACATGCCCTGGTGGCTCGTGCCGTCCTCCCCTACCAGCCCGGCTCGATCGACCGCGATGAGCACCGGCTGGTCGTTCTGGCACACATCGTGGACGGTCTGGTCGAACGCACGCTGGAGGAACGTCGAGTAGAGCGCCACGACCGGGCGCATGCCCCCCATCGCGAGACCAGTGGCCAGGGCGACCGAGTGCTGTTCGGCGATGCCGACATCGAAGAACCGGTTCGGGAATTCGGCCTGGAACCTGGCCATCCCGGTCCCCGTTGGCATGCCGGCGGTGATCCCGATGATCCGGCGGTCCGAGCGAGCGAGTTCGATCAGCTCCGCCGCGAACACCGAGGTGTAGTTGGGCGCCTTGGTCGGCGCCTCGACGGGTCGGGTCGGAGGCGCCGCATCGTCGGTCATCGATTCGGTCGGCATCGAGCCCTTCGTGCCGTCGTAGGCGTCGGCGTTCGGGACCATCGCGAACGGTGGCAGAGCCGCGCCGTGGAACCCGACCTGATCGGCCTCCGCCGGCCGGAACCCACGGCCCTTCTGCGTCCGGACGTGGACGATGGTCGGTCCGGGCAGCGTCAAGGCCCGCCCGAGCGTCTCGAGGAGCGCATGGAGATCGTGCCCCGGCACGAGCCCGATGTAGGTGATCCCGAGATCCTCGAACAGCTGGCCCGGCTGGGCGAAGCTCACGACCGACTTCCGCAGACGACGGCTGAGGTCGAGCACCGTCCCACCGATGACCGGGATCCGCTCGACGGTCCGGTCGTACGCGCTCTTGCCCTGCCGCCAGGTCCGCGACAGCTTGATCTCCGACAGGTATTTCGAGAACGCGCCGACGGTCGGGCTGATGGACATCTCGTTGTCGTTGAGGACGATGAGCATCTGGGTCTGGCGCTGGCCGATGTCGTTGAGCGCCTCGAGCGACAGGCCGCTCATCAGCGCGGCGTCGCCGACCACCACCGCGATCCGCTCCAGCCCGTGCCGCAGCTCGCGCGCCTCGGCGAGCCCCTCGGCGATCGACAGTCCCGTCCCCGCGTGCCCGCCATCGAACACGTCGTGGGGCGACTCCGACCGCCGCGGGAAGCCACCGACGCCGTCGAGCTGGCGGAGGGTCCCGAACCGTTCCAGTCGACCGGTGAGGAGCTTGTGCGGGTAGGCCTGATGACCGGTGTCCCACACGATGCGGTCGCGCGGCGACTCGAGCAGACGATGGAGCGCGATGGTCAACTCCACGACGCCGAGCGACGATCCGAGATGGCCGCCGGTGTTCGCGACCGTCCGAACGATCGTCTCGCGGATCTCGACCGCCAGCTGGGCGAGCTGAACCTCATCGAGTCCGCGCAGGTCGGATGGGCCCTGGATGGTCGGCAGGATCGGCACGGTCTGGTTGCTCCTAGGTCGGGCGGCCCCGTGCCGCCTGGTCGGTCGCGCTGACGAGTCGGTCGACTCGCGTGTGATGATTGGTTCGTGCGGGACGACCTGGTGGATGCCCCGGCCGCGCCAGGATCGTGAACCTGTCCCTTCCAGGTCGCTCGTTTTCGCGACCTACAGCATGACACGCGAGGACGCATGGAGAAGTTCATCGTCGATCGGCTGCGCGAGAGCCTGCCCGGCCAGGTCACCACGGCCATGGATCCCGAGTACGACCTCCACCGATCGACCTTCAACGCCACCGTCCAACGGCGGCCGGCGATCATCGTCCGCATCCGCAACGTCGGCGATGTGGTCGCCGCGGTCGTCGCCGCCACGGACCTCGGCCTCCCGATCGCGGTCCGAGGTGGCGGGCACAGCGTCGCGGGCCATGGGATGGCCGACGCGGCGCTCGTGGTCGACCTTCGCGACCAGCGGACCGTGACCGTGGATCCGCGGACGGGCATCGTTCGCGTCGCCGGCGGGGCGCAATGGGACGACCTCGACGCGGCCGCCTGGGCGCACCATCTGGCCGTCGTCGGCGGCACCTTCGGCGACACCGGCGTGGCCGGGCTGACGCTCGGCGGCGGGATCGGCTGGCTGCTCCCGCAGCAGGGCTTCACCTGCGATCGCCTCATCCGGGCCGAGGTCGTCACCGCAGACGGCGAGCGCGTCATCGCAGGCCCCGACGGCGACCCCGAACTCCTGTGGGCGTTGCGCGGTGGTGGCGGCAATTTCGGCGTCGTGACGGCCTTCGAGTTCCAGGCCAGCGACCCGGACCGATCCTGGCCGGCTACGTGACCTACCCGATCACGGCCGTCTCACAGGTGCTGCGCCGGATGCTCGAGGTGGCGGCGACGGCCCCGGACGCACTCGAGCTGATGGCCTACATCGCCCACGCGGACCCGGTGGCCGAGGATCCGGCGGCAGCCGCCCAGACCGTCATCGAGCTCGGTGTGCGCTGGCCCGGCGATCCCGCGACGATCGAGCCATCGTTGCGAGCCCTCCGGGCCGGACTCCCGGTGCTCACGGACGACGTGCGACCGATGGCCTACACGGACGTCCAGGCGATGAGCGGGCGGCTGCCGTTCGGCCTGCGGCATTACTGGAAGGGCCACTTCCTGCGCGAGATCGACGAGTCGCTCATCGCGGCGATCGTCGAGTCGTTCGCGGCCCATCCGCCCGGGCGGGGAGGGATCCTCCTCGAGTCGATTCGCGGCGCGGGGCATCGCGAACCCGAGGGTGGCGCCGCGTTCGGACAGCGGGCCGCCACGTGGAACGCGAGCGCGCTGGCCATCTGGGACGACCCTGCGGCCGACCAGGCCCAGCTGGGTTGGGCACGCGACACGGCCGATCGGCTCGCGTCGCACTCGCTGACCGGCGCCGGCTATGCCAACTACGCCCCGGTGGACGAGACCATCGAGCGCGTCCGGTTGGCCTTCGGCACCGAGCGGTTCACCAGGCTGGCCGCGGTCAAGCGCCGGTACGATCCGGACAATCGGTTCCGCTTCAACCTGAACGTCGCACCTTCGTAGGACGTTGCGAGGGCTCGCTTAACCGGTGGCGACCCCCTCGTCGGTCGCGTCCTCGGGCTGGACGTCCCGTGTCTCGAGCGCGCCGCCGGCTCGGGCCACGAGTTGCTGGACCCGCAATTCGGCGTCGCCCAGGAGCTTCTCGCAGCGGGCCTGGAGCGCGACGCCACGCTCATACAGGGCGAGGGCGGCCTCGAGTGGCTGCCCACCCGTCTCGAGCTCGGCAACGGTACGCTGCAGTTCGGCCAGCGCGTCGTCGAAGCTGAGCGCGTCGATCGCCGGGTCAGTCGTCTTCGGCACCGTCATCCTCGTCATGGGGCTCCGCGATCCGGCCGAGACGCGGCGCCACGAGCATACCAAGGCCGACGCCCGCGACCGCGACCACCGCCACCAAGGCGACGAAGATGAGCAGGTCGCCCAGCACGCCGGGTGGGCTCAGCGATCGTCGGCGGTGGCCGGGAACTCGCCGGCCGCCACACGCAGTGCGAGCGGCGTTCCGGGGATCGCATCGGCCGGCGCCCGGACGATCGCGCCGTCCCTTGAGCGACGGACGATGGCGTACCCACGGTCCAGCGTGGCCTGCGGCCCGAGGACACCAAGTGCGGCCCTGGCGGTCTCCAGCGACGTCCGGGCGGCGCCGACCCGTCGCAGCGCGCGTGTCGGCAGGACGTCGGATCTGGCGAGACGGCGCCGGTCGGTCGCCAGTCGGGCCGGCATGGTCGGAACGAGCCGGGTCCTGAGGCGCTCCACGGTTCGATTCTCGACGGCGAAGCGATCCTGGGTGGCACGCGTTGCCCGGTCGAGCAGCAGGCCCACCCGCTCGCGTGCACTCGCGAGCTGGGCAACCGGGCTGAGCCGGTCGAGCGCCCGCCGTTCGGCGATGACCTCGCGGCCGGCGACGCGCAGGCGGGTCCCCGCGGCGCCGTCAAGTCGACGCCCCGATCCGCGGACCGCGGCGAGGAACTCGGCCCGGTCCGGGACCACCACCTCGGCGGCGGCCGACGGCGTCGGCGCGCGCACGTCCGCGGCGAAGTCGGCCAGGGTCACGTCGGCCTCGTGACCGACACCGCACACGACCGGGATGCTGTGCGCCACGACCGCTCGCACGACGGCCTCGTCGTTGAACGCCCACAGGTCCTCGAGCGACCCGCCCCCGCGGGCGAGGATGGTGACGCTCGGTGCCTCCTCGGGCCGGCCGGCACCGGTCCGCTCGGTCGCGTAGCGTTCGACCTTGCGGAAGGCGCCGACGAGGCTCGCCGGCGCGGCCTCGCCCTGGACCTGGGCGGCGACCAGCACGACGCGGGTCAGCGGCCAGCGCCGGCCGAGGACGTGGCAGATGTCCTTCCAGACCGCCCCCGTCGGACTCGTGATGACGGCGATCGTGGCCGGTCGCTGGGGCAGCGGCCGCTTGCGCGCCGAGTCGAACAGGCCCTCCGCCGCCAGCCGCGCCTTGAGCGCCTCGAAGCGGAGCGTCAGGTCGCCCAGTCCCGCCGGCTGGATCGAGTCGACGTAGAGCTGGAGGGCACCCTGGGGCTCGAACAGGTCGACCCGTCCGTGGGCCACCACGCGCAGCCCCGCCTGCGCCTCGAACGCGGAGCGCAACCGGTCGTCGCGGAACCAGACGCACTGGAGCTGGTTGCGCTCGTCCTTGAGCGCGAAGTAGGCGTGCCCCGCGGACGACACCGTGACCCGACCGATCTCGCCCTCGACCCAGAGGTCCGCCAGTCGCGGGTCAGCCCGGACCACGCCGCGGATCGCCCGGGTGACCTCACTGACGCCGAGGATCCGAACGCCGAACGTCCCCGGCGCCGGCGGCGGGTCCGAGCGCTGACGCTGGCCCGGCTCACCGGGTTCGGCCGGGATCGCGTCCCAGCTCGGGAGCGCCCAGTCGGGCGGCTCGCTCCCTCGCCGATCGGTCATGGCGATCCCTCAGACCCGGGTCTGGTAGTCCCCGGTCCGCGTGTCGATGCGGATGGTGTCGCCCGCCTCGACGAAGATCGGGACCGCGACGACGAGCCCGGTCTCCGTGGTCGCCGGCTTGCGGGCGCCGGTCTGCGTGTCGCCCGCGAACCCGGGCTCGGTGTCGACGACCTCCAGGTCCACGGTGACGGGCAGCTCGACTCCGATCGTCTCGCCCTGGTAGCTCGTCCGATCGAGCGTCATGCCGTCCTTCAGGTACTGCGCGGTCTCACCGAGTTGCTCGGTCGTGAGGATGAACTGGTCGTAGGTATCGTTGTCCATGAAGTGGTGGTCGTCGCCGTCGCGATAGAGGAACTGCACGGGACGCTTCTCCATCGACGCGCGCGGCCACTTCGTCCCGGCCTGGAACGAGCGCTCGACCGTCTGGCCGCGCTTGATGTTGCGCAACGTGATGCGGACCTGGGCCGAGCCACGACCCATCTTGATGTGGTGGTAGTCGAGGATCTGCCAGAGCTCGCCATCGAGCTCGATGGCGACGCCCTTCTTCAGTTCGCCGGTGCTGATCATGTGGATGGGCTCCTGGGGCGACGGCCGGCGGGTCGAGCGGACGCTGGACGCGCACACCGGGCGGTCGGGGACGGTGGATCGAGCCGCGATCGTAGCAGACGGGCGGCCGCGACCCGCTCGCGGGACGTCTACGGGGCGGTCTCGAACGCCCAGCCGCTCTCCTGCTCCGAGCCATCGGCGAGGGTCACCGTCGAGTCACCCTCACCACGCGTGTCCGTGCACGGCGCCTTCGTACAGCGGATGACGATCTTGACGATCCCGACGCCCGTTCCGTTGTTCGAGATGGCGCTCCTCGCCATGTCCTGGCACAACGACGGGGGCACCCCCTGACAGATGGGCTCGACCGGCAGCGGTCCGAGCGGAACCTGTGGCGGCGGTGGCGGACGCCCTCCCCCGCTGTTGGCGCCCCACGTGAGCGGGTCCGCTCGTAGCTGATGCCCGTCGTCCAGCGTCACGACCGTGTTCATCGTGCCGCCCGTCGACGTACACGCCTCCACGACGCACGTGACCTCGATGGCGGCCGGCTTCGTGTTTGGAAGCGATCGCGCCACCGACGCCACCGCCTCATCACACTTGTCCTGTGGGATCCCAACGCAGGAGATTCGCGGTGACGGGGGGATACCTGACGGGCCTGCAGCCGCGGCGCAACCCGCCATCAACGACACCCCGACGATGAGCGTCGTCAGCGACCTAGCGATCACAGTCAGGCCTGGCTCGGATCCGCACCTCGTTGTCAGCCACCGACGACGACCACGTCTCGGGGGAACCGGGTCAGACGCTCGACCCGACCGGCGGCCGCATCGAGCGCCACGAGGTCCTCGATGCGGACTCCCATCTCACCCTCGAGATAGACGCCGGGCTCGACCGAAAACACGGTCGGGCTCGGCAGCGGCTCGTCCACGGCCAGGCGACCGAGTGACGGCGCCTCGTGCGTCGCCAGACCGATACCATGGCCCGTCCCATGTCCGAAGTGCTCGCCGTGCCCCGCCGCCGTGATCACGTCGCGAGCGACCGCGTCCAGCGCGCGGCCGCTCGGGAGGGTCGGCGACCGGTCGGCGGAATCCCGTGCCCGCACCGCGGCTTCCAGCGCGGCGATCGCCGCCGCCTGTGCGCGAGCGACCAGCTCGTACACGTCGCGATCCCTCGCCGACGGGTCGCCGACGAACAGGGTCCTGGTCATGTCACTGCGGTAGCCGGCGACCTGGGCGCCGAAGTCGAACAGCAGGACCGTCCCGTCGCGGACCGGCCGATCGCCCGGAGCGCCGTGCGGCAAGGCCGCCTCGGGGCCTGAGAGGCAGGCGACGTCGAAGGCCAACGCCTCGGCCCCGCCGGTCCGGATGAGCCATTCGAGCCGGAGCGCGAGGTCGGTCTCGATCAGGCCGAGCCGGATCTCCGGCAGGAGCGTCGCCAGGGCCCGATCGGCCACCGCACAGGCCGCCGCGACGCGTTCCAGCTCGGCCGGTTCCTTGGTCGCGCGGTCACTCTCGACCCAGCCCTCGACCGGCACCAGCTCCACCGACGGTTCGGCTTCCGCCAGACGACCCCAGACCGCATGCGGGACGAAACCGGCCTCGACCGCGACCCGCCGCGCGCCGACCGATGCGACCAGTTCGGACCAGCGCGCCGGCAGGTCGTTGTAGGCCTCGAAGAGACGGGCGTCCGGTGCCTCGCGCGCGACCTGGATCGTGTAGCGGGAGTCGGCGAGGACCGCCACCTCGTCGCCGCCGACGAGGAATTGCCCCGAGTTGCCGGCGACCTTCTCCTCGCCGTCGGCCAGGGTGAACCCCGTCAGGTAGCGCATGTGCTCACGTCGGACGCCGAAGTACGCGTCAACCCCGGCGACCGCGAACCTGGCCCGGAGACGGGTCAGTCGCGCGGGCCGGGCGGCTCGGTCAGCCGCATCCCAGCGGCCCAGGTCAGCCGCCGACGGAGCAGCGCCGAAGTCGGCCGGGTCGGGCCAGCCGGACGCCCGCGCCCCGCCGCTCAAGGCTTCAGGTACTTCTTGACGTTGACCTGGTGCTCGGCAAAGGTCTTGGCGAACGCGGTGGTGCCCGTGCCGTCGCCCTTGGCGATGAAGTACAGATAGCCGTCCTTGGTGTCCGGCTCGAGCGCGGCGTCGATCGACGTGATCGTCGGGGTACTGATCGGTCCCGGTGGCAGTCCCTTGCTGGTGTAGGTGTTGTAGCCGGCCAGGTCGGGCGGCAGCGCGTCACCGGTCAGGCCACCCTTGATCGGCGCCCAGAACACGTACTGTGGCCACTTTGCCATCGGCAGCTTGTCGAGCTCGAGCGTATCGTGCACGTAGAAGATCGTCGGGTCCGACTCCAGCGTGCCGCGCGGGAACAGCTTCGGCGTCAGGCGGTTCTGGTACACGCCGGCGATGAGCGGCTTCTCCGTGTCGAGCTGGGCTTCGCGCTCCACGACGGAGGCCAGCGTGAGGACCTGGTAAAAGTCCAGTCCGCGCGCGGCCGGGACGTTCATGCGGTCCGGTCCGACGTTCGCGGCGAACTTGTCGAGCATGAGGCGGACGAGTTCGTCGGCCGTGGTGTCCGGCAGGACACGGTAGGTGGCCGGCCACAGGAAGCCCTCCAGCGATGCGCCCTTCGGGGCGTCGGCGCGGATCTTCTTCAGCCACGGGTAGTCGGCGATGAGGGCGGGTGGCGGGGACGCGACGAGGTCGTAGAAGTCGGACGGCTTCATGTCGAGGGGGAGCGTGCCGAGCTTGGCCGTGATCTGTTCCAGGCGCAGACCCGTGCGGAGGCCGATGTCGACGTATTTGACCTCGGGCGGCGCGAGCAGGGCACTCACGAGCTGGTCCGGATCCAGGTTCTTGCGCAGGACGAACGTCCCCTGCTGGAGCTGACCGGTGAGCTTGCGCTCGATCGAGATGAACACGAACGCCCGGCTGTCCTTGAGGAGGCCCTGGGTCTCGAGGCGGTCGGCGATCGTCTTCGCCGTATCGCCGTCCTCCACCATGAACTCGACCTGGGTCGGATCGGTCGAGGCCGGCGCCGTCAGCGCCTCACCCAGGTTCTCCCGGACGATATCGGCGACGAAGGGCAGCTGGAGCGCGGCCGGATTGTCATCGGCGAAGCCCATCACGGCGCTCGTCACGACCGGTCGCAGCGCGGTCAGGGCGACGGCCAGGACGATCGCCGCGAGGACCAGCGCGAAGGCCAGGAACTTCAGGATCCCGACCAGCCCACCGCCGCCGCGCCCGCCACGACCACCGCCGTTCCCACGGCGCGGGATCTCGAGGTACTGCGGGACGGTCTCCGTGGCGTAGGCCTCGGGATCATAGGGATGGGCCTGCGGGGCGCGGCCATCCCGGGGGCGTCCGCCGGAGCGGATCGTCATCGGTTGCTCTCCTGGGGGTCTGGGTTCCGGGGCATGGACGAACGACGCCCCGCTCGTGTGTCGAGCTCATCCTGCAGGATGATCGCCGCGGCTTCACGATCCACCCGCGCACGATATGCGTCGCGCTGGGTCTTGCTGGGCGGTCCACCCGAGCGCCCGCGCTTCATCGGCCCGAGTCGCGTCTCGGCGAGGTGACTCGACAACCGTTCGTCGCGGTAGCCGACCGGCAGCCGGACACGCTCGGCGATGGCATCCGCCCAGTCACGCGTCAGCGTCGCCTGCGTCCCCTCGATCCCCGACGCCTCGAGCGGCAAGCCCACGATCAGCTCGTCGACGGCCTGCGCGTCGATGACCGCGCGCAGGGCGGCGGCGTCGGCGTCGAGGTCGGACCCTCGGCGGATGGTCGCATGCGGCCGCGCGGGCGCCCCGTCGTCATCGGCCAGGGCGAGACCGATCCGTCGCTCGCCAAGGTCGATCCCCAAGAGGCGGCTCAAGTCGCCGCACTCGACGCCGCGGGCGACTTCGAGGGGCCCTTGGACGGCGCCTTCGAGGGCGCTTTCGAGGGAGCTTTCGATGGTGCCGCGGACGGCAATTCGACCTGGACCGACTGGTTGACGGTCAGGTCGACGCGGCTCTCGAAGGTCGGGATCGACCCGACCCAGTCCGGCCAGGTCGTGATCTGGACCTCGCCGTACGGCGCCAGGATCGCCTTGGCCTCTTCCACCGGCTTGCCGAGGACCATCGCTTCCAGCGCAGCCGGGTCGAGGATGGCGACCTGTTGCGCGGTCACCGTGGCCGGGAACGTGACGGTCTGCCCGCTGACGACGGCGTCACCGACGGTCACCTTGATCGAATCGGCCACGAGCTCGTGGCCGGGCTTGACCGCCGAGCGCAGTTGCGCCTCCGCGATCTGCTCGACCGGCGCCGGATCGACCGCGATGACGGAGCCGGTCGCGGACAGGCTGAGGTCGAACGTCGCGACCTCCTGCCCCACGAGCGTCTCCGGCGCCGGACTCGGGACGGGCTCGCTCATGATCGCAGTCTCGGGGAAGACCGTCGCCCCGTCGGGTGCCAGCGATGGATCGGCGAGTCGATCCTGGAAGTCCTGGTCGAGCTGCGTGTTCAGTGTCTTGAGGGCGGCGTCGACGTCCTTCTGGGTCACCACGGGGAAGTCCTGGCGGGTGCCGCCGTCGGTGGCGTCGGGATTGACGACCTTGAGGAACAGGGTGCTCTCGCCCTTCGGGATGATCACGATCGTGTTCGGTTCGACGTTGCCATCCGGTCCCCCATCGACCGCGGTGACCTTGACGCTCGCGTGGGCCGGGAAGATCGTCAGGCCGACGAGATCGGCACGCCGGACCGTGATCGTCGCGTCGGTGCGGAACCTGACGCCCCGTCCCGTGCTGACCACGCTGCCTGCGGCGATCGTGTTCGTGCTCGTCGGGTCGAGGTTGTCGAATCGAACGACGCCGGTCGCCTTGGTCGTCGTACTCCGTTTACCGGTCGAGTTGAACGTGCCGCTCGCATCGACCTCGATCGGGATCTCCTGCGCCGGGACGACCTTCGCCGCGGGATCGACGCCGGTCGCGTGCGGGTCCGCGACGACCGTCACCGGGATGGGGCCGACGGTCTCCGTCTTCGGCGTCACCACGATGGTGGCCGACGGCAGCAGCAGGTAGGCACCGACCCCGGCGACCAGAGCTGCGAGGGCGAGGATGGCGACCCCGATGGCCACCGGCGTACGGCCACCCCAGCGGGCCGTCGCGCGCGCGGGCGGTGGCCCGACACGGGTGCCCGCCCCGTCGGGCGCCGGGACCGGTTCGCCCGCGTGCCGGTCGAATGTGGGAGCCGGTGTCTGTGGGATGGGCGCGCGCACGGTGTCGCCCGCGAGGGCCGCCGTATCGGCGCCATCGACCGCCGCGATCGCCGCCGCGGCTCCAGCGGCCGCAGCCACGCCGGCGGCCTCACTCCGCTCGGCGGGCGTCTGCGCGTCGGGCGCGGCCACCGGCGGCGGAGGCTCGGGCGTCGCCTCCGGCGCGATCGGCGCATCCGGCGGCGGCGCGATCCCCTCGGCCGCCACGGCCGCCCCGGCCCCGGCCGCACCAGCCACGGCGCCCCCGCCGGCCCGTGGATCCACCTGCGCCGATTCGTACTCCGCGACCGTGCTGAAGACGGGCAGGCCGGCCGAGGCAGCCAGGGCTCGCGTCGCCGAGTCCCCGGCCACGATGGACAGCTGCTTCTCGTGGGTCATCGCGTCGCGGGACAGGAGCCGGAAGTTGATCCGCGACGTCGCCACGCGTGAGCCGTACGGCAGCACGACCGCCACCCGCGACGCGTCGGCGCTTCGGATCCGCGCGGCGGCCGACGTGATCTCGTCGTCGATGTCGAGGTAGATGACCCGCGTGGCCACGGTCAGACCTTCATCGCGCGCAGGACCCGTCGGAGGGCGGCGTCGAGAGCGTCCTCGGACGTCTGCAACTCGATGGCCTGGTACGCGAGGCCGAGCGGGGTGACGTCCTGCTGGTCGACGAGCAGATCCGTGGCATCGGAGATCGTCTCGATCTGGTCGGGCGACATGATCGTCACTTCGGGCGGTCGAGCGAACGGCAGCCGCTGGTAGAACGCCTCCGACGACATCGATGCGCGGATCTCCGGCAATCGGGAGCCGCCGCCGCACAGGAAGATCCGACCCGGCAGGAGGTCGCCACCGGACAGCTCCTCCATCACCAGCTCGACCCCGGCCGCCCAGACGCGGACGTCGTCGGCCACGATCGAGGCGACGTCGGCTGCACCCTCGACGGCCAGACCGCGGGCATAGTCGACCTTGAGCGACTCGGCGCGCGGGAACGGGAGGTCCAGCCGGTCGGCGAGGCTCTTGGTGAAGGCGCGCCCACCGAGCGCGAACATGCGCGTCCCTTCGATGCCGCCCCCCCGAACGAGCGCCACATCCGTCGTCCCGCCCCCGACGTCGACGAACAGCGCGCCGGCCTGGCGGATGTGGTCGCTGCCCAGGACGCGCGCGACCGCGTATGGCTCGGCCACGATCTCCAGCAGTTCGAGGTCCAGCTGCGAAGCGACGCTCTGGAGCGCGCCGAGGTGGACGAGCGGCGCGAACGCGTTGAAGATCCCGATCTTCACGTGCCGGCCCTGGAAGCCGACCGGGTTCGTCAGCGCGTAACCGTCGATCGACGCGCCGGTGACGGCCGCGTGGACGAGGCGGACGTCGACGTGCGGCAGCCCCGTCTCCCAGGTGATCGCCCGTTCCGCCTCGCGGAGCGCCTCGCGCTGGACGACATCGATGAGCTTCTGGAGTTCACCCTCGGTGATCGGCTGGTCGGGCTTCTTGCGTTCCTGGCTGTGGGTCGTGGTGAACCCCTTGACCAGCTCACCGGCGATGCCGATGACGACCTGGGTCGGGCGGAACCCGGCCATCTCCTCCGCTTCCTGGAGCGCGACCGCGCAGTTGTCGACGACCGCCGCGATGTCGGCGACGGTCCCCGACTGCATGTGCGAGAGGCCCTGGCGCTTTCGGCCGACACCGCGGACGGTGCCGTGCCCGGCGGCGTCGATGTCGAACACGAGCGCCTTGGCGAATTCGGTGCCGACGTCGAGGGCCGTGCACGCAGCGAGCGCCTCACCACTGTCGCGTTGCCAGATCCGCCGCCAGAAGGCCATCAGGCTCCGGTCTCGAGGCGGGCCGCGATCGCATCGAGCGCAGCGGTCAGCCCTTCCCGGCGGGTCCCCCGACCCTGCGCCATCCCCGGTCTTCCACCGCCACGACCATCGAGGGCCGGCATCGCCAAGGTCACGAGATCGCTCGCCGAGACGCCGCGACCGACGAGATCCTCCGACACCGTCACGAAGAGCTGCGGCTCGTCGGCGTCGAGCGCGAGCGCGACGACTCCCGAGCCCAGGACGGCACTGACATCGCGTGCGGCAGCCTTCAACGAGTCCATGGAGTCGAAGGCGATGGCCCCGGCCACGAGGCGAACCCCCGGCGCGACCTCGCGCGCGCTCGCCGCGAGCTCGCCCGGCTTGGGGATGCTCGCCCCGAACCCTGCCTTCAGCCGACGCTTCGTCTCGCGGAGCTCGTCCTGGACGGCCGCGATCCGCTCTGGGAGCGCGTCGATGGATCTCGCGCCGACCGCCTCGGCGGCCCGATCGAGCGCCTCGAAGCGCTCGCGCACGAGCGCGTCCGCGCCCGCCCCGGTGACCGCCTCTATGCGGCGCATCCCGGTGCCGATACTTCGCTCCGCCGTGATGAGGAAGCCGCCGATCTGGCCGGTCGCCCGACAGTGCGTGCCGCCACACAGCTCGAAGCTGTAGTCCTTGACCCGGATCGTGCGGACCGTCTCGCCGTATTTCTCGTCGAAGAACGCGTCCGCGCCGCCCTCGATCGCCTCGGCCATGCTCATGAACGCGATGGAGACGGGTCGATCGTCGCGGATGATGCGGCGAACCTCGTCCTCGATGGCGCGCTGCTCGTCATCGGTGAGCGCTCGATCGAACGGGAAATCGAAGCGCAGGTAGTCCGGCGTCACGAGGGAGCCCGCCTGGCGGGCACGCTCGCCGACCGTGTTGCGCAGGGCCCGATGGAGCAGGTGCGTGCCCGTGTGATTGCGCATGGTGTGCGCACGTCGTTCCGCGTCGACGACGGCCTCGACCTTCTCACCCACCCGAAGCCGCCCATGGAGCGTGCCGCGATGGACGATCAGCCCGCCGAGTGGCTTCTGCGTGTCGGCGACGGTGAACAGCTCGCTGCCCGCCCCGGGTTCGCGCAGGAGGCCCTGATCCCCGACCTGCCCGCCGCCTTCCGCGTAGAACGGGGTCCGATCGAGGACGACCTCGGCCTCCCCGTGACCGGTCAGCTCGTCGAACTCGGTGCCGTCGCGGATGATGGCGGCCACCCGGCCCTCCGCGGTCGTCGTCTCGTAGCCGAGGAAGGTCGTGTCGCCGGCGCGCGCGTGGATCGCACCGTACAGGGCGGCCGACTCGGCGTGCCTGGCGAGGTCGGCCTTCGTCCCGGACCGACTGCGGTCTCGCTGCTCTGCGAGGGCCCGTTCGAACCCTGTCCGGTCGACCCGAACGCCATGCTCCGCGGCCAGCTCGTTGGTCAGATCGACCGGGAACCCGTACGTGTCGTGGAGTCTGAAGGCGATGTCGCCGGCGAGGACCGGGGCCTCGAGCGGGACGTCATCCGGTCGCCGGCCGATGACCCGCTCCGTGTCCGTCAGCCCACGGATGGCCTCATCGAGGATCTTCGATCCGGCATCGAGCGTGCGCGCGAACTGGGTCTCCTCGCGAGTGATCGCCGTAAGGATCTCGTCGCGCCGTGGGACGAGGTGCGGGTAGGCATCCGCCATGATGTCGATGACGACCGCGCCGGTCTCCGCCAGGAACGGCTCGCGCCGGCCAAGCAGGCGACCGTGGCGGACCGCCCGGCGCAGGATCCGACGGAGGACGTAGCCGCGACCCTCGTTGGACGGCAGGACGTCGTCGGCGATGAGGAACGTCACCGCTCGCGAATGGTCGGCGATCACCTGGTAGCTGAATCGCTCGGCTTCGAAGTCGGCCGGATCGTGACCCAGCAGCTCGCGCATCCGTTCGTGGATCGGGGTGAACAGGTCCGTGTCGTAGTTGGACGGCACCTGCTGGAGGACGCTCGCCAGCCGCTCCAGGCTCATCCCGGTGTCGATGCTGGTGAACGGCAGCGGGACCCGCCCCTCGGGTCGCTGGTCGAACTCCATGAACACGAGGTTCCAGATCTCGAGCCAGCGCGGACAATTCTCCGAGTGGTCCGGGACACACTCGGGTCCTTCGGACAGTTCCGCACCCCGGTCGAAGTGGATCTCGCTGCACGGCCCGCACGGGCCGGTCTCGGCCATCCGCCAGAAGTTGTTGTCGTCGCCGTTGTCGACGTCGCCCCACCGAGCCATCCGGTCGGGCGGGAGCCCGATCTCGTCGCGCCAGATCGCCCAGGCGACCTCGTCGTCCGTATAGGTCGTGGCCGCAAGGCGGTCCGCGGGGATCCCAAGGTCGCGGGTGAGGAAGTCCCAGGCGTAGTGGATCGCCTCGCGCTTGAAGTAGTCGCCGAAGCTCCAGTTCCCGAGCATCTCGAAGAAGGTGTTGTGACGGGTCGTCCGACCGACCTGCTCGAAGTCGTTGTGCTTGCCGGCGACGCGCAGCACGCGCTGGTAATCGGCGGCCCGGGTGTACGAGCGCGTCTCCGCGCCGATCAGGACGTCCTTGAACTGGACCATGCCGGAATTCGTGAACAGGAGCGTCGCATCGCCCGGTGGGACGAGACTGGCGCTGGGCACCACCGTATGTCCACGTTCCGCGAAGAACTCGACGAAACGGCGGCGGATCTCGGCAGCAGGTAGCGCCACGATCCGCGGATCGAGGGCCTGGACGGGTGGCGGCATCGGGCGCAATGGTACCGAACCGCGGGTGGCGGGCGGCTGATCGCCGTCGACCGGTTGACATGACTCGACCCGGTCGCGAATGCTTCGCCGCCCACGAGGCCGGCGGGGGCCCATGCAGAGGTGACGGCAGCCAGTGACGGTCAGCATCCAGGCGACCGGCCTGCGGAAGCGGTACGGGCCCGTGGCGGCCCTCGACGGGCTCGACCTCGCGGTCGAGGAAGGCAACGTCGTGGGGTTGCTCGGGCCGAACGGCGCGGGCAAGACGACCGCCCTGCGAATCCTCGTCGGGTTGGTCCGGGCGGACGCGGGCAGCGTCACCATCGCCGGTGAGACCGTCGGGCGGAACTGGGTGGCCGGCGAGCGCGTGGGGGCGATGGTCTCACTGCCGGTCTTCTACCCGCACCTGTCGGGCGCCGACAACCTGCGGGTCCTCGCCGCGGCGTGGGGCTGGACGCGAGCGAAGACCGACGGGCGGATCGCCGAGTCGCTCAGGCTGGTCGACCTGGGAACGGTCGGGAGCCGGGCGTCCAGGGGGTACTCGACCGGCATGCGCCAGCGCCTCGGCATCGCCCTGGCCCTGCTGGCCGACCCACCGATCCTCGTTCTCGACGAGCCGGTCAACGGTCTGGATCCGGCCGGCATCGTGGAGATCCGCGACCTGCTCATCTCGCTCGCCGGTGGCAAGCGGACGATCCTGCTGTCGAGCCACCTGCTGACGGAAGTGGAGAAGACCTGCGACCACGTCACGATCGTCGATCGTGGTCGGATCGTGGCCGACGGCACGCCTGACGCGCTGGCCGGCGGCGGCGAACGGATCGAGGTCCGGCTCGCCACCGACGACGTCCCGACCGCCCGACGCGTCCTCGAGGCGGCCGGGTTCGGCGTGGCGGATGGCTCCGAAGCGAGTGTGATCTGGGTGGATCGGGCGCCCGACGGGACGACCGTGAGCCGCCTGCTCGGCGACGCGGGCTGCTACCCCGACGAGTTGATCCGTCGGCGCGACTCGCTCGAGGACGTCTTCCTGCGCCTGACCGGCGACGCGCCAGAGGTCCCAGGATGAGGCGCCTGCTCGCGGCCGACCGGGTGCGGTTCGGGCGACGCCGTGACGTGTGGATCCTGGTCGGGCTCGTGCCATTCGCCATGGCCCTGATCTTCATGTCCGAGTTCAGGGGCCTGACCACCCCGCCCGACCTCAACGTCTTCGACCCATCGTCCCCACCGGATCCGGCCTTCGAGGCCGAGATCCGTGCCCAGATCATGGGCGACTTCCACGCGCAACTCGCGCGCGAGATCCCCGCCTTCGCCTTCCCGGCGAGTCTGTTGAAGGTCGTGTCGAACCCGATCCCGGCGATCCTGCTGGCGATCTACCTCGCGACCGCGCTCGTCGCGGGTGAATTCGAGTGGGGGACGGTCCGCACCCTGCACCTGACGTCGAGCCGCGCAGCCACGCTCGCGGTGCGTCTCGGGGTCGTGGCGGGCCTGGTCGCCGTCGCGATCGCGATCGGGCTCGTCTTCGCGATGATCGCCCCATTCCTCCTGTCGGTCGAGGGCGTCCCGCTCCAGCAATACGGGGTGCCGACACCGAACCTGTTGGCGGACATCGGTGCGCACCTCCTGTTCCTGTTGCCGTTCATCGCCATCCCCGCGTTGGCCGCGGTCGTCGCACGGTCGACCGGGATCGCCTTCCTGCTGACCATCCTGTTCTTCGTCGTCGACCTCGCGGTCACCGGGACGCCCTTCTGGTCGGACAGCCCGGTGCCGTGGATCCCGGCGGTCACGTTCTCGGGCGCAGCCACCCGCCTGCTCGGGGGTGACACGAACACGACCGTGGTCGTTCCGGGGTGGGTGTCGCTGTGCGCGTTGATCGCATGGGCAGCCGTCCCGGCGGCCGCGGCGGTCGGCCGGTTCCGCCGACTGGACCTGAACGAGTAGGTCGCCATCGAGCCCGACCGTCGGCGGCCGGGTCGGCTGCTAGAGTGCGGCGACCGATCCGAACCGATGCTCAGGGGAGGCACGCACCTTGGTCACCCTCGCTTTGGTCCTCGTGCTCCTGGTGGCGGCGATCCACGTCTACATCGTCATCCTCGAGATGTTCCTGTGGCGGACGCCACGCGGCCTCCAGGCGTTCGGCACCGACCAGGCGTTCGCCGACCGATCGGCGGCGCTGGCCGCCAACCAGGGCCTGTACAACGCGTTCCTGGTGGCCGGCCTGCTCTGGGGCGCCTTCGCCGGCCCGCCGGTCGGGTTCCAGATCAGGGTCTTCTTCCTGGCCTGCGTGATCGTCGCCGGCGTGTATGGTGCCGCGACGGTCAACCGCCGGATCCTCATCGTCCAGGCCGCGCCGGCAGCGCTGGCCCTCGTCTTCGTCCTGCTCGCCGGATGATCTCGCGACCATCATGAAGGCCCGAAGCGGCAAGCTGGACTATCCTCCGGGCATGGCGGTCCGGGGATCGAGGGTGGCGGCGGGTGCGTTGACGTTGATGGTCGTCGCGTCGATGACCGCGCCGAACCCGATCCGTGCCGCGGACCCGCCACCCGTCTTCAGCTGCACCATCCCGCACGCCTCGCAGTCGAGCGCGCTCGGCATCTTCGCGACATCGCTGACCGTGTGGACTCGCGTCACCGACGCTCCCGCCGACCACGTCGCCGCGGTCCTGTGGCTCGAACCGCCGGTGGTGGGCGCGCTGTCCGGCCTCGCCATGGCCAGGACGTCGTGGTCCGCGGCGACCGTCGCGGTCAGGCCCTGACGCGCGGGATCGACCGTCTGAGACCTGTCTCAGACCGTTCTCAGCCTCGGTCGGCATCGTGGCCGGATGAGGACGACGGCGCACCCTCGTGACGCGCGCCCGCCCAGGAGAGCGACACCGTGAACCCCCGCCCGAACACCCCGACCATCGACACGGACGGAGACGACGACGATCGACTCATCGGCCGCGTCCTCAGCCGACGCGAGGTGCTGGCCCTCATGGGCGCGGCCTCGATCACGGTCGTCGCGGCCGCATGCGCGCCGGGTGCTGCCACCAGTGCTGCCGCCTCGGCCGCCTCTGCGGGCTCGACAGCGGCCGGCGGCGCCTCGGCGACGGCCACCGCCCTCGCGACCGCCGGCGCCGTCGCGGTCGCCTCGTCGCTGCCATCGTGCGTGGTCGTCCCGGAACTGACCGAAGGCCCGTACTACGTCGACGAGCACCTGGAACGACCGGATATCCGGGTCGACACAGCGAACGGCTCCACGGTGAAGGGTTCGGTCCTCCGTCTCGACTGGATCGTGTCGGGGGTCGACGGCTCAGCCTGCATCCCGCTCGAAGGCGTCCTGGTCGACGTTTGGCATTGCGATGCGCTCGGCGTCTACTCCGACGTCGGGAGTGAGGCCGGACACGACTTCCTGCGTGGGTACCAGCACACCGACCCGAACGGCAAGGCGAGCATCACGACGATCTATCCCGGCTGGTACTCCGGCCGCGCCGTGCACATCCACTTCAAGATCCGGACCGAGGCGACAGCCTCGAGTGGCTTCGAGTTCACCTCGCAGCTCTTCTTCGACGAGACGGTGAACGCCCAGGTGTTCAGCCAGGGCGTGTACGCGGCCAAGGGCCCGGCCGACGTCCCGAACGCGCGCGACGGGATCTTCGGGCAGAGTCAGGGGATGACGCTCCTGACCCCGACCAAGGACGGCGACGGCTACCGTGCCACCTTCGAGATCGCGATCAAGACGACCTAGCTCGAGCTAGCGCGGGCCGCGCCGCCTGGCTTGCCGGCGGCGCGTCCAGAACGTCGAGCCGGCGATGATCGCGCCGAGGAGGGCGCCCAACGTCAGGCCCCGCAGGAAGACCGACGTCCGCTCCTCCCCGGGGTCGCTCACGTGCGCCGTTCCGAGGGTCCCAGGATGGCTACGGCCGACGAGATGCCGATCCCGATCCAGGCCACGATCGACGCCGCGAGCAGGTGGAAGTCCCCGATCGACAGGGCGTTGAAGCCGAGCCGATCCGCCAGCGCGTTGCCGGCCCACGCCCCCAGGATGGACGCGAGCACGATGACGGGCAGACGGCCGCCGGCGCTGCCCCGGATGAGCACGTAGAGCGCTGCGTGGAAGACGCCGACGAGGATCGCCAGGATGATCGCCGGGTCGAGGCTCACGCCACCGCGCCGACGGCCGGACGGGCGATCCGGCCGCCGCCCAGCACCACCTCGCCGTCGTACAGCACGGCGGCCTGGCCGGGCGCGGCGGCCCATACGGGCACGTCGGTCTCCACCAGCCATCGTCCGCCACGAGCGGGCTCGGCGTCGGAGGCGGGCCGGATGGTGGCGGGGATCGGGGTCGCCCGATGGCGGATCCGGACCTCGGCGCGGAACGGGTCGCGCTCCGTGGGTGCCGCGCCGGCCACGAAGGTCGTCCGTTCGATCTGGATCGTGCGCGTCTCGAGGTCCTCGCGACGCCCGAGCGTGATCGTGTTCGTCAGCGGGTCGATCCGGCTGACATAGCGCGGCTCGCCGAGGGCCACGCCGAGGCCCTGGCGCTGGCCGACCGTGTAGGCGGGGGTCCCGCGGTGCTCCCCCACCCGCTCGCCGTCGCGATCGAGGAGTGGCCCGGTCACGGGGGCCCAACCGGCACGCTCGCGCAGCGCGTCGCGGTAGTCACCGCCGGGGACGAAGCAGATCTCCTGGCTCTCGGGCTTGTCCGCGGTGGCCAGGCCGAGCGACCGCGCGACGTCGCGCACCTCGGGCTTGGTCAGGTCGCCCAACGGGAAGCGCGCGTGATCGAGCTGGTCCTGGCGCAGACCGTACAGGAAGTAGGTCTGGTCCTTGTCGGCGTCCCGGGCACGCAGGAGGCGCGAGCGTCCGTCCGGTCCCGGGGCCCGCCGGGCATAGTGCCCGGTCGCGACCGCCTCGCAGTCGTACAGGTGCCGGGCCCGCCCGAGCAGGGCCCCGAACTTGACGTACGTATTGCAGTCGACGCACGGCGATGGCGTCCGACCGTCGAGATACGCATCGAGGAACGGCTGGAGCACGCCGGCATCGAACTCGCGCTCGAGGTTCATGACGTAGAACGGGATGCCCAGCTGCGCGGCGACCCGCCGCGCGTCATCGGCCGCATCGAGCGAGCAGCAACTCTTCTTGAACTCGGAGTACGTGTCGGCGACGTCGTGCAGGCGCATCCAGACCCCGACGACCTCGTGACCCGCCTCGTGGAGGAGCGCCGCTGCGACCGAGGAGTCCACCCCGCCCGACATCGCGACGAGGACTCGGCTCACGCGGGGACGCCCTGCCCGAGCGGGTCGGCGGCGACCGCCACGGCGCCCACGCGCATCGACGCCACGACCCTGGGGACGACGTCACACGCCGTCGCGATCTCGGCATCGGTGGTCGTTCGCCCGAGTGACAGACGCAGGGCCCCGCGCGCCTCCTCGTCCGGATAGCCCATCGCGGTCAACACGTGGCTGACCTCGGTCGAGCCGGTCGTGCATGCCGACCCGATCGAACAGGCGATCCCCTCGAGGTCGAGGGACATGGACACCGCGGCGCCATCGGTGTCGCGAGCGACCATCGAGAACAGGCCCGGCAGGCGTTCCCGCGGGTGGCCGGTGGGCTCCGTCCCGGCTACGGCCAGGACCGCCTTGGCCAAGCGCTCGCGCTGGCGTCGAAGGCGGGCGACCGTGGCGGGTCGTTCGGCGCATGACAGTTCGTAGGCCGTCGCGAACCCGACCGCCCCGGCCACGTTCTCCGTGCCGGCGCGGCGGTGCCGCTCCTGCGTGCCACCCTGCTGCTGGGCGAGGATGTGCGTGCCGTGGCGGACGTACAGGACGCCGACACCCTTGGGCCCCTCGAACTTGTGCGCGGCCAGCGCGATCAGGTCGGCGTCGACGCTCGATACGTCGATGTCGACGTACGGGGCGGCCTGGACGGCATCGATATGGAGCAGGACGCCGCGGTGCGCACGGACCTTCGCGGCGAGCTCCGCGATCGGCTGGAGCGTCCCGACCTCGTTGTTGGCGAGCATGATCGAGACGAGGATGGTCTTGTCGCTGATCGCGGCGTCCAGCTGGTCGGGATCGACCCGCCCGTAGCGATCGACCGGCAACTCGACGATCTCGAAGCCGAACTTCTCGAGGTACCGCAGGGTATGCCCCACGGCGTGGTGTTCGACCGCCGACGTCACGATCCGATGGCCGTGCGCCTTGCCGGCCCAGGCCGCACCCTTCAATGCCAGGTTGTTCGCCTCGGTCCCGCCCGACGTGAAGACGACCTCACGATTCTCCGCGTTGAGCCGGCGCGCCACCCGCTCGTGGGCATCGTCGAGGGCGGCGCGAGCCGATCGTCCGTACGAATGGGTCGAGCTCGGGTTCCCGTATGACTCGGTCAGGTACGGCAGCATCGCGTCGAGGACCTCGCGCCGAAGCGGCGTCGTCGCGGCGTGGTCGAGGTAGATCGGCATGCGCCCGATCGTACACCCGACCCACGCCGCGAGCCGGGCGCCACGTTTCAGGCCGTGGGCGGGACCTCCGCCGGCGGCGGGGCCGACGGCCGATCGCCCTGATCGCCGCGCCCACGTCGACCAAGGAGCCCGATGACGATCCCGATGACGACACCCAGGAGCAGGACCGCGATGGGCGTCGGAACGCCGAGCGGGAGCGTGCTGAACAGGACCAGCAGCGCGGCCACCCCGAGTCCGCTCAGGAGGCCGCCGACGATCGCGGTGAACGTATGTCCGCGCGACCCGACGGCGAGCAGGCCGAGGCCGACGAGCAGGATGGCGGCTGCGGCCCAGAACGGGATCGTCCCGACGGGATCACCGGTCAGCTTGAACCAGCCGTTGCCGGCGCAGACGCCGCCGCTGCCCTTCAGCTCGCCCGAGACGTAGTACAGGCCGGTGAATCGGAACGGGGCGTTGGCGCTGACGCCGACCGTCCCGCTTCCGTCGACGTTGTTCTCCGGGTTGTCGTCGCCACCCATCAGCGGCGTCGGGATCCCGAACACGCTGACGTGCCAGGTGTTGTTCTTCATCTCGATCTGGGACGACCCGGAGTACTTGACCGTCCCGTCCCAATCGACCAGGAACGGCTTCGCCTGGGTCGCGTCGTCGGCACCGCTGGCGATCGACCCGATCGTCGACCCGTCGGCCGCCAGCGCGGTCGCCCCCATCGTGCAGTTGCTGAGCTCGAATGCCGAAACGGGCGCCGCCAGGATGAGGACCCCGAGCGCGGTGAGTACGACCGCGCCGATCATCGAACGTCGCATCGGATCACATGCCTCCGTCAGGTCCGGAGGCGGCGGGTGCCGTCCCCGGCATCAGGGACGGTACACCTTTGGAGGCCGTCAAGACAGTGGGACGTCGGACGTTCGTCCGACCGGCGTACGGCGCCTGACGCGTGCCACCGCTGGACAGCGGTGAGACGATCGCGAGGTGCCTGAGTCGATCGCGCTCATCACCGGCGTCGGCGGGTTCGGGCTGATCATCGTCGCGGTGACGTGGCTTGGCGCCAGCCATCACGCGCATGGCGGTCTCCTCTCCGTCTACCGAGCGGATCCATGGCCGCGAGGCCTCCAGGAGTCGGACACGCCGCACTTCGCGGTCGAGCATGCGGACGGCCTGCGACGCGGGTCGCCGGCTATGGCCGTCACGGGTCACGACGACCAGCATCTGGACCCCGTTCTGGTCGGCACCGAAGTCGTGGAGCTGTACACCCGCCGACTCGGCCCCCACGACTGAGTCAACCAGCCGGCGCGACCTCGCGCTCGCCTGTACGGCGCAACTCCTCTGCCTGTCCCGCGGCACGGCGACGGTCGTGCTGCGCCAGCGTTCGCTTGCGGAGGCGGATGGACTGCGGGGTCACCTCGACCAGCTCATCGGCGGCGATGAACTCGAGCGCCGTCTCCAGGGTGATCGGGCGAGCCGGGGTGAGACGGAGCGACTCGTCGTGTGAATGCGTCCGGATGTTGGTGAGCTTCTTCTCCTTGGTCGCGTTGACGTCCATGTCTCCCGAGCGGCTGTTCTCGCCGACGATCATCCCCTCATAGACCTCGACACCGGCGCCGATGAAGAGCTCGGCACGCTGCTCGAGGTTGAACAGGCCGTAGGCGTTGGAGGTGCCGGCGCGGTCGGCGACGAGGACCCCGTTGGTGCGATGGGTCACGTCGCCGGCCCACGGCCCGTAGCCCTCGCCGATCTGGTGCAGCAGCGCGGTCCCGCGCGTGTCGGTCAGGAGCTGGCCGCGATAGCCGATGAGCCCGCGGACGGGCAGCACGTACTCCATCCGGACGCGGCCGTCGGCGTCGGTCGAGAGCTGCTCCAGGCGGCCCTTGCGACCGGCCAGCGCGGTCTGGATCTCACCGATGTACTCGGGTGGGATGTCGATGGTGATCCGCTCGTACGGCTCCTGGACCTCGCCGCCCGCCTCACGGAGCAGGACCTCGGGACGCGACGCGGTCAGCTCGAAGCCCTCCCGCCGCATCTGTTCGATGAGGACGGCGAGCTGCAGTTCGCCCCGGCCGCGCACCTCGAACGCCTCGCTCGACTCCGACGGGCGGACCTCGATCGAGACGTTGCCGAGGACCTCCTTCTCCAGGCGGGCCTTGATCTGGCGGCTGGTCACGAACTTGCCCTCGCGTCCGGCGAGCGGCGAGGTGTTGACCCCGAACGTCATCCGCAGAGTCGGCGCGTCGACGTCGAGCCGCGGCAGCGGCCGCGGATCGGCCGGGTCGGTCAGCGTGTCGCCGATCGTGACCTCCGGCAGCCCGGCGACGCTCACGATGTCGCCCGGACCTGCCTCCTCGATGTCGACCCGGTCGATGCCGTGCGCCGTCTGGAGGCTGGTGACCGTGCCCGTGAGCGTCACCGTGCGGCCGGGCTCGACCGCGCCTGCCGTGTCGTCGGCCTCCTCGCGGACGACCGCGATCCGCTGTCCGGTCCGGATCCGTCCGTTCCAGATGCGCCCGACGGCCATCCGGCCGACGTAGTCGTTGGCCGACAGGTTCGTGACCAGCAGCTGGAGCGGGTGGTCAGGGACATAGCTGACCGGCGGCGTCACCTCGATGAGGACGTCGAGCAGGGGCCCGAGGTCCGTCCCTTCGGTCGCGAGGTCGCGCGTCGCCGTGCCCGCCTTGGCGTTGGTGTAGACGATCGGGAACTCGATCTGGTGGGCGTCGGCCCCGAGGTCCATGAACAGCTCGTAGACCTCGTCGAGGACCTCCGCCGGTCGGGCGTCGCCGCGGTCGATCTTGTTGAGCGCGACCACCACGGGAAGGTGGCGAGCCATCGCCTTCTGCAGGACGTAGCGCGTCTGCGGCAGCGGCCCCTCGGCGGCGTCGACGAGCAGCAGCACCGAATTGACCATCAGCAGCGAGCGCTCCACCTCGCCGCCGAAGTCGGCGTGACCCGGCGTGTCGACGATGTTGAGCCGGACGCCGGCGTAGTCGATCGTCGTCTGCTTGGCGAGGATCGTGATGCCCTTCTCGCGCTCGAGATCGCCCGAATCCATGACCCGGTCGACGACCGCCTGGTTGGAGCGGAAGGCGCCGGTCTGGCGCAGCATCGCGTCCACGAGCGTGGTCTTGCCGTGGTCGACGTGCGCGACGATGGCGACGTTGCGGAGGTCGGCGCGGATGGCGAGGGCGGGATCGGGGGGCTCGGGGTCGGGCGTCGGGCACGGTGGCGTAGTGGCTCCTAGTCGAATGGGACGCCCGATTGTCCCACGGAAAGCGATTCGCCGGCCGAGGGCGACCTCGTGCCGCGTACACTCGGGGGCATGACCGTCGCCGCCGTCATCCTCTCCGCGACCGCCGATGGAGCCGTCGCCGACACGCTCGGCCAGCCCCGCGTCCGACGTCTCGCCGACCTCGCCTGGTCTGGCGGAGCGCTCCCGATCGTCGTCCTCGCGCCGGATCCGGACGGCGTCGTCGCCGCGGCCCTGACGGGCTCCGAGGCCGTCTACGGCTCCCCTGCCCCGCCCGAGACCGGGCCCGTCGGCCAGATGGTCCGCGGCACCGAACTGGCGATCGCCGAGGTCAGCGACACGACCGCGGTCCTGCTCTGGCCGGCGCGGATGACCTGGGTCGGGCCGGAGACGATCACCTCGCTCATCGAGACGCACGGCACGGACCGCGGGGCGATGTTGCGACCGGCCTGGCACGGCGAGCCGGGCTGGCCGGTGCTCGTGCCGACGGCGCACCTCGACGCCCTGCGCGCCGTCGCGCCCGACCGGATGCCGCCGTTCGTCATCGACGACCTGGCCGCGACGATCCCGACGCGCGTCGTCGAGATGGGCGACCCGGGCGTCACCCACGATGTCGACACCTCGCCCGGACGACCTGCCCACCTACGAGGGCCCGCCGGACCCGCCGGCCGGGCACACGCATGAATGGGGCGCCGACGTCGCCGCCGAGGCCGGTCTCGAGCCCGCCTGACCCACGGTCTCCGGCGGGCTGACCCTCGCCGCGGCGGGGCCCGCGGACCCGACCCGCGAACGATCCTGCGGGTCAGGCCGCCGGGGCGGCTCGTCGGAGTCCGTCGCGCAGCCGCGCCACCGGGATCGTCGCCGCCGTGATCCCGCCGATGACGAGGACGACGCCGAACAGCTGGGTCGACGAGGGCGTCTCGCCCAGCAACACCATCGCCAGGCCCATCGACATCACCGGTTGGCTCAGCAGGATGATCGAGGTGACGATGGCCGGCAGCCGCGGCAGCGAGATCGAGATGAACAGGTAGCCCGGCCGACTGCGCGGTGATACCGAGCATCGCCAGCCAGAACAGGCTCGCCGGCCCCGGCGTGAGGTCGAGGGTGCCGCCGATCTCGCCGATCGCGAACGAGCACAGCACGACGACGAACGTCGCGACGGCCACCGGGCCGGCCGGCCGGCGATGATCTCGGCCACCCGAGCCGGATGAGCAGCAGGTAGGCCGAGTAGCAGATCGCCGTGGCGATGCCGAGGATGACGCCCGAGCTGCGGGTTCGCGCCGTACGCGCCGCTGCCGACCACGCCGGAGATCAGGATCACACCGGCGAGGACGATCGGGAGCGCGAGCAGGGTCGCACGCGACGGCCGCTCCCCGAGGAGTAGCCACGCGAAGAACCCGACGATGATGACCTGGAGGTTCCCGAGCACGGTCGCCAGCCCTGCCCCGACGGCCTCGATGGCGTTGTGCCAGAACATGAGGTCGCCGGTGAAGGCGACGCCTGCGAGGGCCGCCACCGCCAGCGAGCCGCCGCGGCAACGGGCCATGGCGCTGCCACTCCCAGAACGCCACGAGAACGAGCAGTGGCAACCCGAAGACCGCCCGATAGAACGTGCCGGTCGCGGGCGACACCGCGGCGTACAGGTAGAAGACACCCGAGAACGCGATGCAGGTCGCGCCGAGCAGCGCCGCGAGACGCGGCCGCTGCGCGAACCAGTCGAGCGGCCCGAGCTCGGCGGTCGCGCTACCGCTTGTCGGGGCCACCGACAAAGCGCAGACCGAGTTCCTCGTACTGGCCGGGCTCGGGGATCGACGGTGCGTCGAGCATCGGGTCGCTCCCCGACTGGGTCTTCGGGAACGCCATGACCTCGCGGATGTTGGTCTGGAGCGCGAGCAGGGCCGCCCAGCGGTCGATGCCGAGGGCGATCCCGCCGTGCGGCGGGGCGCCGTACTCGAAGGCATCGAGGACGGCGCCGAACTTCTCGCGCATCGCCTCGAGCGAATGACCCTGCAACAGGAAGCAGCGCTCGAGCAGGTCGCGACGGTGGATCCGGATCGAGCCGCCACCGAGTTCCCAACCGTTGAGCGCAAGGTCGTACTGGAGAGCCCGCGCCTGACCGGCCGGGTCGCTCGCGCGACGGGCGAGCAGTGATCGCCCGACTCGCGGACGAGCAGCGACTCGTCCTCGGGCACGACCCCCTAACGGGTTGTGGGTCGCGTGCCAGCGGCTGATGTCCGGGTCCCACCGGTACATCGGGAAGCGACCGATCCAGACGTACGACAGGACGTCCGGGTCGGCCAGACCGAGCCGGTCACCAAGCTCGACCCGCAGCCGACCGAGGACGTCGGCTGTCGTGTCGGCCGTGTCGGCGACGATCAAGATCAGGTCGCCCTCCTACGCGACGGTGGACTCGATGATCGCCCGCTGCGTGTCGTCCGATATGAACTTGGCGATCGGTCCCTTGACCCCGCCGCCCGGCTCGAGCGCGAGGTACGCGAGGCCCTTCGCACCGAACCGCCGGGCGCGTTCGGTCAGTTCGTCGATCTCGCGACGGGTCACGCCGGCCATCCCGGGCGCCACGATCGCCTTGACCCGGCCGCCGGACGCCAGGGTCATATCGAACGCGGCGAAGCCCGATGACGGCGTGCCGTCCGGCGACACCAGCACCGCCCCAAGGTCGACCAGCTCCATCCCGAAGCGGACGTCCGGCTTGTCCGACCCGTAGCGCTCCAGCGCCTCGTCGTAGGTCAGCGTCGGGAACGGGATCTCCTGGAGGGGCCGCTCCGGCACGGTCGCCGCCGACACCGCGATCGCCATCGTCTCCACGAAACCCATCACCGCACCCTCGTCCACGAAGCTCATCTCGAGGTCGAGCTGGGTGAACTCCGGCTGCCGGTCGCCGCGCAGGTCCTCGTCGCGATAACAACGAGCGATCTGGAAATAGCGGTCGACGCCGCCGACCATCAGCAGCCGCTTGAGCTGCTGCGGGCTCTGCGGCAGTGCGTAGATCGTGCCCGGCTGGAGACGGCTCGGGACGATGAAATCGCGCGCACCTTCGGGCGTGCTCTTGATCAGCGTCGGGGTCTCGATCTCGACGAACCCATGCTGGTGATGGATCTCGCGGATGGCCTGGACCATCCGGCTGCGCAGGAGCAGTCGCCGCTGCATCGGCTCGCGGCGGATGTCGAGGTATCGATACGTGAGCCGCAGGATCTCGTCGACCGGGGCATCCGGTTCGTTGATGTAGAACGGTGGCGTCTTGGCCTCCGACAGGATGTCGACCTCGGTCGCCTGGAGCTCGACCGCGCCGGTCGGCAGCTTGGCATTCTCGGTGCCGGGCAGGCGAAGCGCGACGAGACCGGCCACGGAGACGACGAACTCGGGGCGGACCCGGCTCGCCCGCTCGTGGGCCGCCGGCGCATCGGCCTTGTCGATGACGACCTGGGTGATCCCGTGCCGATCGCGCAGGTCCAGGAAGATCAACTGTCCATGGTCCCGACGACGGTGGACCCAACCCGCGAGGCGGGCGGGACTCCCGGCGTCCCCGGCCCGCAGCGCGCCACACGTATGGGTCCGGTAGGGCGTGGCGAGGCTCGGCGCGGCGTCGGTCATGGCCGGCGTATCGTAGCGGCTGACCGGCCACGCCGAGGTCCACCCCCCGACTTGGAGGAAGCCCGATGCCCAGGTTGCTCGTCCAGATCGCGACCGGCCCCGAGAACCCGACGCGCGCCGCCCTCGGCCTGCTCGTGGCGAAGACGGCCCTTGGCGTCGGCCACGACGTGGACGTCTTCATGGCGGGCGATGGCGTCGGGTACTTGCGACCGGAGACGCTCGAGGCCAGTCACGGGATCGGCACCGGCAGCCTCCGCGAGCACATCGACGCGCTGGTGGCGGGCGGGGCCACATTGTTCGCATCGCGCATGTCCAGCAACGCTCGCGGGCTCGGTCCCGAGAGCGTCGGCGGACTGCCGGTCACGATGGTGCCGCCCGACCGACTCGTCGAGCTGATCTTCGCAGCGGATCGCGTCCTCATCTACTGAAGCCGCGTATGGTTGCGGCCGGACTGACGGGCGACATCGCTGTCCCGGTCCGATATCCGAAGGGGTCGCCGATGCTGTCCGAACGACGGGCTCACACCACGTTGCCCGCGTCAGACGTGGATTCCCTCCGTGATTGGTATGTCGCGGTGCTCGGGTTCACGCCGCTGGCGGAGCGACCCGGCGCGGTGCTGTTCAAGACGGACGCCGGCAGCATCTTCGCGCTCTCGAAGACGAGCGTCCTGTCGTCCGGGACGCATACCCAGATGGCGTTCACCGTCGACGACCTCGATGCCGAGGTGGCCGACCTGCGGACCCGCGGCGTCGTCTTCGAGGAGTACCAGGCTCCCAGGACGGTCGGCGGCATCGCGACGATCGGTGCCGGTCGTGCCGGCTGGTTCAAGGACCCGGATGGCAATCTGCTGGCGGTGATCCAGTTCCACGATCCGGTCTGACGCGCGACGGCCCGATCAGCCGTCGCGACCTCGCATCAGCGAGACCCTGAACGGCCGGAGTTCGCCACGCGCGAAGCCGCCGGCGAGGACCGGGTCCTCGTCCATGATCCGCCGGGCCGTGGCCTCGTCAGGCGCCTCGAAGATCACGATCCCGGTGTTCGCCTTCCCGAGGGTCGGCCCGACCAGGATGATCACGCCCTCGGCCACGAGCCGCTCGAAGCGCTCGAAGTGGACGCCCCAGACCGCCTGCTCCTCGTCCGTCATCGTCGCCGCGAAGTCCTCGCGGGACGGATGGATGAAGTAGATCCACTCGGCCATGGGCGGGAGGACCTAGGTCGTGACGAGGGCCGCGATCGCCTTGAGGTGCTCGGGCGTGTTCCCGCAACAGCCACCGATGATCGAGGCGCCCGCGTCGCGCATGACCAACGCGGCGGCCGCCATGGTGTCGGGGTCGGCACGGTAGACCGCGCGCATGTCGACGAGTTCGGGCATGCCCGCGTTCGACTTCGCGACCAGGATCATATCGGGGTCGGCCGCGCGCATGCGTTCGATGACCGTGATGAGCTCGTCGGGACCGTTGCCGCAGTTGCCGCCGACCGCGTCCGCGCCCCAGGCCGTGAGCGATGCGACGGCCGCTTCCGGCGACACGCCCATCATCGTGTGGCCGCGGGTGTCGAACGTCATCGTCGTGATGAGCGCGATCCCCGGTGAGACGCGACGGACGCCCTCGATGGCGGCCTTGATCTCGGTCAGGTCGGACATCGTCTCGATCCAGATGAGGTCCACGCCACCGGCGACCAGCGCCGCCGCCTGTTCGGCGAAGATGTCGACCGCCTCGTCGTAGTCGAGCGTGCCCGTCGGCGCCAGGATCGCGCCGCTCGGGCCGATATCACCGGCGACCAGCGCATCGCCGCCCGCGGCTTCGACCTCGCTTCGCAGCAGGATTGCCGCGGTCTGATTGAGCTCCGCAACCCGATCCTGGAGACCGTGGAGGCTGAGTCGGAGGCGATTTCCACCGAACGTGTTGGTCATGAGGATCTGCGAGCCGGCATCGAGATACCCGCGTTGGATCCGCCGCACGATGTCGGGGTTGGTCAGGTTCCAGACCTCGGGCGGGTCGCCGAACATCAAGCCATTCGCGAACAGCATCGTGCCCATGGCACCGTCGGCGATGACCGTCCGGTTCGCACCGATCAGCTCGCGCCAGCGGGCGCTCGCCGCGCCGCCGTCCGCGCGTCGCCGTTCGTCGATCCCCGGGAAGGCCGACGGATCGAACGGTTCAGGCTCGACCGACGGACTGTGGAGGACCCGCCTTGTCCTGGTCATCACGTACCTCGAGTGTCGTTCGCTGTCACGAGTGTATCGCGGGCGACCGATCCGTCCAGGCGTTCAGCCGATGGGCCGCGACCCGCGGACCGCCCACGCCCGTGCGACGAGCGCGATCGTGCCGTCCGGGTGCGTCGGCAGGGCCGACCTGAGTCGCTCCCGCAAGGCCGTCCGAGCCGCGTCGTCGAGGCTGACCGCGTACCCGGGCGCGGGACCGACCCCACTCAGGAACGGCGTCCAGTACTCGTCGAAGTCGTGGAAGACGGTCGGGACCTCGATCGGTCGGACCTCCGCGCCCGCGAGGTCCGCGGCCTCGAATGCGGCGCGCAACGGCTCCGGACGGCAGATCGGGAACCGCTCGCCCTCATCGGCCGCGGTCGCCGCCGGGTCCAGGGCGAGCGCCGCATCCCAGAAGGATCGGATGAGCTCCATCCGGTCGGCGTAGTCCCAGACATACGCCCCGATCGTCGCGTGCGGGGTGGTCACGCGAACCATCTCCCGCAGGGCACGGCCGAGGTCCGGGATGAAGTTGAGGACAAGCCCGGATACGACGACGTCCGCCGAGCCATCGTCGAGCGGGAGATCCGTGCCCGTCCCGACGGCGAAGCTGACCCGCGGGTCGTCCACACGGAGCCTCGCGGCGTCGACGAGATCCGACGATGGGTCGACCCCGACGACCGAGACCGGGTCGGCTCGCTCCACGACCGCCGCGCTGAGGACGCCGGTCCCACAGCCGATGTCCACCCACCGACGACCCGGCGGGATCGCCAGCCACTCGACGAACGACTCCGCCACGAGTCGACTCCAGCGGCCGATGTACGTGTCGTAGGCGTCGCCATCGCTCCAGCGGTCGACGGTCACCCGCCGTCCGTTCCGCTGCCGTGCCGATGCGCGCCGTGCGCGCGCTCGACCTCGCGGGCCAGGTCACCGATCGGCACGAGCTTTTGCGTGCCGGCCGGCAGGTCCCGCAGCCCGACCTCGCCGCTCGCGAGCTCGTCGCCGAGGATGACCGCGAAGTGCGCCTGATCCCGTGCGGCCGCCTCGAGTTGCTTGCCGAGCTTGCGCCTGGCCAGTTCTGCCCTGGCCGCGATCCCCGCCGCCCGGAGCGCCGTCGCGACCCGGAGCCGCCCAGCCGTGTCGTCGGGGTCGGCGCCGACGACGACGGCCACCGGAGCTGGTTCGGGCAGGGCCGCGACGCCGGTCTCCGAGAGCGCCAGGATCAGTCGATCCAGTCCGATGCCGAAGCCGATGCCGGGGGTCGGTCGACCGCCGAGCAGTTCGACCAACCCGTCATAGCGGCCACCGCCGCCGATCGCCTGCTGCTGTCCCTCGCGACCGACGACGTAGAACTCGAACGCCGTCCGCGTGTAGTAGTCGAGCCCGCGGACGAGACCCGGCTCGAGTCGATACTGCACGCCGAGCGCGTCGAGATGGGCCTGCAGCCCGGCGAAGTGGTCGGCGCAGGCGGCGCACAGCCGATCGGTGATCTTCGGCGCGGCGGCGTTGAGCGCGACCATCGCGGGGTCCTTCGAATCGAGCAGGCGCAGGACGTTGCGGTCGAGGCGACCACGTTCGAGCGGCGGCAGCGACTCGCGGTGGCCCGCGTAGTAGGCGGTCAGCTCGGCGACATAGGCCGGGCGACAGACCGGATCCCCGATCGAGTTCAGATGGACCTCGACACCATCGAGACCCGCGTCACGGTAGAAGCGCAGGCCGAGCTCGATGATCTCGGCATCGACGGCCGGGCCAGGATCGCCGATCGCCTCGACATCGAACTGCCAGAACTGGCGGTAGCGGCCGGCCTGCGGACGATCGTAGCGGAACATCGACCCGGTCTCGAACACCTTGACCGGCTGTGGCCAGGTCTGCAGGCCGTGCTGGATATACGCACGGACGATGCCCGCCGTGGGCTCGGGCCGCAGCGCCCAGGCCTCCGCTTCATCCGTCCGCGGCGCGAGGCGGAACAACTCCTTTTCGACGATGTCGGTGACCTCGCCGACGCCGCGCTCGAAGACGTCGGTCGATTCGAAGAGCGGTGTCTCGATCCGGCGGTAGCCGTAGCGCGCGGCGAGGTCGGCGGCGAGGCGCTCCAGTCGCGTCCACGTGGCGGTCTCGGGTGGCAGCAGGTCACGGGTCCCGCGAGGTGCTCGGAAGGTGGGCATCGGTTGGAGTCTAGTGGGTCGAGCCATGAGCCCGAGCGCGCCTCGAGACTCGTTGGACGCCCTCAGCCGACGACGTCACCGTCCCGATCCACGTCAGCCTTCCCGCTGGCATCGTCCGTCGTGTCCGAACCGACCGGCGCGAGTCGCGCATCGGCAGCCGCCAGCCGCGCATCCGCCGTGAGACGATCGGCAGGATCCGGCGCGATCGGGCGAAGGATGGGGCCCGGACCGCCCGCGAGGAGCTCGAGATCACCCGGTCCCGGTCGGCCGATGACGGTGCGAGCCACGGCGCCCGGTGCGGCCTCCCGGTCGGGCCTTCCCCGCAGCCAGAGGACCCGGACCGCCCGGATGAGCCCAAGGACCGCGGCGAAGCCCAGGGCCGCCCCCGCTCTGCCGTCCCACGCCAGCCCACCGATGAAGATGGCGGCGATGACCCCCCACACGACCACAGCGACCGCTGTCACGACCGCCACGACGCCGATCCATGTGGCCGCGAGCCGGATCGACCAGCCGACCTGCACGGCGAGCCCCTGCGCCCAGGCACCAAGCGCGACGATCGTCATGAACAGGAATCCAGGGACGGCGGCAGGGTCGATCGCAAGCGCGACGAGGGTAAGGAACCCGGCCACCGGCGCCACGACCAGCCCGATGGCGCCGATCCCCGCCCGAGTCTTCGTGAGTGCCGGCGACCCGTCGCCCCGGGCCACGACTCCGAGGACCATGACCCCCGCCCCGGCAAGGGCGATGAGCGTCGTCGTCGGCGCGGTCGGGTCGTTGGCGCCCGCGGTCAGGCAGCCCCAGGTCCCGAAGATGATGAAGACCAGCAGGCCGAGGGCGCTGACGAACCCCCAGACGTGGCGCACGACCGCCTAGCCGACGTCGCGCTGGACCGAGATGACGTCCTTGAGCGTCTCGATGCGACTCATCACGCGAGCCAGCTGCGAGACCGAGTGGACTTGGATGGTGGCGGTCACGACGGCCGTGTGGTCCGGGGTCACGCCGACGTGCGCGGCCACGATGTTGACCTTGTTCTCCGCCACCACCTGGGTGATGTCGCTCAACAGGCCCGTCCGATCGTAGGCCTCGACCCGGATGGCGATGGGGTAGGTCTCGGTCGGGGCCGATTCCCACTCGACGTCGATGAGGCGGCTGACCTCCCGCTCGTTGACGACGGTCGGGCAGGTCTGCAGGTGGACCGTCACGCCCTTGCCCCGGGTGATGAACCCGACGATGGGATCGCCCGGGATCGGATGGCAGCACTTGGCGAAGCGGATCAGGAGGTCCCCCACCCCCTTGACCCGGACACCGCCGGTCCGCTCGAGCCGCTGCGGCGGCGCCACCGTCGGCAGGGCGCTCTGGACATCGTCGACGACACCGAGGCGCATGACGATGGTCTGCGCGCCGACGGCGCCGTAGCCGATCGCGGCATAGAAGTCGTCGAGGGTCTCGTAGTTGTAGTGCTTCGCGACCTCCGCGATCTGGTCGGGCCCGACGGCCGCGATCGAGGTCCGTGCGAGGCGACGCAACTCACGCTCGAGTGACTCACGGCCGTGGACGATGTTCTCGTCGCGGTCCTTGCGCTTGAACCATTGCCGGATCTTCTCTCGGGCGTGACTGGTCCGGACGACGTTCATCCAGTCGCGGGAGGGTCCGTGCTCGCCCTTGGTCGTGACGATCTCGACGATGTCGCCGTTCTTGAGGCGATAGTCGAGCGGGACGAGGCGGTTGTTGACCTTCGCCCCGATCGTCCGGTGCCCGACATCGGTGTGGATGCGATAGGCGAAGTCGAGTGGCGTCGCACCGGCCGGCAGGTCCTTGATATCGCCTCGTGGGGTGAACACGAACACCTGGTCCTGGAAGATGTCGAGCTTGATGCCCTCGACGAACTCCGTCGCATCCGACACGTCGCGCTGCCAGTCGAGGAGTTGGCGAAGCCAGGCGAGCTTGGCGTCGTATTCGCGGTCGGACTTCGTGCCCTCCTTGTACCGCCAATGGGCGGCGATCCCGACCTCGGACACCTGGTGCATCTGGTGGGTCCGGATCTGGATCTCGAGCGGCTTGCCGTCGAGCGCGATGACCGCGGTGTGGAGCGACTGGTAGAGGTTGTTCTTGGGGACGGCGATGTAGTCGTCGAACTGGCCCGGGATCGGTCGCCACAGCGAGTGGACGATGCCGAGGGCCGCGTAGCAATCCCGGACCTCGTCGACCAGGATGCGGATGGCGTAGACGTCGTAGATCTCGCCGAACTCCGCGCCCTTGCGCTCCATCTTCTTCCAGATGCTGTAGATGTGCTTCGGGCGGCCCTGCAGGTCCGCCTCGATCCCGGCGTCCACGAGCCGCGGCGAGAGCTCGGCGATCGCCCGATCGATGTAGGTCTCGCGACCCTTCCGTCGGGTGTCGAGGAGCTTGGCGAGCTCGCGGAACCGCTCCGGCTCGAGCGCCTTGAAAGCGAGGTCCTCGAGCTCCCACTTCATCTGCCAGATCCCGAGCCGCTCGGCAAGCGGGGCGTAGATCTCCATGGTCTGGCGCGCGATGCGCTGCTGCTTCTCGGACGGCAGGCCGTAGAGCGTGCGCATGTTGTGGAGGCGATCGGCCAGCTTGATCAGGACGACCCGGATGTCCTGGGCCATCGCCAGGAGCATCTTCCGGATGTTCTCGGCCTGCTGCTGCTCGTGGCTGTGGGTGCTGAACTTCGATAGCTTCGTGACTCCGTCGACGAGCTGGGCGACCTCCGCCCCGAACCGTTCCTCGACGTCGGTCAGGCTGTACTCGGTGTCCTCGGGGACGTCGTGCAGCAGGGCGGCCTGGATGGCGACCGTGTCGACCCCGAGCTCGGCCAGGATCTGCGCCGAGGCGATCGGGTGGGTGACGTAGGCCTCGCCGGTCGCGCGCTTCTGGCCGTCATGCGCGGCCACCGCCAGATCGAACGCCCGGCCGACCGCGTCGAGCTCGGCCCCCGGGTGTTCCTCGAGGATCGACGCGTACAGGTTCGCGCGGAGCGCCTCCAGGTCCGGACCCGGATCGTCGGGTGGTGAGGCGGCCAGCGGAGTGCGACGAGCGGTGCGCCGCGCCGCGGCATCCGCCGGTGTCTTCGCTCGCGAGGGAGTGGTTGCCATCGAGCCGAAGGATAGCAGCGGGCCCCCCGTGTCCCCCGTACGTCCGTCCCTCAGCCGAAGCCGGCGCGGCGAAGGGCGTCCTCGGCCTCGGCCCGTTCGTTCCACGGTCGCGGACCGTCGGGGCCGATGATCGAACGTTCGTGACCCTTGCCTGCCAGCAGCACGACGTCGCCCGGCCGCGCTCGCTCGAAGGCCGCGTCGATGGCGGCGCGCCGGTCGGCGATGACCAGCAGGTCGTGGTCGCGACGACGGCCGGCGGCCTCGGCGCCCCGGGCGATGGCCTCGAGGATCGCGAGACGATCCTCGCCGCGCGGATCCTCATCGGTCACGACCACGATCCGGGCTCGCTCTCCGGCGATCCGACCCATCAACGGGCGTTTGGCCGTGTCGCGTTCGCCGGCCGACCCGAACACCGCGATGACCCCACCGCCGCGCGATGCGGCGACCGGCGCGAGCAGGTCGAGGACCGTCTGGAGCGATGCCGGGCTGTGGGCGAAGTCAACGATCACCCCGAACGGCTGGCCCATGTCCACACGCTCCATCCGACCGGGCACGACCGGGACCGCGGCGAGGCCCTGGCGCACGGCCGCCGGGTCGAGGCCTACCGCCTCGCCAAGGGCCACGACGGCCAGAGCGTTGTGGACGTTGAACCGGCCGACGAGCCGCAGATCGACCGAGGCGGCCCCCGATGGCGCGGTGTACGCGATCCGCAGGCGGTGCGCGTCTTCCTCGACCCTGGTCGCGCGGATGTCGGCCGCGTCGTCCGTGCCATACGTGATCACCCTGGCACCGGCCTCCTGGGCGACGCCGATGAACGCGCTCGCGGACGGATCGTCGGCGTTGACGATGCCGGTCGCCGGCCAGGGCTTCGGGCCATGGCCGGGCGGCGACGGGGCGCGACGCGAGAGACGCTCGAACAACGCTAGCTTCGCGTCGCGATACGCCTCCCAGGTCCCGTGGAGCTCGAGGTGCTCGTGGGTCAGGTTCGTGAGGATCGCCACGTCGTAGGCGATCGCCTCCACGCGACCGAGGGCGAGCCCGTGGGAGGTGGTCTCGATGACCGCCGCCGCATCCCCGGCCGCCACCATCGCGCGCAGCGCGGCCTGCAGCTGGGGCGCCTCCGGCGTGGTCGCGTGGGCCGCGTTCGGTTCCTCGACGCCACCGATCCGGGTGGCGGCCGTCCCGGTCATCCCCGTCCGTACCCCGGCCGCCTCGAGCGCGGCGACCGCCAGGAACGAGGTCGTCGTCTTGCCATCGGTGCCGGTGATGCCGACGACGCCGAGATCCTGGCTCGGGTCGCCATACCACCAGGCGGCCGCGCTGGCGAGGGCGCCCCGGCTCCCGCTGACGACGAGCTGCGGGAGAGCGACGTCCGGCACGGGTTGATCGACGATCGCCGCGGCCGCTCCGGCGGCAGCGGCCGCCGCGACGAAGTCGTGCCCGTCGACATGGATGCCCGGGATCGCGACGAACAATGAGCCTCTTCGAACGGCCCGTGAATCGAAGGTCACCCCCGTGACGTCGATGTCGGACAATCCCGCGGCACCGATCGGCCGACCATCGCGACGAGCGCCGCGCAACCGGTGTTCGGCCGTCAGGCGCGCGATGAGCCCGGAGAGCGGCGCCGGGCCGGTCGGTTCCGCGGCCGCGATCTGCTCGGCGATCGGGCGGGAGTTCATCGACCCACGACCCGGCCGATCCGTCCGGCGACGCGCCCGATGGCGTAGCCCCGCGGATCGAAGACGCGCTCGTGGGCCCCGGTCAACTCGAGCCAGCGCCCGCCGAACGATCGCTTGTGCTGGTAGAGGCCGAACAGTGGGTCACCCTCCTTCGGCTCGCCACGCGCTCCCGCCACGTCGACGCCACCCAGGTCCATCTCACCGCAGCCCTCGCGGATGGCGAGCTGGATCGCTCGCCAGCGAAGCAGGTGCAGGGCACCCGGGTGATCCGCCCGGGTCGCGGCGTGGTCGCCCGAGTGGACGGTCGAGAGCCGCCCGCCGTGGCGATACAGGATGAGTCCGGCCAGGACGCGAGCGTCCTCGTCCGTCGGTCGCGCTTCGAGGTAGACGAGGTGACCGGCAGCCAGCGCCGCGTTCCACCAGGCCACGAAGCCCGCTCGCGGCCCGAACGAGAAGTGTCGCCGCTCTCCGGTCTCGAGGAGAAGGTCGTAGAACCGATCGAGCGCGGCCTCCGCCGGTTCCGCCGGGGCTTCGAACCCCTCCTCGGGGTCCTCGGTCGCGCGCGCGTCGTGGCGCGTCACGCAGACGAGGTCGCGTTCGGCGGTCCGGATCCGTTGACGGGTCGACTTCGCGATCGCGTCGAACACGGTCGCCTCATCGGCGCCACCGCCGAGTGGCAGGAAGACCCGGTGCCGCGATGGCTGGATCTCCTCGATCGGGCGGAAGCCGGCGTCCACGATCGCCTCGCGGAAGGCGCGGTCCGTCGCAGGGACCTCTGGATCCGCGGCGACCACGTCGGCCCCTGAGGCTGCGAGCATCCCGGCCGTGGCGATCTGGCGAGTGGCGAGGTCCTTGCCCGACGCAGCGCCACCGGCGACCGGCCCGCGCGGCAGATAGGCACTCCCGCCGCCGGCGAGCCCCCAGCCGCGGGTCAACGCGAGGACCCGGCCACCATCGTCGGCGACGAGGAACCGCGGCTGCCAGCCGGACGCCAGACGATGCTCCGCCCACGCACGCGACTGATACACATGCCCGCCCGGCGACTCGACGGTCCAGGCGTCCCAGTCGGCGAGCTCGTCGGGGCGCGCGTCGCGGACGTTCAATCGGCCGCTCCGAACGCCGCGGCGCTCCCACTCCCCCGGATCCCGTGTCGTCGGCGCGACCACTGGACGCGGCCGCGGCCGGCCAGGTCGTAGGCCCGCCGCCCGATCGGGTCGAGCACCAGGTCCCACGCCCCGATGTAGCGGATCTCACGGCCACCGAACCCGGTCTTGAAATGGGCGATCCCGCCGGTCGCGAGCCCCCACAGGTCGTAGCTCGTGGCGCCCGCCGCGCGCGAGGAACGGATCGCCTCCCATTTGAGGAGGTAGTTGGCTCGAGAGTCCGCCCCGGCCGAGGTCATGCCACCGTACGGCTCCACGACCCGCGGGCCGCAGCCGACCAGGAACAGCGTGGCCAGCGGCTCGCCGTCAGGGCTCTGCGCGAACAGCAGGCGGGCGCGTCCCGTCGGGGCGAAGGCATCCCAGACGTCGCGGTACGCGGCCTCGGTTCGGATGAGGAACCCGGCGCGATCAGCCGTCTCGCGATAGATCCGATAGAACTCACCGAGTCGGTCGCCATCCGCTTCCACGACGACGACGCCGCCCGACCGCGCCTTGTTGACGTACTGGCGCCATTTCTTGCGAAGGTCGGACCACAACGCCGCCTCGTCGGCACGCAGGTCGATGATCCGGGTCGCGTTCGGCTGGATCGGAGGCGCCGGGCGCCAACCGGATGCCCGCAGGGCCCGCCGGAACGCTCCATCGGTGTCCAGCGGGCCGTCCGCTTCGATCTCCGGGTCGACACGCAGATGGCTGACGCGGCCGGCCGCCGGCGGCAGGGCACCCGCCACGCTTGTCGTGAACGCCTCGATGGCCGCGGGGGTCCACGCCGTCGCGACGGGCCCGCGGGGCGCGTAGGCGAAGCCCCAAGGCATCGGGCGAGGCCTTCGGACGAGGATCTGGGCGCCGATCGACGCCTCGCGCGCCGGGTCGGCGAGATCACCGCTCATGAGCCTGTGGGCCGACCAGCCGTTCACGGCCTTGACCGCCGCCCACGCCGTCGTCTGGAGGTACGAGCCGGGATCGCCGGCCTCGACGAAGGCGTCCCACGTCGCCGGGTCGACGCCCGTCACGACCTGGCCGGGCGGCGGAACAGGTCGACCATGACTCCGACGATAGACGGCAGTTCGGGGATCCGCAACACGAGCGAGAACGCCGCGTAGACCAGTCCGAAGGCGAGGCTGACGATCGCCACCTCGACGACCAGGATCCATCGCCCGGGGTCGGCCGGCAGTGCCCCGCCGACGAGCATCAGCACGCCCGCCGCGACGGCCCCCGCGGCGACGCTGCCGACGAGCGATTCGACCGCCACGCGGCCCAGACCGCCGAGCGCGAAGTGTGGCAATCGGGCGTGCATCACGGCGATGAGCGCGAGCGCCTCCACCCAGGCCGCGAAGGCGATGGCGAACGCGATCCCGGGCAGTCCGAACGGCCCCGCCAGGACGATCGCCAGCGTGCAGTTGATGACGACCGCCCCGACCGCCGCGATGACGGGGGTGAGGGTGTCCTGGCGCGCGTAGAACGCGCGGGCGATGACGGCGATGAGGCGCTGGGCCGTCAACCCGATGAGGAAGCACAGCAGGGTCGTCGCGATCAGGTCGAGGTCCCCAGGGGTGATCTTGCCGTTGGCGAACAGGATCTCGACGATCGGCTGGCGCGCCACCGCGGCCAGCGCGGCGATCGGGATCATCACGTACATCAGCAACCGGAGCGCTCGCGTGAGGAGGTCGACATAGGCCGATTCGCGACCGACCGCCGCCTCGCGCGAGAGCGAGGGCAGGACGACGATCCCGAGCGGGACGCCGATGATCCCGAGCGGGATCTGGAGCAGGGCGAACGCGAAGTTGAAGTCGGACACGGCACCGACACCCTGGAGCGAGGCGAGCGAGGTCATGACGATGAACGTGATCTGGGTCACCCCGAGACCGAACGCTCGCGGTGCCATGAGGGTCAATGCCTTGCGGGCCTGTGGGTCCGCCGCGTCGATGCGCGGGTCATAGCGGAAACCGAGGCGAGCCAGCGGCCGGAGCTGGACGAGCAGGTGCCCGAGCGAGCCGAGGACGACCCCGATGGCCAGGCCCTCGACACCGATCCGCGGCCCGAGGATCAGCACGGCCGCGATGATCACGACGTTGTAGACGATCGGGGCGACCGCCGAGGCCGCGAACCGGCCACCCGAATTGAGCACGCTGGTGGCGACTGCCCCGAGCGCCAGGAAGATCGGGCTCAAGAGCATGATCCGGGTCAGTTCGACGGTCCGATCGAGCTGTGCGGGCCCGAACCCCGGGGTGATGACGCCCATCACGACCGGGGCGAGGATGAAGAACCCGATGGCCAGGATGGCCAGGCCGATGAGCATCAGGTTGATGACGGTCGAGACGACGCGCCAGGCGCGCGCCTGTTCGTTCGTGGTGAACAGGCCGGACACGATCGGGATCAGGGCCGAGGACAGCGCTCCGGCGGCGACGAGCTGGAAGATCAGGTCGGGGATCCGGAAGGCGGCGAAGAACGCATCGAGGTCGGGGCCGACCGGGAATGTGCCGGCGATGACGAAGATCCGGACGTAGCCGAGGATCCGCGAGATCAGGAACGCTCCGGACACGACCAGCCCGGCCCGTGCCAGGGTGCGGCCAGCGCTCACGGGGTCTGGTCGCGACGCGCCCGCGGGTGCGCCTCCCGATACGCGGCCTGCAGCCGGCCAGGCGACACGTGCGTATAGATCTGGGTCGTGGCGAGGTTCTCGTGGCCCAGCAGTTCCTGCACGACGCGGAGATCGGCGCCGCCATCAAGCAGGTGGGTGGCGAACGAATGGCGCAGCGTATGTGGCGAGACACCGACCGGCAGACCCGCCCGCAGGCAGAGTCGATCGAGCCGGTAGCGCAGGCCGCGGACCCCCAGCGGACCGCCCAGGTGGTTCAGGAAGATCTCGGTCGGCGGCGCCTCCCGGCCGGGTCGCCGCTCGACCAGCGTGGGTCGGCCATCCTCCAGGTAGCGGGCGAGGGCCGCCCTCGCCGGTCTCCCGAGCAGGCCGATCCGCTCCTTGCGTCCCTTGCCGAGCACCCGGATCTCGCCTCGTCGAAGGTCGAGCGCGCCGAGTTCGGCTGACGCCAGCTCGCTGATGCGCAGTCCCGCGGCATAGGCCGTCTCGACGATCGCCCGGTCGCGCAGCGAAAGCGCGGTCCGGAGCTCGGCACGGTCGGCGTCCTCACCGGGCGGTGCGTCGAGATCCTCGTCCACGACCGCGAGGAGTCGGGTGACCTCCTCGACCTCCAGCACGCGTGGCAGGCGCCGGGGCAGGCGCGGCGTGGCGATGGCGCCCCACGGGTCACCCGGCGCCTGATCGTTCCTGGTCGACCATCGGTGGAACGCGCGGATCGCGGCCAGACGCTGGGCGACCGACGATCGGGCGTGGTCTTCGCCGAGGACGGCAAGGTAGGCGCGAAGGTCCGCGCGCGACGGTCGGCGCCAGTCGACGCCGCGGTCGGCCAGCCAGCCGAGGTAGGCACCCACCGCCGTGGCATAGGCGCGCTGGGTGTGCGGCGAGGTGTCGCGCGCGGCGAGGGAGCGGAGGAACCGCGCGAGCACGGGATCGGTCGATCGGCCGGCCGGCTCCCCGATCACGCGTCGGCGGCCGGCTCGACCGGACGCGTGCGCTTGGTCACCCGCGAATACCGCTGGTCGTCGGTCTCGGCGCCCGCGGACCCGCGGCCCGCGCCCGACCTCGGCTTGCCGCGACCCTTGACAGCGGTCTTCCCGCCACCACGAGGCCGCGCCCGTGCCGGCCTCGCCAGGGCCTCCGGGTTGGCCGGCCCCCCGGCGTACTTCCCGCCCGGGACGATCGCGTCGGCCGGGGTCTCGCTGGCCGAACCGCAGACGAGGCAGATGGCAGCCTCGTCCTTGCGGGCGAGCGGACCGTCGTCGGTGTCGTGAAGACCGCCCAGCGGCTCGTGGTTCGTCGTGTAATCGCAGCGTGGATAGTTTGAGCACCCCCAGAAGACGTTCCCGGTGCGCCGCGCGCGACGCGGCACGAGGCGGCCGTCCTTGTTCTTGGGGCACGTCACCTCGAACGGCAGCGGATCGGGCGGTGGCGGACCCTCGCGCTTGATGTAGTCGCAGTCCGGGTAGCGCGAGCAGCCGACGAACGGGCCGAACCGGCCACGCTTGCCGACGAGGGTCCCCTCGCCGCACTTCGGACAGACCTCGCCCGTCCCTTCCTGCGGCGGCGGCTCGTCACCGGGCAGCGGTCGACTCTCCTTGTGCTCGGGGTAGAGCGAGCAGGCGAGGAATTGGCCGTTTCGCCCGAGACGGATGACCATGGGGTGGCCCAGGGAGCAGACCTCGTCGCTGGCTTCGGTCGTGAAGTCGCTGCGCTTGAGCTCACGCCGCTTCTCGTCGACGCGATCCCGCAGCGGACCGTAGAACGCACGCAGCAGCGGCACCCAGGCACGCTCGCCCCGCGCGATCTCGTCGAGCTCCTCCTCCATCCGGGCGGTGAACTCGACATCGACGTAGTCGCCGAAGTGTTCGACCAAGAGGTCGGTGACGATCTCGGCGACCAGCTCAGGATGGAGTCGGCGTTCCTCGACGCGGACATAGCCGCGATCGACGATGGTCGAGATCGTCGCCGCGTACGTCGACGGACGACCGATCCCGTGCTCCTCCAGGGCCTTGATGAGGCTCGCCTCGGTGAACCGTGGCGGAGGCTCGGTGAAGTGCTGGGTCGGGGTCACGTCCTCGACCGTCGTCCGGTCGCTCTCGGCGACCGCCGGCAGACGTCCCGTCTCTTCGTCGTCGTCGGGGACCCCGTCGTCGCGACCCTCCGTGTAGACGCGGGCGAAGCCGTCGAACAGCACCTTGGTGGCCGAGGCGCGAAGTTCGTAGGCGCCATCGGCCAGCTCGATCGTGGTGGTCTCGAGCTCCTTGGGTGCCATCTGCGACGCGAGGGCGCGTTGCCAGATGAGCCGGTACAGCCGGAGCTCGTCGGCCTTCAACGATCCCGCCAGGCTGTCGGGATCCCGGCTGAAGCTCGTCGGGCGGATGGACTCGTGCGCCTCCTGGGCGCCCTTCGACTTGGTCTTGTAGACGCGCCCCTTGGGCATCGTGTAGGTCGGGCCGTAGCGGTCGCCGATGACCTGCCGCGCCTCGCCCATGGCGACACCCGCGATCGCGGTCGAATCGGTCCGCATGTAGGTGATGAGGCCGGTCTGGCCGTCGCTCGTCTCGACGCCCTCGTAGAGGCGCTGCGCCACCGACATCGTCCGCTTCGGGCTGAACCCGAGCCGACGGCTGGCTTCCTGCTGCAGGGTCGATGTCGTGAACGGTGGCGCCGGGGACCGCTTCTGCGTCCGCGTCCCGATCTTGGTCACCGTCGGATGGAGCTCAACGATGGCCGCGTGATGGCGCTCGGCCGACACTTCATCGGTCACGTCGAGGGCCGCACCGTCGATCCGGACGACTTCGGCGGCGAAGCGCTCACCGGTCGCCGTCGCGAGCAGTGCCTCGATCGTCCAGTACTCGCGGGCCGTGAACGCGGTGATCTCACGCTCACGCTCGACCACGAGGCGCACCGCCACCGATTGGACACGACCGGCGGACAGGCCGCCGCGGACCTTGCGCGACAGGAGTGGGCTCAGCGTGTAACCGACCAGCCGATCGACGATGCGGCGCGTCTGCTGCGCGTCCACCAGGTTCTGGTCGATCTCGCGCGGGTTGGCGAACGCCTCTCGGATGGCCGGCTCCGTGATCTCGCTGAACGTGACCCGAAGGATCTTCTCGGGCGCGACGTGGGCCGCCTCTGCCACGTGCCAGGCGATCGCCTCGCCCTCTCGATCAAGGTCGGTCGCGAGATAGACGTGCTCGGCGCTGCGGGCGCCCTTCTCGATGTCCGCGACCTGTCGGCGGCGATCGTCGGAGACAACGTACTCGGGCGCGAAGTCGTGGTCGACGTCCACGCCGAACTTGCCCTTGCCCGGATTCTCGGGCAGGTCGCGGACGTGGCCATAGGAGGCCAGCACGCGGTAGTCGGCGCCGAGATAGCGCTCGATGGTGTGGGCCTTGGCCGGGGATTCGACGATGACGAGGTTCTTTGGCACGGCCGGGAGTGTAGCACCGGGTCCTTACCCGACCCGCTACCGGCGCCGGGGGCCGCCAGTCGCAGGCGGCGCGCGGCGGTCAGACCTCGCGGATGCGGCGGAGGAAGTCCTCGTCGATCTCGAGGTCCGGCTCGACCTCGGGGGCCGCGGGCTGGCGTCGGACCGGGACCTCGTCGCCGCCCGTCTCGAGCGCCATCGAGTCACCGGTGCCGGCGATCGCGCCGGGCGGGATCTCCACGAACCGGATGTGCAGGTACGGGAAGAAGAAGATCGAGTCGGAATCGTCGACGAAGACCGGCCGCTTGCCGTTCATCGTCCGCAGCTTCGTGCAACGCAACCCGACATCGCCGGGCGACGGCGGCTCGAACAAGTCGGCCAGCATCGGCTGCTCGTTCATGAGATGCAGGATGGCGCCTCGAATCACCAGCCGATGGTCACCCCTCGCGAGGTGATTGTCAGTACGCCGATGGTCCGGTCAGGGGTGGTAGAAGTCGACCACCAGGCGGACGCGGCCCCCGTACACCCAAACGCCGATCCCGACGCGGTCGTATTGCGCGTTCATGAGGTTGACGTAGTGGCCGCCCGAGGTCGACTTCTCGTTCTGGAAGAAGAGGTGCGAGCCGAGCACGGCCGATCGAGGGTTCCCCGAGCGGCAGCCGAGGTTCTCCGCCCAGCGGTAGCTCGTGTACCCGGCTCGGCGCAATCGGTCGCCGGGATTGCCACCGATGAAGTGGTCGCAGTCATTGCCGGTGGCGAGTTTCTTGGCGTACGGCCGGCTGACATTGGTACTGATGCCGGCATCGAGCTTCAGCGCGGCCACGTTCCGGCCGCCAGGGCTGCTGCAGGACCCGCTCGACGTCACCCAGCCGCCGGTCCGCGTGCAGTTCATCAGGCTGAGGTAGTAGGTCTCCACGGCCCCCCAGCTGCCGCCGCCGACCGCGCCACCGCCTGAGCCTCCGCCGCCGGAGCCGCCGCCGCTGGAGCCACCGCCCGCCGTCGTCCGAACCGTCGCCGGTTTCGGTTGCTTGACGGTATGGAAGGTCCCCATGGCGTTGACGCCGAGCGTGGCACCCGAGGCGCTCCTGGCGGTCGCGGCGACGCCCATGACCACCTTCGTCCCGAACGGCAGCTTGGCCGCCGGCGTGAACACGAGGACCGTATCCGCCTCGGCCCACTTGACCTTGCCGGCGAGCACCTTGCCATCGATGGTGGCCGCGAACGCCCGTGCCGTCGCCTTGCGATCCATGGGTTGGGTGAAGCGCACCGAGATGGCGGCCTCGCGGGCCACGTCGGCCGTATCGTCGAGTGGGCGGAAGCGAACGACCGCCGGTGCCTTGTCCGTGCGGATCGCCAGGGAGAACGGGGCGACGGCGACGCCGTCGGTGTCGCGGACGCCGTCGAGCGTCACGGTGTAATGCGCGTTCGGCGCGAGCGCCGTCGTCGGGGCGAAGGTGTACGTGGTCGCGCCATCGGTCGTGCCGGGGGTGAGGGTGCCCGGCACCGGTGGATCGATGCTGACCGCGTCGCTGACGGTCGCCGGATCGACCGGCCCCGCGAACCGGACGATGAACGACGACGCGATCGACACGCGGTTGCCGACGCGGATGGAGGCGACGACCGAGCCGGTCGTGGTGTCTCGGGTCAGGAAGACCGCCCTCGCGGGACGCAGGAGCGGTTGCCCGGAACGCGCGAGGGCCCCTTCGCGGACGGTCACGGTGTGGAAGGTCCCGGCCGCCCAGTTGTTCCGCGGTGCGATCGTCAGCGTCGTGTCCGTGGCGTCCCAGGCGAGGTCGACCGGGGTCGATGGATCGACCGTGATCGAGGCCGCCACCGAGACCGGATCCATCGGCGAACTGAACTCGATGGCGACCGGTGCCTTGAGGTCATGACCGGTCGCGACGGTCGTCTGGAAGGCCGCCTGGGTCAATGGCAGGATCGGCGTCTCCGGTCGCGCCGCGATCGCCTCCGGGCGCCCGGGTCCGAACAACCCGGCAGCGAGGACGAAGACCAGCCCGAACGCGAGGCCGATCCTCGCGAGTGTCGAGCGACGCAGCAGCGCGCCGATGTAGACCGCGACGAGGATCGGAACGGCCAACAGCGCGACAGCGGCCTTGTGCAATAGACGACGCTCCTGCTCGTGCCTGGGGACGCATCGAGGCGGGGTCCTGGGCGGTCGATGGGGTCGACGGCCGCGGTGAGGGTAGCATCGGTCGGCAAGACCGGGCAACCCTCCATCAGTACGGCCCCGTGCTCAGCTCCGGCGGCGACCGGTCGTGCGGATGGCCCGCGGGTCCGTTCCGGCCAGGGTCCCGGCGGGCCTGAAACGACCATGGACGCCGATCGCGAGACCCCGACGCTCGAGCAGGGTCAGCCCGGCAAGGACGCTCGCGACCGGCCATCCGGTGCTTGCGACCAGTTCGTCGACCGTCGCCCGGCCCAACACCAGTTCGCGACCGAGCCGACCGGCGGCCTCGCCCACATCGGCGAGTGTCGCGGCGACGTCGGTCGACACACCGGGTTCGGCGAGATGGTCGGCCAGCCCCAGATCGTCGATGAGCTGGGGGATGCCGGCCACGATCCGAGCGCTGCCACCGAACTCCCGCAGGAACGACAGGCACCCGGCCGACGCGGGCGCCCCGAGGGATCCGGGCACGATGAAACACTCACGACCCTGTTCAAGGGCCCAGGAGGCCGTGATCAGGGCGCCACTCCGAGCCGGTGCCTCCACCACCACGGTCGCGTCCGTGAGGCCGCTGATGATCCGGTTGCGCCGGGGGAACGTCCCGTGCGTCGGCTCCACGTCGGGTGCCAATTCCGAGACCACCGCGCCCCCCGCGGCGACGATCGACGCCGCCAACCGGCTGTGGGCCCTCGGGTGGAGGACCGCGTGGCCCGAACCGATCACCGCGACGGTCGTCCCGCCCGCGTGAAGGGCCGCGGCGTGGGCCGCACCATCGATCCCGATGGCGAGCCCGGAGACGACCGTGGTCCCGACCGCCACCAGGGTCGTCGAAAGGCGCGCCGCGACGGCCCGTCCGGCGTCCGTGGCACGGCGCGTGCCGACGATCGCCACGGCGGAATTCGGATCGAGCACGGTCGGATCGCCGAGCACGAACAGGACATGCGGCGGCATGTCGATGGCTGCGAGGCGGCGTGGATAGTGCCGATCCTCCACGGTCACGACCGTGAGACCGAGCGCGCGGATGCGCTCGAGCGTCCGAACAGAGGTCTGCGCGGCGACCGCGATCCCATCCGCCACGGCCGGCCCCACGGTGCGCGTCGCACCGGCGCCCCTGTCGCCGAGGCCGCCGCACGGGATAGAGGCCAGACGCGCCGTCCCGCCCGCAGACGATGCTTCGTCGAGGATCGACAGGCCCGTCCGGTAGCGTTCGAGCAGCGCGGCGAACCCGACCGGCCCCAGGCCGTGCACGGCGGTCAGGACGGCCCAGGCTTCGCGTTCCTCGATGACCGGGACGGCAGTGCCCGGCCGCGTACGGGCGACCACCGATTCACGGGATCCCGTAGCCGGAGTCACCGAGTCAGCGGCCGACCGGGGCACCCCGGTCGGACCCGACGCTCCGACGCCAAGCACGTCAGGAAGCCTCCGCCGCGGCCAGCCGCAGGTCGGCCGGCCGGAACCAGGCCGCCTCGTCGAGGTGCTCCACGCCGACGCGCGACTCGCCAGCGAGGTCGGCGATCGTCCGCGCCACCCGCAACAGGCGCTCCGTCCCGCGGCCGGTCGCCCGTTCGAGCTCCGCCAGCTGGACGACGCGTCGTTCGGTCGACCGATCCAGCCGACAGGCACCGCGGAGCCGACCTCCCGTCAAGCGGCCGTTGAGGATGCCGGGTGCTCCACCCGTCGTCCGAGAACGGGTCGCGGCGATCCGAGCGGCGACCGCCGCCGAGCCCTCCGGGTCGAGACCGCCGACGAGTGCCAGCGGGGCGACTCGTGGCATCGTCACCCACAGATCGATCCGGTCGCGGAGTGGCCCCGACACACGGCGTTGATACCGCTCCGGAACGGTGCCTGGACAGGCACAGGCACGATCCGAGGAACCCGCGAAGCCACATGGGCACGGGTTCATCGCGGCGACCAGCTGGAACCGAGCCGGGAAGACCGTCGCCCGGCCGGCCCTGGCGATGGCCACTCGCCCCTCCTCGAGCGGTTGCCTGAGAGCCTCGAGCACGTCCCGATCGAACTCCGGGAGCTCGTCAAGGAAGAGGATCCCCTGGTCGGCCAGGGTGACTTCACCCGGCGAGAGGCGCGGGCCTCCGCCGACCATGGCCGCGTACGAGATGGTGTGGTGTGGCGAGCGGAACGGCGGTCGTCGGCGGAGTTCGTGGAGGGGACCCTCGCCGGCTGCCGAGACGATGACCGTCGCCGCCAGGGCGGCAGCGTCGTCGAGGGGCGGGAGCAATCCGGGGATCGTGCGGGCCAACAGGGTCTTGCCCGAGCCGGGAGGACCGATCAGGAGCAGTCCGTGGCCGCCGGCGAGGGCGATCTCGAGTCCGCGTCGTGCCTGCGGCTGCCCCCGAACCTCGCGCAGATCCGGGAAGGACGGCCCGTCCCCGAAAGCGGCCAAGATCGGAGCGTCCGCCGCACCGCGACCGGTCGAATTCGACCAATTCGACTCGCGGCGGCGTGACACTCGCGCGTCGTCGTCGGCCACGGGCTCGAACCACGTCCACGGCCTCGATGAGGCTCTCGACCCCGGTGACCTCGATGTCGTCGACCAGCCGAGCCTCATCGACGGCTGCGAGGCCCACCACGACCCGTCGCAGCCCTCGCCGAGCCAGCGCGGCCACCATCGGCAGGATCCCCGGGACGGCCCGGACCTCGCCACCGAGCGACAGTTCGCCGACGAGCGCGACGCGGCCCGGTCCGGCGCGGACCTGCTCCGACCCCAGCAAGATGCCGATCGCCATCGCCAGGTCCAGGGAGGCGCCGGCCTTGCGCAGGTCCGCCGGCGCCAGGTTGACCGTGATCCGTCGGGGTGGGTGCACGAAGCCCGCGTTCCGGAGCGCACCCCGCACCCGCTCGCGCGCCTCCTGGAGCGCGGCGTCCGCGAGCCCGACGATGGTGAACCCCGGCAAGCCGGGCGCGACATCCACCTCGACGCGGATGAGTCGCCCATCGAGGCCATGCAGCGTTGCGGATGGGACGATGGCCAGCACCCCAGCAGGCTACCGGGTCGGTCTTACCGCGCGGTCAATCGCGCCTCACCTGCCACTTAACCCGGGATCGACCGCGGTCAGCGGGCGGGCACGACCCCGGTCGCGCCGGCGGTGGCCGCGATCGGCTTGTCGACTGCGCGAGCGAACTGCAGGAGTGACAGGCCGAGCGGCGAATCGCCCTTGGTGAACATGAACGGCGCGCCCGAGTTCAGCGCGCTGATCGCGCCTCGGTACTCGTTCACGATCTGGTGGTCGATGGTGCGCTTGAGGGCACCCTCGGCATTCTTGACGTTGATGCCGGTGAACGCGTTCGAACGGTTGAGGACGAGCTGGACCTTGCTGGCCGGGTACCCGAGATGACCCATCGTCTCGAGGATGAGACGCACGTTCTTCAGGCAGGACAGGTCGGCGGTCATCACGACGAACACGGTCTCGGCGGCCTCGAACACGCCGAGGTTGATGTCATCGAGACGCTTGTCGATGTCGATCACGGTGTAGTCGTAGTAGGACCGCAGCTGCTCCGCGATGTACGGCAGGTGCTCCGGCCGGACGAGTTCGGCCGACTCCGGCGACGGTGGCGCGAGCAGCAGGTCGACCCCGGAATCGTGCTTGACCAGGACCTGCCGGATGAGGTCCGCGTCGATCGAGGGTGCGGACACGACGTCGACGATGCTCTTCCGATCGAGCCCGAGATCGAGGAAGACCCGATGGTCGCCGAACTGGAGGTTGCCGTCGATCAGGCAGACCTTCCGACCGAGTTCGCGGTGGAACCCGATGGCCGCGTTGATCGCGATGGTCGTGGTCCCCACCCCACCCTTGGCCCCGTAGAAGGCCAGGACCCGCCCGAGCGGCGGCCGCGACAGGAGCGAATCGCGCGGCGCGAAGCGCGCCAGCAGGCTCTTGATCCGAGCCAGCAGTTCCGCGGGATGGAACGGCTTGATGAGGTAGTCGTCGGCACCGGCCCGCAGGCCTCGGACCTTCTGCTCCACCTCGCGTTCGGCGGTCAGCATGATGATCGGCACGTGACCCGAGGCGCCCTCCTCGGATCGGATCTTGGTGGCGACCTGGTAGCCGTCGAGCTTCGGCAGCATGACGTCGAGCAGGATCAGGTCGGGCGCCTCCGCACCCCACAGCCGGAACCCCTCCGCGCCGTCGGCCGCGACGATGACGTCGTAGCCCTCCTGCTTGAGCGTGTACTGCAGGAGTCGCTGGACGTTCGGGTCGTCGTCGACTACGAGGATCTTGGCCGGCATCAATCCTCCACTGGGCTCGCCGAGTGGTGCGACTCGCCGGAGCGGGACTCCGGCGCCGCGATTATAGAGCCCGATTCCCGCGCGACGGAGAATGCCCGGCGCACGTGCTCGGTCACGCGCGTTTCGTATCCGACCGGGTCGGTCCGATGGCCCTCGCCGTGCTCGGCACCGGGGATGACCCAGTGGACGGTGTCCGCGGGCGCGGCCCCGGCCAGTCGCCGCGCCTCGTCGAGCGGAACGGTCGTGTCGTCTTCGCCCGAGATCAGCGAGGAGGGGCACGCCCTCCACCAGGCCGATGACTCGGCGCGGCTCCGTGTCGCGCGGGTCGCCTCCGAGCGTCCTCGTCGCGCTGTCGAGGAGCCGGCCAGCGACCAGCCGCCTACCAGGGCCGCGAAGCCGCGACGCGATCGGCGTGACGAGGTCCGGGGCGACCGAATCGGCCACCACGGCGACGATCCTCGGTCGACGCGGCGGGACCACGCCAGCCGGGGTCGCGGGGTCGGCATCCGCGCTCGGCAGCGACCCGTCGCCTAGGACCGCGACGGCCGCGATCGCGATCGCACCGCCCAGCGACAGTCCCATGAGGGCGACCCGATCGATCCCGCGTTCGCCCAGCCAGGCGAGCGCCCCGGCGACGTCGTCCACCTCTCGCAGCCCGAGCGTCGAGGGCGCAGGCGTCGGACCCGCCGTGACCGCGGAAGTCGAGACCCAGCACACCCGCCGTGCGCCGCAGGAACGGCCCGTACTGGACGACGTCCGGCGCGCTCGAGCCCGACCACCCATGGAGGAGCAGGATCGCCTCGTGCGGGTCGGCGCGCCAGTCCCCGGACGCCTCCGCCGGCAACCAGCGGGCCGCCAATCGGAGGCCGTCGCGCGAGCGGAAACGGACCACCTCACCGCCGAGGGCGTCGATCCTCGGCCCAAGGCTCGCTTCGTCGGATGACGTGCGGGGGGCGGCAAGCAACCGGTCGCTGGCACGACGGGCGAACCTACGCAGGGTGATCGCCGACACGACGGCCGCCACCGACGCGGCAGCCAGACGACGGATCATCGACCCGCGACCGTCATGTCCCGTTCACTCGGCCGGCCGCTCAGGAATTCGAACACGAGACGGCTCCACGTCTCGAGGCGATCCGCGACCGCCGCGACCCGTTCAGGGTCGACGAACGATCCCGACAGCTTGTCGGTCTCGCGGATGGCGACCGGCGCACCGGCCGCGTCGGCCAGGTAGACCGCACCGAGGTGGACCCTGCCGACCTCGGTCGTGTCGTCGTTGAGCAATGCCACGAGCTGGAATGCCGGCATGAACGCCGCGACGAGTTCCTCCTCCCATTCCCGACGCAACCCGCCGAGGAGGCCGCCATCGCCCGGGTTGAGGTGGCCACCGACACCGATCGAATGACGACCGTGGAGGCGAGGATCCCCGCCCGCGTCGGTCCGCCGCATCAGGAAGTAGCGCTCGCCGTCACGCAGGACCAGGTAGGGGATGATCTGCTTGAACGCGGGATCGCGTTCCATCCGGTCGCGCGGCTCGTACCGGCCAGCTCGCTCGAGGGCGACCACGAAGGCGTCCAGACCGTCGGTTCGGATGCCGTACCAGCCGGCCTCGTCGACGACCGCCGCGCGTGGCACGACGAAGACGAGCTCCTCGCTCACGACGACTCGAGCCGGTCTCGCGCGGAGCGGAGTCGCGCCGCGAGCGCCGCTTCGTCCGGGCCATCCGGGCGTTCGAGCTCGACCAGCCAGGCGTCCAGGACCGCACGCAGATCGCGAACGCGCTCGGCCAATGCCGGCGCATTCGAGGCCGCGATCCCCGCCCCCATCGCGACATCGCCCCGCGCGAGTCGCGTCATGTCGCGCCAGCCGCTCGCCGCGAGCGCCGAAGCCTCGGGCCAGTCGTCGCGCCTCGTGGCACCGACCCCCGCGACGGCCTCGACCAGGGCTGCGGCGACGAGCAGCGGGAGATGGCTGATCCCGCCGACGGCCCGATCGTGGCTCGCCGCGTCCATCCGGACGACCCGTGCCGAACAGGCCGCGGCCAGCTCCTCCACCCGCTCGACATCGCCGACTTCCGCCGAGGCCCCTGGCACGACCACCCACGGTCGGTCCAGGAATAGGTCCGCCTGCGCAGCGAGGTAGCCGGACATCTCGCGGCCGGCCATCGGGTGACCGCCCACGAAACGAAGACCCCCGGCATCCGCGCGGTCGAGGAGCAACGCCTTCGTGCTCGCGACATCGGTCACGACGGCGTTCCAGGGCAAGGCATCCCGCCATCGTCCAGCTAGCCCTTCGACGAGGGCGAGGCAGGCCGTGACGGGCGCTGCCAGGACGACGAGCTCCGCCCCCGCAAGCGCGGTCTCCGGATCCGGCGCCGCAGTGTCGAGCATGCCGTCCTCGACGGCCTGGCGGGGTCCGTCACCCGACGGTGACCAGCCGGTCATCGTCCAGCCGGCGGCGGCGGGGTTGGCGCGGACGGCACGTGCGATCGAACCGGCGATCAGCCCGAACCCGAGGAACCCGACCTGCATGGTGGCGAGTATCGCAGCCGGCGAGCCCGACGGCGGCCGCCCGACGACACGGTCGGCCGGGCCTCGCCGGCGAACGTGTCGGTCAGGGCCGCCCGGCGCGACGCCGGGCGGCGCGCCGTGGCTCGGATCGTCGCTCGGCGGGCTTGCCACCCTCGATCGGCGGGCCCGGATCGTCTGGCGGATTGACCCGGCGGTTCTTGGTCCGTCGCTCCGCATCCCGTCGGTCGTCGTTCAGGAACGCCCCACATCGCGGACAGCGGCGCTCCTCGGCGAACAACGAACTGAGCGGCGAGACCGTGTAGATCTGGCGACCGCACGACCAGCAGGCGAGATGGGGCATCTGGAGCGACCGGGTCAGACTCGCGGCAGGCTGGCCAATGCGGCCTCGACGCGCTCGGCCGGGTACTCGAAGTCCTCGAGGGACCCGTCCAGGTATCGCTCATAGGCGGACAGGTCGAAGTGACCGTGCCCGCACAGGTTGAAGAGGATGACCCGTGCCTCACCAGCCTCCTTGGCGGCGATCGCCTCGTCGATGGCGACACGGATCGCGTGCGTCGGCTCGGGTGCCGGAGGATGCCCTTCGGCACGGGCGAACTGCACGCCGGCGGCGAAGCTGGAGCGCTGATGCACACTGCGAGCCTCGATGTCGCCGTGCTCCTTGAGCAGGCTCACGAGCGGCGACATGCCGTGATAGCGCAGGCCACCGGCATGGATGGGTTCCGGGATGAAGTCATGGCCAAGGGTGTACATCTTGGCCACGGGCGCCATCTTGGCGGTATCGCCGAAGTCGTAGGCGTATACCCCACGCGTGAGGCTGGGGGCGGCCTCGGGCTCGGCGGCGATGATCCGATGCTTCGCTCCGTCGCGGAAGTTGCGACCCAGGAACGGGAAGGTCAGGCCAGCGAAGTTCGAGCCACCACCGGTGCAGCCGATGACGATATCGGGCAATTCGCCCGCCATGCCCATCTGCTCGATCGCTTCCTGGCCGATGACCGTCTGGTGGAGGAGGACGTGGTTGAGGACGGACCCAAGGGCGTACTTGGTGTCGTCGCGCGTGGCCGCGTCTTCGACGGCCTCCGAGATGGCCATGCCCAGTGATCCGGGACTGTCAGGCGTGGCGGCCAACACAGACCGTCCGTAGTTCGTCGTCAGCGACGGGCTGGCGACGACCTCCGCGCCGTAGGTCTCCATGAGGATCCGTCGGTACGGTTTCTGGTCGTAGCTCGCCCGGACCATGTAGACCTTGACCTCCAGGCCGAACAGTGCGCAGGCGAAGGCCATGGCGCTCCCCCACTGCCCCGCACCCGTCTCGGTCGCGATCCGCTGGACGCCCTGTTCCTTGTTGTAGAACGCCTGGGGGATCGCCGTGTTCGGCTTGTGGCTACCGGCCGGGCTGCCGCCCTCGTACTTGTAGTAGATGTGCGCCGGCGTGTCGAGCGCTCGCTCGAGGCGATGCGCGCGGAAGAGCGGACTCGGGCGATACAGTCGGTAGGCATCGCGGACGGGCTCCGGGATCTCGATCTCGCGCTCGGCCGAGACTTCCTGACCGATGAGGGCCATCGGGAAGAGGGGCGCGAGGTCGTCGGGTCCGATCGGCCCGAGCGTGCCTGGGTGGAGATACGGCGAGGGCGGCACGGGCAGGTCGGCCGCGATGTTGTACCAAGCGCGCGGGATCCGCAATTCGTCGAGGACGAACTTGGTCTGCCGAGGATCCGACGGCGCCATGGGGGTCTCCTGCTCGATGGCCGGACGGGCGGCTCCGCGCCCCGTGAGACTCGGAGCCTAGCGTGCGATGGGACCGCCGCGCAACCGACGTCGACGTCGTCTCTGTGGACGATGCCCGCGCCACGGCCGGAGGGCCCCGAGGGCCACGCCGGGCACGAGCAGGACGAGGCCGGCTGGCGGTCCGGCGTCACCACCGCCGCCGTCGACCGGGCCGGTGGCCGCGACGCCAGACGACGTCCCGTCGTGATGAGCACCTGTCCCATATGTCTGGGTCGGGCGTGCAGTCGGTCGTCGCGTCGGCTCCTCGCTGGGTCGGGTCGTCGGCTCCTCGCTGGGTCGGGTCGTCGGCTCCTCACTCGGCTCGGCCGTGGGTTCTTCGCTGGGTCCCGCCGTGGACGACGCCGTGGGCCTGGGTGTCGGGGTCGGCTTCGGCGTCGGAGTGGGAACGGGGGTCGGCGTCGGCTGCGGTGTCGCGGTCGGGACAGCGGTCGGGGTCGGGACAGCGGTCGGGGTCGGGACGGCGGTCGGCTTCGGTGTCGGCGTCGGCGCCGGGGTGGCGGTCGGCCTGGGCGTCGGGGTCGGAGCGGGCGTCGGGGCGGGTGTCGGCTTCGGCGTCGGCGCCGGCGTCGGTTTCGGGGTCGGGACAGGAGTCGGTCTTGGTGTGGGCCGGGCGGTCGGGACCGGCGTCGGCCGCGGTGTGGGCACGGCGGTCGGCCTGGGGGTGGGCACCGGGGTGGGACGAGCGGTCGGGACCGGCGTCGGGCGCGGTGTGGGCACGGCCGTCGGCGCCGCCGTCGGGACCGCAGTCGGCTCGGCCGTCGGTCGCACGGTCGGCGCTGTGGTCGGCACCGCCGTCGGCACGAGGGTCGGCGCGGCCGTCGGGCCGGACGACGGACCTGCGTTCCCGGACGATGGCGACGCCCCGCCCCCGTCCTCGGGCGAGGGTCGGCCGGACGACGGCGTCGGGCCGAGGGCGGGCGCCGACCCTGAAGGCCCGACGACGCCAGACCCGGTCGGCTCGATCGACGGCGAACCCGATGGCGATCCACCCGGGCTTGGACGCTCCCCGCTGGCTGTCGGGGCTACGGAGGTCGCCGCCGTCGGGTGCGCTGAAAAGGACGGTACGACGGCGATGCCCGGCGACGGCTGGGGTGGGGGGATGTTGGGACCGACGACCGCGATGGTGAGAGCGACCGCACCAAGGACGACATTCACGGTGGCGAGCGCGAAGATGAGCCGAACTCGTTGGGCGGCCGTCACTACGATCCGAGCGCTCCTCTCCAGGGGCTCTCTGCGGGCAATGGCGTCGCCCTCGATGGTAGCACCGGGGCGTCTCGGACCGTCTCGGTCAGGCGAGATCCTCCATCGCGATGGGCTCGTACCGAGCCGGCCCACCACCGGTCAAGCTCTCGTACAGACCGATCCGTTCGGCACGGAACGACACATTGAGATGCTCCGCCGCCTCGACCAGGCGAGCGCCGATGGCGGCCCCTGCCGGCACGCCGTCGGCCCGTGCGAGCGTCAGGTGCGCCCGGAACGGCTTCGATTCGAACTCCCACCCGAGAGCGGTCAGCGCGGCGTCGACGACGGCTGCCAGTGACCCGAGCTCCGCCTCGCCTCGGCGCAGCCCGAGCCACAGCGCCCGCGGCCGCACACCGTGTGGGAACGCTCCGGCACCGCCGATGGAGATGTCGAACCCCCGGCTGGCGCGTGCCGCATCGCGCACGGCAGCGGCGGCCGACTCGATCCGATCGTCGAGCGTCGGACCAAGGAATCGGAGTGTCAGGTGCAGCCCATCGAGACGGACCCAGCGGACATCGCGACCACCGCCCGGAACGCCCTCGGCCCGGATCCGACCGACGAGCTCAGCGACCGCGTCGCTGGCGGCAGCCGGCAGCGGGACCGCGACGAACAACCGTCGACCCGGCAGATCGGCGCCGGGCCAGCGCGAACGACGTCCCGCGTCCGTCACCCGGGTCGGTCGCCCCGTTCGCGCTCCCAGGCCGTCCGGTCCGTGCGAAGCACGTCGAGCGCTCGGCCTCGTTCGCGCCAGCCGAGGACATCGACCGTCTTGTCCTCGAGGGCTTTGTACGTCTGGAAGAAGTGCTCGATCTCGACGAGCCGGTGCGGTCGGACCTGGTCGAGACCCATGATGTGCTGCTGGTGCGCGTCACCAAGGGCGACGCACAGGACCTTGAAGTCGAAACCCTTCTCGTCGCGCATCTCGAGCCCGCCGATGGGTCGTGCCCAGACGTGACAGCCGGTGAAGGTCGGCTCGTCGATGATCAGAAGGGCGTCGGTGTGGTCGCCGTCCCCGGCACGGGTCCCGTCCACGAAGCCGTAGTCGAAGTTGTAGAAGACAGCCGACGACAGGACGCGATCGAGTCGGAAGACGCGGGCGACCTCGTCGTACTCGTACTTGTTCCGGCTGCCGCGCGGGATCTCGACGACGATCTCGACGACCTCGGGGAACGGTCCGGGCGACTTCACCCGGTCAGTGTAGTCGGGCGCGTCGCCGATACGGCACCATCCCGCTCGCGCGCGCCGCCTCAGCCGGTCCGATGGCAAGGCGCGAGGAGTACGTGAAGCGAGCGCACCTCAAGGTGCGTGAGCGAGCGCGCGGACGACCAACGCGGCCAGCGGGCCGGATCAGGCGGCGCTAATCGTTGTAAAGCCGCTCTTCTATGAGCTTCTCTTGCACTGTCCGACCGTTCGGGTCGAAGCAGCTGAACTCGAAATGCTTCTCGAACTCGAGGTCGACGTTGTCCTGACCGCCCCGGTTCTTCTCGACCGACACGATCACCCAGTCGCGGAAGCGCTGCGCCTGGTAAGGGTTGAACTCGATGTTCACCTTGGCGACGATGTGGTACTTCTCGTTGAGGATGAGGATGATGTCCGCCTCGTAGTTGATCGCCGACGACCCGCGCAGGTGGAAGTTGCGCAGTCGTGAGGCCTTGAGGCCCTCCTTGTCGGCGGCCACGATGCAGACCAACGGCACGTCCTCGGCAAGGGCGATGTCCTTGAGCCCGTTGACGAGGTAGGTAACCTTCTCGGTCTCGTTTTCGGGCTCGGGGATCTGCGGCACCTTCTGGAGGTAGTCGACGAAGACCACGAGTCGTCGATCGCCCGACAATGCGCGATGCGCCTGGACGAGCTTGCGGATGTTGTCGATCGTGCTGGCCGTCTGCGAGCCGCGCATCAGGAACAGGTTCTGGCCGTAGCGCGCGATCCGGTCCATCGACGGTCGCAGGCGCGGGTTGTTGGCCATCTGGGCGTTCGCCTCGCCCTCGGCCATCCACGTGCCCAGGATCTCCTTGCGGACGTCCTGGATCTTGATCGCGCCGGTCTTATGCGGCAGGTGAGCGAGCGCCGACTCCATCGCGATCAGCCGGTTGAGCAGGTACTGCTCGTCGTGCTCGAAACAGATGTAGAGGACGTTGGCCTGACCGCCCGACGCGACGTTGCGCGCCATCTGGAGGGCCATCGTCGTCTTGCCGGTCCCCTGCGCCCCACCGATGAGGAGGAGCTCGCCGGTCCGGAGGCCGGTGCCGATGGTCTTGTCCAGTGGGGTGAAGCCCAATGGCACGGGCTGGTACTCGGAGACCTCGCCGCTCGTGACCTTGTCATTCAGGTCGACGAGCACGTCCAGCGCCGAGCGCGGGGCGAGGCTGCCGTTGGCGGTGTCGAGCCGCCACGCCGGCGTGTTGGTGGCGGTATCGGGAGCTTCGGTGCTCAAGGGACAGGTTCCTCCCGGAGGGGTGCAGTGGCCGTACAGTAGCACCCGCCAAATGGCGAAACACCCATCCGGACGTACCAGTTCCGCACAGTCGGGCGGGTCACCGCGAGGCGCTCAGCGAGGGAGGTCCGCCAGCTCGTCCCACAGCCGCGCGAACGTCCGGATCCCCGTCTCGTAGTTGCGCAGGTCCATCCATTCGTTCGGCGCGTGGGCGTTGTCGTCGGGCGGCGTGATGCCGACCATGACGACCGGCAACCCCAGGGTCGACCCGAAACTCGAACATACGGGGATCGACCCGCCCTCGCGGATGTAGAGCGGGGCCCGCCCGAATGTCGCCTCGAGCGCGCGGGCCGCCGCCTTCGTCGCGGGATGGTCCATCGGCGTCAGCACCGGCCGACCCCCGCCCAACAGCTCCACGGTCGTCGTGACGCCGGGCGGGGCGATCTCCTCGACGAAGGCGCGGAACGCCTCGAAGATCCGGTCGGGGTCCTGGTCGGCGACCAGGCGACAACTCACCTTGGCGTGGGCGTGGGCGGGGATGATGGTCTTGCTGCCGTCACCCATGAAGCCGCCCCAGATGCCGTTGACGTCGAGCGTGGGCCGCCCGCCGCGACGCTCGAGCGTGGTATACCCGGCTTCCCCCACCAGCGCTGGCAGGCCGAGGTGGCGCTGATACGCTGCCTCGTCGAACGGAAGGGCGGCAAAGGCCGCGCGATCCGCTTCCGAGAGCGCGACCACGTCGTCGTAGAACCCGGGGATGCGGATCCGGCCGTCGGGGCCCTTGAGGGCCGCGATGATCTGGGCGAGCGCGTTGGCGGGGTTCTGGACGGCGCCACCATAACTGCCCGAGTGCAGGTCGACGGCCGTCCCGACCACGTCGATCTGTGCGTACATGATGCCCCGCAGGCCAAGCGTGATGGCCGGGACGTTTCCCTCGAAGAAGCCCGTGTCGCTGATGATCACGACGTCGGCGGCGAGCCGGTCGCGCTCGGCAGTCAACCACGCATCGAGGTGCGCCGAGGTCGACTCCTCTTCGCCCTCGAACAGGTACTTGATGTTCAGTGGCAGCGCGCCGCGGGTCGCGAGCAGGGCGCCGGCGGCCATGACGTGCGCATGGATCTGGCCCTTGTCATCGGAGGCACCCCGGGCGAGGATCCGATCCCCGACGATGTCCGGCTCGAACGGCGGCGAGGTCCAGAGATCCAGTGGGTCCACCGGCTGGACGTCGTAGTGGCCGTAGACGAGCACGGTCGGCGCATCCGGCGCATGGAGCCAATCCGCGTAGACGACCGGATGACCGGCCGTCTCGAACGTGCTGGCGTGCTCGAGGCCGGCGTCGGTCAGCGCTTCTACCAGCCAGTCCGCGGCCGCCCGACAATCGGCGGCGTGGGCCGGCAGTGCGGAGATGCTGGGGATCCGCAGGAACGCCTGGTACGACGCGATCCGGGCATCGAGCGTATCGGCGAGATGGGCGGTCAGGGCGGCGGCGGAGTCGGACATGGACCTCGGCTCGATGGGGACGATGGCGGCGCCATTGTACGGACGGCCGGTCCCCGGAATCGAACGAGCGGGCCGTCGCCGGCCCGCTCGTGGATGTCAGGGTTGACGGCCCGGTTCAGGCCGGTTGTGGGTTCGGGTCGGCGACCGGCTGGCCGGGGCCCACGATCGACGGGATCCCGTGGGAGTTCTCCTTCGCCGGCATGTCGCTGAACAGCGCCTCGAAGCCCTCGGCGTCGACGGTCTCCTCGGCGACCAGCTTCTCGGCCAGGGCCACGAGCTTGTCGCGATGCACGGTCAGCACCTCGGTCGCTCGCTCATAGGCCTTGTCGATGATGGCGCGGACTTCGTCGTCGATCGTCTTGGCGACCTCGTCGCTGTAGTTGCGCTGCTCGCCGATCTCGCGGCCGAGGAAGACCAGTTCGTCGCGCTTCCCGAACGAGAGGGGCCCGAGCTTGTCGCTCATGCCGAACTCGGTCACCATCCGGCGCGCCAGGTCGGTGGCCTTCTCGATGTCGTTGCTGGCTCCGGTGGTCGTGTCCCCGAAGATGAGCCGCTCGGCGACGTTGCCACCGAGGAGGCCGGCGATCTTGTCCTCGAATTCGGTCTTGCTCTGGAGGTAGCGATCCTCCTGCGGCAGCGCCATCGTGTAGCCGAGGGCCATGCCGCGGCTGATGATCGTGACCTTCGCCACCGGGTCGCACTTCGGCAAGATCCGCTGGACGACGGCATGACCGCCCTCGTGGTAGGCGATGATCGCCTTCTCCGCGTCGGAGATCACCCGCGACTTGCGCTCCGGGCCGGCGACGATCCGCTCCAGGGCCTCCTGGAACTCGGACATGCCGATGACCTTCTTGTTGCGGCGTGCCGCGAGGATCGCGGCTTCGTTGACGAGGTTGGCGAGGTCGGCGCCGGAGAACCCCGGCGACTGGCGAGCCACGCCTTCCACTTCGACACCCTTGTCGAGCGGCTTACCCTTGGTGTGGACGCGGAGGATCTCCGTCCGGCCGCGCATGTCGGGACGGTCGAGGATGACCTGCCGGTCGAACCGGCCGGGGCGCAGCAGCGCCGGGTCGAGGACGTCCGGTCGGTTGGTCGCGGCGACGACGATGACGTTCGTGTTGGTGTCGAAGCCGTCCATCTCCACCAGGATCTGGTTGAGCGTCTGCTCGCGCTCGTCGTGGCTGCCACCGAGGCCCGCGCCGCGCTGGCGACCGACCGCATCGATCTCGTCGACGAACACGATGCACGGCGAATTGCGCTTGGCCTGGTCGAACAGGTCGCGGACACGGCTGGCGCCGACACCGACGAACATCTCGACGAACTCGGAACCCGAGATGCTGAAGAACGGCACGCCGGCCTCACCGGCGACGGCACGCGCCATCAGCGTCTTGCCGGTTCCCGGGGGGCCGACCAGCAGCACGCCCGCGGGATGCGCGCCCCGAGCGAGTTGAACTTCTCCGGGTACTTCAGGAACTCGACCACTTCCTGGAGCTCGGTCTTGGCCTCGTCGACGCCGGCCACGTCGTTGAACGTGACGACGGTCTTGTTGCCAAGGAACATCCGGGCGCGACTCTTGCCGAAGGACAGGGCCTGGTTATTCGTGCCCTGGGCCTGGCGCATCATGAAGAAGATGAACCCACCGATGACCAGGAGCGGCAACAGACCCGTGAGCAGCAGCCCCAGCCACGAGGTATCGGGCGCCGGCTCGGCCGTGAAGACGTCCGCGGTCAGCGTCTGACCACCCGCCTTGGCGGCCAGCACCATGTCGTTGTAGACCTGCGTGATGATCGGCGCCGGCACGGTCACGGTGTAGGTGGGCGGGGAGCCCTTGCTGATGACGGTCAGGGTCTCACCCTGCTGGGTCACCTTCGTGATGTTGCCGGCCTGGACGTCGCTGAGGAACTTCGAATAGCCGATCGGCGTGCTTGGCGACGTGGACTGGATCCACGTGAACAGCAGCGCCGCGGTGCCGATGACGAGCACCAGCATGACGATGCCATTCCGGAAGAACTTGGGATTCAACAGAGGCCTCCGGGTCGAGCGGGCGACGACCGTGCGCCGCCGGTGGGTCCGAGTATAGCGTCGAGTGCCGTGACGCCCCCGTGACGGAGGTCATGGCCCTACCTATCGATACGGACGCCGCGCATCGCCCGATGGTGGCGCGAGCCAAGGTGAAGGATTCGACACGGCCGCGTCGGGCCAGTCACGTCCCCCCCGCCCGAGGCACGAGCAAAGGGTTGGTAGCGGAGGGCGGATTTGAACCACCGACCAAGGGCTTATGAGTCCCCTGCTCTACCACTGAGCTACTCCGCCATACACGGAGGAGGATAGCCAAGGCGCTCCCGGGCGGCAAACGGCCGTTCACGTCCGTGGGGCGATCCAGACCAGCGTGTGGCGATCGTCAGGCGAGGGCCGGCTGACGGCGTTGTTGTGACGCGGGGCGGCCGACCGCCCCCAGGCGTCGTCGCCGAGCCAGGCGGGCACCCCGAACGGGAGGTCGCGTCGCGGGATCGGCGCATAGTCGGTCTCGTGGAACGAGGCCCCGTAGTTCGGTCCCGAGGCGTCGCCGTCGGGATCCGGCGAGACGATGCTGCGCAGCTGGACGATCGCCGCGGCCCAGGCGCTCAGGAGGGACTTCTCGTCCTTGCTCGATGGATGGGGCACCTTGACGACGGTCATGCCAGTCGCGCCGGGCCACAGGTCGGCCGCCGCCTCGGCGAACGTCCCGAACGCGACCACCGCCTGGAGACGAGGCGTCCTGGCGGCGTCGAAGACCTGGTTGCGCCAGGCCGTGTGGTCCCGGTCGGCGACGATGGCCCTGCCGGCCCACCCATGCGATGGGTAGAGCGCATAGCTGAACGCGTTCAGACACACGTACGAGCGGGTCAGGCCGAGCTTCGTCAGGAAGCCCTGGACGCGCTGACCGGCATCTCCGACGAGCGTGCGGTTGACGACTCGCTCGGTCGGACCCGGGTCAGAGGCGATGCACAGGACCCTCGCCGTGCCGTCGAGGCGGCCACGGTAGAAGACGGGGCCCCAGTCGAACCAGAAATGCTGGCGCACCCGCCCGTAGTCCGGCGGGTGATCGAACAGGTCGTGGAACGGCTGCGGTGGTCCGGGGTCGAACTCGCCCATGCCCGCTCTCCTCTGCGACGACGTGCCGATCAACCACGGTAGTCACGGGCCATCTCCGGCTCGTCACGTCGATCCCGCGAGCGTGACCTACGGGCGGGGCGCTCGCGACCGACGCCGTCGCCGCTCGAAGCCGCCGATGACGAACAGGACGGCACCCGTCACGAAGAGGATCAGCGCCGGTGCGAGCCCGGGGTCGATGCGTTCGAGCGGACCCCGTCCGGCCGCGTCGGTATCGGGGAGGCTGCCGCCACCGGGCGCCTGACTGCCGGTCGGAGTGGGCGTGGCGGCCTGGCCGATGACCGTGGTGGCATCGGTCGCCTCGATGCCGATCGGGTTCTCGTCGCTGACGACGGTGACCGTGTTGGTGACCGGGCCCAGGGCGGCCGCCGGGGCGACGGCGTAGGGGATGGTGACGGTCCACGTGGCGCCCGGGGCGAGGCTCGTCGGCAGGCTGCAGGTGACGGTGTTGCCGCTCGAGCCCGAGCAGTCGCCACCCAGATCGGCGCTGGGCACGCCGGCCGTGAGCGGACCCGGCACACCGTCGGCCAGGATGACCCCGTCGGCGTCGGACGGGCCGTTGTTGGTGACCGTGATGGTGTAGGCGTGGCCGCCCGTCCCGGCCTGGACCGAGGCGAGGCCGTCGGTCTTGGTCACGGCCAGATCGGCCACTTCGGCGACCGTGTCGGTGTCGCTCGCGCTGTCGTTGGCGGGGGTCGGGTCGGCGAGACCGCCGGCCACGCTCGCGGTGTTGGTCTGGGGTCCGCCGGCGAGGGCCGCAGGGACGCTGAAGGTGACGCTCACGGTGGCCGAGGCGCCGGCCCCGACGGTGCCCAGGGCGCAGCTGAAGTCGGGTCCGCCGGCGGTCAGCGTGCAGCTGCCCTGGCTGGCCGTGATGGATCCCTGGCTGAAGCCCGTCGGCCAGCTGTCGGTCAGGACGACCGCCGGATCGTCGGCCGGGCCGGCGTTGGTCACCGTCAGCAGGTAGGTGTAGGTCAGCCCGTCACCGGCGGTGACCGCGCCGACCCCGTCGGTCTTGGTCAGCGCGAGGTCGGCCTGGCCGATGACCGTGGTGGCATCGGTCGCCTCGATGCCGATCGGGTTCTCGTCGCTGACGACGGTGACCGTGTTGGTGACCGGGCCCAGGGCGGCCGCCGGGGCGACGGCGTAGGGGATGGTGACGGTCCACGTGGCGCCCGGGGCGAGGCTCGTCGGCAGGCTGCAGGTGACGGTGTTGCCGCTCGAGCCCGAGCAGTCGCCACCCAGATCGGCGCTGGGCACGCCGGCCGTGAGCGGACCCGGCACACCGTCGGCCAGGATGACCCCGTCGGCGTCGGACGGGCCGTTGTTGGTGACCGTGATGGTGTAGGCGTGGCCGCCCGTCCCGGCCTGGACCGAGGCGAGGCCGTCGGTCTTGGTCACGGCCAGATCGGCCACTTCGGCGACCGTGTCGGTGTCGCTCGCGCTGTCGTTGGCGGGGGTCGGGTCGGCGAGACCGCCGGCCACGCTCGCGGTGTTGGTCTGGGGTCCGCCGGCGAGGGCCGCAGGGACGCTGAAGGTGACGCTCACGGTGGCCGAGGCGCCGGCCCCGACGGTGCCCAGGGCGCAGCTGAAGTCGGGTCCGCCGGCGGTCAGCGTGCAGCTGCCCTGGCTGGCCGTGATGGATCCCTGGCTGAAGCCCGTCGGCCAGCTGTCGGTCAGGACGACCGCCGGATCGTCGGCCGGGCCGGCGTTGGTCACCGTCAGCAGGTAGGTGTAGGTCAGCCCGTCACCGGCGGTGACCGCGCCGACCCCGTCGGTCTTGGTCAGCGCGAGGTCGGCTTCCGGCTCACCGGTGCCGAAGTCGCTGAAGGTCGTCATGCCGGTCGCCTGCGTGGTCAGCGCCGTACGAACGCCCGCCGTCGGCATGGTCCAGCTGCCAAGGTCATCCTTGGCGACGCGGAAGATGAGTGGGTTCGCGCCCACGTCGATGTCACCGGCCACGAACGTGAACGTCGCGCTATAGACGTCGAAGACGACGCCGCCATTGATCACGGTCCAATAGCGGTTCACGTCCTGGGTCGGATCGACGCCGGAGCTCGCGATGGCCGGGTGCTCGCCCGTCGTCGTCCACGCCGTCAACGTGCCAGGCGTGGAGACGGTGCCGAACGCCAGTGACAGCGGCGTGTACGAGGTCACGTCACCGATCTCGAACGTGAGCGCGACCGGTGACCCGGCCGCTGCCGTCTTGCGGAGGTTGCCGGCGACCCGGCCGGTCGTGCGGACGACCGATCCACCCGGAGCGACGATCAGGACATTCGGGCCCGTCAGGATCGGACCGCTCGTCAAGGTGACGGTGCCGTTCACCGTGAGGTTCGCATCCAGGGACAGGCCCGCCGCATCATTGACGGTGAGGTTCGCCAGCTGGGTCACGCTCGTCGGGATCGAGATCCCGGCCGCGACGCCGACGACGCTGATCGATGACGTCGACCCGGCCGTCAGGTTGGTCGTCACACCGGCGATCGGGTTGGCGATCGTCAGCGTGTTGGCTCCCACGACCAGCGGTCCAGTCGTGAGGGTGAGCGTGCCCGTGGCCGAGACGTTCGTAGCCATCGTCGCGCCCGCTGGGTCGTCCACGGTCAGGTTCCGCATCGTCCAGGCGGTCCCGGAGATCGTCTGCCCGGCCGTCCCATCGAGCAAGATGGTGCTCGTGCCGGCCGTGAACGTCCCGGTCTTGCTCAGGTTCCCGCCGACGGCGATGAGGCTGGCGTTGGCCGTGAACGTGCCGGTGATGGTCAGGTCGTTGCCGACGGTGACTGTGGACGACCCCCCACCTGTGGTGATGGTCCCGGCGGACACGACCAGGTCGTGACCGACCAGGAGCGCCGACGCGAGCGTCGACGTCCCGCCGTTGATTCGGACATCGTAGAAGCCCATGCCCGCCGAGTTGATCGTGAGCGCCCCGGCGAAGACCACGGTCGACGCCCCGGGGGCGACCGTGCCGGCGGTGTACGTCCAGCCGTTGGTCGTGCGGATGGTGCCGGCCAGGGTGAGCGTGCCAGCCGGATCGTTGATGACGACCGCCGGCAGGCGGCCGGCCGCGGTCGTGGCCGAGCCGGTGAAGGTCTGGGCACCGGCGCCGTTGATGAGCAGGGTGCCGGTCCCGCCGTCGAAGGTCGAGGCCTGGGTGATGTCACCGCGCGCCTGGAGCGAGCCCGTCCCGTTGATGGTCCCGTCGGTCAGCGTGGCGAGGCCCGGCACGATGATCGTGCCGTCGAGGGTGACGACCACCGCGACCGGCATGAGATAGGTCCCGGTCAGGGTCAGGGTGGTGCCGCCCGGCACGGTCACCGCGCCGCGCATCTCGAGGTTGTTGAACGGCTGCGAGCCGGTCACCGACAGCGCCCCGGCGAAGACCACGGTCGACGCCCCGGGGGCGACCGTGCCGGCGGTGTACGTCCAGCCGTTGGTCGTGCGGATGGTGCCGGCCAGGGTGAGCGTGCCAGCCGGATCGTTGATGACGACCGCCGGCAGGCTGCCGGCCGCGGTCGTGGCCGAGCCGGTGAAGGTCTGGGCGCCGGCGCCGTTGATGAGCAGGGTGCCGGTCCCGCCGTCGAAGGTCGAGGCCTGGGTGATGTCACCCGCCGCGGCGACCGTGCCGACCGCGATCGACCCGTCGGTCAGGGCCAGCGTGCCGGTCACCGACAGGGTCGTGCCGGTCAGGGTGTAGGTCGTGCCGGCGCCGTTGAAGGTGACGTTGGCGAGGGTCTGGTTGCCGCTGATCGTGAGCGCCCCGGCGAAGACCACGGTCGACGCCCCGGGGGCGACCGTGCCGGCGGTGTACGTCCAGCCGTTGGTCGTGCGGATGGTGCCGGCCAGGGTGAGCGTGCCAGCCGGATCGTTGATGACGACCGCCGGCAGGCGGCCGGCCGCGGTCGTGGCCGACCCCGTGAAGGTCTGGGCACCGGCGCCGTTGATGAGCAGGGTGCCGGTCCCGCCGTCGAAGGTCGAGGCCTGGGTGATGTCACCGCGCGCCTGGAGCGAGCCCGTCCCGTTGATGGTCCCGTCGGTCAGCGTGGCGAGGCCCGGCACGATGATCGTGCCGTCGAGGGTGACGACCACCGCGACCGGCATGAGATAGGTCCCGGTCAGGGTCAGGGTGGTGCCGCCCGGCACGGTCACCGCGCCGCGCATCTCGAGGTTGTTGAACGGCTGCGAGCCGGTCACCGACAGCGCCCCGGCGAAGACCACGGTCGACGCCCCGGGGGCGACCGTGCCGGCGGTGTACGTCCAGCCGTTGGTCGTGCGGATGGTGCCGGCCAGGGTGAGCGTGCCAGCCGGATCGTTGATGACGACCGCCGGCAGGCGGCCGGCCGCGGTCGTGGCCGAGCCGGTGAAGGTCTGGGCACCGGCGCCGTTGATGAGCAGGGTGCCGGTCCCGCCGTCGAAGGTCGAGGCCTGGGTGATGTCACCGCGCGCCTGGAGCGAGCCCGTCCCGTTGATGGTCCCGTCGGTCAGCGTGGCGAGGCCCGGCACGATGATCGTGCCGTCGAGGGTGACGACCACCGCGACCGGCATGAGATAGGTCCCGGTCAGGGTCAGGGTGGTGCCGCCCGGCACGGTCACCGCGCCGCGCATCTCGAGGTTGTTGAACGGCTGCGAGCCGGTCACCGACAGCGCCCCGGCGAAGACCACGGTCGACGCCCCGGGGGCGACCGTGCCGGCGGTGTACGTCCAGCCGTTGGTCGTGCGGATGGTGCCGGCCAGGGTGAGCGTGCCAGCCGGATCGTTGATGACGACCGCCGGCAGGCTGCCGGCCGCGGTCGTGGCCGAGCCGGTGAAGGTCTGGGCGCCGGCGCCGTTGATGAGCAGGGTGCCGGTCCCGCCGTCGAAGGTCGAGGCCTGGGTGATGTCACCCGCCGCGGCGACCGTGCCGACCGCGATCGACCCGTCGGTCAGGGCCAGCGTGCCGGTCACCGACAGGGTCGTGCCGGTCAGGGTGTAGGTCGTGCCGGCGCCGTTGAAGGTGACGTTGGCGAGGGTCTGGTTGCCGCTGATCGTGAGCGCCCCGGCGAAGACCACGGTCGACGCCCCGGGGGCGACCGTGCCGGCGGTGTACGTCCAGCCGTTGGTCGTGCGGATGGTGCCGGCCAGGGTGAGCGTGCCAGCCGGATCGTTGATGACGACCGCCGGCAGGCTGCCGGCCGCGGTCGTGGCCGAGCCGGTGAAGGTCTGGGCGCCGGCGCCGTTGATGAGCAGGGTGCCGGTCCCGCCGTCGAAGGTCGAGGCCTGGGTGATGTCACCCGCCGCGGCGACCGTGCCGACCGCGATCGACCCGTCGGTCAGGGCCAGCGTGCCGGTCACCGACAGGGTCGTGCCGGTCAGGGTGTAGGTCGTGCCGGCGCCGTTGAAGGTGACGTTGGCGAGGGTCTGGTTGCCGCTGATCGTGAGCGCCCCGGCGAAGACCACGGTCGACGCCCCGGGGGCGACCGTGCCGGCGGTGTACGTCCAGCCGTTGGTCGTGCGGATGGTGCCGGCCAGGGTGAGCGTGCCAGCCGGATCGTTGATGACGACCGCCGGCAGGCTGCCGGCCGCGGTCGTGGCCGAGCCGGTGAAGGTCTGGGCACCGGCGCCGTTGATGAGCAGGGTGGCCGTGCCCCCGGCGTACGCGGCCGCCTGGGTGATGTTGCCGGCCGCCGCGACGGTGCCGGTCGGGCCGACCAGCGATCCCCCGTTGAGGGCCAGCGTTCCGGTCACGTTGAGCGTATCGCCCGCCGCGATCGTCTTGGCCCCGGCCGTATGGGTGAGGTTGTTGAAGGTGTCGCTCACCGGGACGTCGATGGTCGCCGCACCGCCGGTCAGCGCGACCGTCCCGGCGGGCGCATTGAACGCGCCAGGCAGTGCGTGGGTGAACGCACCGGACACCGACAACGTTCCCGAGGTGGACGTGAACGAGCCGCCGGTCAGGCTGAACGGACCCGTGATGGTGATCGGGTCGGCCCCACCCGTGAAGGTGCCGCCCGCCTCGCTGAACCCGGATGCGCCGATCGTCACGGTCGAACCCGCCGCCTGGGAGATGACCCCGAGGTAGGTGCCCTGGATGTCGATGCCCGCGACGTTGATGCTGACGTTGACGGTCGCGTTCTTGGCGCTCGTGCCATCGAAGGTTGCGACGTCGCCGGCCCCCGGGACGAGCCCACCGACCCAGTTCCCCGCCAGGTTCCAGTTGTTGGTCGCGCCGCCGCCGTTCCACGTCCTGACCGCGCCTCGAGCGGGTGAAAGGCCCACGAAACCGGCTGCGAAGACTACGACGGCCGCCAGCAGGAGCGCCTGTCGTCGTCCGATCCGCGGTCGCCGAAGGAGGCCCATGGAAGGGCCTCCCGTCATGATTCGGCCACCGCGTCGGCGATCGGATCCGCGCTGGGCATGCGATCGAAGACGCAGACGCTGCTATGTCTCATCCGGGTGTGACCCCTCATCGCCCGTCTGACCGCGCCGTCGCGGACTTGTTGGGCCCGGGCTCGCCGGGCATGAGTCACCCGGTCCCGCGAGGGACCGGGCGCATGGGATGCGTACCGATGGTGGTTCGCTGAACGACTCCAAGCGGTCGGTGTGGCCCAATGAAACGTTGCGAACGGGGGTCGACGCCATGACCCGAACTACCTAGGACCCCACCCTCCGCAACCGCAACGATGCACGGGACGCCGACCGCGCCCGACCCGGGACCGGGCGTCGTCAGGCCGGCGGGTGCCGGCCCCCACCGTATTGATCGATCAGCTCACCGATCGTCAGTTGCCCATAGCGTTGGTCGAGCTGATCGCGCGAGATCCGCCACATCGTGCGCAGCGGTCGAGGCCCGGCGCGGTCCAGATCGGCCAGCCGGACCGCGGCGAAGCGCTCGATCCCAGGGACCGCTCGCAGGTCCGCCGCGAGCTTGATCGCCGCCTCGTCCACCGTGGTCGCCGAGGTGATGTCGGCACTCGCCGGTCGAGCCAACCGTGGCGGCCCGGCGGCGGTGTCCGTCTTCGGCGTCTCGGTCGCGCCCACGGCTCGGATGACCCGGTCCGCATCGGCCATCGCCGCATCGACAGCGGCTGGTGTCTCGATCCTAGGCGCGGCTTCTGGAGCCGCCGGCGCGGTCGGCGCGGTCGGCGCGGCGGTCGATGTAGTGGGACGCTCCGGCGCGGTCCCACCCGGGCTCGACTCGGTCGGTGCTGCGGTCTCGCTCGCTGCCGACCCGCCAGGCGAGGGTCGACGCCCGGTGCCGGTCCCCGGGCCGCTGCCGCCGGAACCGCTCCCACCGCGACTGCTCCCACCACCTCGGCTCGGGCCTCCGGACCCGCCGCCGCGCGGCGGCCGGCGACCCCGGTCGGATGATTCCTCCGCGCCACCGACGGCGCCGCTGATGAGCGCCGGGATGTCGATGCCGGTGAGGCCCTTCACGGTCGCGCTCGCCTCGGCGACGGTCCGGGTCGTGGTCTTGACGACATCGGCGGCGCCATCGTTCGACAGGACGGTCAGCGTATCGATGTTCGAGAGTGGCTCGGCGGCCGCGCGGACGATCTCGGGCAACATCGACAGCACCGTCTGGATGATGGCCGCCTCGTTGAACTGTCGATACGCCTCCGCCCGGAGCGCCAGCGCCTTCGCCTCTGCCTCACCCTTGGTGAACGTGATGCCGGCCTCGGCGTTGCCTTCGAGCGTCGTCCGCTGGGCCTCGGCGGTCGCGTTGACCGAGATGACTCGGGCCTGCGCCTCGCCCTTGGTGACGGTCACCGCCGCCTCCGCCGAGCCCGCCAGCTTGACGCGTTCGGCGTCGGCCTGGGCCTGGGCGATCCGAGCGCTCTTCTCGCCCTCGGCGCGTCGGACCTGGGCCTGCGCCTCGGCCTCCGCCGGTCGGACGGTGGTGGTCAGCAGCTCCATCTGCTTGCGGGCGGCCTCGAGCTCGGCGAGTTCGGTCTGCTTGCGCATGACCTCCTGGGTCGCCTCGGCCTCGGCCAGCGGTCCCGCCTGCGCCGCACGTGCCTGGGCCGCGGCCGTCTGCGTCTCCGTCTCGGCCCGCCGGAGGGACACGTCGCGGGCGGCGTTGATCTTGACCTGCTCCGCCTCGGCTTCGCGGACGGCGGCCTCCTGGTCGGCCGCCGCCTTGGCCATCCGGGCGTCGCGTTCGCGTCGAGCGGTCTCCTGCTGGCCGATCAGTTCCATGTACCCGGACTCGTCCCGGATCGCCTGGATGGTGAACGAGTCGATCTGGAGGCCGGAGGTGGCGAGGTCGCCGCGGGCGGCGTCCTGGACGGCCTGCTGGAACTTCTGGCGATCGAGGTTGAGTTCCTCGACGGTCAGTGTGCCGACGATCGACCGAAGCGAGCCCTCCAGCACGTTCTTGACGATGGAGTCGACCTCGTCGTTGCTCGCCTCGAGGAACCGTTCCGCGGCATTGCGGATCGATTCGTCGTCGGCGCCGACCTTGAACGTCGCGACGCCCTGGACCGCGACCTTGATGCCCTGTCGAGTGACCGCATCGGACAGCTGGACGTTGATCTGGCGGGCAGTCAGCTTGAGACGACCGACCTTGTTGAGGAGGGGCAGCACGATGACGCCGCCACCGCGCACGACCTTGAGGTTCTTCCGCCCGTCGGGGCCCTTGTCGCGCTGGCCGCTGACGATCAACGCCTCGTTCGCCCCGGCGACCTTGTAGCGGCTTCCGATGTACGCGACGATCAGGACGACGACGATGATGACCATGAAGATCGGCAGGACGCCCCCGCCGATCCAATCGAAGATGTCAGGCACCGGTTGTCCCTTCCTCGGAGATGCGTTCCACGATGAGGCCGTTGCCGGCGACGCCGATGACACGCGCAGTCGTGCCGACCGTTACATCGACCGAGGCGGTCGCGCTGTACTCGTGGGTCTGACCCTCCTTCTTGACGAGAACGCTGCCGTAGTGGCCCGCCGGGATCCCGACCGAGACGAAGGCCGTGTCGCCCACGAGGTCGCTCATCGAGAACGGCTCCGGGGCCTCCGCGCGACGCAGGACCGTGAACAGGCCGTACGCGATCCCCATGCCGACCAACCCGAAGACCGTCCCGACGATCGCCGCCTGACCGCCGTGCAGGTCGAGGACCTGGGTCGCGAACAGGCCGCCGACCCCGAACATCGAGATGAAGGACAGCAGCAACGGCATGAGCGACACGCCGCCGATGTCGAAGTGGAAGACGGCCCCAAGGATGTCGTCGAGGAGTACGGTCACGAGGAGCAGGCCGCCACCGATCAGCGCACAGACGACGAAGACGAAGTCATCGACCCGGATGTCGATCATCGATACGCTCGACGCCTCCCTCGCGACGGCCGGCCATGGCCGGGAGCACAGGATAGCGGGCGCACCGACGCGCGACGAGGGTGCCCGGCCCGATCCGAGCGGGTCGAAGCGGGGTCAGTCGGCTGGGCCGAAGAGCAGCGTCAGCCAGCGCTCGAGCGGGCTCATCGATGGGGGCGCCCCGACCCGCGAGGCGGCTGAACCGGGCGCATCGGCGGCGAGCGGCGGCGCCCCGGGCGCAAGGCTGAACGCGATCTCGTGCGGCCCGCCGAGGCCATGACCGCGCGCCTGCTGCAACACGAAGGATCCCTGCTGGATCTGTGACAGCTCCCGCTCCAGCCCCGCGATCTCCGCACGACGAGCGTCGTTCGCCGCGATCATCGCCTCCGCTCGTCCGGTCGCGGCGGACGCGTCGCCGACCTGGCGGGCGAAGACGATGACGATCCAGGCCGCGAGAAGCGCCCCGAGGATCGCCGCCATCCGCCGTCGGGTGATCCCGACGATCGGCAGCGCCATGAGGTCCGGACCGCCGGTGGGGGGCCGTCGGACGTCGTCGGGCGACACCGTCTCCGGCGTCTCGTCGGGGGTGTCATCGGTCGGCGTCGGGGGAATCCGGCGAACCATCCGGGGGAGCGTAGCTACGACCAGCTGCGGTGTCAAATCGACCGGGGCATGACAGCCGAGCTGTCACAACGCACGTGGACCGTGGTGTAGACTCGCCGCGTTTCGAACATCTGTTCGCACCTGAGGCCACCGATGCGCACCTACGCCCCCGCCACCCCGGAAGCCGTCCTGGCCGGCCTCCTGGCCGAGCCATCCATCGCCCGGGGGGTGATCCATCACGCCGTCCTGCCGGCGCGCCCGGCGGAGCAAGCGCCGTTCCCCGCCTGGCTCGACCCACGGATCGTCGCGGGGCTCGGCCGGCGCGGCATCGAGCGCCCGTACAGCCACCAGGCGGAAGCCATCGAGGCGGCGCGCGCCGGGCAGGACCTCGTGGTCGTGACCCCGACGGCGTCGGGCAAGACGCTGTGCTATGCCCTGCCCATCCTGCAGGCCATCGCCGAGGACCCGGCCGCTCGCGCGCTCCTCCTGTTCCCGACCAAGGCGCTCGGCCAGGACCAGGTCACCGAGTTCGGCGAGCTGTCGGCCGCGGCCGGCCTGGCCGTCTCGGCCTCGACCTACGACGGCGACACGCCGGCGCCGATCCGCTCGGCCATCCGGACGGCGGGTCAGGTGGTGGCGACCAACCCGGACATGCTCCACTCCGCGATCCTGCCGCACCACACGAAGTGGTTCCAGTTGTTCGAGCAGCTGCGGTACATCGTCATCGACGAGCTCCACACGTATCGGGGGGTGTTCGGCGGCCACGTCGCCAACGTCATCCGCCGGCTCCTGCGGATCTGCGCGCACTACGGCAGCCACCCGGTCATCGTGTGCTGCTCCGCCACCATCGGGAACCCGGGTGAGCTGGCCGAGGCGTTGCTTGGGCGTCCGGTGCGCGTCCTGACCCGCAACGGCGCTCCGGCTGGCGAGCGACACATCCTGCTGGTCGACCCGCCGCTGCTGGACCCGGCCAGCGGCGCCCGTGGTTCCTCGGTGACGCTGGCCCAGCGCTGGGCCCTGCCCTTCCTCCGCGCCGGACGCCAGACCATCGTGTTCGGGCGATCGCGGGTATCGGTGGAGCTGCTGCTGACCGGCCTGCGCGAGTCCCTGCGCGAGAGCTACGGGCCGCGAACGCGCGTCCGTGGCTATCGCGGTGGGTACCTGCCGACGGAGCGGCGCGCCATCGAGCGCGGCCTGCGCGACGGCGAGATCCTCGGGGTCGTGGCGTCGAATGCCCTCGAACTGGGCGTCGACATCGGCCGGCTCGACGTTTCGATCCTGGCTGGTTACCCGGGCTCCATCGCCGCAACGTGGCAGCAGTTCGGACGGGCGGGCCGCCGGCTCGGGACGAGTGTCGCGGTGCTCGTCGCATCCGGGGCGCCGGTCGATCAGTACGTCGTCCACCATCCGGAGTTCCTGCTCGAGGGAACGCCAGAGGAGGCCCGGGCCGACCCCGACAACCTGCACGTGCTGCTGGCCCACCTCCGGGCGGCCACGTTCGAGTTGCCGTTCGAGCCCGGCGAGGTCTTCGGGCCCGGCCCGGTCGACGACCTGCTGTCCTTCCTGGCCGAGGAACGCCACGTCCGCCAGGCGAGCGACGGGCGCTGGTACTGGTCGAGCGAGAACTTCCCCGCCTCGGAGATCTCGCTCCGGACCGCCGCGCCGGAGAATGTCGTCATCATCGACACCACGCCTGACCGTCCCCGGGTCCTCGGCGAGGTGGACCTCTTCTCGGCCCAGGTGCTCGTCCACCAACACGCCATCTACATCCACGAATCGGTCCAGTACCACGTCGACAAGCTCGACTGGGGCGAGCGCAAGGCCTACGTCCACAAGATCGATGCCGACCACTACACGTATGCCAACCGCGCGGTCACGCTCAAACCGCTGGAAGTCTTCGCGGAGAGCGCCGCGCAGGGCGGCCGACGCGTCCACGGCGAGGTCATGGTGGCGAGCCTCGTCACGCTCTACAAGAAGCTCAAGTTCGGGACCGATGAGAATGTCGGCTGGGGTCCGATCGACCTTCCGGAGCTCGAACTCCAGACGACCGCCTACTGGCTGACCGCGGAGGGGATCGCGGGTCACTGGCGGCGCGACGAGCTCGACGTGGCCCTGCCCGGCGTCGGCCGGGCGATCCAGACGGTCGCCAGCGTGCTCCTGATGGTCGACCCGCGCGACCTCGGTCTCGTCAGCCAGATCCGGTCTCCGCACCACGAAGCGCCGACGATCTACCTGTACGAGGCGATGCCCGGCGGCGTCGGCCTGTCCGAACGGCTGTGGGATCGCCACGACGAACTCGTCGCCGGGGCGGCCGAGCTCATCGCCTCCTGCGTCTGCGACGCCGGATGCCCAGCCTGCACGGGGCCGAGGCTCGAGCCGCACGTGGACGCCAAGGCGCTCGCCCTCCGTCTGCTCGGCGACCTGGGCGCACCGGTGGCCGTGGCAGCCGGCGCATGATCGGAGGCGGGGCGACCCTCGCCCATCGACTTGAGCGATACCGGGCAGCGACACGCGATCCGCTGGCCGACGAGACGCCCACCATCGGTGGAACGGGCGGGCCCGAGGGCGCGGAGCGCCTGGCCGCGGCCCTCGATGGGGAGGTCGTGCGCACGTCCGAGGGCGTCATCGTCCGCTGCGACGCGCCGACCAGGACGATCCCCGTCGATCGCGAGCGACTCGCGACGTTGCCCGGCCAGCCGCCCCGGGGGACGCCGCTCGTCTGCCTCGACACGGAGACCACGGGTCTTGCCACCGCGGCCGGCACGGTCGCCTGGCTGATCGGACTCGGCTGGTGGGAGGGCGACCGCTTTCGCCAGGTCCAGTTGCTCTTGCCCGATCATCCCGACGAGCGAGCGCTGCTGACAGCCCTCACCGCGACCATCGCCCCGACCGCGTGGCTCGTCACGTACAACGGCCGGGGCTTCGACTGGCCGCTCCTGGTGGCACGCTACCGGATGGTCGGCCGACCGGCCGCCAGCCACGCCGGCCACCTCGACCTGCTGCCCATCGTCCGTCGCCTGTTCCGACACCGGATGGCGGATGCCCGCCTGCGAACCGCGGAGGCGAGCCTGCTGGGCCTGCACCGGGTGGGCGATGTCGAGGGTTGGGAGATCCCAGGCCGCTATCTCGATTTCCTGCGAGGCGGTTCGACCGATGGGCTTGCGGAGGTCGTTCGCCACAACGACCAGGACGTCCGATCGCTCGCGCGCCTCCTCGCCTACCTCGCGGCCGGGTACGGCGAGCCCGAGCGGTTCGAGGCGCCGCCTGGAGACCTGGCCGGGCTCGCTCGGGCCTTCACGCGTGAGCGCCGGCTGACCGAGGCCCTGGCCTGTCTGGACGCGGCCGCGAACCGCCCGCCGGCCCCGACCGAGCGGACGACCGCGCCCCCCGCACGGTCCCACCCGACCCGCCCCGACGACGAGCCGTGGTGGTCCCCACGACGGCCGGCCGACTTCGGGGGACGGCCGAGGCGGCCGGACTCCAGCACGGTCGCGCCGCGCACGGCCGCCTTCGATGCGCCCTGGACGACGGAACGGATCGCGATCGATCGCGCTCATGTCCTGCGCCGGCTCGGGCGTCATGCGGACGCTGCGGAAGCGTGGGGCGCCCTGGCCGCAGGACCGGGTCGCACCGCGATCCTCGCGACGATCGAGCTGGCCAAGCTCCACGAGCACCGGCTGCGCGATCGCCAGGCGGCCCTGGCGACGGCCCTGCGCGGCCTCGGTCAGGTCGAGCGGCGGCGGCGTCTGGGGCGCCCGGAACCGGCCCTCGAGGCGGACCTGGACCGCCGCGTCGCCCGACTCCGAAGCACGACCGGTCGCCCACCCGTCTCGCCGTGTAGCCGCTAGCGCGGAGCGTCGTCGTCGAGTTCGCCGACCTGGGCGTCCTCGGCGGGGAGGATGGCGCGGCGCACCCGCTCACGAACCACGCGCAGGTTGACCGCCGCGCGGTCAGGCACGCCCGCCAGGCCGGGGGCCTCCACGGCCAGCGAGCCGGCCGCCGAAGCGAAGCGAAGATCGAGCGCTCGCCTCGACCGGCGCCGGCCGGCGATGGCTGGTCGGATCGCCGATGCCACGAGTGCCGCGAGGAAGGTGTCGCCGGCCCCGGTCGGGTCGAGTTCGCGGGTCGTCGTGGTCGGCCGGTAGCGAAGTGTCTCCGTCGGTCCATCCGGTCCCATCGTGACGAGCAGTCCGCCATGGTCGCCGCGCGTCACGAGCAGGTGGGCGCCGGGATGCAGGAACGGCGCGAGGTCGGCCAGGCGCGTGGACGGATCGAGGTCGCGATGGCTCACCCCGACGAGATCGGCCCGTCGGACCAGCCGGGTCAGTCGTGGAGCGCGAGGCGTGACACGTCGACCCGCCTCGAGGTTGCGCAAGAGGCCCTGCCAGGCGACCGACACGAACGCGCTCTCCGGCAATGCCGCCGCCCACGCGTCGCCGATCTCGTCGGCAACGGGCACGACCGACCAGGCGGCGCTCGCCGACCAAGATCCTGGCAACGGGACGACGGGCAGCGGGACACCTCGCTGGATGCACGTCTGGACCCGACCGGTCGGTGTCTCGACGTTGTGGTAGATCGGGCCTTCCGGCAACGGCACCGACAGGAGATCCACGCCGGCATCCCGCAACGCGACCCACTCGTCGGCTGTGGCCGCCTCCGCGTCGACCCCGACGACCGCCGCCGTCCGCAGGCCGAGCCGGGCGGTCGTCAGGGCGGCATAGGTCACGCCACCGCCCAGTCGCCAGCCACGAGGATCCGAGGCATCGACGTCGCGGCAGGCCGAACCGACGTGGAGCACCTCGATCCGTGCGGCCACCGACACCTCCATCACCGGCCCGCGAAGGTCGCGGCCGTATACTCGCGCCATGTTCTTCTACGAGCTGCACGAGGGCGACAACGAGGTCTACTCGGACACGCTCGTGGTCAGCGAATCGGAATGGGAACCCGAGGAGTTCTTCGATCTCGTCCAGTCGATCCGCCGCCGGATCCAGGACGACTACCGGCACGATACGCTGTCGGAGGCGATCGCCATCGAGCTCGAGCGCGACCACGGGTTCATCCATGTCAGCGACGATCGCCTGGTCGCATCGGTCAACATCTCGACCGATGATGCCGAGAACTTCCTGACCGATCTGGAGGTCGACCTCGCCGACGCGGAAGAGGATGAGGACCACGACGACGAGGATCCCGCGCAGGACCTCGACGAGGGCAAGGCCTTCAACACGGTCGTCGCCGAGTTCGACCCGGGGTCGAGCCGGCTGAACTGACGCCTGACGGCGAGGGGCTCAGCGGCTGAAGAGGATCTCCAGCACGTCGCCGTCGTGCACCCGGTAGGTCTTGCCTTCTGAACGGAGACGGCCGGCCTTGCGCGCCTCGGCCATCGAGCCGAGCGCGATGAGGTCGTCGTAGGCGACCGTCTCGGCGCGGATGAACCCGTTGGCCAGGTCGGTGTGGATGGCGCCGGCGGCATCAACCGCGGTCGAGCCATCCGGCACGGGCCAGGCACGAACCTCGTCGGGTCCCGCGGTCAGGAACGAGATGAGCCCGAGCAGGCGATACGACAGGCCGATCACGCGGTCGAGGCCCGACTCGGCGATGCCGAGCTCCTCCATGAACACCGCCACCTCGTCGGGTTCCAGCTCGCCGAGTTCCATCTCGATCCGCGCGGACAGGGCCTCGATGAGCGCGTGGCGATGGTCGTACCCGGCGGCCACCCGTTCCACCAGGCTCCCCGCGGCCGCGAGGTCCTTCTCGCCGACGTTGAGCAGGATGAGGACCGGCTTCTGGCTCAGGAAGCGGAACCCTCGGATCGCCTTCTCCTCATCGGCGTCCAGACCGAGATCGCGGATCGGCGAACCGGCCTGGAGACCGGCGTGGATCCGGCGGACGACGACGTCCTCGCGCTCGGCCGCCTCGCGTTCGGCCGGGTTGCCGTGTCGTGCGCTCGTCTTGAGCCGTTCGATCCGGCGCTCGGCCATCGACAGGTCGGCGAGCAGGAACTCGAGGTCGAGTCGCTCCATGTCGCGGGCCGGGTCGACGCTCCCCTCGGCGTGCGGGTTGGCCGGATCGTCGAACGCGCGCACGACATGGAGCAGGGCATCCGAGTCCCGCAGCCGGGCGAGATGGTCGGGCGGCAGCTCCTCGGTCCCGATGTGGCCCTCGGTCGACGGGGGCGGAGCCGGCAGGTCCGCGTACGTCACGTCGGCCTGGACGATCTTCTTCGGCTTGAAGATGGCGGCCAGGGCGTCCAGGCGAGGGTCGGGCACCTTGACGACTCCGACGTTGAGGGTGACGCCGCCGTAGCCGCCGGTCTCGGCATGCCCGCGGGTGAGGGTATTGAAGACGGTCGTCTTGCCCGATCCGGCAAGCCCGACGATGGCGATCTGCATCGCCCGATCGTAGCCGGGGTTCAGTACCCCGCGCTCGGGTCGACCACGTTGAGGAGCGGCTCCCCCGCCGCGAAACGCCGGAGGTTGTCACAGAACAGCTCGACGCTCCGGTCGAGGACGCGTCCGCTCGACCATGCCGTGTGGGGCGTGACGATGACGTTGGGCAGGTCGTAGAAGGGCGAGGTCGGCGGCAGGGGTTCGTCGCGGAACGTGTCGAGCACGGCACCCCCGAGGTCGCCGTCGCGGAGCGCTCGAAGGAGCGCGCGCTCGTCGACGAGCCGTCCGCGGGCGACGTTTATCAGCCACGCGCCGGGCTTGACCATCGCCAGCGTCTCGTCGTTGATCATCTTCTCGGTCGCGGGGGTCAGCGGAGCGGCCAGGACCACGAAGTCGGATTCGGCCAGCAGGTCCGGGCAGGGTCTCGGGTCCACCGACCCGGTCGAGGGCGACCTCCCCGGACGCCCGGTCACCGTCGTCGCCGGCCGAGGCAGTCGGGACGCCATCAGCACCGCTCCGGCGCACGGCCACGACGCGGCAGCCGAACGCGGTCGCCAGGGCTCCCACGGCTCGGCCGATCGAGCCGAGCCCGACGATCCCGACGGTGACGTCGCGGAGCTCGGCGCCCTCGAGCGGCTGCCAGGTGCGTTCGCGCTGGAGCTCCAGGAGCTGCGGCAACCGCCGGCTGACCGCCAGGATCATCATCATCACGTACTCGGCGATCGGCCGGCTGAACACGCCGCGGGCGTTGGTCACGACGAGACCGCGGGCGACGGCCGTCGGCGTCAGGGCACCTTCGACACCCGATGCCGCCGAATGGACCCAGCTCAGACGCGGTGCCCGGACCAGGATCCGGTCGAACGCATCGGTCGTGAGCCAGCCGCGGAGCATCACCTCCACGTCCTCCAGCGGGCCGTCGGCGAGGCCCTCCACCGAAACCGTCACGATCCGCGCCCCGGGCGCGGCGGCCCGGATCCGCTCGAGGTCCCGGGAGCGGTAGCGAGCGGACAGGATCGGGCTCAGGGCGATCGCCGTCGGAGCGCCGCCCCGTCCGGACCCGGGGCCTGCTCGCCCGACGTTCGCCTCGGTCATCCGCGCGAGCCGCCCATGACCCGCGCGATCCAGCGCTCGGGCGCCTCGATCTCGCCGTCGCGTGGCAGCGTCTCGGGCCCCTCCCAGAGGGTGACCAGTGCCGATGGTCCGGCGCGGTCTGCGATGGCTCGCACGAACGCCTCGCCCTTGCGGTATTGCTCGAGCTTGAGGTCCATCCCGGTCAGTCGGAGCACCGAGCGCTCGAACGGCGTCCGCTTGGTGCGCCGCTCGTGGAAACGCTTGCTGATCTGCTCGACCTCCGGCACGAGGTCGCGGCCGACCTCGTCCATCACGTAGTCGCTGAACCCCTCGAGCAGGCTCATCACGGCCTGGGTCTCACGGAACAGGGCACGTTGCTCCGGACCCATCATCCGCTCCATCCAATGCTCGCCGCCCGCTTCGCCGCGGAGCGATCGGCCCAGGCCCCGCATCGCCTCCCGACCGAGGCCGCGGGCGTCCTTGCCGAACAGCGTCAGCTGGCGCTCGAGGCGCTCCGCCAGGAACGGCCGCAGCCATGGATGCGCCTCGAACTCGAATGCGTGCGTCGTCTCGTGCAGCGCGATCCACGTCCGGAAGGGACCGATCGGGACGCCAAGGGCACGCGCGGTCGCTCGGATGTTCTCCTCGACGAACAACAGGCGCCCGGGCGCCGCCTCGGTGGAGAGCAGGGCGAGGTCGTACTGGCCGAGGACGCGCGCGCCCATGAACCCGAGCAGGAAGCCCAGCTGGCGCGTCGTGACCCAGCGATTGGCGAGCGCCATGGTCGCCTTCGCAAGTCCGCCACCGGGTGGGATGACCTGGTCGAGCAGGTCGGTCTCGAGCTTGCCGATGAGCGAGGCGAAACCGCCGACATTGGCCCGGACCCAACCCGCCCGATCGACGACACCGGAGCGTTCCACGACGCCAGGGAGGTCGGTGCCGAGCGCCTCCGTGAGCGCCGGGACGATCCGGGCCATCGCCTCGGCATAGGCCGGTTCGGTGGCTCGAAGCTCGGCCGGGTCCAGTGTGCCGGGGGCGCCTCGCAATCGACCGACGGCGATGCGCTCGACCTCCGGCCAGTCGACGAGTCCCTGCCGAGCGGAACGTTCGGCATGCCGACCGACGACGGTCGCGGCCGCGCCGAGGGCCGACCCCAGGAGGAACCCCGCCTGCCACACCCGGTCGTCGCGCCACGCCGGGCCGCGCCCGCGATCCGCCCGGTCGCTCATCGCGCGGCGACCGCGAGTTCGACTCGCTCGACGTCGGGGAAGGCCGACCCGAACAGCCGGCTGGCGAGGGCGTGGAAGGTCGCGGCATCGCCCGTCGTCAACTGCCGGTGGACGGCGTCGGAGGCGGTTCCGGGCGTTTCCATCTTGTTCACACTCAGGAGCTCGGCCAGCGCCGATGCGGTCGCGGTCGCCGAGTCCACGATGGCGACGCCCGGGCCGACCTGGGCGGCGATGATCGCCCGCAACAGCGGGTAGTGGGTGCATCCGAGGAGCAACGTGTCGATCGTCGTGCCGGGCGGCCGCCCGGTGATCGTCCCGTCCGCCGCCGCCCGTTCGCCGAGCAGCGGCGCCAGGGCGTCGGCCACCGCGGCCTCGGCGGCCGGTCCAGACAGGTGGCCGGCCTCGACCAGCGGCACGAGTGCCGGAGTGGCGTGCTCGAACACCTCGAGCGCGGGGTTCTCGTCCTTGATCGCCCCGAAGTAGGCGTGCGAGCGGATGGTGGCCGGTGTCGCGATCACCCCGACGCGCCCATTGCGGGTCGCGAGGGCAGCCGTCGTCGCACCGGGCCGGATGACCCCGAGGACCGGCAGGTCGTAGCGGCGTCGAAGCGTGCCGATCGCGACGGCCGTGGAGGTGTTGCAGGCGACGACGATGGCCTTGACGTCGCGCTCGGCCAACAGGTCGAGCGATTGAGCCGAAAACGCCAGAACCTCCTCGTCCGAACGCACGCCATACGGCGCGCGGGCGTTGTCACCGAGATAGATCGTGGACTCCGAGGGCGAGCGGCGGACGATCTCGCGCAGGACGGTCAGGCCGCCCACACCGGAGTCGAAGACCCCGATCGGGCGCGCGTCCGACATGGCTGGTTCAGGACCGCCCGGCCAGCGTCGCCACCCGGCCCGCGTTGAGCAGCTCGCTGGCCACACGCGTGATGTCGACGCTGATCGCGGCGTCCGGGTTGGCCAGCACGAATGGGACGCCTTCGTTGTTGGACTGGACGACGAGCCGTCCGTCCGACACCACCCGGTGTTCCGGGACCCGGCCGAGCGCCCGCTCGAGGTCGACCGGATCGATGCCGCCCGGCGAGTCCGCCCGGTTGACGAGGTAGCGGACCTTCGACGCCGGGTAGCCGATCGAGCGGAACGTGTCGGCGATGGCGACCGTGTTGTGGATCGTGGTCGAGTCGTAGGTGACGATCTCGATGATCGCGTCGCTGGCGTCGAGGAACGCGAGATTGATGTCGTTGAGGTGGCTCGACATGTCGATGACGATCGCCTCGTAGACACGGCGCAGCAGCGAGAGGACCTTGTCGACGTCGCGTGGCGTCAGCATCTCGGCCATCTCGATGCGCGGCGGAGCGAGCAGGATGTCGATGCCTGACGGGTCTCGCCAGAGCACGTCGCTGAGGTCCGATTCGGCGATGCGATCGGTCGGCAGGTCGAGGATGGACGGAGCGTCAACCGGGACCTTGAGCAGCGAGCGCAGGTCCCCGAACTGGAGGCTGCCGTCGATCAGGACGGTCCGCTGGTTGAGCTGGCCGAAGGCGACCGCAAGGTTGAGCGCGATGGTGGTCTTGCCGACGCCGCCCTTTGGCGCGAACACGCTCATCACGCGGGTCGAGGTGACGGCCTCATGGGCTTCGAATTCCTTGCGCGCCGACGCGATCCGGGTCATCAGGTCGAAGCCGGAGAACGGCATCGCGAGGACGCCGTGGATGCCGGCAGCGGGGTCGGTCTCGACCGGGTTCTGCGGCACGGTCAGCACGATGACCGGGACGCCCAGCTCGGACTCGCGGATCAGCTCGACGAGCTTGGGTCCCTTGATCCGACCCTGCAGGAGCGCATCCACGAGGACGACATCCGGCCTCAGCTCCTGGATCGCGGCGACCGCCTTGCCACCCTCGCTGAGGACATCGAGCAGCTTGACTCGACTCTGAGCGTTCAGGAGGCCGCGGATGTACTGGGCGACCTGCGGGACATCCTCGACGATGAGCAGGCGCGTCTGATCACTCGTTGGCATCGGGCCGACGATACCACGCAGTCTCGGGCACGGACCTACCCGGAGGTCCCACCCCCAAGATGGTCCCTGAGAAGGTCACGTCTTGACCGCGATGAGGATGGCCCGCTCGCTGCCGGGACCGAGCAGCCCCAGGTCATAACCCCCCGCGATCAGCTCGACCGTCAGACCTGCATCCTCGGCATGGGCGCGCAGTTCCTCGACCGAGATCAGGCGCATCCGATCGCGCCGAACCCATCGCCTGGACGAGCCACCCTGGCCACCTTCCTCGAAGATCGTCGTCAGGGTGACCGTGGCAGCCGCGGCGTCATGCTGGGCGGAGCCCACCTTGGTCACGATCGCCCCGGTCTCGGGGTCGAGCCGCGGCCATTCGAGGATGACCCGGCCATCGAAGCGCGCGAGGTCCTCGGCATCGGGGATCCAGACGTCGACGACTGCGAGGCCGCCGGGGGCGAGGTGATCGGCGAGCGCGCGCATGGCGGCTCGCTGGGCGCCTCGGCCCGACAGGACGAGCATGGAGTTGAGGGCGAGGAAGGCGAGGGCGTAGCGGCCCGCGCCCGGCAGCTGGAGGCCGACGAGGTCGGCCTCGACGAGGTCCACGCCCCCCTCGACGCCGGCCCGTCGCGCCCGATCCCGAGCCCGATCGAGCATCGCCGGATCGAGGTCGACGCCGGTGACCTCATAGCCAGCCTCGGCCAGCGGCACGGCCAGCCGGCCGCTGCCGACGGCGAGTTCCAGGATCGGGCCTCCCGTCCGGCCGGCCAGCGCGAGATACAGGTCGAGATCCCCCGGATCGTCGGCCAGGTCGAGGTCGTACAGGCGTGCCAGCGCGGCCGCCGTCGCGGCGTCGGGCCGATCGAACGCGGAGCCGTCGATGCCCTACCCCTCCCAGCGGACCCGGTGGCCCGCCTGGCGGCGAACGGCCAGGGCACAGATGGCCTCGAGGGCGGCCCGATTGGCGGCCATCGCCGTCGTCTCCGCCTGGTCGTACGGCGGCGAGACCTCGACGATGTCCATCCCGGCAAGCTCGACCGCCCCGACGATCTGGCGGATCGCCCGGAGGACTTCGCGGGTGAGCATCCCGCCAGGCTCCGGCGTTCCCGTGCCGGGCGCCATGCCCGGATCGATGACGTCGATGTCGAGAGACAGGTACACGTAGTCGGGCCCGTCGAGCGCCTCAGCGATCGCGTCGGCGATGACGGCCTCCGCGCCACGTTCCTCGATCTCGCGCATGAAGTGCCAGCGCAGGCCGTTCTCCTTCATCCAGTCGAAGGTCTCCCGTGGCGGCCAGTAGCCGCGCAGCCCGACCTGGACGAAATTGGTGCCTTTGACCGCGCCAGATTCGATGAGCCGGCGCATCGGCGTGCCGTGACTGGCCAGCACGCCCCAGGTGTCGGTCGCGGTATCGGCGTGGGCGTCGAAATGGACGATCCCGATGCTCCCGGGCCGGCGGACCTCGGCGACCGCGGTCGCGGCCGGCCAGGTTATCGAATGGTCGCCACCGAGGATGATCGGGATCGCCCCGGCCTCGGCCACCTCGCGGACCTTGCGGTAGATCATCGCGTGACCGCGCTCGATCCAGGCCGGGGTCAGGTTGGCGTCGCCCGCGTCGACGACCGTCAGCACCTCGAACGGATCGACCTCGAGCTGGAGCGAATGGATCGTGCCCGACGTGTACTGGGCTTCACGGATGGCCCGCGGCCCGAACCGGGCCCCCGGTCGGTGGCTGACGGCGTCATCGAACGGGGCGCCGATGATCGCGACGTCGACGGCCCGTCGGCGCAATTCGGCGGGGTCGGTGATCCATGGCAGCTTCATGAACGTGGCAGGCCCGACATAGGTCGGCAGGTCGAAGTCGTCGAAGGTCTCGTAGTCGCGATCCCAGCCGTTCAGGCGGGCGAAGTCGCGATCGAGGTCGGGATCGTGGGGGCGGTCAGCCACTGGATCCTCCGGAGACGGCGGCGGCGTGCGGCCGCGTCGGATCGATGCCGTCTCGCTCGGGGCGCCGCCGGTTCGAAGTCGTCGTCCAGCGGGGCGCGCCGAGCGGATGGTAGCACCCGGTCGGCGGCCGCTACGCTTCGGTCGTGACGAGCTCGCGGGGATGACCGAGGACCCGATGGACGCGCCGCCCCACACGGAAGCGGACGCGCTCGCGCGCGACGCCGCGGACCGGCTCAGCGCGTACCGTGCCCGGTTCCTGCTCCCGGTCGGTCCGCTCGGCCTCGGCGGCCCGCCCGCGATCTACATGGCCGGCCAGTCGCTCGGGCTGCAGGCGACGACCGTCCGTCCCGCGATCGAGGCGCAGCTTGACCGTTGGGCGCACCTCGGTGTCGAGGGCCATTTCGCACCGGGCGATCCGTGGTTCACCTACGACGAGGTCTTCCGTGCGCCGATGGCGCGCCTGGTGGGCGCCCGCACGACCGAGGTGGCGATCCTCAACACGTTGACGGTCAACCTCCACCTCCTCCTCGCCTCGTTCTTCCGGCCGTCGGGGGCTCGACGACGGATCCTGTCTGGGGCCCCGCTCTTCCCATCGGATCGGCACGCGCTGACGAGTCACCTGGCGTGGCGCGGTCTGGACCCACGGACCGACCTGGTCGTGGTCGAGCCCCGGCCCGGCGAGGACATCCTCCGGGTGGAGGACCTCGAGGCCGCCATCGCGGACCACGGGGCGCGCCTCGCGCTCGTCCTGCTGGACGGCGTCAACTTCGCGACAGGGCAGCGGCTCCCGGTCGGGCGACTGACGGCCGCCGCACATGCGGTGGGCGCGCTGGCCGGCTGGCAGCTGGCGCACGCGGCCGGGAACGTCCCGCTGGCGCTCCACGATGACGGCGTCGACTTCGCCGCCTGGTGCACCTACAAGTACCTCAACGGCGGACCCGGTTCGGTCGGGGCCATCTTCGTCCACGACCGCCACACCGGGCCGGGTGCCGACACGCCGCGGCTGACCGGTTGGTGGGGAGCGACGCCCGACCATCGGTTCGATCCAGACGGTCCGTTCATGGCCGACGCCGGGGCCGCGGCCTGGAAGATGTCGACCTCGCCGTTGTTCAACATGGTCGCCCTGGCGGCGTCGCTGGCGATCTTCGACGAGGTCGTTCTACCCGATCTGCGCGAGCGTTCCGTGCGGCTGACCGGGTACCTGGCGGACACCCTGGCCGCGCTCGAAGTCCCGGTCATCACGCCGTCGGACCCCGACGCGCGCGGCGCTCAGCTGTCGCTGCGGTTCGCGGATGCGCCGGGGGTCCTCGCCCGACTGGCGGACCGCGGGGTGGTCGCCGACTTCCGCGCCCCGGACATCATCCGTCTCGCCCCGATCCCGCTGTACGGCTCGTTCCACGAGCTGTGGCGCCTCGAGGAGATCCTGCGCTCGGTGCTCTGAGACGAAGGCCGCTCAGCCCGGCCCGCGAAACGCACTCCAGGCCGCGGCGACGAGATCCGGATCCGCGAAGAGCTCGTAGGCGGTCTGGGCGACCAGGGTCGCGGCCAGGAGCGTCGTCTCGTCGGCGGCCGGTGTCGCGGCGGCATCGCGGAACAGCACCGAGTGTCCGGGTGTCCCCTCAGGGGCGATCGCGAGGTCCGGATGGATGGTCGGGCAGACCCAGCTGACGTTGGCCATGTCGGTCGAACCGGCGTTCGGGTCGTCACCCTGGTCTTCGATGCCGTAGGCGGCCATGTTCGCCCGGAACCGCTCGACGAGGACCGGGTTGTTCTGCATCGTCGTGGCTCGACCCGAGAAGACGACGTCGACGGTCGTCGCGGTCGCGAGCGCGGCGGCGGCGCACAGCTCGCCGAAGCGGACCTTCATCCGTTCGTACTCGGCCTCGTCGTCGCTGCGGATCATGAACCAGGCCGATGACCGGTCGGGGATGATGTTGGCGGCGGTACCGCCCTCGCGGATGATGCCGTGGACGCGGGCCTCGGGCCGCAGTTGCTGACGCCACAGCCCGACCGAGGTGAAGAGCAGGATCAGCGCGTCGAGCGCGTTCTGGCCACGCCACGGGTCGGACGAGGCATGCGCCTGGAGACCCGTGAAGACGACATCGACGTCTTCGGATGCGAGCGGGTGGCTCTCGACGTGGTTCCGGTCACACGGGTGGTACAGCAGCGCCGCGTCCAGCCCCTCGAACAGGCCATCGTCGATCATGATCTGCTTGCCGCTCCCCCGCTCTTCGGCTGGTGTCCCGAGGAAGACGATCTCGCCGGGGAGCTCGTCGGCGAGCGCGGCGAGGGCGATGGCCGCACCCACGCCCGACGCCGCCATCGTGTTGTGGCCACACCCATGTCCCAGCCCGGGCAGGGCGTCGTACTCGGCCAGGATCCCGATCCGCGGCCCGGCGCCGGCGCGACCGCCGCGCCGGATCGCGCGCACGGCCGTCCTCAGCCTGCCGGCCGGATGCTCGACTTGGTACCCGTGGCGAGCGAGGATCTCGGCGACCCACCCGGCGGCCTTGACCTCCTCGAAGGCCGGCTCGGGGTTCGCGTGGATGCGGCGCGAGAGGTCGAGGATCTCGGAGCGGGCGGCCTCGACCGCATCGGCGAGCCGGCCCTTGGCTTCGGCATGTGGCTCGGCGGGATGGACGGCGGTCAGCTGGGCCACGCGATCTCCATGGGTCGTAGGACGAGGAGGCGACAGCCTATCGTCCCGCGGCTCGTCGCGCTCGCCGGCCCTCGGCGTCAGCGCTCGGCGGAGAGGGTGGCCTCCGCGACCATGGCCAGCGCGATCATGAACAGCGCGATCGGCAGCTCGAGAAGGCCCTGCAGCCGGAGGACGATCAGGACGGTGACGATGATGCCGACCCACGCGGAACGTCGGATCGCGCGCAACCAGTCACCGCGGTAGGCGATCCGCTTGTGGCGCCCGAACACGGTCAGCCACATGAGCGGGATCAGCGTCAGGGCGACGGCGAGGCCGATCAGGGCGGCGCCCAGGAACCCGGCGCCCGGGTCAGTCACGGGATCACGCGTCGTGATGACCAAACCGACCAGGACCCAGACGACGGCAGCGGCGGCGAAGAACCCGAGATTGGCGGTCCGGTCGCGCGCTTCCATGATCAGCGAGTCTAGAACCTCGTGGCCGTCGGTCACGGCCCACGGTCGGATCCAGCGTGCCAGGCGATCCATCGCCGATCGGCGCTCCTGCATCGATCCCGATCCCCGGGATGGTGGCGAAGGATGGTCGGAAGCGATGCGGCCGTCGAGTGGGGCGAATGCCCTATCGGGCGTCCGAGTCGACCGAGGCGAGGCGCTCCTCCGTGATCCTGATCGCGTCGGGGTCCGAGTCGACCAGCAGGAAACGCCGCCCGAGCCGGCGGGCGACGACCCCCGTGGTCCCACTGCCGCAGAAGAAGTCGGCGACGAGGTCGCCGGGGCGGCTGGAGGCGCGGACGATGCGCTCGAGCAATCGGACCGGCTTCTGGGTGGGATAGCCGGTTCGTTCGCGGCCCCTGGTCGGCACGATGGTCATCCACCAGACATCGGTCGGAAGCTTTCCGCGGGCGGCTTTCTCCGGGCCGACCAGCTCGGGTGCCATGTACGGGATCCGGTCGATCGCCTCGCGCTCGAAGGTCCAGGACGCACCCTTCGCGTACCAGAGGATGTTGTCGTGCTTGCGGGCCCACCGGTCGCGGGCGCGACCGCCGTAGTCGTACGCCCAGATGATCTCGTTGAGGAATCCGTCGCGGCCGAAGATGTCGTCCATGAGGTGGCGCGCGTGATGGACCGTGTGGAAGTCGAGATGAAGGTATAGCGATCCGTTCTCGGTCAGGGTGCGATGCATCTCCGTCAGCCGTTCGCCCAGGAACCGGAGATAGTCGTCCAGCGGCAGGTCGTCTCGATATCGATGCGAGGACACGACATCGAACGCGTACTCGCGACCACCGAAGCCACGGCGCACGCCCTGGCCGTGGCCGGTCTGGATCCGATCCATCGTCTGCGTCCGACCGGTCCCGAACGGCGGATCCACGTAGATGAGGTCGATCGACGACGCGGGCAGGACGCGAAGCACCTCGAGGTTGTCGGCGAGGACGACCTCTCCCTGAACGGCATCGAGGGTCGGTCCCCACGCCGACGCCGTCGGCCGCCCGGTCGTCAACGAGCGACGCTCGCGGGACAGATATCGCTGAACGCGCAATACGTGCAGGCGAGGTAGTCGGGCTTCGGCGTGTAGTCGCGGGCGCGGATCCCGGCCGCCGCCGTGGCGATCTTGTCACGGGCCTTGGCCAGCCGCCGGGGATCGACCTCGACCTCGCCGATCAACCCGGATTCGAGGAAGTACAGCGCGAGCGCATCGGGCAATCGGCCGGTCATCGCTTCGTAGCCCATCGCGTAGATCTGGAGCTGGAGCGAATCCCGCGCGCGCTGTCGGGCCTTCGCCGGATCGCGGACGTCGGACGACTTGTAGTCCGTGATGGTCACCCGCTCGGGTCCCAGCATGTCCAGGGTCGGCGACACGACGTCGGCACTCGGGCCGTCTGACCGACGGTCCCTCGGCACGGTCCCCTCCTCGACCGGCACGACGTCGACCCGGTCCCACCGCCCCCGGACCCGATCCCCACCGAGCGTGAAGCTGAACTCGCGCTCGACGTAGGTCGGGATCACCGCGTCAGGCTCCAGTTGCGCGGCCCGGAACCGGCGAAGCGCGGCACGGCCCGCCTCGAGCCGCGCCTCCTCGTGATCCCGGCTCACGAAGCCTTCGTTGGACCACGCCGATTCGAAGACCTCGAACAGTTCGGTCTCGCCCATCACGTGGCCCTTCGCGTGGCGGTGGTGGAACAGCTGCACCGCCTTGTGGAGGGCCGCCCCGTAGACGATCGCGTGGTGTGGCGCAAGCGGCACGCGCAGCACGTGCGCGTACTTGTACTTGAGCGGACAGGTCAGGTAATCGTCGACCTGGTAGAAGCTGAGCGACAGCGGTTCGGTGATCGGGCCGTCCGGGCGGCCGACCGGCGCCGCGATCGCCTCGAACGCGGCCAGCCGCTCCACGGGCGTCGCCGCATGCGCTCCGGCACCCGGGATCCCCGACGCAGCCGGCAGGTCCAGCGCCTCGAGCACGAACGGCGACACACGCCGAGCTCGCGCGCCACCGTAGTCGGCGGCATGCGACAGGATCAGCTCATCTCGGGCTCGGGTCATCGCCACGTAGCACAGCCGCCGTTCCTCGGCCAACGACGAAGCCGCCGTCGGGGGGAGCCCGCGGCCGAGTCCCGCCGGCAGGGCCAGCGGTTCGCGCCGACCGCCCGACGGGAAGCGGCCGGCGACCATGCCAGGCAGGAAGACGACCGGGAACTCGAGGCCCTTGGCCTTGTGGACCGTGAGCACCGCGACGGCGTCGGCGTCAGGATCCAGCTCGGCGGTCGCCGGATCGTCGCCGGCCTCGATGAGCGTCGCGAGGTGCGGGGCCACGAAGACCGCGCGATCGTCGACCAGCAGCGCCGATTGGGACCGCACGATCTCGAAGAAGCGGGCGATGTTCCCGAGCGCCTCCTCGGCCGATGGCGAATCGGTGCCGACCAGCCTCGCGAGCAGTCCGCTGTCGCGCAGGAACCGGTAGAGCAACTCGCCGGCCGGCTGTTCATGCGCCGCTTGCGCGTATCCGCGCAGGTCGGCGACCAGCTTCGACGCCGTCGCCCGCGTCTCCGGCGCCACGCGGAGGATGCCAGGCTGGCGGTCGAGCTCATCGAGCACGTCGAAGACGGAGCGATTGCGGCGCCTCGCCATGTTGACGATCGCAGTGAGGTCGTCCCCGCCGAGCCTGTAGAGGTCCGACGTGGCGAGTGCGTAGAGGTCGACGCTCGAGTCCGGATCGGCGACGAGCCGGAGGAACGACAGGAGCAGCCGGACCTCGGGTCGCGAGTAGAGGCCGGACGTGCCCGAGAAGCGCCATGGGACCCCGGCGAGGTTGAGGGCGCGCAGCAACGGGTCGGCGTGACCGTTCGCGCGCACCAGGATGGCGTGGTCGCGCGCCGCGGCGCCGGCCCCGATCCGTCGCGCGATCTCGGCCGCGATCCAGTCGGCCTCCTCGTCACCCGTCGCGAACGCCTCGAGCCGGACCGGCGCCGGCGATGGGGCGACCCGATCCGCGCGAAGCCGCTTCACGATCCCGGTCCGAACCTCGAGTCGTTCCGGATCGTTGAAGCGGATGAGCCGGTACGCCGCGTCGAGGATCGGCGCCAGGGATCGATAATTCCGTCGAAGGACGACCGTCCGGGCACCCAGGTAGCGGTCCTGGAAGGCGAGGATGTTGTCGACTGCAGCGCCTCGAAAGGCATAGATCGCCTGGTCGTCGTCGCCGACGACGGTGACGTTGCGGTGGCCGTCCGCCAGCGCCGCGACCAGCTCGGCCTGCGCGCGGTTCGTGTCCTGGAACTCATCGACGAGGATGAAGCGGAACCGTCCGGCGGCCGCGGTGCGAGCCGCGGCGGAGGTCCGCACGAGTCGAAGGGCGAGCGCCACCTGGTCGCCGAAGTCGATGCAGCCATTGGCCGCCATCAGGTCCTGGTAGGTGCCATAGGCGCGGGCGAGCTCGGCCTGTCGGCGAGCCTCCTCGGCGACCGCATCGGCGGCATCGGGATCCCGTGTGTCGCCGGCCGCGGCCTCGGCCACCCGGGCAGCATCGACGGCCACCCGGTCCGCGTGGGCGAGATAGTCGGCTGGCGCGATGTCCTCGTCCTTGCATCGGCTGAACAGCGTCGCGAGGGCGGCAAGGAACCGCCTCGGATCGCCGAGCGGCCGGTAGGCGTCGAGCTGGAATTCGAACAGGTGCTCGCGCAGGAAGATGACGACCTCCGGTCGCGACAGGACGCGAAGGTCGGTGGGCAGGCCGAGCTCCAGCGCGTACTCGCGGATGAGCCCGTCGCCGAACGCATGGAACGTCGAGATGGCGGTGTCCGTGTAGCCGTACGGCACGAGCTGATCGACCCTGACCGCCATCTCCTCGGCGGCCTTGTCCGTGAACGTCAGGGCGAGGATCTCGGATGGCTTCGCCCGCCTGGTCGCGATCAGCCAGGCGATGCGCCGGGTGATGACCTGCGTCTTGCCTGTACCTGCGCCGGCAACGACGAGGAGCGGGCCGTCACCGTGGGTCACCGCGCGGAGCTGATCGGCATTCAGGCCCCGGAGCAGCGATCCGAGCCCCGTCGGGAGGTCGGACGAGGGACTCGGCGCCATGACCGGGACCAGGTCGCGCCATGCCGGGAGCTGGTCGAGCGGCGAGGGTTCGCGCCGGCGTCGCGTGCGAGGGCGAGTCACCGGCGGGACGCTGTCGGCGGTCGAGGTCGCCGTCGTGGTGGTGGGGGCCATGTCGGGAGCATCGCCGGCGGCCGTGACACCTTGCCTGTCAGGCCATCGCCTGCTGGAGGGCCGCAGTCTCCTCGGCGGACAGGCCGCTCTCGGCGCGCCCCGCTCGGATCGTCTTCGCGTAGACGCGCGTGCCGGAGCGCGCGTGCAGGCTGGACAGGACCCAGCCATCCCCGGCGGCGTCGAGGAGCGCCAGGGCGAAACTCTGGTTCCCGCCGGTCTCCTCGAACGGGTTGTAGCGGACCAGGCCGACCCGCTGAAAGGCTCGCCGTTGAGCGGCCTCGACGATAGTCATCCGCGTCGTCAGGTCGTCGAGCTCTCGCGCGACCGCATAGACCCGGTCGAGGTGGGCGTCCAGGATCGCCTCGAGGCTTCGCCCCTCCGATCCACGGGTCAGGCCGACCAGCCTGGCGTCGAGCCGCCGGGTCCGGACCGCCAGGGCGATGACCGCCACGACGAGGAGGACCACCGCGACGCACAGCCCGACGATGAGCGGTCCGAGGTACGGCTGCCCGAGCGCGTCAGCGTCGATCCGAGGGTCCTCCGTTCTGGGGTCGGCCGAGTCTAGCAGGGCACCCTCACCTGGACCTCACCGGGGCCGTGAGGGCGGGTCGAGCGGTCGGGATGCTATCCTCTGCCGTCGGCTGCTCGAACCGCGGCCGCTGCGGCGTTGGCGCCCAAGCGCAGCCCGATCGATCGATGGAGGCCCTCCTCACACCATGGCCAAGCGCGTCAGAGGCAGCGCGACCCGACCGGGTCAGCGCCCTCGACTCCAGCGGACCGCGACGCGACCCGCGACCCCGACCACCACGGTCCAGCCGCGGCCCCCCGAACTGACCGACGCTGAGGAGGCCCGAGCCGCGGAGCTCGAAGCGGCCATCGTGGCCGAGGAGCGCCAGGCGGAGGAGGCCCAGCGTCGGACGCGGGCGCGTCGATCGGTCGCTGACGAGACGACGGGTGCCACGAGCACCCTCGCGACGGCGGATGAGTACGCCTACGTGGCCCGTGACGTTCGGCGGATCGCCGTCGTGGGCGGTTCGCTCGTCGCCTTCCTGTTCGGTCTTTGGGCGGTCGCCCACATCACCGGGATCGGCCCCTTCTAGACTGGCGGCATGCCTACCAGCCGTCCCAAGGCAGGCGGGGCGAAGCCCCAACCTCTGTTCCAACCGCCGCCCGGTGCACAGCCGCTTGCTGCCCGGATGCGCCCCCGCACATTGGACGAGTTCGTCGGGCAGGATCACCTTGTCGGCGAGCGCGGACCCCTCCGCCGGTCACTGGCGCGAGGCCACCTCGCCTCGATCATCCTGTGGGGCCCGCCCGGCACCGGGAAGACGACGCTGGCGCGCCTGCTGGCGGACGCGATCGGCGCGGAGATGGCCGCCCTGTCGGCCGTCTCGTCCGGCGTGGCAGAGGTCCGCGGCGCCATCGCGCAGGCTCAGGAGCGTCTGGCGCTGAACGGACAGCGGACCATCCTGTTCATCGACGAGATACACCGCTTCAACAAGGCGCAACAGGACGCCCTCCTCCCCTACGTCGAGGACGGCACCATCACCTTGACGGGAACGACGACCGAGAACCCCTACTTCGAAGTGAACTCCGCGTTGTTGTCGCGGATGCGGGTGTGGCGTCTCGAGCCGCTGACCGACGATGAGGTCGGGACCGTCGTGCGTCGAGCGCTCGCCGATGCCGAGCGGGGCCTCGCCGGTCCCCAGGGTCCGACCGGCGGCGTCTCGTTATCGGACGATGCGTTCGAGCATCTAGTCTCGCTCGCCGGCGGTGACGCCCGCGCCGCGCTCAACGTGCTCGAGGGCGCGACCGCGCTCGCCGAGGCCGAGGACATCCGCGACGGCGACGGCCGCGTGAGTCCACGGCTCGAGGATGTCGAGGCGGCCGCCCAGCAGCGCGTCCTCGCCTACGACCGCGCCGGCGACGGCCACTACGACACGGTCTCCGCATTCATCAAGAGCCTGCGCGGCAACGACCCGGACGCGGCGCTGTACTGGCTCGCGGCGATGATCGCCGCCGGCGAGGACCCGAAGTTCATCGCGCGCCGGCTGATCATCAGCGCATCCGAGGACGTCGGCAACGCGGATCCCCGCGCGCTCCAGGTCGCCATCGCGGCCGGCCAGGCGCTCGACTGGATCGGCTTGCCGGAGGCGCAATACGCCCTCGCGCAGGCCACCACCTATATCGCCACGGCGCCGAAATCCAACCGATCGGGTGCCGCCTATTGGGCCGCGGTGTCCGATGTCGAGGCGAGCGGCGCGTTGCCGGTGCCGCTCCACCTGCGGAACGCGGCGCATCGCGGGATGAAACAGCACGGGATCGGTGTCGGCTACCGCTACTCGCACGACTACGAGGGCGCCGACGTCGAGCAGCAGTACCTGCCCGACGCCGTCGCCGCGCGGCGCTACTACCTGCCGACCGACCAGGGCTACGAGTCGACGATCGCCGCCCGGATGGCCGCCCGTGCCGAGGCTCGTGCGGCCGCCAAGGTCGCGGGCAAGACGCCCCGCTCGACGATCCCAGGACCCGAGTCCGTCAGCCACGCCGGCGATGGTCTGATGAAGACCCGCGAGACGAACCGCAAGAAGCTCGCCGACACGGAGAAACGCGACGCCGGCGACTGACCGCCGGCTGATCAGACCACGTCGCGGCGGATCGTCAGGGCGGCGATGGTCGCAAAGAAGATGGCGAACGCGGCCAGCACGAGGAGGTCGGATCGGAGGGCCGCGCTGGCAAGGTCGGCCCCCGCGATGAAGACCTTGCGCAGACCCTCCACGGTATACGTCAGCGGCATGATCTTCGTCAGTGGCTGGACCACCGGCGGAAGGCTGTCCACCGGGAACAGGACGCCCGACAGGAGGAATTGCGGGACCAGGACGATCGGGATGAACTGGATGATCTGCAGTTCCGTGCGGGCGAAGGTGGACAGGAAGATGCCGAGGCTGACCGCACCGAGGGCCGTCAGGATCACGACCAGGAACGCGTAGACCGCGCTGCCTGCGATCGGGATACCGAGGCCGATCCAGAAGTCTGGCAGCGGACCGATCGCCGGAACGTGCACGCTCGCGAGCGCCCAGGTCATCAGCAGCGCCACCTGCAGCGTGGCGAACAGCCCGAAGCCGAGGATGTACCCGGTCACGACCTCGCCCCGCGTCACCGGCGTCGCCATCAGGCGTTCGAGCGTCCCGCCTGTCCGTTCACGCAGGAAACTGACGCCCGTGAGGATGTAGACGAAGAAATAGGCGAAGAACCCGACGATCGCCGGCGCGAACGTCGTGATCGGGTCGGTGCTCGGCGTCCCGTACAGCGTCGTGTGCACGACCTGCGGCGGGGTGACGCCGGTGATCGAAGTCGCCGCCCCCGCGAGCGCACGTCCGACGGCAGCCACCTGGCTGGCCTCGCCGGACGGATCGAGACCATCGGTCAGCACGGTGATGGTGGCCCCGCCGGTGCCCAGCCCTGAGGGCAGCGTGATCGCGACCGTCGCCGAACCGGTGCTCACCGCAGCCTCCGCGGTCCCGGTGTCCGGGACGATCGTCGCCGTGCCGCCAGCGGCCTCCAGGGTCACGCCAAGGGCGTTCGCCACCGCGATGCCCGGGGGTCCGGCCTCGTTGACGATGACGGCATGCACGGGGGGCGTCTGGCCCTCGCGAAGGATGAACGTCACGAGCCCCGTCACCAGGATCGGCGCGATGAACAGGAGCCCGAGCGACGGCCGGTCGCGCCGGATCTCCTGGACCACCCGCCGGAAGAGCGCGCGGATGCGGCGGCCGCTCATCGGGCCACCGACTGGTCGCCGCCGAGGCGGAGGAAGGCCCCCTCGAGGTCGTCGGTCCCGGCAGCACTGCGGATCTCGGCGCCGGATCCGCGGGCGATGAGCTTGCCCGAGCGAACGAACAGCAGCTCGTCACAGCGGTCGGCTTCGTCCATCACGTGGCTCGACACGACGATCGTGGCACCGTGCTCGACGAGCGCCCGGAAGTGCGCCCAGAACTCGACCCGGAGCAAGGGATCGACCCCGACCGTCGGCTCGTCGAGGAACAGGATCGGCGGGCGATGGACGAGGGCACACGCGAGCGACAGGCGACGTCGCTGACCGCCCGACAGCGTGCCGGCGATCGAGTCGACGCGATCCGCCAGATCCACGACACGCAGCGCGTCGAGGGCGGCCTCAGGACCGACGACCCCGTACGCGGCGGCGAAGAACCGGACGTTCTCGCCCGCCGTCAGAGCCGGGTAGATCCCGTCGCTCTGGGTCATGTAGCCGATCCGCCCCAGCGTCGGGCGTGAGGGCATCGCCACGCCCAGGACCTCGGCATGCCCGGCCGTCGGCTGCGTCAGCCCGACGAGCAGGCGGATGAGCGTCGTCTTGCCCGACCCGTTCGGGCCCAGGATGCCGTAGATCCGGCCCGGGGCGAGGTCGAACGTGACGTCGTCGACCGCACGGATGTCGCCGAACGCCTTTGCGAGGCCGACGGCGCGGACGGCGGGCCCGGATCCGGGTGATCCGGTCGAGGATGGCGCGGTCGCGACGGTCGTCCTCCACCTCCCTGCCGTCGTGGCGGTGGGTCCTTCCTGTGACGGTCCCATCATAGGGACGAGCCCGGCCACGTTTGACGGAATCGTCCCGGAGCCCGATGGTGGGGTGGCAATCGCCGGCGCCGGGCACACATATCGTTGGTCCGCAGCGCGCGATGGATCGGATCCCTCTCATGGCTCGAACGTCCTTCTCTGCGCCCGAGGCGCACATCGTCGTCAGCACGGACGGCTATTTCGACGTCTATCCGACGTCCCCGCGCACGAACGGCGACAAGCCCACCTACCGCGGCCGGCTGGCCGAATTGGGTGCCGGCATCCGCGGCGTCGACGACCGACTCGCCGTTCGACCCGGATCGGCCGCCCTCTCCGAAGCCGTCATCGCCTGGTCCGCCGTCAATGGCGCCGCGGCGCTCGGTGGCGCCCTCGGCGGCGGCCGCGATGGCGCCGAGCCGGAGGCATGAAGCGTCGCAAGGTGACCTATCCGGTCGCGCGCACCCATACGAAGGGCGCGCCGAAGGCCGGGGCCGGGCCCGAGGCCGCCATGGTCCGCCCGAACCTCGTGTCGATCGACCTGACCGCCGGCGTCGGTCGCTCGAACCTCAAGGTGGGCGGCCGCGTCCGCATCGAGGGCACGGGTCTGTATGCCGGCGAGGAAGCGACGATCGAGCGGCTCGTCGCCGGCGTCATCCCCGCGGCGACCGTGCGAACCGACGCCGGTGGCACGCGTCGCGTCCGAACGATCGATCTCGAACCGCTCGCAGGCGCCCGCTGACGAGCCCGACCCACCGCCTCGGGCTCAGCCGTCGAAGCTGAACCCGGCGATCAATCCATCGAGCACCGCACGGTCCCCGGCATCGTCGCCGGTCGTGGATTCGAGGCTGAGCGCGTATCCACGACCGGCCCTCACGACTTCGGCCTCGAGGTAGTGGATCCGGTACGGCTTGATGAGGAGCTCGAACTCGGAGAGTCGGCCTGGAACGCCATCCACCGTCAACGGCCCTGTCGTTCTGGCGGTGAGGCCGTGGTCCGGGCCCTCGAGATGCTGGACGATGGCGCAGGTCCACGCACTGGGCTGGCCCGTCGTCGTCTCCGCGGTCACGTAGAACACGTGCCCGCCGTTCCTGAACGTGTCGACGCCCGGTTCGTCGGGATGGACGCCACCGGCTCCCGGTGGCTCGTTGGTCGACCAGCGCCCTGGCATCGTGACGGAATACCCGTGCCGGTCCGAGTGGAAGGCGGTCGACGACGGGCTCGGCACGACCACCACCGTCGAGGCGCCGACAGCTGACGGCGCGGCCGAGCCATCGGGCTTCGCCCCGGACGGATCCCCGGACGCGCAGCCGGCGGCGATCGACAGGACGGCCGCGACCGCCACGAGGGCGGCCGGTCGAGGACGAACGAAGGCCCGGGATCGGGTCATGGCGAGCGGCAGCCTACCGGTGGTGGTCGCCCACCGCCCGCCGACCCAACGACTTACGGGGTGGCGAGACCGGGCCTCGGCGAGCGCGACCGGGGTCGCGTCGACATCCGGGCCGTCGTCATCCGTGTCGGGGTGACAGCCGGGCGCTTCGACGGCGCGGTGACGGTCGCCGGTCCGAGCTTGAGGACGCCGAGTGCCCACTCGAGGTCGGGACGCAGGCGCGGGTCGAGACGGCGACGAGCGCCGCGAAGCGCGGCCTGCGCCGGCTCTCGCTGACCCTCGGCCCCAGCCCGCGTGATGACCCTGATGGCGAACGCGGCCAGCGCCGGATCCACCAACCAGGGAGCTACTGCATCGATCCCCTCGCAGCCATGGGCCGCGATCGGGTCACGCCACTGGATGCGATCCGAAGGATCGGCCTTCGCTGCCAGCACGAGCAGATCGACCAGCGGACGTTCCGCTTCGGTCATGGAAGTTCCTCCTTGTGTTGGCGCCCGTCCCGCGCTGACCTCGAGGATACCACCATCTTCGAGAGTTCAAAGAACATGTTCTTCGAAGACTTGCTGAACACCAGATCGACGGCTAGGCTGTGCGACCATGTCCGCCCAGACACACCATCCCGACGACACGGACCGCCTGCGTGAGTTCAAGGCGGGGTTCTTCAAGGCGCTCGGCCACCCGGTCAGGATCGCCATCCTCGAATACCTCCGGGCGGGACCGCGGAGCGTCGGCGAGCTCCAGAGCCTGACCGGCGTCACCGGATCGTCGATCTCGCAGCAGCTGGCGGTCCTGCGCGGCCAGGGCATCGTGGTGCCCGAGCGTGACGGCAGCACGGTCCGCTATCACGCGGCGGACCGCGAGATCTACATCCTGCTCGATGCGGCACGACGGGCGTTCTATGCCCGACTGAGCAACAGCGCAGAGCTGCTCCGGCTCATCGAGGCCGAAGAGGTCGCCGCCCGCGGCTGACTGGACCCGTATGACCGTCGCGGCCGTGCGCCTGCAGTTCGACCGGCTCGTTCCCCGCGGCGCCATCGTCCTGTCCGTCCTGTCGCTCGCCTACTTCGCCGCCGGGATCGTCCGCAATCGGGTGTTCGCCAACACGTACGGCGCGAGCGCCGAGCTCGACGCCTACAACGCGGCCTTTCGGATCCCCGAGATCGCGCTCGATGTCCTCGTGGCGGCCGGCCTGACGGCCCCCTTCGTCCCGATCTTCAGCAGCCTCCGCCATGACGACGAGGAGGAGGTCGCGAACGGGTTCGGTCGGACGGTCCTGACCGGCGTCACGCTGGTCATGGCGCTCGCGAGCGCGCTCATCTTCGTGGCGGCGCCCTGGCTGGCGGACACCATCGGCCAGGGCTTCGACCCCGCCACGCGCGGACTGTACGTCCAACTCGTCCGCATCAACTGTCTCGCGCAGATCATGTTCGCAGCGTCGATGGCCCTCGGCGAGATCCTGATCGCGAACCGCCGGTTCGTCTTCTATGCCCTCGCCCCCGTCCTGTACACGACCGGGATCATCGTCGGCACGGTCCTCTTCGCCGGTCGCTTCGGGATCATCGCGACGGCCTGGGGCGCGGTTGCGGGGGCGGCGGCCCATCTCCTGATCCGCGTCGTCGGCGCGAGCCGGACGAGCTTCCGGATCCGCCCGTCCTTCGAGATCCATACCGCGGCCATCCGTGAGTTCGTCCGACTGATGCTGCCGCGGATGGCGAGCGTCCCGATCGACCCCCTGACGGTCCTCTGGTTCACGATCCTCGCGACCGGGCTCGGCGCGGGAAGCGTGTCCTCGTTCAGCTTCGCGTCGGACTACCAGGTCCTGCCGGTCAGCCTCATCGGCGTGTCGTTCTCGCTGGCGGTCTTCCCCACCCTGTCGGCGGCGTTCGCCGACGGCGACGGCTCGACGTTCCGGGCCGTGCTGGGCCGGAACCTCGTCGTCATCGGCATCCTCACGACCCTGGCCGCCGTCGCGCTGTTCGTGCTGTCCGGTCGCCTCGTGGAATTCCTCCTCGGTGGCGGCAAGTTCGGTCCGGACGATGTCGCCCGGACGTCGGCCGTGGTCGCGGCGTTCGCCATGTCCGTCCCGTTCGATGCGCTCGCCTACCCGTTGTCGCGCGGTCTGTATGCGACCCACGACACGCTCCGCCAGGTGCTTGCCTCGTTCGCGGGTCTCGGCGTCGTCGTGGTGGTCTCGTCCGCCCTCGTACCGGCAGTCGGGATCCTGGCGATCCCGTTCGGCTACGCCGCCGGGATGATCGCCAAGGACATCCTGCTGGCCATGTTCCTCGCCACGCGCAGCCGCCGGGTGGGGCTCACTTCGCCTTGACGACGACCGTCGGGACCACCGCGATGAACAGGCCATCGCGATCGGGGTAGTGACCCTCCGGCCGCTTCCAGGGCAGATAGTTGCGGACCATCTCCGAGGTGTCCTGGAACGTCCCCGGTGGGTCCGACTGACCCCAGATGCTCGAGTTGTCCGGGTACCACGGGTCGAGGATGTAGGTGCCCGAGACCTTGGCGTTGGCGAAGATGGCCGGGTCCGCGTCGGCCCGATAGCCGGTCATGACCCACGTATGCGCGCCGCGCCAGGCCAGGAGGAGGACCGGCGAATGGGTCCTCTTGATCGCGGCCGCGGCGTCGCGCAGGGCATCGAGCCGCGTGTCGTAGGCGCGGACCTCGTAGCCCTTGGCTCCATACGCCTCCAGCGCCTGGACCATCGCCGCCGGACCCCAGTCGCCGTTATGGCTGTCGCGATAACTCTCCCATTCGTGGACCCGGCCCTGGAGTTGGCGCTGGAATGACGTCGAGGTGTCGCCCTTGCCGAGGATGGCCAGGGCCATCTGGACGCCGGCCGCGGCACACCACGTGACACGGATCTCGTGGGCGAAGACGGCGTCGTGATCGCGCACGATGTCGACGTCGACGGGCACGCGGGCCGGGGTCGGTTTGGGTGTCGGCTTGGGGGTGGGCTTTGGCGTAGGTCTGGGCGTTGCCCCCGGCGGGAGGGTCGGCGTCGGCAGCGGCGTCGGGGTCGCGCTCGGTTCCGGTGTGTCCGGCGGGCTCGTCACAAGGACGGTCGCGGTCGTCGGCCGATCGGGGACGGGGCCGGCCATGAAGCGGTCCACCTTGGCCATCACCCGCTCGAAGACGTGCCCGGCACCGAGCGTATCGGTCGCCACGGCCATCCCGCCCAGGACGAGGGCGAGCACACCCATGACGAGGGCGAGGCCGGCGAGTCGAGCGAACCTGGGGCGGCGACGGCGTGCGGCGGTCATGAGGGACGGTCCAAGGCGGCGGTTCTCGAGTGGCGGATGCTCAGGAGACGAAACGCAGGCCGCCACCGTAACGGCAACGCCCGAAACCGTCCCGCGGCGTCATGGCTCCAAGTCGAAGGCGCGGACGTGTCGTGGTCGGAAGACGGCGATCGGGCGCCGATCGAAGGTGGCGATGCGCCGGACGCCGAGACGTTCGGCCGAGGCCACCAGGACCGCGTCGGCCAGCCGCGGATGGTGCTCCGCGCCGGCCTCGAGCAGCACGACGGCACGCGCCAGGTCGTTCCCGGTCGGGGTCACGAGGCGGATCGCGCCGCCGGTGATGGAGCGCACGAGCGCTAGCGACGCGGCAGTGCCAAGCTCGCGCTGCAACAGCGTGTCGAGTTCGCCGAGCGTCAGGGCCCCGAGCAGGAGGGGCTCATCGGCCCGTCGGAACCAGGCCATCGCCGCGGCATGGTTGAGGTCGGCTCGATCGGCCGCGGCGAGCACCGCGCTGGTGTCGAGGAAGATGGCCATGGGGTCGTCCCGGCAGGTCAGCCGGGCGACGTCGGCCGCCGACCAGCCTCGCGACGGACGATCGACCGTCCGTCGAGCGACAGCCGTCCATGTGCACTTCGACCGACCGCCAGGAACGGCAGGTCGGGCGCCTCGTCGTGCTCCGCGAGGAACGCCTCGAGGGCGGCGACGATGACGGCCGTCTTGGTCGTGCGCGTGCGGTCGGCGAACCGGTCGAGCCGATCGAGGAGGTCGGCGTCGGCCAGGATGGTCGTTCGGTGGGTCGGCATATGCCAGCATATATGCCATGGTGGCAGGCACCCGTCAAGCCGTGCGACCATCACGGGACCCGCCGTCGCCCTCACCAGGAGGTTCCCCGTGGACCGCTTCGAGCCGAACCTGCGCATCCCCGGGCCGACCGCCCTTCCACCGAGCGTCCGCGAGGCCGGGGCCCGCCAGATGATCAACCATCGCGGCCCGGAATTCGCCGCGATGCTGCGTCGGATCCTGACCGGCATGCAGCCCTACTTCGGGACGACCAACGATGTCGCGATGATCACGACCGCGGGGACGGGTGGCCTCGAGGCGGCCGTCGTCAACACCCTCTCGCCCGGCGATCGGGTCCTCGGCGTCTCGATCGGCTCGTTCGGCGACCGGTTCGCGAAGATCGCCCGGACGTACGGCGCGGACGTGACCAAGATCGAGGTCGAATGGGGCTCGGCGGCCGACCCCGCCGCGGTCCGCGACGCGCTCCGGGCGGACGGCACCTACAAGGCGGTCCTCCTGACCCACAACGAGACCTCGACGGCGGTCATGAACCCGATCCCGGAGCTCGCCGCGACGATCCACGAGTCGGCGCCCGACGCGCTGATCCTGGTCGACAGTGTGTCGGGCCTTGGGGCCGTCCCGTTCCAGATGGACGCGTGGGGCATCGATGTCGTCGTGACCGGTTCGCAGAAGGCGTGGATGGCGGCCCCCGGGCTGGCCATGATCGCCGCGTCGGAGCGGGCGTGGGCGGCCATGGAGACCGCGACCATGCCGCGCCTCTACCTCGATCTTCGCGCGCATCGGGAGAGCCACGCCGCGGGGGAGACGCCGTTCACGCCGGCCATCGCGGTCGTCTACCAGGTGGACGAGGGACTCCGCCTCATGACCGCTGAAGGCCCCGATGGCGTGTTCGCCAGGCACGAGGCCTGTGCCGCGGCGGCCCGTGCCGGGCTGGTCGCGCTCGGCTTCGACGCTGTTCGCCGACCAGCGCTTCGCGTCGCGGACCGTGACCGCGGCGGTCGTCCCCGACGATCTCGACTGGAAAGCCTTCAACGGCGAGATCAAGCGCCGCGGCGTGATCCTGGCCGGCGGGCAGGGCAAGCTGACCGGCAAGATCTTCCGCCTCGGGCACCTGGGTTCCGTGACGCTGGAGGAGATCCTCGGCGCCATGAGCGTCCTCGAGTTCGTGTCGATCGCCGCCGGGCGCGCGGTGCGACCCGGCTCGGCCGTGGCTGCCGCGCAGGTCGCGGCGCTCGAATTGTTCGGGATCGCGGCTCCGACACCGGCCGGGGCGGGTGCGTGAGGATCCTCGTCGCGGAGCCGGTCGCCAGCGAGGGCATCGAACTCCTCCGGGCCGACCACGAGGTCGATGAGCGACCAGGGCTGTCGCGCGACGAGCTGTGCGCGATCCTGCCGGACTACGACGCGCTCATCGTCCGCAGCGGCGTCCAGGTCGACGCCGGTCTGATCGCGGCCGGTACCCGGCTGGTCGTCATCGGGCGCGCCGGGGTGGGCGTGGACAACGTGGACCTCGACGCCGCGACGCGCGCCGGGATCATGGTCGTCAACGCGCCGACCGGCAACACCATCGCGGCCGCCGAACACACCCTCGCGCTGCTGTACGGCATCGCCAGGCGGATCGGCGCCGGCCGACGCGTCCGTCCGTCGCGGGGAGTGGAAACGGTCGCAGTTCACCGGTCTCGAGCTGCGCGGGCGGACGCTCGGCATCGTCGGGCTGGGCAAGATCGGCCAGGCCATCGCCGTCCGGGCCCGCGCGATGGAGATGACGGTCCTCGGCGTGGACCCGTTCCTCACGGCCGAACAGGCCGCCAACCACGGGGCGGAGCTGGTCGACCTCGACGAGATGCTGGCCCGGGCCGACGTCGTTACCGTCCATGTCCCGCTCACGCGCGCCACGCGCGGGCTCATCGGGCGCGCCGCGATCGCCCGGATGAAGCCCGGATCCATCGTGCTGAACGTCGCCCGCGGCGGGGTCGTCGACGAGGCGGCCGTCGCCGACGCCCTCCGGACCGGTCACCTTGGCGGCGCCGGGATCGATGTCTTCGAACAGGAACCGCCGATCGGCTCGCCGCTGCTCGACGCCCCGAACACGCTCCTGACGCCCCATCTCGGCGCGTCGACCGCCGAGGCGCAGATCCTCGTCTCCGAGGAGGTCGCGGCCCAGGTCCTCGACGTCCTCGCGGGACGGAGCGCCCGATACGCCGTCAACGCGCCGCTTGCTGACGCCGGAGACCGCGCGGGCGATCGCCCCGTACCTGCCGCTCGCCGAGATCCTCGGGCGCTTCTTCGCCCAGTTCTCGCGCGGCGGCGTGAAGACCCTGACGCTCGAGATCGCGGGCGAACTGGCCGAGTTCGACGGGACGCCGCTGACGGCCGCCGTCCTGCGTGGCCTGCTGGAGACCGTCACCACCGAACGGGTCAACCTGGTCAACGCGGGCGCCCTCGCCAAGGCACGCGGGATCACCGTCGTCGAGCGCAAGACGCCCGACGCGGGCGCGTTCGCCGCGCTCCTGACGCTGTCGGGCGAGACGGGCGGTCGGACGACGGTCGTGGCCGGGACCGTGGCCGCCGGGGAACCGCGCATCACGCGACTCGACGACTACCGATTGGACATGGCCCCGGCGGACAACATGCTCATCACCCGACATCTCGATCGCCCGGGCACGGTCGGTCGGGTCGGGTTGATGCTCGGCGAGGCGGACATCAACATCAGCGCGATGCACCTCGCCCGGACCCGGCCGCGCGAGGACGCGTTCATGATCCTGGCCCTCGACGACGACGTCCCGGACTCGGTGTCCGACGCGATCCGGACCCAGGAAGCGGTCCGGGACCTGTGGACGATCCGCCTCGGCGGCGGACGGTGACCCGCGCCGACCCACCCGTTGATCCCGGACGGCCTCGACGCGACGGTCGTCCTCATCCGCCACGGCGAGACCGCGGCCATCGCCGAGGGTCGCTTCCAGGGCCAGGCCGATGCGCCGCTGTCCGCGCTCGGACGCCGTCAGGCGGCGCTGGTCGCCGGGCGGATGGCCCGGCCGCTCGATCCCCCCGTCGCTGCCCGTGCCGACCGGCCGGCCCGTCGAGCTCGTCCATTCCACGCTGCGTCGCGCCGCGGGAACGGCGACGGCCATCGGGACGGCGCTCCGCGGCGCGGGCTGGCGCGTGCCTCGTCGTCCCGATCCCCGCCTGGTCGAGATGCACCAGGGCGTCTGGCAGGGGATGCATCGCACCGAGATCGCCGAGCGATACCCCGACGATCTGGCGACCTGGCGCCGTTCGCCGCTCGAGGCCTGGGCACCCGGCGGCGAATCCGTGCCCGAGGTCCAGGCACGGATCCGACCGGCCCTCGGCGACGTCCTGGCGAACCTCCTGGCCGCGCAGACCACGGCGTCGACCGATCGACCCCATGTCGCGGGCTACGGCGGCCCCGCCTCGGAGCAACCGTGGTCGATCGTCGTCGCCCATAACGGCGTCTTCAACGTCGCGCTCCTGACCCTGTTCGACCTGCCACTCGAGCGCTTCTGGATGTGGTCCATGGACCTGTGCGGGATCACCGTCGTCGAGTTCCGACCCGGCGGCCCGGTGCTCCGGGCCCACGACCTGACCGCGCACCTGGCGCCACTCCAGGGGGGCGGGGCCGCGCCGACCCTGTAGCGGAACCTCAGCGGCGGCGGCGGCGTTCCTTGCGGCGGAAGGCGAGTCGGAGCAGCGCCACGCGCAGCCGGCGCTGGGCGAGGCGCAGGCTCGCCAGGCGCTCGGCACCCAGGATCTCGCGGGCGTACACGGACTCCACCTTGGCATGCGCCACCAGGTCCAACTCGGGTCTCGAGGCGGGCAGCACGTCGGCCAGCGACCCGGTGAACTCATACACGGTCTGGGTGGGCCGCGGCCCGAACCCGAACCGGGACGCGAGACGCGTCACCGTTCCATACGCGCCGTCGGCGCTGGTCGGGCCGCGCGGTCCACGCTGCCAGGCCACGAAGCCGACCGCGACGAGGATGAACAGCAGCAGTCCCCCGACGGCGATGAGCGGACCGAGCGAGGCGCGACCGGCGGACCTGCCCGTCCCACCCGCCGGATTGCCCGGGTCGTCGCGCTCGAGCGGGAGCGGCCGGCTGGGCTGGGCGAAACTGCCCGCCGGCCCGGCCGACTTGCTGGCGACCGGCTTGCCGGTCGGCAGCGGCACGGTCTGCGACCGACCGCCGCCGGTCGGGTCGAACTTGACCCATCCGAAGTTCGGGAAGTAGACCTCGACCCAGGCGTGGGCGTTGCTGTTGTCGATGACGACCTTGCCGCTCTTGTCGGCCTCGCTCGGCAGGAAACCCTGGACGATCCGGGTCGGGACCTTCATGTCGCGCAGGATCACGGCCATCGTGATCGCGTAGTACTGGCAGAACCCGCGCTTGTTGTCGGCGAAGCACTCGACCATCCCGACCTTCGTGCAGTCCATGTCGCGGACGTCCTGCACGTACTTGTATCGACTCGAGTGGAGTTCGTCGACCATGGCGTTCGCCCACTCGATCGGCGTGGTCCCGCGGGCCTTGATCGTGGCCTCGAGCGCCAAGGCGTTCGGGCCCATCGCGCCATCGGCGACCCCGAGATAGTGAGCCAGGATCTCGGGCGGATAGACGGTCCCGGCGGCCTTCAGCGCCTCGACGTTCAACTGGCCGGGATCGTCGCCCTCGACCGGGACCAGGGCGTCGACCGCGTACGAGGCGTTGCCATCGTCACGCTCGAGCGTGGCGTAGTAGCCATCGGGCGGGACCATCGTCAGCTTCGTGGCCACGGAGGCCGACTCGGGCGTCAGCGGCGAGAGGACGGTGCGATCCCGGTATTGGCCGGGTGTCACCGTGTATTTCAGGTCCTTCGTGCCGAGGACGGCGGGGGCCTCGGCCAGCTGGTCGAAGACCGGCGTGTCCGCCCCGCGGTCCACGACATCGGTCTGGCCGACGCTCCACCCCATCAGGTCGATCTGGTCGTAGGCGTACGCCCGCCAGTAGTAGTGCTTGCCTTCGTCACCGGAGGGGAGCTGGATGGTGACCGCCACGCCGGCGGTGAAGTTCCATTCCTGCTGGACGGTCGCATTCGGACCGAAGCTCACGCCGAACGCCCGGTTCGCCCCGCCGGTGGGCAGGAACCGCGTGAACGCCCGCGACATGCTGACGAGGTTCTGCCCGACGTCGTCCCACATCCCGGCCAGGGGCTTCGAGGATGCGGCCTGGGTCAGCAGGTACGAGCCGACGACGGCGATGACGATGAACATCGTCCCGCCGCGCAGGTAGACCGCCGAGATGGACGCCGGATCGCCGATCCGTCGTCGCACCCACTCGGATTGCTCGTCGAAGACGTGCGCGCGGATGAGCAGGAAGAGCGAGGCGAGGCTGTAGAGGATCAGGTACGGCAGCTGGTCGATGTACGTCATCGACATGTTCCCGACGAGGACGACCCCGACGATGATCACGGCATTGAGGGGGCGGCGACGCCCGAACGTCGCGTAGGACGCGAACATCGACGTCGCCCAGACCACCATCCCGAGGACGAGCATGTAGTGCAGGTACTGCGTGGTCGAGCTCGAGCCCCGGATGGCGAGGTCGATCCAGGCCTGGGTGACCGCGGCGGCTGTCGCGCCGTAGAGATCGTGGAGCGATGCGCCGACCAGCTCCGGATTGATCGACGCCGACGCCGATGCCGTCAGCAACGGCACGATCAACGCCGCGAACATGGCCCCGACGAGGTAGGTCAGCCAGCGGCTCCAACCGACCTTCGCCCCGACGTAGCCGACGAGGACGCCACCGATCGCGGCGGTGGGCAGGAAGTCGAGGAAGGCGTCGCGACCGAGGACCCAGCGGGCATTGTCGATGGCCAGAGCCATCGTCACGCAGATCACCGTGAGGAGCACGAGGCTGAGCCAACCCTCGGCCGGCGCGAACGTGCGGCGCCGGACCATCATCGGGCCAGGATCTCGCCCAGGGGCCGCCCCGGCGTGACGGCGTAGGACGGCAGTTCGTATTCGGCCAGCGCGTGCCGGAGCGCCCTGGCACGCTTGGCCGCCAGCTCGTCGGCCTCGCTGTCGTGGGTCGGGGCCTCCTCGCTCGGGGTCGCCCTGGCGTCCAGGGCGAAGCGCTCGAACGCCGCAGCGTCGACGGTGACCACGACGCAGGCCACGCCACGCGTCCGGAGCGAGGCCAACGGCCTGACCCAGGATGGGTCGAGCGACGACGTGATGACCACGGCGGTCATCCCTCGTCGCAACCGACCGACGGTCGAGATCAGCGTCTCGACAAGCGGGGCCGTCCCGTCGGCCTCGACCGCCGCGAGCAGCTGCATGATCTTGAGGTGCTGGCGGCCGCCCCGGTCCGGCGGCAGGAAGGCGGTCCGGCTGACATTGACGGTCATCCCGACCGCGCGGTTCTCCTGGAGCGCCTTGTCCGCGATGGACGCCGCGGCGCGGATGGCCGCCTCGGTGGTCGATTCATCGCCGCGGCCCGTCTGGATGCCCCGCTGGAGATCGAGCACGATCCAGGCGTCGGCGGTCTGCTCGAGGTCGAACTCCTTGACCTGGATCTCGCCGTGTCGAGCCGTCGTCTTCCAGTGGATCCGGTTCATGCTGTCGCCCGGCGCATACGGTCGCACCGTCGTGGCCAATGGCGTCGTCTGGAGCGTCCGCACGGGCGAGACGTGGCTCCCTTCGAGGGACGCGGCCGGAAGCCGCCAATACGGCAGCGGCTCGAGCCGCGGGTAGACCACCACGGACACGCCCTGCCCGACGGTCGCCGACGCCTCGAAGAAGCCGAACGGGTCGCCTGTCCGGATGTGGAGCGGTTCGATCCTGAAATGCCCCCGGCGCGACAACGGCGCACGGATGAGCCACGAGCGCTCTCGCCGGCCCCCCAACGTGATGGCTCGACCGGGCAGACCACCCGGCAGGGTCGTGGGGTTGTGGATCTCCAGCCACGGCTTGGGGAACCGGCTGCCGTTCCGCAGGGTGTAGGTCACGCGCATCTTGTCGCCGACGTGACCGTGGAGCTGGCTTACGGCGTAGCCCGCCTCAAGATCGGTCAGCCCGAGCCGGACCAGGACGTAGGAACCGCCGATGACGAGGATCGCCAGGTACAGCAGATAGAACAGGAACGAATACGCCGTCGAGAACGCCGCGATGATGAGGATCGCGGCGACGATGAGCAGCTGGAGCTTGCGGATCACTGCCGTGCGCCTCGCTGCTGGTCTGGACGATCGGCTACGCGATCGTGGTCGAGGTGGACGTCCGACTCGCCCCTCGGAGGTCGGTCGGGCCGCCGCCAGTCGGCCGGATCCCGTCGATCGCGGTCGACTCGAGCAATTCGCGGACCACCTGGGCGGCCTGGACGTCGTGGATGGACGAACTGGTCTTGATGATCAACCGATGGGCGAGGGCGGGTTCGGCCAGGGCCTTGACGTCGTCTGGGATGACGTAGTCGCGCCCGAGCAGCCCGGCCAGGGCCTGGCCGGCGCGGTACAGCGCGATCGACCCGCGCGGCGAAGCCCCCAGGTAGACGTCAGGGTGGTTCCGGGTGCCGTTGACCAGGCGGACGATGTAGTCGGCCACGGTCGAATTGACGTAGATCTCCCGGACGGCCGCCTGCATCTCGCGCAGGTCCTCGACGGTGAGGACCTCGTCGAGATCCTCGAGCGGATGGGTGCGCTTCTGCTCGTCGAGGATGACGATCTCCTCGATCGGCTGCGGATACCCCAGTCGCAGTCGGATCATGAACCGGTCGAGCTGGGCCTCGGGCAGGGCGAACGTGCCCTCGTATTCGATCGGGTTCTGCGTGGCGATGACGAGGAACGGATCGGGCATCCCGTACGTCGTGCCGTCGATGGTCGCCTGCCGCTCCTCCATGCACTCGAGCAGCGCGGACTGCGTCTTGGGCGTCGCCCGGTTGATCTCGTCGGCGAGGACGACCTGGCTGAAGATCGGTCCGGGCCGGAACTCGAATTCGCGGGTCTTCTGGTTGTAGATCGACAGCCCGGACACGTCCGATGGGAGGAGGTCGGGGGTGAACTGGATCCGCCGGAACGAACAGCCGAGGCTGCGCGCGATGGCCTTGGCGAGGACCGTCTTGCCCGTTCCGGGAACGTCCTCGATGAGCAGGTGGCCGCGGCAGAGCAGGGCGACAAGGGCGAGGCGGACCTCGTGGTGCTTGCCGACGATGACGCGCTCGACGTTGGCGAGAACCCTGTCGCCTGTTTCCTGGATCTTGGTCATCGGCCTCTCTCACGGGCTCGGGCGTCGGTCGTGGACGCCGGGTCGGGGCGGGGTCGCTTCGGTGGTGACGGCTCGGTGTCAGGTCGTGTGTCGGTGTCAGATAGTACGCCCGGGCGTCCAGAATGGTTCCCGTTGCATGAACCTCCCTCCACTGATAGATGCTCGGGACGCCCCAACCGTTTGGTGTTCGGTCCGTACCGGTTGGTTCAGCCACGGATCAGGGTCAGCACACCGACCCAGGCCGTCATCAGGCAGCCGACGGCTCCCATGACCGCCAGGAACGGTTCGCCACCGAGCCAGGAGGCCGCGGCGATGCCACCGAACATGATGGCCAGGACGGTGGCCACCGCGGCGAGGCCGATCCGTTCGAGGAGCGGTCGTGGCTCGCGAGGCGCCTCGGGGACCGTGTCGCGTTCGTCGTTCATCGGATGCTCTTGAGATAGCGGGCCATCAGGTCGCCTGCGATCGGCGCCGCCACCTCGCCGCCGCGACCCGCCTGTTCGACGATGACCGCGATGGCGACCTGCGGATCCTCAGCCGGGGCGAATCCGATGAACCAGGAGTGTGGTTCGCCGGTGCCGCCCAACTCGGCCGTCCCGGACTTGCCGGCCGTGGTGACGCTCGGGATCTTGGCCCCGGTGGTGTAGTGCTTGCCGAGCGGCCCTTCCACGGCCTGGACCATGGCCGCATTGATCGCACGGGCGTCCTCGACGGACAGGACGCGACCCATCGACTGCGGCCCGATCGAGTGCGTCCCGCTGCGGTTGCCGGTCATCGCGGTGACCAGGCGTGGCCGCGACAACTCCCCGTCGTTGGCCACGGTCGCGGCCACGAGCGCCATCTGGAGCGGGGTCACGAAGGTTTCCGCCTGTCCGTACGCGGCGTTCGCCAGTTCCACATCGTCGGTGAACCCGCCCGGCTCAGAACCGCCACCGTTGGTCACCTGCGAGACCGCCGTCGGCAGGTCGAACGGCAGTGGCGACCCGAACCCCATCCGCGCGGCATAGTCGACGAGGGCGGCGCCGCCGGTGCGTAGACCGGTCAGCGCGTAGTAGATGTTGCACGAGACCTCCGTCGCCGCGACCAGGTCGAGCGGTGTCGATCCGGTCGCCGGGTGATGGCCGTCGCGGACCCGGAAGCCGTCCACGAGCAGCCCGTTCTTCTCGGCCGGCGGCTGCTCCTTGTACGTCGTCGTCGGGTCGATCGCGCCGGAACCGAGGCCGGCCACCGCGGTCACGATCTTGAACACCGAGCCGGGCACGTAGCGACCCAGGGTCGCCCGCGGCAGCAGCGGTTGCGACGGGTCGTCCTGGAGCGCCTCGAAGGTCGCCTTCGACGTGCGCGGGTTGGCGATGGCGGAGGCGTCGTAGGTCGGCGTGGACGCGAGGGCGAGGACCTCGCCGGTCTTCGGGTCGAGCATCACGACGGCGCCGCGATGATCGCCGAGTGCGGCGACCGCCGCCTTCTGGAGGTCATACGACAGCGACAGCGTCAGGTCCTTCGGGTCGAACCGGTCCGCGCCGAACTTGGCCAGGGCATCGGTGACCGGGTCCCCGGCCAATCCCGTCAGCTCCGCGTCGTACGCACGCTCGAGACCCGCCCGGCCGTAGCGGCTCGAGGCGTACCCGACGACCTGGCTGACGGCGGGACCCACGTAGACCCGATAGACCTCGCCGCTCTTGTCGGTCGCGTTGCGGGCCATGATCTTGCCGGCGCGATCGAGGATCCGACCGCGCGGGACGGTCCGTGCGGCGGCGATCACGGCGGCGTCGCTCGGGGAACGGACCAGTTCCGGCGCGCGCACGACCCCCCAGTAACCGACCGCGGCGGCGAGTACCGCGAACGCGATCGCCAGGGCAGCCGCGACCTGGACCGTCGTCCGACCCAGGGGCCGGCGGGCGCCCGGATGGCCGAGCATCACGGCGCGGCCCTCCGCCCGAGGCGCCGCCAGCGCGATCCGACCCGCGGCGGCGGTGGCGGCTCGACCCCCTTGTCCGAGAGCGCGAGCAGCAGGCCGACGACCAGCGCATTGGCCAGCAGCGACGAGCCGCCGTAGCTGATGAACGGCAAGGTCACGCCGGTCAGGGGCAGCACCTTGAGATTCCCCGCCGCGATGATGAACGCCTGGATCCCGATGACCAGCGACAGCCCGATCGCCAGCAGCGACCGGAAGTCGTCGGCGGCCGCCGCGCCGATGCGCAGACCTCGCTCCACGACGACGAGGTACAGCCCCAGGATCGCCACGACACCCGCGACGCCGAGTTCCTCGCCGAGCGCTGCCAGCGGGAAGTCCGTGTGCACCTCCGGGATGGTCTGCGGCAGGCCCGCACCGAGGCCCACGCCGAGCAGGCCCCCGCGAGCGAACGCGTGGAGCGCCTGGACGACCTGGAAACCCGCGCCCAGCGGGTCGGCGAACGGGTCCAGCCAGATATCGACCCGCGTCCGGATGTTGTCGAACACCTGGGCCATCAGTGCGCTGCCGACGAGGAACAGGATGAGACCGATGACGACCAGGCTGATCCGAGCCGTCGCGACATAGAGCATCGCCAGGAAGACCCCGAAGAAGAGGAGTGCCGCTCCGAGATCGCGCTGGATGACCACGATCACGAGGGCGATCGCCCACATCGCCACCATCGGGGCGAGGTATGGCAGGGGCGGCAGCCGGAGCGGCCCGACGCGCGTGTCCTGTTCGACGAGGAGCGCCCGGTTCTCGGAGAGGTACCCGGCGAGGAAGACGACCAGGATGACCTTCAGGAGTTCGGATGGCTGTCCGCTGAATGGCCCGAGCTGGAGGGTCAGGCGCTGGCCGTTGATCTCGGTCCCGAGTACGAACGTCAACAGGAGCAGGGCCACGCCGGCGGCGGCCCACGTGTACTTGTATCGCCGCAACCAGCTGTCGGACCGGACGACGATGCCCAGGGTCGTGGCCACCGCCAGCGCGCACAGGAGCCAGAGGAGCTGGACCTGCCCGAGGCCGTACTGGGTCCCGAAGAAGGTCTGGGTGACCAGGTCCTGTGGCAACCGCTGCATCAGCAACAGCGAGATGCCGCCGAGCATGGCCACGGCCGGGAGCAGGACCTGGTCGGTCCGCCGGCCGGCCAGCACCTGCGCGACATGCGCGACCAGAAGCGCCGCCAGGTAGATCGCCAGGGCCCCGGCGTCGTACAACCGGAACGATCCCTCGATCGTGGCACCGAGCGACAGGCTGCCGAGCACCAGGGCGATCGCCACGAGGCTCAGGAGGCGCAGCTCGAGCCAGCGCGGACGTGGGCGGATGGGCCCCAGGACGCGTGGGGTCGTTCGCCCGGTGAGCACTCGGCCCGCTTCGGCCGTCATGTCATCGTCCGCTCGAGGCGCATCCTGACCTGCCCGATCTGGAGCTCGTCACCGAACCCGAGCGGCGCGACCCCTTCGACCCGCTGGCCGTTGACATATGAGCCGTTCGTGCTGTCGAGGTCCTCGAGATACCAACCCTTGCCTCGGTACGTCAGCACGGCATGGTCGGCCGACGCGAACGGATCGTCGATGACGATGGCGTTGTTGACGTCGCGCCCGAGCGGCGTGATGACGTCAAGGCCGAATGTCTGTCCCGCGGCCGGTTCGCCACTCGGCGACTCGAGGACGACCAGCCGGCCGGGTCGCTCGACCGGTTCGCGCGCCGCCGCTCGCAGGTCGCGCAGGAGCGCCCGGATGATCCGGGCGAGGAACAGGTAGAGCAGGGCGAGGAAGAGGAGCCGGACGGCCCACAGCACGAGCAGGAAGCCGTCCATCAGTCGAGCGCCGCGGCTGCCTCGACCACGAGCGCCGTGTCCCCGACCTGGACCCGGTCGCCGACCCCCAACACGACCTCCTTGACCGGCTCGCCATTGACCCGGGAGCCATTGGTGCTGCCGAGATCGGAGTACACCAAGGTGCCGCGACGGCCGACGATCCGCCCGTGGTGCCGCGACACCCGGCTGTCGCGAGCGACGAGGTCGTTGTCGGTGGCCCGCCCGATGGTCAGGCCGCCCGATCCGACGGTCACCTCCCGGACGCGGCCGTCCGGGTCGGTCACGCGCAGGCTGGCGCGCGGTGCGGTCGGCCGGGGGACCGTGTAGACCATCGTCAACGACGGATCGCCGGCGGTCGCCGGGCCCTCGCGGTGGCCCGGCTCGGAAGCCCCTGGGCCCGCGCCTCGGCCGACGATCGGGTCGGCGAAGCGGGCGTCCACGCGGATATCCGCGCGCTCGATCGCCGGGTCGGCGAGCAGGTCCACGCGCGGTCGATCGACCAGCGTGTAGTGATGCGCCCGGGCGAAGGCCAGGGCCCCATCCGCGAGCTCGGTCGCCAGCGTGCCCGTCATCTCACCGAACCCATCGAGGTCGCTCGGGTGCACATGGACGACGAACCGATTGGGGACGAGGGTCCGGTCCGAGGTCGCCAGCCGTTCGGTCTCCATCGCGCGCTCGATCCGGCGCTGGAGTTGGACGGGCTGGAGACGCGTGCGGAAGAGGCGGGCAGACGGGCGTTCGAAGAGGCGTTCGAAGAACCGCTCGATGGCGGTGAGGGGCGGCATGGTCGGTCGCGGAGTCTACCAGAGGCCCCACGGATGCCCCGGACACCCCGTGTCCGCCCCTGACCTTCCGCGGTTCGGGGAGGGTACGGCCGGTGGAGGGGCGCCCGAAATCCGTGCGATATACTCTCGCTCCGTTCGGGCGGCTTCGCCGTTCGGACGATTTCCGCGCGGATACCCCGGGGACACGATGTCCGAGATCCTGACCGAATCATTCTGCGAGCGCTGCGGCACTCGCTATACCTTCGAGTCCGCTGAACCGCCTGCCCGCCTGAAGCGAGTCAAGGTCCTGTCGCGCGGGTTGAAGAACTTCGTCATGTCCGACGACACGTCGATGGACGAGGCGATGGCGGCGGCGCGCAGCGAGACCGATCGCGCGCAGACATCCCAGCAGCTGGACGCCTTCCACAAGACGTTCAACTTCTGCATGTCATGCCGCCAGTACACCTGCCCGAACTGCTGGAACGAGGCCGAGGCTCGCTGCCTGTCGTGCGCGCCGCTCCCCGGCCAGGACATCATGCCCGCTCCCTTCCCCGACCTGGACGCGAGGGCCGGCCTCGGGATGATGTCCGCGCCCCCCATCACGAACGGGGCGTACGGACCGAACGGACTCAACGGCGTCAACGGATCGAACGGGCTCAACGGCACGGCCGCCCTCGATGGGGCCGGTGTTGTCAACGGTGCGACGGCCCCGACTGAGCCGGCCGTGGCCGACCAGGGTCCGGACGCCGCCGACGCCATCGCCACTGACGCGATCGAAATGCAGGCGGGAATCATCGAACGGCCGGCGCCGGAGATGATCGGCCTGTCCGAGGTCGCGCCGGTCGACATCATCGAGGAGATCAACAGCACGACGCGCCTCGAGGCGCTCATGGGGCCTGCCCGGTCGGTCGAGGCGCCAGCACCGGTCGAAGCCGCCGCACCGCTCGAAGCCGACGTCGACGCGCTCGTCGGGACGCCCGCACCTGACGCGCCGTCCGCCGAGGCCGATATCGTCATCGAGGCCCAGGGCACCACGGAGGTCGACCGAACGGTCGAGCGGGCCGTCGAAGCCGAGGTCGTCGAGGCCGCCACGATCGAGCCCGATATCATCGTCGCACCAGATATCGTCGTCGAGCCCGCCGCGATCGCGGCCGCCGCTGCGGTCGAGGCCGATGTCGTCGTCGAGCCCGCCGCCGTCGAGCTTGATGTCGCGGCCGATCTCGAGCCGCCATCGACCGTCGACGCCCCCCCGATCACCGAAGTGGTCAGCGATGTCGCACCGGTCGACCTTGGACCGGCCGACCTCGCCGACGCAGACGAAGGGATCGATCTCGCCGCGCGGCTGGCCGGTGGCGCTCTCGATGTGCCCGCCCCGCCCGACGAGGCGGAGGCGATCGCGGCCGCGACGTTGCATCAGAAGACCGCCGCACAGACGTCAGGCTGGCTGCAGCGCTTCCGACCCGTGGGTCATCTCGATGGTGTCGGCGATCCGCCGGCTACCGATCGGATCGAGGTGCCACCGGTCGCCGAGGCGGTCGTCGTCGCCGGAACCGTCGAAGCGATCCGCGACGTCGAACCCGCGGTGGCCGCCGAACCGGTCGTGGCCGCCGAACCGGTCGTGGCCGAGGCCGAGCCCCTCGTCGCCGAGGTCGAGCCCCTCGTCGCCGAGGTAGAGCCCGTCGTCGCCGAGGTCGAACCCGTCGCCGCTGACGCGCCGGTCGTGGCCGACGTCGCAGTCGTGGCCGACACCCCTGTCCTGGAAACCGTCGTCGAGGCGCCGCCGGCCGAGATCGCGCCGATCGCGGCGGCTGCCGCGATGGAGGCCGAGCCGGCCGTCGCTGCCGCTCCGGTCGCCGACGACGTCGTCCCACAGCCGACGTGGCAGATGATGGCGCCTGATCCGACCGCGGCGGACGCCTCTCGCCCGCAACCGGGTGGTCCGGCTCCGACGATCCAGCCACCGGCGCCGGCGGAACCCCAGTGGCCGACCCGACCGGAGTGGCTCGGCGGTCCTCCCGCCAATGGCCTGCCGTTCCTGAACCGTCCGGCCAGCCCGCAGGGCGGCATCGATGCCCTCTGGGCGGAGTCCAATCGCGAGGTCGCCTCGACCCCAGCCTTACCCGGCAAGGCCTCGGCTGGGGTCCAGCCGTGCGTCAGCTGCGGGCTGTCACTGTCCGCCAGCGCCCGGTTCTGCCGCCGCTGCGGCACGCTCCAGGGCAGCTGACCCACCGGCCTTCGCCATCTCGTCGCGGACCCGCACCCAGGCGGCGCCGTACAGCAGTGCCTGGAACGTGAACGACAGCCAGGCCAGCGCGATGAACGCGGACGCCAACGAACCCGCGAGGGCGGCCACCCCGACGAGGCGCGGCACCAGGAACATGAAGACCTGGCTGAGGGTGACGACGGCCAGCCCGATCACGATCGCCGGCAGGATGATGGCGCGCCAGGTGGGGGCGCGCGGCGGCAGCGCTCGATAGGCGACCACGACCGCGACGATCGCGACGACGATCAGGAACGGGACCGAGCCGAGGATGGTCGACATCGTGCTCGCGGCCGGGACCTGGGCCGACATCGCATCGAGGATGGTCGAGAGCGAGGCCAGGACGACGAAGGCGACGACGAGGCCGCCGAGCAGGACGACGACCAGCAGCCCGCGGGCCGTCCGGCGGACGATGTCGCGCTCGGGCGCGTCGGCGAAGATCCGCGCGAACGCGACGTCCAGGGCGCCGTACAGCTGGCTGACGGTCCAGACGAGGCCGATCACGCCGAGGATCGAGGTGATGGCGGCTCCCTGACTGAGGGCGTCGAGCGACCCCTGGATGAGGTCCGCCAGGGGCGGGAAGGCATGGGTGAGCGCCTCGGCGACCCGGTCGGTGATCTCCGGGTTGCCCGCCGCGATGAAGCCGGCCAGGCCAAGGACCAGGATCATCGTCGGGATCGCCGCGAACAGCGCGGCGAAGGCGAGCCCGTTCGCCAGCAACCCCCCCGCGGCGCGGCCGTAGATGTCGAGGACGGCGCGGACCCGGGCGACCCGGGGCTCGTCCAGGATTCGCTCGAGGATCGCAGTCGCGTCCATGGGTCAGGCCGGGTTCAGCCGCCGAGGTCCTCGAACAGGACGGGTTGAACGTCCTCCACGTGCACCCGGCGCGGTGCGGCGACGAGCGCCCGGACCTCGCCCCGTCGGACATATCGCCGGCCGCCGAGCTTGATGCTCTGCAGGCGCCCGGCTCGGGCCCAGCCCCCGATCGTCGCCCGACGGAAATGGATGTTCGCCGCGGCGAGGATGTCCACGGCTTCCGCGAGGGTGATCCAGTCGGTCGCGGGTGCCATCGCCGTCAGTCGGTCGTACTCGCCGCGCCGGCCTCCGCCGACTTCGACGGTGTCGGTCTCGGGGTCTCGGCCGTGCCGTCCCCACCGGACGACGGCTTGTCGCCGGTCTTGTCAGGGGCCTTGTCGCCTGTCTTGTCGCCGGTCGGATCGGAGGTCGATTTCGACGCGCCCGAGGCGGAGGCCGAGTGGCGCTCCTTCTTGGCCCAGCCGGACCCCTTGAAATGGACCGCCGGGGCGGAGATGGCCTTCAGGACCGGGCCCTTCCCGCACAGCGGACAGGACGTCGGACCGTCGACGTGGACGCCATGGACGACCTCGAAGCGACGCCCGCACGCCGCGCAGTCGTAGTCGTAACGGGGCATCGCGCCTCAGCCGCGCAGCATGCGCATACCGCATTTCGGGCAATAGAAGGCGCGCTCGTGGGCCGAGGCGAAGCCGCAGTGCGCGCAGATCAGGCCGCCCCGACCCGCGGCCGGGACCGGGCGCTCGGTGTTGGTCAGGCCCAGGGCGTACTGGCTGGCCAGGATGTTGTTGAGGATCCCGGCGAGGATCTTGGCACCGATCCGGTCCGTGTCGCCGCGAACGCCCTTGCCGCCCCAGCCGACGACCGCCCGACAGATCATGTCGCCGGTCGCCTCATCCCAGTGCGCGGCGACGCCGCCGACGATGGCGTTGTATTCGGGGTAGCCGGATGTGTCCACCTCGCCGTCCAGGAGTGCGCAGACGAACGTGTCGAAGGCGAGGTCGATCGCGTCGATCGACTCGAGGACGACCAGGGCGTGGCGGGTGATCGGCGAGTGGATGTGATGGGCGTTGAGCCACTGCATCGCCTCGGACGGACTGACGATCGTCGGTGTCGCCTGGCTGAACTCGATCGGCAGCGGATCGACGACCTCGATCTCCGTCTGGGCGAGCCCGATGAGCATGGCCGGGAGTTCGGCGACCGCCTTCGGCCCGGCCTTCATCCGGACGCCTTCGCTGCTCTTCCCCGCGTAGTAGAGCTTGAGCTGGTGATCCTGGGCGACGACCTCTTCCGGCACCAGGCCGGTATTGGCTGCAGACGATCCGGACGCGGCGGTATCGGCGTCCGAAGTCCCGCGGCGCTTCAGGAATTCGAGCGGCACGTGGTACTCCCCGGGGTGGTTGGCTGGATCCGTCGCCATGGTAGCAGGGGCGCTCCCCGAGTCGTCAGGCGACGCCTTCCAGGATCCGACCCTCGTCCGGCCGCAGCTCGATCGTGGCCCCGCCCGCGACGACGCTCGACGAGGCCTCCGACCCGGTCGTGCTCAGGACCGGTCGCCAACCCGACACGCCCTCGACGTCGGCCGTCCGCCAGGACACCACGCGGTCGGCCAGGTTGAGGACCACGAGGATCGTCTGCCCGGGCACCGCGCGGGTGTACGCGACGACGTCGCCGGCATCGATGGTCTGCACCTGGCTCGTGCCCATCTGGAGCGCGGGTGTCGCGGCTCGGAGCGCCAGGAGCCGCCGATACAGTGACAGGATCGAATGCGGGTCGTCCCGTTGGGTCGCGACGTTGCGGGTCTCCGTGTCGGATCCCAGGCGCAGCCATGGCGTCCCGGTCGTGAAACCGGCGCCCGGCCCGGCCGACCAGGGCATCGGCGTCCGACAGCGGGAGCGGTCCCACCAGTCGAAGTCCGGCCCGACCCGGTCGGCCGGCGGGTCCACGCTTTCGTCGGGCGGGATGTCAACGTCGCCCATGCCCAGTTCCTCGCCGTAGTAGAGGAATGGCGTACCCCGCGCGGTCAGTGACAGCAGGGCCGCCGCCTTGGCGACGGCATCACGGTCATGTCCGTGGACGGAACCGGCCAGCCGCGATGCCTGGCGCGGTTGGTCGTGGTTGGAGAGGACGACCGCGGGCCAACGCTCCGGACCGAAGGCCTCGTCACGGTGCTCGAGGGCCCGATTCACGGCCGTCGCCGCCCATGGCGCCCCGGTCAGCTCCCAATCGAAGACGAGGTGCCGGGGGACGGTGAGCTCGGCCGCCCGGCTGACGCCGCCATCGAACAGTTCGCCGACCGACATCCGTCCCGGCGACTCGTCGACGACCGCCCGGAACCGACCGATCAGCGCTTCGAGGTCGGGTTGATCGCGGTCGTACAGGTGGACCTGCTGTGACCACGCGGTCCTCCCCGGCTGCGTCGGGTTCGACGGCAGGTCGGGATGCTTCAGGAACGTGTTGAAGACGTCGAGCCGGAACCCGTCCACTCCGCGTTCGAGCCAGCCCCGGACCATCCGGAACTGGGCCTCCTCCACCCCGGGCGTCCGCCAGTCGAGTTCCGGCTGTTCGACCAGGAAGGTATGGAAGTAGAACTGTTCCCGACTCGGTTCCCACTGCCAACCCGGACCGCCGAAGAACGAGACCCAGTTGTTGGGCGGCAGGAGCTCGCCCGCGGCGCCGACACCGGCCGGGTCGCGCCACAGGTACCAATCCGCGTGCGGGCCCGACCGCCCCGCGCTTGACGAGACGAACCAGCGGTGCTGATCGCTGGTGTGGTTCATGACTAGGTCCAGGACGACCCGGATCCCGCGTCGATGCGCCTCCGACACGAGCCGATCGAAGTCGTCCTCCGATCCGAACAGCGGGTCGACTCGCTCGTGGTCGCTGACGTCGTAGCCGAGGTCGAGCCCAGGCGACGGATAGATCGGCGACAGCCAGATCGCATCGATGCCGAGACCGTCGGGACCGAGGTGGTCGAGGTGATCGATGATGCCGGTCAGGTCGCCGACGCCGTCACCGTCGGAGTCGGCGAAGCTCCGCGGATAGATCTGGTAGATCACGCCGCGCTGCCACCAGTCGTCGCCGAACCGCGGCGAACGGACGGCGGAGGCAGCCGGGCGGGCACTCATCGACGCCGTCCGGACGCCGCTCGCCACCCCTTGGAAGCTCCCGGGACCCCGTTGTGATTCGGGCTTGACAAGGTGGCACCAAGGCTGCATTGATACGCGTTACTGACGCGCGTTACTTTCACGAGGGAGGTGTCCGCCGTCAGTCTCCACGCCGACCGCCCCGGGGTCAAGTGTCGCGGGCGATCGACGCAGGAGGGCACGAGCCAGGAGGAACGCCCAGGACATGCCGAAGCGTCCGACCAGTGCCGACGTCGCCGCCGCGGCGGGCGTCTCGCGAACGACCGTGTCGTTCGTGCTCAACGAGCGCGCGGACGTCGAGATCCCCGAGAGAGACGCGCCGTCCGGGTGCTCGAGGCGGCCAGGGAGCTCGGCTACCACCCGCACGGCGCCGGCGCGTCAACTGGCCGGCGGCCGCATCGCACGTCATCGGCCTCGTCCTGCGCCAGTCGCCCGAGCAGGTCGCCGGTCGACGCCGTCCTGGCCGAGACCCTGTCGGGGCCTTGCCTCGGCGGCCCGAGCCGTCGGCTATCGCGTCCTCGTCGAGCCGCTCGTGCGGCCGGACCCGACGGCCGCTACAGCGACCTCGTCCGCTCGCAGCGCGTGGACGGGCTGATCGTCTCCGGCCCGCGCTTCGACGACGCCGAGCCCTGGTCGACCTCGTCGAGGACGGCTTCCCGATCGTCCTCCAGGGCTCGCTGCCGGACCTCGACGTGACCAGCGTCGACGTCGACAACGTGGCGGGCGCCCGGGCGCGCCGTCGAGCACCTCGTCGCCCTGGGTCATCGGCGGATCGCCTGCATCACCAACGCGCCGCTCGTCTACACGGCCGCGCAGGCCGCCTGACGGGTACCGCGAGGCGCTGACGGCCGCCGGGCTGACGGCCGACGCCCGAGCTCGTCGTCGAAGGCTGCCTTCGATGCGCCGAGCGGACACGCGGCGATGGCGGAACTCCTGACCGCGGGCCGACCTTCGACGCCGTCTTCGTCGCCAGCGACGTCGTCGCCCTCGGTGCCATCGGGCCTTGCGCGAGGCCGGTCTCCGGGTGCCCGACGACGTGTCCGTCGTCGGCTTCGACGACATCCCCCTCGCCGCCACTTCGACCCGCCGCTCACGACCATCCGCCTGCCGGCCTTCGAGCTCGGGCCAGGCCGCCGGACGAGCGCTCCTCGAACGGATCGCCGATCGGCGCGGTCCCGCACCGGACGCTGCTTCCGACCGAGCTGATCGTGCGCGAGCTCGACGGCTCGTCGACGCGCCTGACGACCGCGGGCCGGGCCCGCGGCATGGAGGACCCAGGGATCGACCCGAGTGCCGGGTCCGATATCCGAGGAAAGGAGAAGGCGGATGGAACCGAGCACATCCATCGGCGATCACGGATCGACCGCGATTCGTCGCCATCGCGCGGTCGTGGCGGCGGCGTGCTCGTCAGCAGCACGGCCCGTCACCGCCGGCCCCGAGCGTCGCGCCGAGTACGGCCGCCAGCGCGCCGGCCGCGAGCAGCGGCACGCCGAGCGCCGCGGCATCCTCGGCGGCCGGTGGGGACCTGGCCGGTCAGTCGGTCACCGTCATCGGCACCTGGGGCGGCGACGAGCAGAAGGCGTTCCTGTCGATGGTCGCGCCGTGGGAGGCGAAGACCGGCGCGAAGGTGAAGTACACCGGGACCCGCGACCTCAACACCGTCCTCACGACGGGCGTCGCGTCGGGCGTGCTGCCCGACCTCGCCGGCCTCCCCGGGCCCGGGCCAGATGACCCAGTGGGCCGACAGCCTCATCGACCTCGGCGGCGTCCTCGACGTGCCCACCTACACGTCCGAGACGGCGACGCCGCTGGTCGACCTCGGCACCGTCAACGGCAAGCTCGTCGGCGTGTTCATCAAGACCGCCGTCAAGGGCCTGCATCTGGTTCGACCCGAAGATCATGCGACCTGCTCGGCGACGCCGCCCGCGACGTGGGACGACCTGCAGACGGCGCTCACCGACCAACAAGGACAAGGCCGCAGGCGCCATGGTGCCTCGGCGTCGAGTCCGGCGCCGCCTCCGGCTGGCCGGGCACCGACTGGATCGAGGACCTCGTCCTCCGCCAGGCCGGACCCGACGTCTACAACCCTGGTGGCAGGGCAAGACCAAGTGGACCGATCCCGCCATCAAGACGGCGTTCCAGACCTTCGGTGACGTCGTCGCGAACAGCTACGGCGGCGCCACCGCGGTCAACGCGACGAACTTCGCCAACGCCGGCGACCCGCTGTTCAAGACCCCGCCCGGCTGCCTGTTCCTGCACCAGGCGAGCTTCATCACCGGCCTCGGCGGCTTCAAGACCGCCACGGCCGGCACCGACTACAACTTCTTCCCGTTCCCCGACATCAACGCCAGTACACCGGCGCGGTCGAGGGCGCGGGTGACCTGTTCGGCATGTTCCACGACACGCCGGCAGCCAAGTCCCTGATGGCCTACCTCGTCACGGCCCCGGCGCAGGACATCTGGGTCAAGATCGGCGGCGCGCTGTCCGCGAACAAGAACGCCACCGACTACCCGGACGACATCAGCAAGCGTTCCGCGGAGCTCCTCCAGAACGCCAAGATCTTCGTGTTCGACGCCTCCGACCTGATGCCGACGGCGATGAACGACGCGTTCTGGACGGGCATCGTCGAAGTACGTCAAGGCACCCGGACCAGCTCGACGCGATCCTCGCCGATCTCGACAAGGCCCAGGCGGACGCCTACGGCCCAGTAATCGCCATGCGCGCCGGCGGACGGCGGCCGCGCGGCCGCTCCGCCGGTCCATCCGCCAGCTGAGGGAGCGACGCATGGATCCGCGCCTGACCACCGCCATCATCGTGGTGGTCGGCGTCCCGGCGGTCCTGGTCGGGTACATCTGGCTGACCGAGCAGGTCCTGCGCCTGGTCCGGACCGGCGGCTGCAGCCGCGCATCCGGCCGTGGCTGTGGCTCGCGCCCGCGCTGGTGTTCCTGGCCGTGTTCCTCGTCTACCCGACGATCGGCACCATCATCCGGAGCTTCCAGAACACGGCCGGGACCGCGTTCGTCGGCCTCGACAACTTCACCTGGTTCTTCACCAACCCGACTCGCTGATCGCGCTCCGGAACAACCTCCTGTGGCTGGTCGTGCTGACCCTGTTCACGGTCGGGTTCGGGATGCTGATCGCCCTGCTCGTCGACCGGGTCCGCTACGAGACGGTCGCCAAGTCCGTGATCTTCGTGCCGCTGGCCATCAGCATGGTCGCCGCCGAGCGTCATCTGGACGTTCATGTACGACTACCGCACGCCGCCCGACCCGCAGATCGGGACGCTCAACGCCGTCCTCGACGCTGTTCGGGATCGCGCCCGTCGCCTGGGTCCAGATCTCGGACTACGCGCTCAACACGATCCTGCTGATCGTCGTCATGGCCTGGATGTGGACCGGCTTCTGCATGGTCATCCTGTCCGCCGCGCTCAAGGGCATCAACCCCGAGCTGCTCGAGGCCGCCCGCGTCGACGGCGCGACCGAGCGGCAGGTCTTCCGCCGGATCACGCTTCCCGCTGCTGGCTGCCGACGATCGCGGTCGTGGCGACCACGATGATGATCACCGCGCTCAAGGCATTCGACGTCGTGTTCGTCATGACCAGCGGCCACTTCGACACCCAGGTCGTGGCCTACCAGATGATCAAGGAGATGTACGACAACGGGAACTCCGAGCCGGGCCAGCGCGATCGCGGTGATCCTGCTGCTGGCGATCATCCCGGTGATGGCCCTCAACATCCGTCGCTTCCGCGCGCAGGAGGCGATCCGATGACCGCCAGCCGCACCGTCGTCACCGCCGACGCGACGGCCGCGGCGGCGCGACCACGGGTCGAGTCGCGGCTCGTCGGCCGCGTCGCCGCTCCACCTCGTGATCATCGTGATCCTGATGGTGATCTGGCTGATCCCGACGATCGGCCTGCTCGTCAACTCGCTCCGGCCGCCCGAGGCGCTCACCCAGTCCGGCTGGTGGACGGCGATCTTCGCGCCCGTCCCAGTTCACGCCTGGACAACTACGCCCACGTCCTCGCCCAGCCGGAGATGACCGGCGCGAGTTCGTCAACAGCCTGTTCATCTCGATCCCGGCCACGGTCATCCCGATCATGGTCGCGGCGTTCGCCGCCTACGCCTTCGCGTGGATGCGACTTCCCGGGCCGCGACGTCCTGTTCGTCATCGTGGTCGGGCTGCTCGTCGTGCCGCTGCAGTCGACCCTCATCCCCGATCCTCCAGCTGTACGGACCGAAGGGCCTCAACATCGCCGGGTCGTTCCTCGCCGTCTGGCTGGCCCACACCGGCTACGGGCTGCCGTTCGCGATCTTCCTGCTCCGCAACTTCATGGGCGACCTGCCCAAGGAGGTGTTCGAGTCGGCGTCGATCGACGGTGCCAACCACGTCACGTCGTTCTTCCGGCTGGCGCTGCCGATGACGCGTGCCGGCGATCGCCGCGCTCGCGATCTTCCAGTTCCTGTTCGTGTGGAACGACCTCCTGGTCGCCCTGATCTACATCGGGGCCCAGAACCCGGACAACAAGCCGCTGACGATCGTGGTCTCGAACCTCGTCAGCTCGCTCGGCGGCGGCTGGCAGTTCCTCGCCGCCGCGGCGTTCGTCACGATGATCGTGCCGCTGGTCGTGTTCCTCACCCTCCAGCGCTACTTCGTCCGGGGCATCGTCGGCGGCTCGGTCAAGGGCTGACCCGATCACCTGGTGTTGAACGGGCGGGTGTCTCCTCCGCCCGTCCGTTCAACGCTCCAACCGGTCACGGAGGCGGGCCACCTGGTCCGCCAGTTCCGCCTCGCGGGCGCGGGCACCGTCCACGACCGCGGCCGGGGCACGCGCGATGAACGACTCGTTGACGAGTCGCTCTCTGGCCGCTGCCAGCCAGCCCTCGGCCTCCAGCAGGTCACGTTCGAGCCGGTCGCGCTCCAGCGCATCCGCGTTCTCGTCGCCCGCACGCGGCCGGATCGACGCTTCGAGGTCGCGGCCACCCACGATGACCGCCAGGTCGCCCGGCTCCGTCGCCGCCGCGAGTGCCTCCGCCGTCAGTTCACGACGCAATGGTCGAGCACGAGCCAGGCGTTCGATCGCCGGTCGAAGGCCTTCGTAGGTCGGACCGAGCGCGGTCGGCACCAGCACCAGGGTCTCGAGCCAGGCCGCGGCCGGAAGCCTGGCTGAGGCCCGCGCGTTGCGGATCTCCGTCACCAGGTCGATCAGCGCGCCGACCTCGGCCTCGGCGGTGAGGTCCCGCTCCCCGACCCCCGGCCAGCGTGCGACGATGAGCAGGCCGGGATCGGTCGCGCGGTGCGGCAGCGACGCCCACAAGGCCTCGGTCACGAACGGCATGACCGGGTGGAGCAGCCGCAGGTACGCGTCGAGGACCTCGACCAGGGTCCACCAGGTCGCCTCGCGAGCCTCCGGGCTCAGGGTCTCGTCACCCAGCCGGACCTTGGCGAATTCGAGGCCCCAATCGCAGTACTCGCTCCAGATCGCCTCGTACAGCGCCCGCGTCACCTCGCCGAAGGCGTAGTCGGCCATCGCCGCGTCGACGGCCGCCGTCGTGGCCGCCGCCCGGGACAGCAGCCAGCGCTCGGCCGGCCCCAGGTGGCGATCATCGGGAAGACGCCGTTCCGCGCCATCCGCGATGGTCGCCGGCCGCGCCCCGACGACGTAGCGAGTCGCGTTCCACAGCTTGTTGGCGAAGTTGCGGGCATGCTCGAGCTTGGCGGTCCCGAAGCGCTGGTCGTTGCCGGGGGTCGCCCCGTGGATCAGGGCGAACCGAAGGGCGTCGGCGCCGGATTCGTCGATGACCCCGAGCGGATCGACGACGTTCCCCTTGGTCTTGGACATCTTCTGGCCGAGTGGATCGCGGATCAGGCCGGACAGGTAGATCGTGTGGAACGGCTCCGTCCCGGTCAGCTCGATGCCGAGCATCATCATCCGTGCGACCCAGAAGAAGATGATGTCGTAGCCCGTCTCCATGACCGACGTTGGGTAGTAGGTCGCGAGGTCGGCCGTATCGTCCGGCCAGCCCAGCGTCGACCACGGCCACAACCCGGAACTGAACCACGTGTCGAAGATGTCCGGGTCCTGCTGGAGTTCGGTCGCCGGCCGGGCGCACACCTCGCAGGCGGCCGGCCCGTCCGGATCCGATGAGACGCTCACGTGGCCGTCCGGGCAGTACCAGGCAGGGATCCGGTGGCCCCACCACAGCTGACGCGACACATTCCAGTCGCGGATGTTCGTCAACCAGTGCTCCCACGTCTTCTCGAACCGCTCCGGGAGGACCCGCGTGCGACCGGACCTCGTCGCGTCGAGTGCGCTGGCGGCCAATGGCGTGGTCCGGATGAACCACTGGGTCTTGAGGCGCGGCTCGATGGCGTCGTTGCTCCGCTGGCAGCGGCCGATGACCATCTCGTGCGGGGTGGCCGCGACGAGGTCGCCGGCGGCGTCGAGGTCAGCCACGATCGCGGCCCGGGCGACGTAGCGGTCCATGCCGTCATATCGCGAGCCGGTGCCCGTGATCGAGCCGTCGTCGGCCAGGATGGTCGGCGCCGGCAGGCCGTGCCGCAGACCGGTCGCGTGGTCGTCGTGGTCGTGGGCCGGCGTGATCTTGACCGCGCCGGTCCCGAACGCCGGGTCGACCATCTCGTCGGCGATGATGGGGACGTCTCGATCGACGAACGGGATGCGCACCCGGCGGCCGACGAGGGCCGCGTACCGGGCGTCGTCGGGATGGACCGCGACCGCGGTGTCGCCGAGGATCGTCTCGGGGCGCGTCGTCGCGATCGTGATGGTCTCGCCTGGATCCGGGTACCCCTTGGACCGGTCGAGCAGGTGGTAGCGCACCGACCAGAGCGTCCCGGCCTCGGGCGTCGAGATGACCTCGAGGTCGCTGACGCTCGTCAGGCACCCCGGACACCAGTTGACCAAAGCCTCCGTCCGGTAGGCGAGGTCGGCTCGATAGAGTCGCTCGAACGCGACTCGGACCGCCTTCGCCGAGCCGTCGTCCATGGTGAAGCGCAGCCTTGCCCAATCGGCCGACGCCCCGACGCGACGCTGCTGGGCGAGCATCACGCCGCGCGTCGTGTTGACGAAGTCGTGCATCCGCTCGAGATAGCGCTCGCGTCCGAGTGACCGCCGGTTCTCGCCCTCCTTGGCGAGGATCCCGTCGAGCACGAACTGGGCGGCGATCGAGGCGTGGTCGAGTCCGGGCAGGAAGAGGGCCCGCTGCCCGCGCAGTCGGGCGTGTCGGATCATCAGGTCCTCTACCGCGGTCCGCTGCGCATGCCCGAGGTGGAGCGAGCCGGTGACGTTCGGCGGTGGCTGGATGATCGTGAACGGTGGGAGGGCGGGATCCGCGGTCGAGCCGGAACCGTCGGGGGCGAAGACGTCCGCCGCGAGCCAGCGCTCGTAGATCGCGCCCTCGACGTCGTGCGGTGTATAGGCCTTCGGCAGGTCCGACATCTCATCCCCTGGAACACGGAACGACCCGCTCGCCCAGCGGACGATCGGGTCGTGGTACCACCTGCTGGTTCGGCGTCCGGTGTCGGCTCGGTCATCCCGAGTCCTATGCCTTGCGGCTCCGGCGCCCTCTCGGCGCGCTATCGGGCGTCTCCCGCACGGCTCGCGAGCGACCTTCACGTCGTCGTGCCCGCGCGGCTCGCACCGTCCCGCGCTCGCTCCGGGGTCGTCCCGTCGCTACTTTTCCCGGTCATCGCCGTGAGGGCGGGAGTGTAGCACGGTGCCCCGGGCGCCCCACGTGCGGATCTCGGTGGTTTCGAGGCCGTTCATCGGTCAGATGACCGATGACTACGGTCGGCGGCGGGATCATCGTCCGAGCCCAGGCCCGTCGCGAAACGACGGGTCGACAGATCACGGAGGATCAGACATGGCCAAGTTCATGGACGTCCACTCGGGGTTCGTCGGGGTGAGCGCGGACCAGCTCCGCGAGGCGCATGACCGCGACCTCGCCGTCGAGAAGGACGAAGGCGTGCATTTCGAGCGCGCCTGGATGGACCCTGAGGCGGGCAAGGTCTTCTGTCTCGCGACCGGCCCGTCGAAGGAAGCGGTCATGCGCATCCACGAGCGCGCAGGTCACCCCACCCCCGAGGTGTACGAACTGACGGTCGAGGTCTAGGCCGGCCGGACGAAGTGGTTCTCAGCGTCGGCGCCACTCGAAGATTCGCGTAGCGCCGACGTCGCACCAGATCAGGCCGGCGCCCATCGGCGGTGGCGAACCAGTCGTAAGGGCATCGATCCACCCACGCGACGACGCCGGGAACCGCGCCGCGAACACCTCGGGATAGCGCTGCAGCAGCGCCCGATTCCGCGATGTCGCCCGGACGACCCAGAGGACGCCGACGGTCACCGCCGAACCCCACCGACCGACCGCGAGATCTTCGAGATCCGCACGCTGCCGCTCAGTCGAGCGGGCAGCCGCACCGACGTCCCCGATCGTGTTCCAGCACTCCACGAGGAGCATCCGTCTCTCGATCGGCGAGGACAATCCGACGTCGATCGAACGCCACGGCTCGCTCGGCTTGGTCGGCAGCTCGAACGACGCGTCGTAGCCCGCCGCGCGTCCGAGTCGGAGAACGAGTTCCTGCACGGCCAGGTGTCCGGCGTCGGCTGGCGCCTCGGTGATGTCGCGGCCGTACGTGACCAGGAGTGGGCGGCCGAGGGCGATGCCGAGGCGTTGCAGCACGTCGATATCCAAGTTGGTCGTGGCACGCTCGATCCGACTCTCCACCATGCGCCCGACCCGCGCGCGTCTCGCCAGCTCGGCCCGGGTCCAGCCGCGCGTTCACGCATCGCCTGGATCTCACGACCGATGCGCTGGCGCTGCTCCTGGTTTCGCCGCGTGGCCTCGATGGCGAGTGGGGACCGTCTGACACCAGGCATGATCGCTACATGTTCATCGCTGGGCCTTCACGGCCGGTTAGCTGCCAGCCCGCGGGTTGAGGGCTGGCTGGACGGCCCGTAGGCCCGCGATCCGCTCACCCGATGTGCATCAAGTCGGATACGGGCGACGTTCGTGCGTCCCGGCCGGGCGACGGGTCCCGCCAACCGGCCCGATGAACATGGCACGTGCGCGGAGGCGAAGAAGGCCGCGTCGTGCGACAGGGTGCGGGCTCAGTACGCCGACGCGGACCCACGACGGCGGCCTCGCGCAGAGGCGCCCACGGGACAAAGTCAGCGGCGGGACCGCACGTTCAGGCGGTCTCGCCGCGCTCCGCCAGCCATTCGAGGTAGTTCGTCTCATCGACGCCCTCGTCGACGTCGGTCTTGGTCAGCAGCAGCGGGAGGCGTCCGGAGCGGATCGTCTCCTCGGTGATGATGCACTTGCGGATGTCGGTCCGGTCCGGGATGTCGTACATCACCTCGAGGAGCGACTCCTCCACGATCGAGCGGAGCGCCCGGGCCCCGGTCTTGCGATCGAGCGCGACCTCGGCGGCGGCCTTGAGTGCGCCGGGCGTGAACGCGAGCTCGACCTTGTCGAGCGACAGGAACTTCTCGAACTGGCGGGTGACCGCGTTCTTCGGTTCGGTCAGGACGCGCACGAGGTCGTCGGCCGACAACGCGGACAGCGTCACCATCACCGGCAAACGACCGATGAACTCGGGGATCAGCCCGAACTTGAGCAGGTCCTCTGGCATCAGCCGCTCGAGGATGCGCCCCCGCTCCACCGGGCCCATGGCCGATTCGGAGCCGAACCCGATCGACCGCCGGCCGACCCGTTCCTCGACGATCCGTTCGAGGCCGTCGAACGCGCCGCCGCAGATGAACAACACGTTCGTGGTGTCGATCTGGATGAAGTCCTGGTGGGGATGCTTCCGGCCACCCTGCGGCGGGACGTTAGCGACGGTGCCCTCCAGGATCTTGAGCAGCGCCTGCTGGACGCCCTCGCCGGACACGTCGCGGGTGATGGACGGGTTGTCCGCCTTGCGGGCGATCTTGTCGATCTCGTCGATGTAGATGATCCCGCGTTGGGCGCGGGCGACGTCGAAGTCGGCCGCCTGGATGAGCCGGAGCAGGATGTTCTCGACATCCTCGCCGACATAGCCCGCCTCGGTCAGCGAGGTCGCATCGGCGATGCAGAACGGGACGTCGAGGACCCGCGCCAGGGTCTGCGCCAGCAGCGTCTTGCCCGAGCCCGTGGGACCGACCAGCAACACGTTCGACTTCTGGAGCTCGACCTCGTCGACCTGGTGGCCGGCGTTGACCCGCTTGTAGTGGTTGTAGACCGCGACCGACAGGACCTTCTTGGCCCGCTCCTGGCTGATGACGTACTGGTCCAGGGCGTCCTTGATCTGGTGCGGGTTCGGGAGCTTGCTCGAGGCGCTCTTCGGGCGCGGGGTTTCGAGGAGCTCCTCCTCGATGATCTCCTGGCACAGGTTGATGCACTCATCGCAGATGTAGACACCCTGTCCCGCGATGAGCTTGCGTACCTGTTCCTGGCTCTTGCCGCAGAAGGAACAGCGGTACGGGACCTTGGGTCCCTTGGCGCTGCCGCTCGATGAGGTCACGTGCCCGTTCCGCTCCTACTGGTCCTTGCTCTTCTTCGGCGTCGGCTCCGTCGGATCGCCACCGGCCGCGTCGACCTCATCGGCCGTCGTGGTCGAAGACCCCTCGCCACCCGTGAGAGCCGCATCATGCGCCTGTGCGATGAGCGAATCACCGGGAACCGAGTAGACCGCGTCGATGATGCCATAGTCCTTGGCGGCTTCGGGAGCCATGAAGTGGTCCCGGTCCGTATCCCGGATGATCGTTTCGAGCGACTGTCCCGTGTGCTTGGCGAGAATCTCGTGGTTCCGCTGCACCAGATACTCCCACTCGCGCATCTGGATCACCGCATCCGGGGCGTTCCCGCGGAACCCGCCCGACCCCTGGTGGATCATCACGCGGCTGTTCGGCAGGGCGTAGCGCTTGCCCTTCGCCCCGGCTGCCAGCAGGACCGCGGCCATGGACGCCGCCATACCGATGCAGATCGTGCTGACCGGCGCTCGCAGGTACTGCATGGTGTCGTAGATGGCGAGCCCCGATGTGACCTGGCCGCCGGGCGAGTTGATGTACAGGCTGATGTCCTTCTCCGGGTCCTCCGACTCGAGGAACAGGAGCTGGGCGATGACCAGGTTGGCCAGGTGGTCCTCGATCGCGTCGCCCAGGAAGATGATCCGCTCGCGCAGCAGGCGCGAGTAGATGTCATAGGCGCGCTCCCCCCGGCTGGAGGATTCGATGACCATGGGGACGAGCATCGTGGGACTCCCTGTCTTCAGCGGTCGGTAGGGCTCGACGATCAGCCGGCGGTCGCCGGGACGTCCTCGATGACGACGCCGGGGTCGGTGGCGTCGATCGAGGCATTGGCGGCCGCGGCATCGGTCTCGACGGTCGACTCGGGCGAGTCTTCCACGTGTGGCAGGGCCGGATGGTCCGGATGGGCGGCGAGCCACTCGTCGATGAGGCCCTCGACGACGCGGCTGCGGCGCAACGTGCTCCGGATGTACGCGCGCCCACGATCCGAGTCGAAGTAGGCCAGCAAGCGCGGATCCTCGGCATAGCGCTGGCGACCACGGGCGATCTCCGCCGCGACCTCCGCCTCCGGCACGACGACCCCCTCGGTCTCGGCGACCTTGGACAGGACCAGCAGCGTCCGGACGCGCTTCTCGGCCGCCGGCCGGAACTCTTCGTGCATGTCGGCGTCGGTCTTCTCGACGGCCTTGAGGTACGCCTCCTCGCTGATCCCCTGGCGGGCGAGCGAGCCGCGGAACTCGTCGTGCATGACCTCGACTTCCTGCTCGACGAGGATGTCCGGCAGGTCGACGGTGGCGTTGGCCACCGCGTATTCGATGATCCGCTCGGCGAAGTCGTGGCGCGCCCGGTCGAGCGCGTTGCGGTCGAGTCGGGTGCGGATGTCCGCCCGCAGGGCCGCCAGGTCATCGAACGCACCAAGGGTCCCGATGAAGTCGTCGTCGAGCTCGGGCAGGACCTTCTCGCGCAGCTCCCGGAGCTCGACTGCGAAATGGGCGGCGCCACCGGCGAGTTCCTTCTCCGGGTAGTCGTCCGGGAAGGTGATGTCGAATTCGGTCGAGCCGCCCACCTCGAGCCCGACGAGGTTCGACTCGAAGCCCGGGATCAACCGCTCCTGGCCGATGATGAGCGGCATCCGGTCGGATGAACCGCCTGCGAACGGTTCGCCGGCGCGGGTCCCGACGAACGAGATGACCGCATAGTCCCCATCCCTGGCACCGCGGTCCTCGACCGCCGCGAGCGTCGCGTTCTGGTCGCGCAACTCCTCGAGGACCTTATCGACCCGCGGGTCGTCGATGGTCTCGATCTCCGGGCTGAAGTTGAAGTGCTTGTAGTCGCCGAGGACGACGTCGGGACGGACCTGGACCGTCGCCTTGAAGATGAGCGGCTTGCCCTCCTCGGCCTGGACCATCTCGACCTCGGCGTTGGTCAGTGGCAGGATGTCCTCCTGGGTGAGCGCCTCGCGGTAGGCGTCCTGGACCAGGTGTTCGGTGGCTTCGTCGAGGACCGCGCCCGGACCGAGATGGCGCTCGAGGACCGGTCGCGGCGCCTTGCCCGGACGGAAGCCGGCGACCCGCGTTCGCCGCGACAGCCGGCGCACCGCCTCGTCGATGGCACGGCTGAGGCGCTCGGCGGGGAGCTCGATCAGGAGCTCGATGGTCGACTTGGGGCCGGGTGTGCTGGTGATCTGCATCGCCCGGGCAGTATACGGGGGAGGCCGGAGCGAGGCCGCGCACGCGAAGGTGGCTGGTAGGCGAGAGAGGGGTCGAACCTCCACGCCGCTTTCGCGGCACCGGCTCCTAAGGCCGGCGCGTCTGCCATTCCGCCACTCGCCCATGGTTTCGCGTTCGTGAAGCGCGTATGCCTCGGTTCGATGGCTCGCGCACAGGGCATAGGACGCGGATCACTCTGGCAGTTCGTTTTCGCGCCTATGGCCCTGATCCCATGCCACGAGCCACCACCAAGGCCGCCAGTCTAGCCGACGGCCCGACCGTTGCCAGCACCCGCGGCTACTGGATCCTGCATTTCCGGAGCGAAGGCAAGAGCGAGCGCACCACGCGAGCGGACGACTCCGAGACGCCGCCGAGACGGCCGCCTACTAGGGTCGCAAGAACCGATTCGTGAGGGGGACTGTCGATGGCTCATGTCGACGAGCGTTTCTGGGGTCTCGCGCAGGTGACCGCCGATCGGCTGATCGGGCAGCCGGCCAATCGCTCCCTGGCGGCGGGCGTGCTCGCGCAGTGGATCGCCGAAAACGGCTGGGGCTTCCCGCCGCGGCGCAACAACCCGGGCAATCTGTCGAAGGGCTGGACGGACAAATTCGACTTGCCGTGCCACGCCGTGAACCCCAATCCCCAGCCGGGCAACCCGATCATGACATTCGATCGTCTCGAGGACGGAGCCAAGTGCTACGCCGCCGGTCTGACGGCGTTCAAGCGATACCGGGACGCCATAACCGCGGGGAAGGCAGGCGACGGCCTGGGGTTTGCGATTGCCGTCTGCCAAGCGGGCTATGGAACGCGCGAATCGACCGTCAAGTCGGTCTTCGCGACGCTGTCGCGGGACGAGAGCCTCATGCCGAGGAGGATCAACGTGGCGATCCGAAACTGTGGCGTGCTGAAGACCCAGGACAGGGTCTCGCTCAAGAAAGGCCAGCCGCTGTTCGAGAGTCCGGGCGGCCGCCAGGTGACCAAGATGTCGCGCGACGCGAGCGTCCCGCGTCTCGGGCTGGCCGGGACCGTGGACGGCAAGGGCTGGTGCGTGGTCGTCGTCGCAACACGGTGGTCCTACGCGGACGAGAAGACCCGGCCGACCGGTCTCTATGTGCCGGTAGCGGTCGCCCCGGTCGTGGCGCCGTGAACATGGACGCGCCGCCGGCCGGCCAGCCGGCCGCCGACGAACAGGATGTCGACGGTTCAAGCGCCCACGGCCCACTGCCGGAGTCGAACGAGGCCGTCCCCGACGACCTCGTCGACGGGCTGCCGGTCGATGACGCGGGGGTCGTCCTGGACCCGGACTCGGATGATCCGGATCGGATCGTCGCGGCGGCCGACGTGAACCTCGCGCCGCTGGCCGACGAAGAGGACGGGCTCCCGCCGGACGACGCAGCGGTCGTCCGAGACCAGCTTCCCGAGCCCGACGACGCAGCTCTCGACCGCCTCCTGGCAGACCTCCAGGCCGTCGGGATCCTGAAGCCGGACTGAGCGAGCAGCACGACGGTCCTCTCCGCCGCCACTCGCCCGTGGAGGGAGGTCTACCGCGGCTCAGTCGCCGGTCGCCTTGGCCTTCCCGACACTCGAGGCGGCATCGGTCACGCTCGTGGCTGCCGTCTCGGCGGCCTCGGCCACGTCGGTCCCGTCCGGGGCCCGCCCGGCGGCCCGGGCAGTGCGTGCGCGGATCTGCTCGAGGCGGCTCTGGACCCCTTCATCGTCGGCTCGGAACAGCCAATCGGCGGTCGCCCTGGCGCCTCGGGCCAGGAACGGGCGCGCGACCGACACGATCAGGAGCGAGCGCAGGGCCTGCCGGCGGTTCTTGGCCTGCTTCGCGTAATCGTAGAAGTCACGCTCCAGCGTGCCGCGGATCTTGTCGCCGTCGTCGCCCATCGACTTCAGGGCTCGCTCGATCTCCTCGGGGAGCATGGCCTTCGGGAGCGGCGGCGGGCCCCCGGTGATCGTTCGCTTGGCGCGTCGGAACAGCCGCGTGGGGCCACGCAACGCGACGAACCCGACGCCACCCACGACCGCGGCGGTCCTGACCGGGTTGCGTCGGATCTTGGCGGGAACGTCCACCGCCGTGCGGAGCGAGGCCTCGAGGGTCTCGATCTCGTCGCCCAGCGCGACTCGGGCCGCTAGGACCCGATCCCGGGCGGCATCCGTTTCTGTAGCCACTCGAGCGTCTCCTTGCTGGTCTCGATGGTCTCGGCTGGATAGAACCGTGCCTTGAGCGCCTCGGCATCGATCCCGGTCCGGCCGACGTCAACACCCATCAGGGCGATCCAGGCGACGTAACCCGCTGTGATCCCGAGCCCGACGCCCACCTGGACGCCGAACGTGATCGCCGTGAACGCCCCGATGATCACCCCGGTCACGATCAGCCCGGCCAGCGCCGTGAACCGACCACCACCCGCCGCGTCCATGCGGACCGCCACGACGAGCCCGACGATGAGCCCGATGAGCCCCCACAGGATCACCCCCACGACCAGGGGCATCACGCCGGGGTCGACCGCGATACCGATGGCCCGGCCGATCGACGCATAGGCCTGGTTGGGGAGGTTCAGGCCAAGGAGGACGGCGACGACGACACCGACGACGATCGCGACTGCCAGCGCCCCGACGATCCGCCGTGGCGATACGGCGAGGGCCAGGAGTACCGCCGCGAGCGCGATCGCGACGAACAGCAGGATGCCATGCAGCACGCCCCAGCCGATCGACCCGAGGAGCCATTCCCCGACGAACATCGATGTCCCGATGACGGCGAGCAGGGCGGCCAGGATGACGAGGACGACCGCCAACAGACCCAGGGCGACCACCTGGCCGACTTGCCCGGCGATGGCCGACGCTTCGGCCTTGGCCAGTTCGATGTGAGCGACGACCAGCGCCATCGCGGCGTCACGGGTCGCACCGATCTGGGCGCGCAGGCTCGGCGGTGCCTTGCGTGGTGGGCGCGCACCGGGTGGAGGCGGGGCCGTGTTCTGCTCGTCCAGGGTCGTGCTCCGGCTCGTGGGGTCGGGCGCGTGGGTCGCGCTCGATGATACCAGCGCGTCCGACCGGCCTGACCTCGCTCACGCGTCGCGCTACGCTGGCCGTGATGTCCACCGACCGACCCCGTCGCCTCCTGACCGCCGAGCTGTTGAGCGTCGGCAGCGAGTTGACGGTCGGCGAGACTCGCGACACGAACGCGGGTGAGATCGCCCGATCGCTGACGGCGCTCGGCGTGCGGGTCGGTCGCCTGACCGCGCTCCCCGACACGCTCGACGTCGTGACCGAGGCCTTCGAGGCGGGACTGTCACGCGCCGACCTGGTCGTCTCGACCGGAGGACTGGGTCCGACCCCCGACGACCTCACTCGCGAGGCGATCGCCGCGGCGATCGGCGAGACGCCCGTGGTCGACCCCGACCTCGAGGCCTGGCTGCGCGAGCTGTGGGACCGCCGCGGGATGCCGTTCCCGGAACTGAACCTCAAGCAGGCCTGGCTGATCCCGTCGGCGACCGCGTTGCCCAATCCGAACGGGACCGCCCCCGGTTGGCTCCTCAGGCGGCCAGACGGGCGGGTCATCGTCGCGCTGCCGGGTCCGCCGCGCGAGATGCGTCCGATGTGGTCGGACGAGGTCCTTCCCGTCCTGCGCGACCATGGGCTCGGTGCGGAGGTCGCGTCGCGGACCTACCGGCTGACCGGGATCGGCGAGTCGCAGGTGGCCGAACTGCTCGGCGAGTCGCTGTTGCGGGCGACCAACCCCATCGTGGCGACCTACGCCCGGGCGGAGGCCGTCGACGTGCGCATCTCGGCCACGACGGGCGCCCAAGGGAGCGCCGAACACCTCGTGGACGTGGCGGCGTCGACGGTCCTCGCGGTGCTCGGGACGTATGTCTGGGCCAGCGGCGAGACGACGTGGGGCGAGGCGGTCGGCGCCCGTCTCGGGTCGCTCGGTTGGAGCCTGGCCACGGTCGAGATCGGCACGGGCGGGAGCATCGCGAGCCTCTTCGGTGACGCCGCGTGGGTCCGTTTCGACGAGTCGATCTCGCCGGATGCCCCGGTCGCCGAGGCCCACGTCGATCGGACCGACGACGATCGCGTCGACGACGGGACCCACGACGGAGCCGACGATCGGTCCGGCGGCCTCATGGCCTTCGCCCGGCGAGCGCGTGACCTCGGGGGAGCGGAAGTGGGTCTCGCCGTCCGAGCCCTGCCGCGGACCGGCGATACGGCCGTATCGATCGCGATCTCCACCCCCGATGGCGAGCGTCGCGTGCGTCGGCTCGTCTTCCTGACGGGTTCGCACGGCCGGGCCAGGGCCGCCTTGGCCGCCGCGGCCGCACTCGTCGAGCTGCTCGACGAGATCGCGAACGTTCGCGGGACCCCAACGCCCGTCGACTAGCGGCGGGACGCCGCGACGAGACCCGGCATGTCGATGATGACGATCCCGTCGCGCTCGAGGCGCACGAGACCATCGTCGGCGAACTGCCCGAGCAGCTTGTTGACGCTCTGACGGGTGCAACCGACCATCGAGGCGAGGTCGGCCTGGGTGAGCGACGGCAGGAGCCTGACCTCACCACCCGGACCGGGCTTGCCCGACTCGCTCGCGAGCCGGACGAGACGAGCCGCCAGGCGACCGGTCATGTCGAGGAAATGGAGCTCCTCGACGTGGTTCGTCAGCCGCCGGAGCTCCGCCGCCAGCGACGCGAGCAGCGCGTCCCGGACGGCCGGCTCGGTGGCCACCAGATCGCGGAAGCGGTCGCGCGGCAGGACCACCGCCTCCATCGCCACAAGGGCGGTCGCCGTCGCCGAGCGCGGGGCGCCGTCGAGGAGCGCCAGCTCGCCGAAGACATCGCCCGGGCCGAGGGTCGCGAGGATCGCCTCCTCACCGGTCTCGGATGGGACCGAGATCTTGACCTGGCCGGTGACGATGATGAACAACGCGTCGCCCGGGTCCCCGACATGGAAGATGACCTCCCCACGGCGGTACCGACGCGATCGCGTCCCGGCTGCCACGCGCTCCAGACCCGGGGCGTCCAGGCCCGCGAAGAACGGGATGCGGGCAAGGGATTCGACGAGGGGATGGGCGGCGAGCATGGTCGCCATCCTACCCGCGATGGCGCCAAGTGTCGGCCGGCCGACAGCCCATGCGTCGGGTTCCGGGCGGTATCCTCGACAGACCAGCTCCTAGGATGGTGCTCATGACTGGCGATGTGCCCGACCGCCTGCGCTTGACCGTGCTCGGCTGCACCACCGCGATCCCCCATCCTGCGTCACCCGCCGCCGGTTACCTCGTCGAGTGGGGTGCCACGGCCCTGCTCCTCGACATCGGACAGGGCGTGGTCCGCCGGCTCGAGGACGTCTTCGATCCGCTGGCGATGGCGGGCGTCGTCGTCGGTCATATGCACGCCGACCATTTCCTGGACCTGGCCGGTCTGCGCTACTTGTTCCCGTGGCGCGGCCCGACCGATGCCCGCCTGCCCGTGCACCTCCCCCCGGGCGGCCGACACCGCCTCGACGCCCTCGCGATCGCCATATCGGAACGTCCCGGGTTCTTCGACGATGCCTACGCCGTCGACGAATTCGACCCAACGATCCCGCTCGAAGTGGGGCCCCTGACGGTGCGATTCATACGCGCTCGCCATTACGTGCCCGCCTGGAGCATCGCCATCGACGCGCCGGACGGCGCGCGTCTCGTCTACACGGGCGATACGGGTCCGAGCGACGCCGTAGCGGGGTTCGCGCGCGACGCCGACCTCCTCCTCGTCGAGGCCGCCTTGCGCGTGGCCGATGACGACGACCCGGAGCGCGGTCACCTGACGGCCGAGGAGGCCATCGAGCTCGCGACGCGCGCCGACGTCGGGGCCGCCCTGCTCGTCCACTACGCGCCGGGACGTCTCGCCGAACTCGAGAGTCTGTGCGCAGACCAGGGCCCCTGGATCGGACCGGCGACCCCGGGCCTCGTCCGGACCATCCGGTCGCGCTCGGAACGCGCCGTCGGGGCGCGGCTCGCGGCGACCCTGACCTAGACCAGCGCCCCCTCGAGAGCCGCCTCGGCCGCGGCCCGGAACCGGGCGGCCTCGATCGGGTCCGGCGCGAGATCGGCCGCCGCGCGCCAGAACCCGGCGGCCTCGGCGGCCGCGCCGATGGCGAGTGCGGAGCCGGCGGCCTCGGTCAGCAGCGGGATGGCTCGCTCGGCGTCGCCGGCTGCGGCGCGGTGGAGCGCGATGTTGACGGCGGAAGCGGGCGCTGGGCCCAGTTCGAGCTGGTCGGCCAACCGCGCGTGGAGCCGACGGCGTCGCGACGCGAGCAACCCGGCGTAGGCGGCGTCGTGGACGAGCGGATGCCTGAACCGCCACGTCTCCGCATCCGCGGGGACGATCAGGGCGGCATCGACCAGGCGGTCGATCGTGCCGGCCGGGACCGGCCGACCGAGCAGCTCCTCGAGTTCGGGCCCTCGGAACCCGATGCCGACGACGGATGCGACGCCAAGGACCTCGCGCGCGTCGGCGTCGAGCCCGTCGATCCGGGCACCCAGCACGGCGCGCAGGCTGAGGGGCAGGCGCGGGGCGCCCGGCTCGACGAGGGTCATGCGACCGTCGCGCAGCTCGAGCGACCCGTCTTCGATGGACGCCCGGACCGTCTCGCCGATGAACAGCGGATTGCCCTGGGTCCGGTCGTGGATGTGCCGGGCGTCGCCGGCGTCGAGGGCGGCCCGCGCCACGATCATCGCCAACCGGGCACTCTCCGAGGGCGCCAGCCCGGTCAGCTCCATCCGCTCCACGTGCGGAAGGTCGGCCCAGGTCGGTGCCGGCCCGGGGCGCATGGTGGCCAGGACGACGATGGGCTGGGTCGCCGCGGCCCGGACCAGCAGCTCGACCATCCCGGCGCTCGACGGATCGACCCAGTGGACATCGTCGACGACCACGACGCGCGGGCCGTCGGTCGCGACGAGCCGGTCGATGTAGGAGGTGGCCACCTCGGCCAGGACCGCCGCCGTCTCGGCCGGATCCTCGGGCATGTCGGCCGCCTCGGCTTCCCAGCCGGAGAAGGCGGCATCCCGGGCGATCGCGGCGATCGCCCCGCCGTAGCGGTGGATCGTGGCATCGTCGAGGTGGGGTTCGAACAGGAGGCGGCGCGCGTAGGCGCCCGAGTCGGCCCCGTGCTCGTCGGCGACGGCCTGCGCGAACAGCCGGACGAACCGATACGGTTCGCCGAGACCATAGGACACGCTCTCGGTCCAGGTCCAGGCGAACCCGAGTCGCCGTGCCTCGGTCTCGAGCTCCACGAGGAGGCGCGACTTGCCCATGCCGGCGTCGCCGGTGATGAGGAACGCCGTGCCGATCCCGCTCGCGCGCGACCCCTCGAGTGCACGGCGCAGCCGACCCGACTCGGCGGTTCGTCCGACGAGCGGGCTCTCCGGCGAGACCCGATGGGCACCCGGCCAGCCCAGGCCCGTCTCACCGTTCAATGCGTACAACCGAACGGACGACGACTGACCGCGCAATACGACCTCGCCATGGTCGACCACGACCAACCGATCGCGTCCACCGCGAAGGGTCGCCTCGTCCAGGAGGATCTCGCCCGGTCGCGCCAGCGACTGGATCCGGGCGGCCGTCGTCACCGCCTCACCGGTCACGGACAGGTCGCCGATCCCGTCCCCGCGGGCCTCGGCGACGACCTCACCGGTGGCGATGCCGATGCGAACCTCCAGCGGCTCGCTGCCGTCGTCGGGCTCGCTCAGCGAGGCCCGGATGGCGAGCGCGGCCAGGGCGGCCCGGACGGGATCGTCGTCGTGGGCACGCGGCCAGCCGAAGACCGCGAAGACGGCGTCGCCGATGAACTTCTCGCGCGTGCCCTCGAGGCGCTCGATGGCATCGGCCATCTTCCCGAGCGCGTTCCGCACCTTCGCCCGGACCTCTTCGGGGTCGTGCTCGGCGATCATCCGGACGTAGTCGACGAGGTCCGCGAACAGGGCGGTCACGACGCGCCGGTCCCCGGCATCGGCACCTTCACCGGCGTCTCGAGTGCGAGCCGACCGGTACGGCACGAGACGCGCCCCACACTGGTCACAGAACCTGGCTCGCCGGGCCACACCGGCGCCGCATGACGGGCACTGCACGGCGGATCCCTCTTCCCCCTGCCGCGCGCAGGGGTCAGTGTAGACGGAAGACCCGGTCGGTCAAGAGATGGTCAGGACCGGTTGCGCCGCGGCCTGTGCCGCGCGGACGCTCATCCGGGCGGCGACGACCTGCGCGATGGCGGTCAGGGCCTTTCCGGCCGGCCCCGGCTCACGTTGCGCGACGGCCGGGACCCCGACATCGCCGCCCTGTCGGACGGTGATATCGAGCGGGATCCCGCCCAGGTACTCCAGGCCATGCGAAGCGGCGAAGCGCTCACCACCACCACGCCCGAAGATCTCGGTCAGCTCACCGCAATGCGGACAGGCGAAGGCGGTCATGTTCTCGACCAGGCCGAGGACCGGCACGCTCATGCGCTGGAACATCGCGTAGGCCTTGCCGACGTCGGCCAACGACACCTCCTGCGGCGTCGTGACCAGGACCGCGCCCGAGATCGGGACGGCCTGGGCGAGGGTCAGCTGGGCATCGGACGTGCCGGGCGGGAGGTCGATCACGAGGTAGTCGAGGTCGCCCCACTCGACGTCCCGCAGGAACTGCTGGATGGCGCCGCCGACCAACGGGCCGCGCCACACGATTGGCTGTCCCTCGGGGACGAAGAACTGGATCGAGATCGTCTTGACCCCGTACCGCTCGAGTGGCGTGATCTTGTTGTTGGCGCTCGCCTTCGGCTGGCCCTCGAGACCCATCATCTGCGGGATGTTGGGGCCGGTGATATCGCCGTCGAGCAAGCCGACCGAAGCACCAGCCTGGGCGAGGGCGACCGCCAGGTTGACGCTGACCGTGCTCTTCCCGACGCCGCCCTTGCCAGAAGCCACGGCGATGATGTTCTTGACGCCCGGGACGAGCTGTTCGGCCTGACGCGGCTGGGACCGGCGGACCATGGCGCCCCAGGTGATGTCGACCTTCGTCGCGCCGATGGCGCCGAGCGCCGCGTTCGTGTTGCGCTCGATCTCGTCCTTGAGCGGACAGGCCGGCGTCGTCAACTCGATCGTCAAGGCCAGGGTCGACCCGTCGATGACGACGTTCTTGATCATGTCGAGCGCGACGAGGTCGCGTCCGAGCTCGGGCTCCTGGACCGTGCGCATCGCGTCGATCACGGCGTCGTGGGTCAGGCTGGGCATCGGCGGTCGGGTCCCTTCGCGTGACGACTGGCGGGGCGGGATGTTCTGACGGCGGGAGCGTCGATATCGTACCCCGACCTCGAGTCGGCCGCCCGCAATCTGTCGACTGGACGCAACACTACGGATTTCGCAGCCACAGCGACCGCCGACCACGAATCTCGCACGGGCCCAGCCTCCCCTGTATCGAGCTTCGTGTCCTTGACACTCGGCGGTCTCGACCATATCCTCGGCCCACCCGAGCCGCGCAGGATGCGGCCACGGCCTCTGCAGCGCAGGAGTCCGAACGAAGGTGGCCACGGTCGACGTCCGGCTGGTCGATGTCGTCAAGCGCTACGGCGAGGCCGTGGTCGTCGATCACATCAACCTCGAGGTCCAGACCGGGGAGTTTTTCACGCTCCTTGGCCCATCCGGCTGCGGCAAGACGACCACCCTGCGGATGATCGGCGGGTTCGAGGCCCCCACGTCCGGCCTGATCGAACTCAAGGGCGAGGACGTCACCTGGCTCCCGCCGTACAAGCGGCACGTCAACACGGTCTTCCAGAACTACGCCCTCTTCCCGCACCTCACGATCTTTGAGAATGTCGCCTTCGGCCTGCGCCGGACGAAGGTCAGCGACGACGAGGTCAAGAAGCGCGTCAGCGACATGCTCAAGCTCGTCGAGCTGCCGGGGTTCGAGCGGCGCAAGCCGACGCAGATCTCCGGTGGCCAGGCGCAGCGCGTCGCCCTCGCCCGCGCCCTCATCAACCGACCCTCCGTCCTGCTGCTCGACGAACCGCTGGGCGCCCTCGACCTGAAGTTGCGCAAGCAGATGCAGGTGGAGCTCAAGCGGATCCAGCAGGAGGTCGGGATCACGTTCATCTTCGTGACCCACGACCAGGAAGAAGCGATGACGATGTCGGATCGCATCGCGGTCATGAACCACGGCCGGTACGAGCAGCTGGCCGATCCCGCCAGCCTGTACGAGCGGCCGCGGACCCGGTTCGTGGCGGGGTTCCTTGGGGTCAGCAACCTGCTCCCGACCAAGCCCGATGGGACGGACGGCAACTACGCCGTCGCACGCCTCCCCGACGGGTCGGCTGTCCGGGTCCCGGCCGCCTTGACCGAGGGCATCGCCACCTTCGAGATCGGCGTCCGACCCGAGAAGATCCGCATGATCGAGCTGACCGACCCGGTCCCCGACGGGGTCAACCAGATGGACGGCACGGTTCGGGATGTGTCCTACCTCGGCGTCTCGACGAGCTACATCGTGGAGACCAAGGGTGGCGGCACGGTCACCGTGTACGAGCAGAACGTCCAGCGCGCCACGCGCGCCGAACTGTGGGTCCCGGGCGAAGAGGTCCGGCTCACCTGGTCGCCGGATCACACGTTCGCCGTCGAGGCCGGTGGCGAGCCGCCGCCCGATCTGCCCGCCGCCGCACTCCTCGCCGCCGCGGGCGGTGGCGCACCCATCCCGCCCGCCGGAGGGATCTCGCGACGCCGCTTCGTCGTCGGCGGCGTCATCGCGGTCGCGGCGGTCGGCTTCGGCGCCTTCCTGGCGTCGACGTCAGGGTCCGGGACCGCCGCCCCATCGCCAAGCGGGGCGGCAGTCGCCTCATCCACGCCCAAGCCACCACCGTCCGCGGCACCGTCGGCCGCCGGATCGGCCTCGGCGTCGGGCTCGGCGGCCGCCAGTGAACCCATCCCCTCCCTCGCCCCGGCGACGGGCACCCTCCGGTTCGCGAACTGGGAGGGGTACATGGACATCGACGAGGCGACCAACAAGTTCATCTCGACCGAGCGGTTCAGCAAGGAGACCGGGATCACGGTCAAGTACGTCGAGGCCATCGACGGCAATGAGACCTTCTTCACCTCCAACCTGGCCGGGCCCCTTGGCGCGGGTCTCCCCACCGAGTGGGACCTGATCGTCATGACCGACTGGATGATCGCGAGACTGATCCGGCTGGGTTGGCTCGAGACGCTCGATCCGATGCCGAACTTCCCCGCCAACCTCCTCGAGATCTACCATGCGCGCTCGTTCGACCCGAACACCAATCTGGCGGCCCCGTACCAGTCGGGCATGACCGGGATGATGCTCAACAAGAAGAAGACCGGGCCGCAGACGTCACTGGACGTCCTGTTCAGCGACACGTTCGCCGGGAAGCTGACCTACCTGGACGAGATGCGCGACACGATCGGGCTGGCCGCCCTCCACCTCGGGTTCGATCCCGCCAGCATCACCCAGGAGCAGTTCGACGCCTGTGCGGCCCTCGTCGAGCAGGCCCGCACCCAGAAATGGGTCCGCCAGATCCTCGGCAACCAGTACACCGAGCTGATGATCGGCGGCGGGGCGGTCCTGGCCATGGGTTGGTCCGGCGACCTCGCCTTGATCCAGAACAAGGCCAAGGATTTCGAGTGGGTCCTGGCCACCCAGGGTGGGATGCTCTGGACAGACAACATGGCGATCCCCAAGGGCGCCTCAGGGAAGCAACTGGCGCAGATCTGGATCAACTGGTACTACGACCCGAAGAACGCGGCGATCATCGAGGCGTACGTCAACTACGTCTGTCCGGTCAAGGGTGCGCGCGATGTCATGCTGACCCTCGACCCCGCGCTGGCCAACAACCCGCTCATCTTCCCCCCGGAGGACTGGGTCGCTCGTCTCCACCAGTTCCGGGACACCACGGCCCAGGAGGAGTTCCTCTGGGCCAAGTCATTCACCAAGGCCGCGGGCCTTTAGGCGCGCGATGCGCAAGGCGATCAACTTCCGGACCATCGCCCCATACGCACTGCTGGCGCCCGGTCTCCTGTGGCTGGCGATCTTCTTCGTCTATCCGGCCATCCAGATGTTCCTCGTATCGCTCTGGACGGGCGACGTCCAGGCGGGGTTCCAGCAGACCTGGAACTGGGGGATCTACCCACAGGCGATCAACGAGTACTGGCCGTGGATCGCCCGGTCGATCGTCTACGGCGGCCTGGCGACCATCCTGGCCTTCGCCCTTGGGTTCCCGCTGGCATATGCGATCGCGTTCAAAGGCGGCGCCTACAAGAACCTGCTCCTGTTCATGGTCATCGCACCGTTCTTCACCAGCTTCCTCCTGCGAACGCTGTCGTGGAAGATCATCCTGTCCGACGATGGCATCGTCCTGGGGCCGCTCAAGGCGATCGGGATCCTGCCTGCGGACTTCCAGCTGTTGGCGACGCCGGCAGCGGTCATCGCCGGCATCACCTACAACTTCCTGCCGTTCATGACGCTGCCCCTGTACGTCGCGCTCGAGAAGATCGATCGGCGACTGCTCGAGGCGGCGGAAGACCTGTATGCCGGTCCATGGCGACCGCGCGGCACGTTCGTGGGCGCGATCCTCGGGGGCGGGCTCGGCGTCGTCGTCGGGCTGGTCATGGGCTACGGGGCCCTGGTGCTCGGGATCCCCGGCCTGATCCTCGGCGCGGTCGTGGGCACCTGGCTGATCAGCGAGGCGTTCATCCGGGTGACCCTGCCGCTGGCGGTACCCGGCATCTTCGCGGGCTCACTGCTGACCTTCATCCCGGCGGTCGGCGACTACATCAACGCAGAACTCCTGGGCAATCCGGATAACCTGATGATCGGCAACGTGATCCAGGCCCGCTACCTGCGGGTGACCGACTATCCGACGGCATCCGCGCTCTCGTTCATCCTCATGGCAGCGATCATGATCGGTGTCTTCATCTACATCCGACTGCTCGGCTCCGAGGACCTGGTCTGATGGCCGTGGCGGCGGCGACCGGCGGCGAACAAGTCTCGTTCGGGACGCGACTCCACCGCTTCGCCGACAGGTGGCTGCTGCCGGTCTACGTGGTGGGGGTCACGCTCTACCTGGTCCTGCCCGTCGTGGTGATGATCCTGTTCAGCTTCAACCTGCCCCCGGGCCGGTCCAACCTGCAATGGGGCGAGTTCTCGTTGGCGGCCTGGGGGGACCCGCTGGGCCGTCCCGGGCTGCCCGAGGCCGTGGGCAACAGCCTGATCATCGCGTTCCTGGCGACGATCATCGCGACGATCCTCGGGACGCTCATCGCGCTCGCCCTGGTGCGCTATGACTTCCGCGGGCGCGGTACCACGAACATCCTGATCTTCCTCCCGATGTCGACCCCGGAGATCGTCCTCGGGGCCTCCCTGCTGACGACCTTCATCGCCTCGGTCCAGCTCCCGTTCATCCCCCAGGGCGTGGTCTATCCGCTCAGCATCGTCACCATCATCCTGGCCCACATCATGTTCAACATCAGCTTCGTGGTGGTCACGGTGAAAGCCCGGCTTCAGGGGTTCCCGCGCCATCTCGAAGAGGCGGCGATGGACCTCGGCGCCAACGAGTGGGTGACCTTCTGGAAGGTGACCTTCCCACTGATCCTGCCGGGCATCATGGCCGCCGCCCTGCTCGCCTTCAGCCTGTCGATCGACGACTACGTCATCACGAGCTTCACCGCCGGCCAGACCCAGACGTTCCCACTGTTCATCTACGGCTCGCAGTTGCGCGGCATCCCGGTCCAGGTCAATGTCATCGGCACGATGATCTTCGTCATCGCCGTCGGGTTCGTCCTGCTCACCACGCTGTGGCAGCGCCGGGTCGCGGCGCAGGACTTCAAGGCGTCGACCGCCGCCTGACGACCGGCGTCGAACCGATCCCGCGGGAGGCGGAAGCCATGGTTGATACAGCCAGCGAGCCCGCCTCGAGCACGGCTCCCCTTCCCGACCATTCGGTCGTGCCGCCGGTCTGGGGCCGGATCACGAACCTCGACGTCGACCGCGGCGAGGGATCGTGGCTGATCACCCGGGAGGGCGAGCGCTACCTCGACTACTCGTCGGGGATCGGGGTGACCAACACGGGCCACGCCCATCCCCGGGTCGCGGCCGCCGTCGCTGCGCAGGCGTCCAAGCTCCTGCACGGCCAGCAGAACATCCTGTACCACGAACCCGGGCTGCGGTTGTATGAGCGGCTGGCGCACGTCATGCCCGGCGGTCCCTGGGCGGCGTTCCTGTCGAACTCCGGGGCGGAGGCGGTCGAAGCGTCGGTCAAGCTGGCGCGGGTCGCCACGGGTCGGTCGGCGATCCTCGCCTTCCGCTACGGCTATCACGGCCGGACGGCCCAGACGATGGCGCTGACATCGGCCAAGGACGTCTACCGCGCGGCGTTCGAGCCACTGCCGGGCTCCGTCTACCACACGGCCTACCCGTACTGCTACCGAGCCGCCGGCGGCGCCCACTCGCCCGACGCCTGCACGTGCGACTGGGAGGCCCAGCTCGACCTCACGTTCCACCAGTTCATCTACCCCGATCGCGTCGCGGCCGTCATCATCGAACCGGTCCTCGGGGAGGGCGGCTATGTCGTCCCACCGCCGGGCTTCCTGCCTCGACTGCGCGAGATCACCCGTGAGCACGGCATCCTGCTGATCGCCGACGAAGTCCAGACCGGCTTCGGGCGGACCGGGGAGATGTTCGCCGTCCAGCACTGGGGCGTGGAGCCCGACATCCTGGTCATCGCCAAAGGGATCGCCTCGGGGCTGCCGCTGTCGGCGATCCTGGCGCGCGCGGACCTGATGACCGCGTGGAAGCCCGGCTCCCACGGCGGGACGTACGGTGGCAACGTCGTGTCGTGCGCGGCGGCCAACGCGACGCTCGACGTCATCGAGGACGAGGGGCTCGTGGCCAACGCCCGTCAACGCGGCGACCAGTTCCTCGCCGGGTTGCGCGCGGTCGCGGCGAAGTATCCGTCGGTCGGTGACACCCGGGGGCTCGGCTTGATGGTCGCCATCGAGTTGGTCAAGCCGGGCGTCGGCGACGGTCGCGTGCCCGATCCCGACCTGACCAAGCGGATCCAGGCCGAAGCGCTGGCACGGAAGCTCATCGTCCTGACCGCCGGGACCTATGTGAACGTCGTCCGGATCATCCCGCCGCTGGTCACGACGGAGGCGGAGGTCGAGATGGCGCTCGGGATCCTCGACGACAGCCTGGCGGCCGCGGGCGCCTAAGACCGAGCGGTGACCGACGCTCGACCGGACCCGCCATCCGTCCCGGTCGATCCGGAGGACGTCGTCGCGGCGTTCATCGAGTCGCTCGAGCGATGGAAGTCGGACGTCCTCGCGTTCCGGGTGATCCCGCCGGTCGATGAGGCCGTCCTCGAGGCGGCGCGCGCCGAAGCCCTCGCGGTGGCTGAACGAGTGGGCCTTGGTCCGGCGTTGAAGCGCGCTCAGCGAACGATGGCCGACTGGGTCCTCAGGCGCTATCAGCGCGGTGGGTACGGCGCCGTCTACTTCAGCGGCTGGCAGGACGATGCCGACCGGCGGCTGGAGGTCGTCGGCGTCCTGGTCGACGCGGTGACCGGGTATGCCCTGACCGAGCTGCTATCCGACGAGACAGCCGCCACGCTGGTCGCGCGCTTCGACATCTCGTATGGCGGGCCTGATCTTCGCCACCGGTCCGGAGGATCCCGAGCCGGCGTTAGATAGGCCCGAGGCAACCCCTACCTCCCCGCGAGACGATCCAGGATGATCTCGTGGAGGCGACCGTTCGACGCCAGCACCGTGCCGGTATGGATCGTTCGCTCGCCCTGGAAGTCGGTCATCCGACCGCCCGCCTCCTCCACGACGACCGTTGGCGCCGCGAGGTCCCAGCTGTTCGGCCCGACCTCGACCATCGCCTCGGCCGCGCCTTCGGCGACCAGCGCATAGCCCCAGAAGTCGCCGAACCCACGGTCGCGCCACGCGGACCGCACGAGCGCCTCGAACCCGGGGGCCTGACCGCTCGCGGCGATCTCGAAGGGCGACGAGTAGAGGACCTGCGCGTCTGCCAGCGACGCGATCCGGGACACCCCGATCCGGCGGGGGACGCCGGCTCCAGGTCCGATCGAACCCACGGCCCAGGCTCCGCCGCCGCGGCGCGCGTACCAGCGTTCGCCCATCGCCGGGGCGCTCATGACCCCGACCACGAGCTCGCCGTCACGTTCGGCCGCGAGGAGCGTGCCGAACAGCGGGACGCCCCGCATGAAGTTGTGAGTCCCGTCGATCGGGTCGATGTACCAGCGCACGCGGCCGGCCCCGGCAGCGGTCCCATATTCCTCGCCGACGAGACCATGTCCCGGATACGTGGTCGTGATCCGCTCCCGGATGCCACGCTCGATAGCCCGGTCGGCCTCGGTCACGAACGTCCGGTCCGGCTTGGTCTCGATCACCATGTCCCGCCGGAAATGGCGGAGGGCCACGCCATCGGCGACGTCGCAGCAGTCGAGCGCGAACGCCAGCCAGGCCTCGAGTTCGGAGTCGCCGCTCGGGGACGGTCCGGTCACGCGCGGATCCTCGCGCCCTCGGGGTCGTAGAGCGGCTCGCGGGCGACCTCGAATCCGATCCATTCGCCGAAGACTTCGATCTCGCCTCGCGTCCCGATGGCCGCGCGCTCCGGCGGGAGATAGGCATAGGCGATCGAGCGTTCGACCGCGAACCCGTACCCGCCAGAGGTGACCCGACCGACGACGTCGCCGGCCACGCGGACGGGTTCGTTCCCGAGGCAGATCGATCCCGGGTCGTCGAGCACGAGACAGCGCAGTCGCTTGCGTGGGCCGGCCGCCTTGACGGCGACGAGGGCATCGCGGCCGATGAACTCGGGCTCCTTGTCGAGGGCCACGGCGAACCCGAGCCCGGCTTCGTACGGCGTCTCGTCCGGCGTGATGTCGCTCGACCAGACGCGATAGCCCTTCTCCAGACGGAGCGCGTCGATGGCCCGGTAGCCGGCGGCCACGAGGCCGTGTCGGGCGCCCGCCGCCCACAACGTCCGCCACAGCGCGAGCCCGAACTCGGTCTGCGCGTACAGCTCCCAGCCGAGCTCACCGACGTAGGTCACGCGCAGGGCGTAGACGGGCACGGAACCGACCGTGATGGCCCGCGCGGTGAGGTACGGGAAGCCCGCGTCCGACACGTCGTCGCGTGTCAGCGGGGCCAGGATGTCTCGTGCCCGGGGCCCCCACAGGGCGAAGCACACTCGCCCCGATGTCACGTCGTTGAGCAGCACGCTGCCGTCGTCGGGCAGGTGGCGGCTCAACCAGCCGAGGTCGTGCTGGCCGACGGCGGTCCCCGTGATCAGCAGATACCGGTCGGTCGCCACCCGGGTGACGGTCACGTCGCATTCGATCCCGCCGCGGCGGTTCAGCATGGCGGTGTAGACGACACGCCCGACCGCGACGTCGACATCGTTCGCGCACAGCCGGCCAAGGAAGGCGACGGCGCCCGGACCGACGATCTCGAGCTTGGCGAACGACGTCTCGTCGAACAGTCCTGCCGTCCGCCGCGTGGCGAGCGCCTCGCTGCCGATCGCCGGCGACCAGTGCATGCCCGCCCAGCCGCGTGGTCGAAGCGCTTCGTCACCGGCGGGCGCGTTCGAGTCGAACCAGTTCGGTCGTTCCCAGCCGGACTTCTCGCCGAACGAGGCGCCGAGATCGGCCAGGGCGTCGTAGGTCGGCGAGGTCCGCAGCGGCCGGCCGGCGAGACGCTCCTCGTTCGGGTAGTGGATGTCGTAGTAGGTCGCGTAGACCTCCGTCGTTCGGGCGAGCGTGTAGGCCTGGCTCCGGTACGCCGGTCCGAACCGGCGGATGTCCATCTTCCACAGGTCGAGCTCGGGCTCACCGTCCACGATCCAGGTCGCCATCTGGCGGCCGATCCCGCCCGCGCCCGCGATCCCATGGGCACAGAACCCGGCCGCGACATAGAAGCCACGGACATCGCTCTCACCGAGGATGAACTCGTTGTCGGGGGTGAACCCCTCGGGGCCGTTGATCATCCGGTTGACGCCGACGTCGGCGATGGCCGGCACTCGCCGGACCGCGCCGTCCATGATCTCCGCGAACCTCGGCCAGTCGGGCGCGAGGAGCTTGCCGTTGAAGTCGGATGCGATGCCATCGAGCGCCCACGGCGCCGGGTGCCGCTCGTAGCCACCCATGCACAGGCCGCCGACCTCTTCGCGGAAGTAGACGAGGTTGTCCGGGTCGCGAAGTTGCGGCATCCCCGAGTTGACGCCTTCGATCGGCTCGGTGAACAGGTATTCGTGGGCCATCGGGACGATCGGGACGTTCACCCCGACCATCCGGGCGATCTCCGGCGCGAACATCCCGCCGGCGTCCACGACGACCTCGGCCCGGATGTCCTGGCGCTCGCCGCCGTGCTCGACGGTCACGCCGGTCACCCGGCCGCGCTCGGTGCCGATCGCGACGACCCGCGTATGCGGCCGGATCCGGGCGCCCCGGGCCCGCGCGCCGGCCGCCAGGGCCAGGGCGAGGCCGGATGGGTCGAGCCAGCCGTCGGTCGGCAGGTAGACGGCGCCGAGCACGCCATCGGTCGACATCAGCGGGAAGAGCGACTGGGCCTCGGATGGGCCGATGAGCTCGAGCGGCAGACCGAACGTCTTGGCCCAGCCGGCCTGCCGGCGAAGTTCCTCGAACCGCTCGGGGCTCGACGCGAGCCGGAGCGAGCCCACCTCGTGCCAGGACGGGTCGGCGCCGGTCTCGGCGGCCAGGCGCCGGTACAGGTCGGTGCCGTACATCATCATCCGGGTCAGCGTCACCGAACTCCGCAGCTGTCCCACGAGTCCGGCCGAGTGGAAGGTCGAACCCGATGTCAGCTCGGCGCGGTCGACCAGCACGACGTCCGTCCAACCGAGTTCGGTCAGGTGGTAGGCGATGGATGTGCCACCGACGCCCCCACCGATGATGACCGCCCGGGCGTGTTCCGCCATCGTGCCTTGACGCTCCCTGCCCTCCGACCGACGCAGGACAGGGTAGCGGCTGCGGTACTCTCGGATCAGGAGGGCGCATGCAGGGAGACGCAGCAGCACCGCCTTCGATCGAGGACGTCATCGCGGCCATCCCGGCCTGGGCCGGCAGGCACGTGCAGGCCGAGCGCGTCCCGGCGGGACTGACCAATACCAACTACCGGGTCGTCGTTGACGGGACCGCCTACTTCGTCCGGATCCCCGGGACGGCGACCGAGCTCCTCGCCGTCGACCGTGGCAACGAGCTGTACAACACCGTAGCCGCGGCCACGGCCGGGGTCGCGCCACAGGTCGTCGCCTCGCTGCCGGGATGGGGTGTCTTCGCGCTCGAATGGCTGCCGGCCGAGACGATGTCGGGCGAGTCGCTCGCGGGACCCGGGATGCCTTCACGGATCGCGGCTACGCTGCGACGGCTGCATGCCGGGCCGCGGTTCCGCGACGACTTCGACATGTTCCGCCTGTCCGAGCGATATCTCGCGCTCGTCGACGAACGCGACATCCCGATCCCGGCCGGGTATCGCGAACGGATGGCCCTGGTCCCGCGGATCGAGCGCGCCCTGGAGCGGCACCCGATGTCGACCGTTCCCTGCCACAACGACCTGTTGGCCGACAACTACCTCCGCGACGACGGCGACCGCCTGTGGATCGTCGACTGGGAGTACAGCGGCAACGCTGACCCGAGTTTCGAGCTCGGCAACACGTGCCAGGAGCTCGGGTATGACGACGACCGGATCCGCGAGCTGTGCGCGGCCTACTTCGGCGAGGCGACCGCTCCCCTGCTCGCCCGGCTGCGCCTCCAGATGATCATGTCCGATGTCGGCTGGACGCTGTGGGCCGCCATCCAGGCGCGGATCTCGACCATCGACTACGACTTCACCGGCTGGGCCGAGGAGCGCTGGGCACGGGCGGTGGCCAAACTCGACGGCCCCGACTTCGAGGGCTGGCTCGCGGCGGTCTAGAAGACTGCGTACTCGACAGCGCGACGCCGTGGGCTCATCGTATGGGCCAGGCGCAGGGAGGAGCGGGCGACGTGCGCGGATTCGCGAGCGCAGCTGAATCGGGCTGTGGTGGTCCTGCTCGTGGTCACGCTCGTCGGGTGCGGCTCGTCAACGTCGCCGGGCACGGGCGGATCCTCGGGCGCTGCGGGCCCGACGACGACCGGTCAGGCCGCTCAGGGCACCGGGCCGTCGTCCTCGGCTGACGTCGGTGGTCAGATCGCGTTCCCGACGCCAGACCTGCCCGATTCGGCGCAGTCCACGTTCATCGCTGCCGCGAACGCGGAGCTGGACCTCCGCCGGCAGATGCGCGACGAGATCTACGTCGCCGGTGTCATCGGCGATCGGGGCACGGCCCTCGTCACCGATATCGAGGACGCCGAGAAGGCCTTCGGGGAGGCGGCGCTCGCGGACTTCGTGAAGAAGACGGGCATCGACCTGACCGCGATGCACCACGCGCCCCAGCAGGTCGCGATGGTCGGAGGCCAGACTCCGTACGACTGGTCGGGCAGCCTGTTCGGGTACACCTCGTTCATGACCTCGACCTGGCTCGGGTTCGCGCCGCAGGCCCTCCAGAACCTTGCGGGCGACCCGACATTCAGATCGGAGACGATCGACAAGACCGAGACGCACGAAAGCACCATCGGGAACCTCAAGGAGCTCCTGGTCCTGACCGAGACGGTCACCGTCGGCGCTGGACAGGGGCGCCTCGTCTTCGACGTGACGTTGGAATCCGCGGCGGTCATGACCGACGCGGCAACGGGGACCGAGGTCGCGAAGCGCAATTCGAAGGACACCGGGCACTATGAGGTGAACGCCTGCCCCGACGACAAAGGCGTTGCCGAAGGCCGATACAAGCTGGTCGACACGGAGGACGTCACCAACGCGGGTGGCGCTTCGAATGGAGGCACGGCGTCGACGGACGCGACGTTCCGCGTCATCGACGGCGACGACGCCCATCTCATCCGCACCGAGGCGGACGCCGATGTCGACGCGAAGGCTCACGGGGCTAAGCCGGGGTCCGGCGGCGGTGCCGGGGAACCGTTCGACTGGGATGCGAGGTCGACGTTCAAGATCACGATCCCGGCCGCGGGAGCGACCAGATACGACGCCATCACGAACATCTCCGCGACGGACGGGACGACCGCCAAGCTCGGGCACGTCGGCTCACTCCTTGCGGCCGCGGACCACTACCTGGCCGAAGCGGCCCGCGAGACCGAAAAGTTCTGGCGGTCGGGCCAATGCATCGACCTCAAGCCGAACGAGGAGTCACGCGCCGTCCGGCCGAACGAGGGGGTTTCGCTCACGGTCGACTCGGCCCACAAATGGGACAAGCGACCCGTCACGGCGCCGATCAAGGCCGCGTTCAGTGGCGCGGCCTCGCTCACCCCGACCGACAGTGAGCAGGCGCCGCCGGCCACGTTCACGTTCACCGCCGGTCCGGCGCAGGGAGACAAGGGCACGATCGCCCTCACCCAGACGGGCGTGCGTGGCATCGGCAAGAAGACGGTCGAGTTCACCGTGGCCGGGACGAGCCTCGCCTTCGCCGGCACGTACCAGACGCCGTATGGCAACCCGAAGATCCTCGCGCCCGTGGGCGCCGTTTCCTGCACCGGCGACCTCGCCGGGATGTGGGCCGTGCTGTCGTTCGGGAATCCCGACTTCAAGATCACCCGCGACAACCTCATCACCCAGATGAATGCTCCGGCTACGAGCAAGTACGTCGAGCTCGTGCGTGCGGGTGCGCCGTTCAGGCTCTTTGGTGAATCGCAGCTTCAGGGCGTCCTGAACCCGGCCAGCGGTCCGCCACAGACCGTCCGGCTGCATGTCACATTGCCTGGTGGGGGAGGCTACGCATACGATCAGACCTACGACCTTTCCGCCGTGGATCCAGCGACCCTGCCGCACGCCTGCACGCCCTGACCGTCGGGTGTGCCTCGATCCCGGATGGCGGCACCCATCGCCGTCGCGCGGCGGCACGGCCGCGTCAACCGCGCATGCGCTCCCCGGCCGGGTCGACCAGGACGTCGGCCGCGACACTCGCTGTCACGCGACGATCGAAGACATCGACCTCCAGTGCGGATCCAGCGCCGATCGCCGCATCCAGGTACGCATACGCGATCGTGCGCCCGACGGTCGGTCCGTAGGCGATGCTGCGCAGCCGGCCGATCACGTCGCCACGGGAACGGACGGCCTCACCACCGTAGACCGGCACGTAGTCCGGACCACCGATGATCATCGTTCGCAGCCGCCGGACCGGACCGTCGGGCGCGGCCGCGCGAGCCTCGATCAGCGCCTCGCGCCCGGTGAACGGGCCCTTGCCCAACCGCACGAACGGCCCCAGCCCCGCCTCGAACGGCGTGTCGAGCATCGTCAGGTCCGTCCCGAAATAGCGGTAGCCCTTCTCCATCCGCAATGCCTCGAGCGCTCGGTAGCCGAACGGCTCCAGACCGGCACCGGCACCGGCCGCCCTCAGCCGATCCCAGACGCCGACGGCCCATCGGGCTTCCGTGCTCAGTTCCCACCCGAGCTCGCCGGCGTAGCTGATGCGAGCCGCGAGGACCGGCGCCGACCCGACTCGGATCTCGCGCGCCTGGCGGAGCGGGATGACCTCGTCACCCACGTCGTCGCCCGACGCGCCCGCCAGGACATCGCGGGCACGCGGCCCCCACAGGCCGATCGTCGCCAGGTCACCGCTGACATCGCGGATGGTGACCTCACCATCGCGCTCGACGACGTGCGATCCCAGCCATGCCATATCCGCGGCCAGATACCCGGCCCCCGTGACCACGCGGAAACGGTCGCCTGCCAGGCGCGTGATCGTGACGTCGGCGACCATGCCTCCGCGCTCGTCGCACCACTGCGTGTAGACGAGGCTACCCACCGGCCGATCGACGTCGTTGGCGCTCACCCGCTGCAGGAGCCCCAGCGCTCCGCGGCCATCGACGGCGATCTTCCCGAACGAGCTCAGGTCGATGATCCCTGCCCGCTCCCGAACCGCCTTGACCTCGGCGGCGACCCGCTCGAACCAGGGCGGTCTCGTCCAGCCATACCCGACCTGATCGCGACCCGCCCGTCGCCATGGCGCCCCGGGATCGTGGTGGTCCGCCCGCTCCCAGCCCGCCTTCGTCCCGAAGACCGCGCCAGCCTCCTGGAGCCGGCCGTGCAGTGCCGACAGTCGTCGTGGTCGGCCAGCGAGATCGGCGTCGAACGGGTACCGCAACCGGTAGTAATCCGAGTAGGTCTCGCGCGCCAGCCCGGCCGCGAACGAGGGGTCGCGGTAGACCTCGCCGAAGCGCGAAGCCCGATACGGACCGATGTCCACGCCCGGGTCGCCGGCCGTGATCCAGCCCGCGATGGCCCGTCCGATCCCGCCGCCACCACCGAACCCGTTGAGCGACAGGCCCGCCGCGACCCACATCCCTCGCACGCCCGGGAGCGGCCCCAGGAGCGGGTTCGAATCCGGCGTCATGGCGTCGGGATGGCAGACCAGCCGGATCGCCTCGGCGTCGGCGAGGAACGGGAAGCGGCGGATGGCGCCGGCCATGAGCGGTGCGAAACGCTCGTAATCCTCGGGCACGGAGCGGGCGGCATGGTCCCATGGCACCCCGTCCTCCCAACGCGAAACGGGGTTCGTCTCGTAGCCGCCGAAGACCATCCCGCCGTGTTCGCTCTTCCCATAGACGAGGTTGTCGGGGTCGCGGAAGCAGGGCATGTCACGCGGGAGCTCGGACCCTGGGACGGCCTTGAGCGCGATGTGCTGATGGTCGACCGGGGTCGATGGGATGAACGCGCCGACCATCGCAGCCACCTGCGGCGCCCAGATCCCCGCGGCGTTGACCACCAAGTCCGTCGCGATGACGCCTTCCTCGGTGATGACGCCGGTGATCTCGCGTCCGGGCGAGACCTCGAACCCCGTCACGCGCAGGCCGGTCCGGATGCGCACGCCGAGCGCGCGCGCCGCGTCCGCGACGGCATGGGTGGTCCGGTGCGGATCGAGATGACCGTCGGCGGCGAGGTGGACCGCCCCGAACAGGTGGTCGGGCGAGATCGCCGGCATCAGCCGTCGGGCCTCATCGGCGCCGATGACACCGGCGTCGAGCCCGATCCCGCGTGCCCGGCTGGCCGTGCGTTCGAGCTCCAGGAGCTGCTCCCGGCTCGATGCCAGCCGCAGGCTGCCGACCGCTTCGAAGACGCCGAGTCGCTCGTACAGCTCGATGCTGTAGCGGCGGAACCCCATCATCGTGGCCGACGGGTTGAACGCCGTGACCAGCCCAGCTGCCTGGCAGGTCGAGCCCGCGGTCAGCTGCGCCTTCTCGACGAGCAGGACGTCCGTCCATCCGGCCAGCGCGAGATGGTACGCGACGCTGCATCCGGTGATGCCGCCACCGATGACCACGACACGCGCACCTTCGATGCCCATGGCTCGACACGATATGGTCCGGCGGCGCCCCGTGTCAGCCCGCCGCGCACCGCCTCAGTGGCACTGGCCGCTCCCCGCGTCGTGGAAGATGTCAGTCGTGCCGATGAAGGCCCATTCGTACGAGGTCGGATGGAGCACGAGGCGGATGACACCGTGGGTGACCGACGCTCGCAGCTCGCTGTTCGCGGCGATCTTCGGGATGGCGCGAAGCGCCGCACCGCCGGTCCCGACGACGAATTCGCGGATCCCACGCACGGGATCGGCCTTCCCGTCTGGATCCTGCGCGGCGAACCGTTCGTAGTCGTGCTCGTGTCCGTTGATGACGAGGTCCACGCCGCGGCTGTAGAGCGCGCTCCACAACGGCGCGACGGACTTGTCGTCGCCATGCGTACCGGAGCTGAACCGCGGGATGTGCCAGATCGCGACGGTACAGCGGGCGGTGGACGCGGCGAGATCGGCGGCCAGCCACCGGCCCTGGTCTGAATCGGGGCCGCAACCTCCGGCCCCTCCGCAATCCGAGTCGAGGACCACGACGTGCCACGTCCCGAGATCGTAGGAGTACCAGGTGGTGCCGTTCGGCGCGGCCGCGTCGCCGAAGTAGCCGAGATAGCCGGCAAGATCGTCCGTATGGGCATCGTGGTTCCCGGGCGCGGGCCTGGTCCGATCGAGGAACCGGCCCCAGGTCGGGCCGTAGCAATCCGTGAACTGTTGGGCGGTCCCGTCTGGATAGACGTTGTCTCCGGCAGTGAAGACGGTGCCCGGGATGCCCTCGACGAGCGCCGCCGTGGCACTGTCATCGGGGAGATCGCAGTCGGCGATGTCGCCCGCTCCGACGAGGACCGGGTCGCCCGACGACGGCACGGCGATCGACGGAGCGGCGCTCGTCGACGATCGCGGCGCGATGACGGCCGGCGCGGTCCGCCCCGGCGACGCGGTCGGGCCGCTTCCCCCGGCCGCGAGGCGCCCGAGATTGAGCAACCCGAACAGCAGGATGAACGTCGCGACGAAGCCCACGACGCCGAGTGCCGCGTGGCGGGCGATCGACCGGGCCCGACCCTCCGTCGCCGGGACGTCGGACTCGGGCGGCTGGGTGTCGGACTCGGGCGGCTGGGTGTCGGACTCGGGCGGCGGACTCGGGCGGCGGTGCGTCGGTCATCGGTCAGAGGGTATCGGAGGACGCCTCCCACCGCCCTGGACGACACGCCATCACCGGATCGCAGACTCCCGCGAGCCTGGTCAGGGGTCCGTCGTGATCGGATCGCTGCCGGTGACGCGATCGACCGCGATATGCGTGACCCATCCACCCGGCGGGTTCGGCATCGGCGGATACGGCCCCACATCCGGGCCGATGTACGTGGTTGCCAGCCGCTGCAGGAGGGCCGGAGCGCCACCCTCGGTGATCCGGGCGCGACCGTGGAGCACCATGTATGCGTTCAGGCCGATCGAGCTGCGTCCGCCCGTCTCGAACGACAGGGCGACCCGGGGATCGCGCCGGATGTTCCTGAGTTTCGCCTGGTCGAACATCGTGCCGATGACGACTTCGTCGCCGTCGAGCCCGATCCAGCAGAGCGTCACCTGGGCGTCACCGTCCGGGGACAGCGTCACGAGATGAGCGACCGGCCCGCGCTCGATCGCCGCTCGTACCGACGACGGTAGTGGCATCTGCGTCCCTCCCGGATCGTGGATCAGGGGCACGCCGTCGTGGCACGGATCGTGTCCGCCGGCACCAGAAGACTCTACGCCTCGGTGACCTCACGGAGCGCGTCACTGAAGCGTGACGCCGCGGCGTTCCGTAGCAATCGGTCGAAGTTGCCGGCGGCGTAGGCGACGAAATCGACGTCGAGCGAACTGACGCCTTGCTGGAGGACGCCCCACATCGCCTCGCGGAAGTCCGAAACGACCCGCATCAGGGTCAGCCGCGCGAGACGTGAGCGGCGGATCTCACCGTCATAGGCCATCAACAGGAGTTCGTCCTCGTTCGGCGTCAACTCGTGGTTGATGCTGAAGTTGCCGAGATCGAAGAACGGGTCGCCCATCCCGGCGTATTCCCAGTCGATGATCCGGATCCGCTCGCCGTCGTCGATGAAGTTGGCGTTCAGCAGGTCGTTGTGACACGGCCGCAGCTCGACGGGGTTGGCGAGACAGGCGATCTCGATCCGTCGCCCGACCTCGGCGGCACGCTCGTACTCGGGCGGGATCGGCACGCCTCGGGCCATGGCGAGCGCACGGTATGCCTCGACGATGCGGAGTGGGACGAAGAGCCCCGGGATGGCCGGGCCGTCGTGGATCCGGCGGAGCGAGTCGGCCACGCGTCGGAGCGTGTCCGGACGGTGGACCGCCTCGTCCGAGACCGGGGAACCGACGATGAACCGAGTGACGAGGTAGCCCTCCGGTCGGATGAAGGCGGTCACCTCCGGCCCGACCCCCACACCTGCCGCTGCGACGGTCGCGGCATGCTCCACGTCGCGCGAGATCCCCAGGAGGTGGGTGTCGTTGCCGGCCAGGCGGATGACCCAGCGGTCGTCCGTGCCGGCGGCGTCCACGCGAAAGTTCCGATTGGTGATGCCGCCGGACAGGGCGGTCAGCGTCAATTCGCGGCCGGCGATGTCCGGGACCCTCTGCAGGGCCCCGACGAGGTCGTCGTACAGGGGGCCCCGCAGGATCGCGTCGTCGGTCACTAGCCGATGAGGGTCTCGCCAGTCGCAGCGTCGGCCTCGATCTTCTCGCGGGCGATCCGACCTCGTTCAGCCAGGAAGTAGTAGAGGAGGCCGACCGCAAGCACGACTCCCATGATCAGCTCGAAGACTGGGATGGGAGGCAGCGACACGTCCACGCCGAGGACCTTGGTCGACGCGAGGATCGGGTTCGACAGGTCGCGCAGGCCGACCGCCGTCCCGTCCGGCAATGGATAGGAAGCCGTGCCGAGCGACCCGAACGTGTCGGTCTGCCACAGCGCGAAGTTGATGATCATCAGCCCGCCCCAGACAAGGGCAAGGATGTTGATGATCGTGCCCCAGCTACCGAGGCTGAAGTAGGCCCCCTTGCGCGGCCAGCCGCGGCGCCGGGCGATCAGGACGCCGAGGTTGCACAGGAAGTAGCTGGTATAGATCATGCCGGTCGCCGCGACCGCGAGGACCGCCGCCGAACTCGTCAGCAGGAACGGGATGGCCGCCAGGATACCCACGGCGACGGCCGCATTGGCCGGGGTATGGAAACGACCACTGACGTGACCCCAGGTGCCGCCGAGCGGCAGCCGGCCGTCTCGACCCATCGAGAACATGAGGCGGGTCGTGGCCCCCTGGATCGCCAGCGTGCAGACGTAGACCGCGGCGAGGATCACGAGCAGGTAGACCTTGCCGAATTCACCCATGTTCGCGTTGATCGTGTCGCCGATCGGGTTCGCTCCGCCGACGCCCCACGCAAACTGCTGCGCACTGAGGATCTGGGCCGGGACGTCCTTGAACGACAGGATGATCGCCAGCAGGAAGAGGGCCCCGGTCGCGCCCGCCAGCCAGATGGCGGAGAGGACGCCGCGAGGCGCCTGTCGGCTTGCGTCGAGGGTCTCCTCACCGAACGTGCCGGCCGTGTCGAAGCCGTAGACCACGAACAGGCTCATGAACATGCCGACGAGGAAGATGCTCGGGAAACCGCCGGCCGACGTGACGTTCGGGGCGGTATCCATGACCACCGACAGCGGCTGATGGTTGAAGAAGATGAGGAGGATCAGCGCGAAGACGACGAGGCCGAGGATCTCGGCGCCGACGCCCAGGTTGTTGATGATCGACAGCGCCCGGATCCCGAAGGCGTTGATGAACGTTGTCGTGAGGAGGGTGATGAGGGCGAGGAACACGCCCATGTTGAAGGCCGGGATGATCGACGCCGAGGCGAGATCGACGCCGGTGATGCTCGAAAGGACCAGCGGGACCGTGATCGCGACGGCCGTGGTCGTCAGGACGCCCGCCCAGAAGTAGATCCAGCCAGTGAACCAGCCCAGCGTCTTGTTCGACAGGCGCTTCGACCATTGGTAGATCGAACCGGCGACCGGAAAGTGACTCGACAGCTCCGCGAAGTTGAGCGCGAGGAACGTCTGCCCGAGGATGACCAGCGGCCAGGACCAGAAGAAGAACGGACCCGATACTGCGAGCCCCACCGCGATCAGGGTGAACGTGCCCGTGGACACGCTGATGTAGCTGAACGCGACCGCGAAGTTGGACATGAACCCAAGGCTGCGATGCAGCTCTGGTTTGATGCCCAAGGACTCCAGGTGGGCGTCGTCGCGCGCGGCGACGTCCTGTGTGGAACTACCTGGTCCCGCCACGAGATCTCCTCCTCCCACCGCACCATCGAGGTGCGAGACTGCCCTCTGGAGTTGACACACGGGGACGCCGGTTCGATCCGTGCCGGATCCCTCCATGCGGCGCGGAGCTTGCGGGCGAGGATAGCACCGTGCGGAGGGCCGTCAACGGTCGGTCTTCGTGGCCGCGACCGCCCCGGACCACGAGAATTGAATCGCCGGTTACGGGTCCAGCCGGTAGAAGCGGAACGAGTCGTGCTCGATCGGAGCGACGGAGAACCCCCGATAGCCCGCGTGGTGCGCCATCGCCTCGACGGCGGAGGCACGGAGCAGCGTGCCGGTGCCGACCGATGGCGCGTCGGCGAGGCCGACGGGCAGGCAGCACAGGACGCTGTAGCCGTAATAGCGGCGTTCCGTCTCGTCCCCTGGTGCCGTGAATCGGTCGGCGACGCGCTCGTCGGCGACCAGGACGGCACCACCGGGCGCAAGGAGCGACCGCGCAGCGCTGAGCACCTCGACGGGACGCGCCATGTCGTGGAGGGCCTCGAAGATCGTGACGAGGTCGTATCGCCCGGCGCCATCGCTCGCGGCAGCATCCGCGCTCAGGAACGAAACACGGTCGGCCAGACCAGTGGCTTCGGCGTTGGCGCGGGCCCGGTCGATCGACACAGCGTCCACGTCGATGCCATCGACAGCCACCCCCGGGAAGTGCCTGGCGATCGAGATCGATGACCAACCGGTGCCACAGGCAAGGTCGGCCACACGACCCGATCCGTCTCGCAGGCGGTTCGCGATGTCGGGCAACGCCGTGAGCCAGACACCCATGTGCCGTGCGAACTGGGGTCGGTTTTCCCACTCCTGTGCCTCGATGACATCGGGGCCGAACGACGACCAGCCGACGCCTCCGCCGGTTCGGTAGGCCGCAAGGAGGTCGGGCATCACCGTCGCCGAACCGACGAGGAATCGGGCCGAGCCGACCACGTGTGAGGGGCTGTCGGGGTCGAGGAAGACCTCGCGGAACTCGTCGGGGAGGGTGTACCGGCGCTCGTCGGGCGCGGCCTCGGTGTCGTCGACCTCCAGGATGCCGCCCACGGCCTGGTGCTCGAGCCATTCGCGCGCATAGCGTGGCGCAATGCCCACGCGGGCGGCGAGCTCCGGCGGGCTGGCCGGACCACCGTCGGAAAGAGCCCGGTAGAGGCCGAGCTTCTCGCCGAGGTACATGACCTGCAGGTCGAGGCTCGCGAGGACGGCCCCGCCGATCCGCTCGACGAGCGCATCGCGTCGTTCGACAGGATCCTCGGCGGCGGGGATGGACATGGCTGCACCTCGTCCTGGGGCGATCCGGCCCACCGGATCCGTCCGATGGATCAGCCCGCGGCGACCGCCTCTCGGAGCGCCTCCGGGAGGGGGCGATGGAGCTCGACCGGCCGGATGTACCGTCCGACCATCCCGCGCGAATCGTTGACCCCGAGCTCCGTGAACAGGTAGGAGATCTTGCGCCGCTGCGCCGCGAGGATCTCGTCCTTCGTGGCCAGGTCCCAGAGCTGCCGCTTGAACGGGCCGATCGCCTTCTTGCGCGTGGTGTACACGAACTGCTGGTCGGTCTGGCCCGGTTTGCGTTCGTCCGCGGCGTTGCCGGCGCACCATGATTCGATCTCGTGATGGAGCGACTCCGGGAAGGCCGGGTGCTCGTACAGCGCGTTCTGGAACCCCGTCGCGAGGTGGATCTCGGCCGTGTCGACGGCTGGGAACCGGTGGAACAGCTCGTCTGGCAGGGTCGAGGCGCCGTGCTGGACGGCGCCGGCAAGCCCGTACTCACGGGCGACCACGCCAAGCTCACGGAGCACTTCGAAGTCGAGCTTGACCTCGGCGACGCCGCCGTCGGGCAGCGGCACGCCGCCGTGCGAGGTGCCGGTCTGCACGCTGACCTTGGATATCCCACGGGCGCCCGGCGCCCTCGCCTCGAGCTCGCGCCGGTAGCCATCGAGGTACGCCCGCAACTCCTCGACCGTCGAGTTCTTCGTCCCGACCTCGCCGATCTCGCCGCCGACGCTGACCGTGACACCGTCCGTCTCGAGCGTCCGGATGAGCGCGGTCAACTCGGCCGCTCGAGCGTAGTTCTCGTGCTGCTGTTCATCCACCGTCGACCTGGACAGGTCGACGACCGTCGACGAATTGATGTCGATGTTGCGATAGCCCGCGTCGATCGCCAGTCGACAGGCGCGGCGGATCTCCTCCGTCATCGCCTCCGGATCGGCCGCGTACTTCTTGGCGTTGAACTGGTAGTGGTCGCCCTGGATGAAGACCGGGCCGTGCCAACCCGCCGCGACTGCTCCCGCGAGGACGGACGTCGCGTAGTCGATCGGTCGTTGGAACGTATACGTCTGCTCGCTCCTCGCGAGCTCCAGGATGACCGCGCCGACGTCAGCAGCGGCCGCCGCCTCGTAGACGACCCGTGCCATGTCGAATGTCTGCGCCCGGAGGTTGATGGCCGGGACGGTGAAGCCACCGATCTCGCCCCTTGAGCGCGCGTCGTACAGCGCCTGGATGCTGGCGGAAGGGGCACCGAGTGCCTGGCTCGCCTCCCAGATGAGCCACTGGGCGGCTGCGGTCGTCGCCTCGTCGGTCGAGAACGCCGCGGTCCAGGCGAGGTCGCGGATGCCCGTCTCGCGGAAGGCGGCTTCGTCGTCGATGACGAGCCGCTCCCCGAGGGGGTGCGCCGAGCCGGCGATCGTGGCGAGGAGGTCGGTCGGGGAGGTCGCGACGTGGGGCATCTGGGCTCGTTCTCCTGTCGGCGGTCGCCGTCCATGGTAGCGACCCGGTCAGAACGTCGGCTTGACCACCATCAGGAAGACGATGACCACGATGGTGATTCCCATGAACGTCCCGCCGCGGCGCACCTTCCTGACCGCGGCCCCGATCTCCGGCGGTGGGGGTCCCGGCGGGGTACCCGCCGGCGGTGGCGTCGACGTCAGCTCGATGAGATGGTGGAGCGCGTTGCGCTGTACGGTCAGGCCATACGTGATCAGGATGAGGTACAGGACGATCGCGATCTCGAGCCATGCCCGGGACGTGACGTCGAGCTTGCCGCTCACGATCAGGAGCACGCCGGTGATCCCCTGGAAGATCGCCAGCGGGTAGATGATGCCTCGGCTGATCGCCGCGACCTGACGGGCGCTGAAGTTCGCGTGCTGGGGCTCGCGGCCGGCCAACCCGCCCATGATCGAAAAGGCGAATGTCGGCCCGAACGCGATCACCGCACCCAGCACGTGCAGGAAAAGGATGAACGGGAAGAACTGCCCGATGTCCACGTAGCGACCCCTCAAGCCTGCGGCGGACTCGGCGCCGTCCGGCGAAGGATAGGGCTACGACACCCGCTTCGTGCGGCGACTGACGAAGTCGACCAGGACGTACTCGCCGAGGCGCTCCGGCGTTGCGTAGAACGCTCGGCCGCGATTGAGTCGGGTCATGACGGCGACGAACTCGGCCAGCGCCCGGGAGCGCTCCAGCATGAAGGTGTTGATCGTGATGCCTTCCTTGGTGCAACGCTGCACCTCGCGCAGGGTCTCCGTGATCGTTCGCCGGGTGGGTGGATAGTTGAACTCGACCTGGCCGTCCTCGAAATGGGCGGTCGGCTCGCCGTCCGTGATGACCACGATCTCCTTGTTGACCGCCGGGTTGCGCTCCAGGATCCGCCGCGCCAGCTGCAGGCCGTGCTGGAGGTTCGTCCCGTATTCGTAGCCGTGCCAGGTCAGCTCGGCGAGCGCGCCCGGCCGGAACTCCCGCGCGTAGTAGGCGAAGCCGATGACCGACAGGTGGTCGCGCGGGTACTGCGTCCGGATGAGCGTGTCGAGCGCCACCGCGACCTTCTTCGCCGCCAGGAAACAGCCGCGCAGCAGCATCGAGCGACTCATGTCGACGAGCAACACCGTCGAGGTGCGCGTCAACTGCTCGGTCCGATGCACCTCGAAATCGTCCGGCAGGAGGTGGATCCGGCCACCGGCGGTCCGCGCACCCGGTGCGTTCTCCTCGCGAGCCAGCGCGTTGAACAGCGTCCCACGCAGGTCGAGGTGGAACGGGTCGCCGAACTCGTAGGGCTTGCTCGTCTCCTCCCGCTCACCACCGCGCCCGGCGCGATCGAGCCGGTGGCCACCGAACGCGTCGCGCTGGAGGCGCGCGAACAGGTCGTCGAGCACCTTCTGGCCGATCCGCCGGCTGCCGCGCGGGGTCAGTTCCATCCGATCCCCGTCGCGCGTGAGGTAGCCGGCCTCCTCGAGCCGACGGGCGAGGTCGTCGAGCGCGTCCAGTTCCCGGACCGCCTCGTCACCGAGGAGATCGCGCACCTCGGAACGGTCGATCGCAGCGAGGTCACCGGGCGACTCGACATCGGACAGCGCGTCCTCGAGGCGGTCCATCGCCTGGAGTCGGGCGATCTGGGACAGGGCCCCATCCAGTCCGAGTGGCTCGTCGCCCCCGAACGGCACGCGCTCCCCCAGTCCGCCGGGGATCAGCAGGTCGAGGTTGGACGCGAGCTGGGCGAGATCGAAGAGCAGGCGGTCGTCGCGCAGCAGTGCATCCATCATCGACTGGAGCTCGGCTCGTTGTTCGGGTCGCATCGAGCGGAGCAGCGATTGCATCGCGGCCATCCGCTGGGCCAGCTGGTCGATGATGTCGTCGAAGGTTTGTGCGCCCGGGAAGAACGCTCCGTGCTTGGCAAGGAACTCGGAGGCATCCGGGTCGCCGCCCCGGATGCGCTCGCGGATGAGATCGTTCAGGTCGCGCACCATCTCGCGGTTCGCGGCGAGGTCCTCGGGGCTCATCGATCGGATCGCGTCGGACATCCCGGCGACGTACTGGTCGAGGACCCCCTGCTGGAGACGCTTGACGAGGTCCTCGAACTGCTCGCGGGCCGCCGGCTCGAGGAAGTCGTAGTCCTGCAACCCGCGGATCCGCTCGCCGACGTCCGGCGGCAGCCGGTCGAGCTGGTCGAGCCGGCGCGCCGCCACATCGCGCAGCATCGACCGCAGGTCCGCGTCGCCATCGGGGGCGCCGTCGGGGGCTCCCGGGTCGGCCCGCTTCGACGCGTCATCGAGCCGACGCTCCACGCCGGTCCGCTCGGCGCTGACGATCTCCTCCAGCTCGCGCCGGATGTCGCCAAGGACGTCGTCGAGGCCATAGCGCTCGAGCATCGCCTCGCGCTCGCGTTCGAGGCGTGCCATCAGGTCCTGGAGCCCGGCCATGTCGCCACGCATGGCGTCGCCGGTCCGCCAGCCACGCTCCATGAGGCGTCGCAACGCCTCCGCCAGGTCCCCTTCGGCCATGACGTCGTCTGCCAGCGCGTCGAGGATCTCGTCGGCGTCCAGGTCGGCGACCTGCTGGCTGCCGTCCCAGCGTGAATACCGCGCCCGCGTCGCAAGGACGTCGGCGCCGGCCGACGCGCCGGGCGTCGGCCGGGCCGCGCCCGAGCCCAGGTCCCGCGGATCGGGGGAGTAGGCAGTCATCGCGGTCGGGCGGTCACCGGTGGTAAACCGTCCCGCCGGGGACGCGGTCCTTGTTCAGGCGTCGGGCGAGGTGCAGCCCTTCGAGCAGGAACTCCACGGCCGACGCGACCACGGCGGGTTCCTCTGCGCCGTCGGTGGCGTCGAAGGCGCCGAGCCGGTCGACCGAGGCGGCGAGTCCAGGGACCTCGCGCATCCATGCCACGTACTCGCGCGACGGGGTGCGATCGCCGGTCTCGACCGTGAACCCATCCTCGAACGCCTCGATCACGCCCTCGAGCTCGTCGAGCGACACCCGCCGGTTGAACGTGGCGTGGAGCGCCTTGGTGATGAGCCGTTCGACGATGCGCTCCTCGGGTGCCTCGTCGCCGGCGGTCTCGAGCTCCACCTTGCCGACGGTCGACGCCACGACGGCCCCGAGGTCCGAGACGCGCGGCGCCGCCACCGGTTCGCGCAGGCGGACCGCGCGCTTGAGGGCCGCCGCCTCGAGGACCTCCGCGTTCGCGATCGAGACGCGGACGCTGACGCCGGACCGCTGGCTGATCTCGGGCGATCGGCGCGCGAGATGGGTCAGCTCGGCGACCAGCTCTTCCATGAAGGCAGGAACGACGACGGTCGGGACGCCATCCTCCGGCGCGAACCGGTGCCGCTCCTGGCGGACGATGGCCATCTCGTGTTCGAGCGTCCGTGGATAGTGGGTCCGGATCTGTGAGCCCATGCGGTCCTTGAGCGGCGTGATGATCCGGCCGCGCGACGTGTAGTCCTCCGGGTTGGCCGAGGCGACCATGTACAGGTCGAGCGGCAGGCGGACGACGAAGCCACGGATCTGGACGTCGCGCTCCTCGAGGATGTTGAGCAGCCCCACCTGGATCCGTTCGGCCAGGTCCGGGAGCTCGTTGATGGCCACGATCCCGCGATTGGCACGTGGGATGAGCCCGTAATGCAACGTCAGTTCGTCGGACAGGTAGCGGCCCTCGGCGACCTTGATCGGGTCCACCTCACCGATGAGGTCGGCGATGGTGATGTCCGGCGTCGCCAGCTTCTCGGCGTAGCGCCGGTCGCGCGGCAGCCAGTCGATGGCGGTGTTGTCCCCGTCGCGCTCGACGATGGCGCGCGCGGCCGGGCTGGTCGGCGCGGCGGGGTCGTCGTTGAGTTCGCCGCCGCGGACGATCGGCAGCCACGGGTCCAGCAGGCCGACGAGCAGCCGAGCCAGCCGGGTCTTGGCCTGACCACGCTCGCCGAGGAAGACCAGGTCCTGGCCGGCGAGGACCGCGTTCTCGATGGCCGGGACGACCGAATCCTCGTAGCCGACGATGTCCGGGAACAGGTCGCCTCCGGCGGCGAGTGCCGCCAGGAGGTTCGATCGCAGCTCGTCCTTGACCGATCTCGAGCGCCAGCCCGTAGCGCGGAGCTCGCCGAGCGTGCGAGGCTGGGTCGGCTTGTCGTCGGTGTGATCCACGGGGAACTCCGCGTGCGTGTCATCGACTCGGGGACCCGAGCCTACGCGTCGGCTCCCCGAGCGTCAAACGGCCGGTCGGTAGCCCACGATGGCTGCGCGGACGTCGTCGGGCCCGGTGGTCGCCGACGCGACCAGCGCCTCGAGGAAGCCGCGTCGTCGGTCCGTCTCGACCTCGAAATCGCCAGCCCGTACGCCGATCCGCGTCGCGAGTTCCGGGATGACGCCCCAGCCGAAATGCTCGAACGAATCGGTCTCGGCGTCCCAGGTCGCAAGGACGGCCGGACCCAGGCGCTGGAGGTGCCCGTGGCTGTCCCGCGCGACCGGCCTCACGTAGTGCGCGGCGACGATCCGGCGGCGCCCGTCATCGAAGGGGCGGAGGACGAGAACGACCCCAAGGTGCGACAGCTCGTCGTCGGACAGACCGACCGGTGGCCGGCGGAGCGCATCGAAGACATCTTCGAGGGCGTCACCGTGGATGGTCGCGGCCAATCCGTAGCCGATGGTCGCGGCCCGGACCGCGATCCGGGCGGCGGCGCCCCACGTGTAGGTCGGCAGGTGGTCGGACAACTCGTTGACGAGCAGGACCGTGTCGCTCGAGCGGACGGGCGGTCCCGCGGCGATCGGCCGACCGTTGCCGGGCCAGCCCAGCTCCGAAGCCTGTGGCAGCCACGCGAAGTCCTCGTCCTCGCCGGCCAGCTCCACGAGCTGGACTCCGTCCGGCAGGAACGCCAGGAGTGCGCCGAGGGTCGTCGACTTCCCGGCTCCCCCCGCCTCAGCCGCGACGACGACGGGGACCCGCGCCCCGATCAGGAGCCAGAGCTGGGCGGCCAGCTCGGTGTCGAGCGTGCCCGCCCGGATGAGCTCGACGATGGATCGCGACTCGGGCGGGATCGGGCGGAATGCCCAGCGTCGCCCGGCGGGCGTTGGATCAGCCACCGACGGAGCGTACGGGCCGTTCCCGGGGCGGTCAACCGGCGGTCGGGGACGTCGGCGGGTCCGGTTGCCGATGGGCGACCGCCACCGTCGTTGTCGCCTGGACGCACCGCGACGGGACCACCGGCAGAGTCGGTTGGTACGACCGTCCGGTCCCACGCCCCCACGGCCGGGCCTAGCCTTGCGAGATGAGCCGACTGAGCGGTGACATGGCCATGTTCTGCGAGCAGTGCGGCATCCACCGCGATCAGTTGGGCGACGAGCTTTTCGCCCCGATCCGCGCGTGCCGAACCTGCCGGCGCGCCATCTGCCCGAACTGCTGGAACCTCCTTGCCGACGCGTGCCTTCGATGCGTCCCGTTCGTCCTGCCGACGGTCATGCGCCGCACGCCGACGGCGGTCCCGAAGGCCGTGCCCGTGAAGGCCGCGGCGGTCGTCGTGACCGCCCATCCGGCCGGCGGACCCAAGTCGAGCCCGGCCGAGGGACCTGCCCCGGCGGCCAAGGCCGCGGCCAAGCCGAAGGGGGCCGCCAAGCCCAAGTTGCCGGGTCGCGGCAGGAAGGCCGCCGCCGTGGCCGCGGCCAGCAGCGTCCCGGCCGCACCGTCCTGGCCCGGTGACCAGCCGGGTCAGCCGATCCGGGACCGGACCGACGAACTGCGCTGGGATCCCCAGCCGACGACGTCGCCTGTCGGACGCGCACGGTTCTCGTTCGCGCCGAAGCGCGTCGGGATCTCGGCGACCGGGGTCGCCCTCGTCGCCGTCGCGTTCCTGGCCGTGGGCGTGCTCGCCGCGACCTTGACCGCGGGTCCGCCGGCCGGCGCCGGCGGAGCGCACCAGGAATCGACCCCGACGCCGGGAGTCGTCGGTGGCGGCGCCCCGATCAACCCGTCGAACGGCACGACCGAGGCGACGCCGGGCACGTCCGGAACGCCGGCATCGTCCGCCGCGGCGACCGAGGGCCCCGACGTGACGGCGCCGCCCGCGGGCACCGAGTCACCGGCCGGCCAGGGCGTGACCGACAAGCCCACGGCCACCGCGACATCGGGCTCGACGCCGGGGGCAACGCCCAAGCCCACCGCGACCGCCGGCGCGACGGCGACACCCACATCGGCGCCGACGCCGACACCGGATCCGACCGCCGCGCCCACGCCGGATCCGACCCCGGACCCCACACCTGACCCGACGCCCGACCCGACCCCGGACCCCACGCCCGACCCGACCCCGGACCCGACGCCCGTCCCCTCGTAGGGACCTCGGACCCGGCCACGCGTGGCCGGCGCGGCGGGGAACCTGACACCGGCTGTCACCATCGCATCGCTACGATGGCGACGTGTCCGCCATCGCCCGCGTCGTGACCGACATCCAGCCGCTGACCCCGGATCGTCTTCCGGACTTGGCCGGTCTCTTCGGCCAGGGAGGAGATCCACGCTGGTGCTGGTGTGCCTACTTTCGAGTGCGCGGTTCATTCTTCTCGAACGCGACCGCAGCCAGTCATCGCGCGGTGTTGGAGGCGGCCACCGAGGAGGGTGCCGACGCTGGGCGGGCGCCCGGCTTGGTCGCATACGACGGCGACGACGCGGTCGGCTGGGTGAGCGTCGGACCGCGCGCCGACTACGAGCGGCTGACGTTCAGCAAGGTCCTGGCCCAGGTCGACGACACGCCGGTCTGGTCGATCGTCTGCTTCGTCGTCGGGCGGCATTCGCGGGGCAAGGGCATCGCCCGTCGGCTCCTTGACGCCGCCATCGGCTACGCGCGCGACAACGGCGCAACGACGCTCGAAGCGTACCCGGTCGACGTGCCGGCCGGGACCCGGATCGACGACGGCACGGTCTTCAAGGGCACGCTCGCGATGTTCGAACGGGCCGGGTTCCGGGAGGTGGCTCGTCGCCAGTGGAACACCTCAAGCCCGTCACGGCCCATCGTCCGCCTCGACTTGTGAGCTCCCGGCTGGTAGGCCCCGCCAGTCGTCCGGTTGTCACAAGGACAGATAGTCGCCACCGGACTCGTAGGGCTGGCCGTCGCCGACGGCGTGAGCGTGGGCGTCTGCCGGAAAGTCGCGAGGCGGCTACGTGGCACGAGAATCGCGGGTCTTGAGTGCCCAAGAGTCGTGGGACGACTATCTGGCACAGGGGCCACGAACCTGCGGCGACGAGGATCGGGACGTGCTGCCAATCGGCCGCGACCTGCCCTCTGTGAGCCCCCGGGCTGGCCGTTTGACGACGGTCCCTACGTCATCCGTCCGGGGGTTGACACCCCTTCCGCGACGCGCGTAGACTCCCGTCCGGCTCGCAAGTCGCGTGCAGATCCACTCCTTTGAAGGAGGCGGCTCAGAATGATGACGAACCCGTTCCTCCGACGATGCGTTGCGCCTATCGGCACCGACGCACATGGGAGATCTGTGCCCTTCTCGAGCTAGACCGCAGGCGGCAGGACCGCCTTCCGGACGAAACCAGAGCCGTGGGCCAGATCGGGCCCCCGGCTTTTTTGATGCCCTTGCCTGCCCGACCGGCAGGCCCGGACACCAGAGCCGCGAGGCCCACCGATGACATCGTCGGATCGGACCCGCGGCTCTTCGTCGTTTCCGCCCCACCGCTCGAACCCTGGAGTCTCCAGTGACCGCCATCCTCGATCCACAACTGAAGAACGGCTCGATGGGCCGATCGGCCCCGGCGGCACCCGTCCGCCCGAGCGGCCCGCCCGCACTCCTGATCGAGGACGTGAGCAAGCGGTTCGTCATCGGACGGAAGAAGAAGCCGGTCACGGCGATCTCGCACGTGTCGATGCGCCTGGAGCGTGGCGACATCCAGGGGATCCTCGGGGCCAACGGCTCGGGCAAGTCGACGCTCATCCGGCTCATCTGCGGGCTGCTGAGCCTCGATGAGGGCCGGGTCGAGGTCTTCGGCCACGACATCGTCCGCGAGGAGATGGCGGTCAAGCGCCTCATCAACCGGGTCAGCGTGGACGCCGCCTTCTTCAAGAAGCTCAGCCCGATGGAGAACCTTCTCTTCGCGGCCCGGCTGTATGGCCTCGATGGCCAGACCGCCAAGCGCGAGGCGATCGCGATCCTGGCCCGGCTGGGCATCTCGGAGAAGCGGATCGGCCGCCCGATCGAGCAGATGAGTCGAGGGATGCAGCAGAAGGTCGCCATCGCGCGAGCCCTGCTGACGAGCCCGACCCTGCTGCTCCTCGACGAGCCGACCACGGGGCTCGACCCTCGTTCCAAGCTCGACGTCCAGACCTTCATCGAAGAACTCCGGGAGGCCCACGACGCGACCATCGTCCTGACGACCCACGACCTGGCCGAGGCGGAACGCCTCTGTGGCCGGATCACGATCCTCAACGACGCACGGGTCGTTGCCGAAGACACCCCGGATGGCCTCAAGACCCTGATCCGCGATCGCGTGGACAGACCAGCGACGCTCGAAGACGTGTTCATGACCTATACCGGCCGCTCGCTCGACGACGACGTCGACGAGGACGAGGCCGAGAACGATGACTGACCAGATCGACCCGAAAGGAGGTGATGAAGATGTTGTTCCTGCCCGATGAGCACGGTCGCTACGTGCAGGAGCGGGTGGAGCGCGATCTCGCGATCGCGGCCCTCCTGCGCCAACGCAAGGCGCCCGCTCCGTCCATCCGTCAGGCGATGGGCCACCGGATCGTCCGGCTCGGCCTGAAGGTCGCCTCGGAGCCCTCACTCGAGTCGGCTCGGTCCCGCTAGGGGCCGAGCCGACTCCCGCCAAGGAGATCCTCTCGTGACCGTCGTAGCCCATGAGCTGAAGGCCTCGTTCGCCTTCATGGAGCGCAACTTCTTCCTGACTCGCCGCTACTGGGGCTGGGAACTCGCCTTCCTGGTCTATTCCGTCGCGGGCGCGCTCTCGATCTCGCTCATCGGTGCTTCCCAGGGCAGTGCGGAGCTGCTGCTGACGCTGATGGTCGGGGCGATCTTCTGGAACTACCTGTCGGTGGTGTTCAGCTGGATCGCCGAGACGATCTCGATCGAGCGCTGGGAGGGCACGCTCGAGTACACGATGATGGCGCCCATCCGGCGCTGGTCGCGCACTGCTCGGCTCGGTCCTCTACGCGATGCTGTACGGCCTCATCCACACAGGCGTCATCTTCATCGCGCTCGTCCTGTTCTTCCCACAGCTGGACCTGTCCGCGGCGAACCCCGGGACCGCCCTGACGTTCATGCTGCTCGGCTCGTTCAGTTTCGTCGGGATCGGCATGATCGCCGCGATCCTGCCGCTGCTGTACGTCGAGCGCGGGGCGCAGATGGTGTTCGTGCTCCAATCGTGCCTGCTGCTCGTCAGCGGCGTCTACTACCCGATCTCCATCCTGCCGCCCTGGATGCAGGTCCTCTCGCACCTGTCGCCGGCCACCTACGTACTCGACGGCGTGCGCGCCGGGCTGATCGATGGCACCCCGGTCGATGAGCTCCTGTACGACGTATGGCCGCTGATCGTGATGGGCCTGGTGTTCATCCCGTTCGGGCTGTGGGCGTTCGGGCGCGCCGAGCGCTACGCCAAGCGGACCGGCAAGCTGAAGCGGGTCGGCTGAGATGGACGTCCCGGACGCCACGCTCGTCGCGCTCGGCTGGGATTCGCCATGGGCGGAGGCGTTCGCGCCGTTCGCGGCCGAAGGGCTCCGCCCCGCGCGGGTCGTGGCCGTCCACCGGGAGACCTCGGTCGTGCGTGACGGCCGCGGCGACCGGCCCGCCGGCGTGTCCGGGTCGTTCCGTTTCGGCGCGCTCGCCCGGGTCGACTTCCCGACCGTCGGCGACTGGGTCGCCCTCGACGGGGACGTCATCGGCGCCATCCTGCCCCGGCGGAGCGTCTTTCGACGGATGGCGCCCGACGCGACTCGGCGCGGTGCCAACCTCGACGACGAGCAGATCATGGCCGCCAACATCGACGTCGCGCTGCTCGTCGCCGGGCTCGACGACGACTTCAACCTGCGCCGCATCGAGCGCTATCTCGCGGTCGCCTGGTCGAGCTCCGTGACGCCCGTCGTCGTCCTCAACAAGGCCGACCTGGCCGACGACGTCGATGGGCGCCTGGTCGCCGTCGAGGCGATCGCACCGGGCGTCTCCACCGTGGCCGTCTCGGCCTGGACCGGAGCGGGTCTGGACGGACTGCGGTCGCACCTTCGAACGGGTGCGACGGCCGCCATCCTCGGCTCGTCCGGGGTCGGCAAGTCGACCCTGGTCAACGCGCTGCTCGGCGAGGACCGGCAGGCCACGGCCGAGGTCCGGGCGTCGGACTCACGGGGGCGGCACACGACCACGCATCGTGAGCTGTTCGAGTTGCCCGGCGGGGCGTTGCTGGTCGACACGCCGGGCATCCGGGCGCTCGAGGTGCTCGGCGCAGAGGGAGGCGTGGACACGGCCTTCGACGACGTCGCCGACCTCGCGCTCGCCTGCCGGTTCAGCGACTGCCGGCACGAGGGTGAGCCGGGCTGCGCCATCCGGGCGGCGCTCGCCGATGGGCGACTGAGCGACGACCGCCTGGCGAGCCATCGGAAGCTCGAGCGCGAATCGGCCCGCATCGCGCGCGAGGGCGACCCTCGGGCCAGGGCGGAACACCGGCGGACCTGGAAGATCATCCACAAGTCCGTGGAGGAGCACATGCAGCGAAAATACGGAGGAGAGTGGTGACCACCATGAGGGGCCTCGGCATGACCGACGTGGAGGGCGATCCGCCGATCGCGGGCGTTCGTGCGCGCGCGTTCGCCGACATCTCGGACTACGAGCGCCTGTCGGAGCTCTGGATCGCCGTCAACATGTTCGACGACCTCCCATGGTTGCCGACGGCGCACAACCTCCAGGTCGACATGGAGAACGCCGAGGGTGTCGACCCGCCGCGCGACGTCGTCCTGGTGGAGCTCGACGGCCGCGTCATCGCCGGATCGGGCGTCGAACGCGTCGTCCGCGAGGATCTGCCGACCTACGACATCTGGGGGGCGGTGGACCCGGCGTTCCGGCGCCGTGGGCTGGGGACATGGCTGCTGCGCTGGAGCCTGGCGCACGCGCGCGAGCGCGCGTCCCAGGAGGACCCGGGCGTGACGGTCGCCGTCGGGAGCTTCGCGGAGGACACCGAGGTGGGACACCGCGCGCTGATCACCGGCGCCGGCTACCGCCCGGTCAGGCACTTCTTCCTCATGCGCCGCGCGGGCCTCGAGTCGGTCCCGGACGCTCCCCTCCCCGAAGGGCTCGAGATCCGCCCGGTCCGCGACGACCACTGGCGGACCATCTTCGACGCCGAGAACGAGGCGTTCCGTGATCACTGGGGGCACCGCGAGATGGGCGATGCCGCGTTCCGGGCGACGTTCGCTCGCGAGGAGCTCGACACCGACCTGTGGATCGTCGCCTGGGACGGGGACGAGGTCGCCGGCGTGGTCCAGAACTGGGTCTATCCGGAGGAGAACGCCCTGCTCGGTGTCAAGCGCGGCTGGCTGGAGCACATCAGCGTCCGCCGCCCGTGGCGACGACGCGGGCTCGCCAAGGCGATCACCGCGGCTTCGCTCGTCAGGATGCATGACGTCGGGCTCGACGAGGCGATGCTCGGGGTCGATTCGGAGAACCCGAACGGCGCCCTCGGCCTGTACGAGCGCCTGGGGTTCCAGGTGCGCAGCCGCGCAGCCGCGTACCGGCGACCACTAGGCGACGGGACCGACCCGGCTGACCGGGCCGGGCCGTCCGGGTCAGGCGAACAGGCGCCCGCCGTCCCGCACGAGCTCCATCCACGCCCGTTCGCGACCGATGGTCGTCGCCGGGCCGTGCCCGGGCAACACGCGCACGCCGTCCTCCAGCCCGGTCAGCCGGGCGATCGACGCGACCATCGCCTCGGGGTCGCCGCCGGGCAGGTCGACCCGACCCCACGCGCCGGCGAACAGGGTATCGCCGCTGTAGAGCAGGCCGTCGTCCTCGGACAACAGGCAGACCGACCCCTCCGTGTGGCCCGGCGTGTGCAACACACGCAGGCGGACCTCGCCGAAGCGGATCAGGCCGCCTTCCACCAGGTCCACCGCGGGGACCGAGGGCGGGATGTCGAACGGGGCGAACAGCGGCTGGGGGTCGGTCAGTCGACCCCGATCGAGCGGGTGGACCGCGACGTCCGCACCCGTGTGGCCCGCGACCGCGGCGTTGTCGCCGATGTGATCCCAGTGGCCGTGCGTGGACAAGATGAGCTTCAGCGTCCAGTCGCGCGTCGCCAGCTCGTCGGCGACCCACGCGAGCGACGGGATCGCGGTGTCGATGGCGATCGCCTCGCGCGAGCGCGCGTCCGCGAGGAGGTGGACGTTGGTGGCGACGGGCCCGACGACCCGGGTCAGATGTTCCAAGGCTAGCAGGCCTGCCGGGCGCGAAGGACCGTGAGCACGCGGCGATCGATCCAACCCGGCGCCGCGGCACGTTCCTCGAGGTTCTCGACGGCCATCCAGTCGTCGAGCGCTCCCTGCCACGCCGCATCCCAGTTCGCCGGCAGGGGACGAGGCTCCCCGACCCAGGGGCGCGGATCGGTCTCACCGGTCCCCACGCCGGACATCGGCGCGTAGACGGCACCGAAGCGCCCACCCGGGCCGGCGTCCAGCCCCTGCAGGAGCGACCGGATCTCGCCGGCGGTCGCCTCGTCGAGGGCCAGCAGGTCGGTCACGGCCGGCCGGTCGAAATAGAGACGCTGCAGGTCCAGGAGCCGGCCCAGTTCGCCGATCGGGTCATCGTGATGGTCGACGCGGAGGTCGATCAGACGGTCGGTCCAGCCGCCATACCCGCCGCCCGCCCGGACCACGAGCAAGGCGGCCGACTCGCGACCGCGTCGGTCGCCGCCGGCGGCATCGGCAACGGCAAGGCAGTCCACGAGGAGCTCGGGGAACGGCCGGCCGGCCGCGGTGAAGGTGTCGGCGAGCCCGTCGACCACGCCGGCACCGGCAAGGATGTTGCCCTGTGCCGCGAACCCGGGCCCGGTCCGGCCACCGGCCCAGGTGAAGCAGTGCCGGCCCGAGTGGGTCGCCGCACCCCCGTGCGCGTCGACGATCCCGACCTGCCGCTGCTCGACGAGGTCGTCCCCGGCGATCAGGCGAGCCAGCGTCGCCGTCGCGCTCAGGCCGTCCGCCAGGAGTGCGAGACCATCGGGTCCATATGCGCCGTTCGTGAACGCCTGGGTGGCGACCGCGCCGACGCCGGCCCGTGCCCATGGCACGACGGCGCCGACCGCCAGGAACTTGGACTGCACGGCGACCGCGAGATCCCCGGTGGCGGCGTCGAGCGCGACGATCGAGAAGGTCATCGGGGGCTCCGTCGAGGATCGGGGCGCCTGGTCAATAGCGGATCCGCGGATCGATCAGGACCTGGATGACGTCCACGGCGAGGTTGGCCAGGACCACGCACAGCGTGCCGAAGAGCACGGTCCCGAGGATGAGCGGGACGTCCGCGGTGACGATCGAATCGACCGCGAGCTTGCCGATCCCCGGCCACGAGAAGATCCGCTCGACGACGACCACCCCGCCGAGGAACAGGCCGAAATCCAGCCCGATCTGGCTGAGGACCGGACCGAAGGCGTTCTTGAACGTGTGCCGCCACAGGATCCGCCGATCGCGGAGGCCCTTGGCGCGGGCCGTCTGGAGGTAGTCCTTCGACAGTTCGTCGATCATCGCGGTCCGCGTGAGTCGCGTGTAGTACGCCGCGGCGCCGAACCCGAGCGTGATCGCGGGCAGCGCGAGGTAGCGCAGGTCGAACGGCTTGTAGCCGCCGATCGGGAAGATCTCGACGTGGGCGACCATCTGCGGTTGGAAGGCCAGGAAGTTGAGCAGCAGGTAACCCACGAGGAACGCGGGGGCCGAGACGAGGACCGTGGTGAATAGCGTGGATGTGCGGTCCGACCAGCTCCCCTTGTGGGTCGCCGCGTAGACGCCCAGCGGAAGGCCGATCGCGAGCGCGACGAACATCCCGGCGACCGCCAGTTGGAGCGTCGCCGGGAATCGTTCGAGGACGAGTGACAGGACGTCCCGGTTCTGGATGTAGGAATGGCCGAAGTCCCCCTGGACGAGTCGGCCGAGATAGCTCCCGAGCTGGACCAGGAATGGCTGGTCCAGCCCGAGGGCGTGCCTGATCCGTTCGACATCCTCCGGCGTGGCCCGGATGCCCGCGATCATCCGGGCCGGATCGGCCGGCAGGATGTACGTGACCATGAACGTCAAGACGGCGATCGCGAACAGCACGACCACGGCCCATCCGAGTCGGCGGATGAGATAGATGCCCACTCGCGAGGCCTAGGCTGCCGTCTTCAGCGATGCGGGTCGGATGTCAGCTGGCAGGCTTGGTGTACAGACTCCGCACGTCGTACTGCCAGACCGGATGGATCGCGAACCCACCGACCCGCTTGCCGACCAGCGTGTACCACTCCTGATGACGGAACGGCGCCCACGGGGCGTCGGCCATGATCGTGGCCTGGATGTCCTGGTACGCCTTCGTCCGCGCGGCCACGTCGGTCATGCCCTTGGCCTTGGCGGCCATGTCGTCGACGGCCTTGTTGCAGTACAGCGCGGCGTTGGCGCCACCCTTGACAGCCGAGGCGCAGGACAGGATCGGGTCGATGAAGTCGGACGGATCCGGGTAGTCCTGGAACCAGCCGACCCAGCCGACGGGCGCCTTGTGCGGTGTCTCGATGGTGTCGAGGAACGTCGCGAACTCCTGCGAGACGATCTGGGTCTTGATGCCGATCGCCGCGAGGTCCTGCTGGATCGATGCGCCGATCTGGGGATCCGGATCGGTCGTGTCCGTGTAGAACTTCGTCTCGAAGCCAGCCTCGAAGCCGGCTTCCTTCATCAGTGCCTTGGCCTTGTCGACGTCGTGCGGGTACGGGTTGCAGGTCTGGTCGTAGGCCGACAGGTCGGGCGGGTAGATGCAGTTGGCGGCCACACCGGCGCCATGGGTGATCTGCAGGATCGCGTCCTTGTCGATCGCGTAGTTGACCGCCTGGCGGACCTTGACGTTGCTGAACGGCCCGTTGCTCGGCTGTTGGGTGTCCATGAACACGTAGTCGGTGTCGACCAGGGTGTGGTGGACGATCTGGTCCTTGTAATCGGGGTTCGTGGTCACGTCGGTGAACTGGGCGGGTGGGATCGGATCGCCCATCAGGTCGAGCGTGCCCGCCTCGATCTGGAGGAGCATCGCGTTGTCGTCCTGGCCGGTCTTGTAGTCGATCTGGTCGAGATACGGCTGGCCTGCCTGCCAGTACGCCGGGTTCTTGACGAACGTCGCGCCCTGACCCTTGGCGTAGCTCTTGAACAGATACGGTCCGGTCCCGACCGGCTTGGCCGAGAAGGCGGTCGCGTCACCCCCGGCCAGCTCCTTCGGCACGACCGAGGCGAATGGCGTGGCCATCACGTTGAGGAAGGTCGCATCGGCCCGGGCGAGGTCGAACTCGATCGTGGTCGGGTCGATGACCTTGATCCCCGAGGCGGTCGTCGCCTTGCCGCCGAGGACGTCGGCCGCGCCGACGATGTTGCCGAAGAAGGCGCTCGAGACCGGCGACGGGTTCGGCTTGAGCGTCGGGCTGAGGACTCGATTGATCGAATACGCGACGTCGTCGGCGGTCATCGCGCGGAGCACGCTGCCGTCCTCGTTCACGAAGTTGACGCCGCTGTGGAGCTTGAACGTGTAGGTCTTCCCGTCGGCCGAGACCGTCGGCATCCCGTCGGACAGGAGCGGCACGAGCGTGGTCCCCTGGTCGTAGGCCATGAGCGGCTCGAACATCAGGCGCTCCGCGGGCCACGAGGTCACGTCATACCCGAGGGCCGGGTCGAGCCACTGGATCTCACCGTTCCAACCGATCGACAGGGTGCCACCCTGCGGGATGGCGGCTGCGGTGCTGGCCGCGGCCGTTGCGGCCGGAGCGCTGGCCGCGGTCGTCGCCGCGGGCGGTGGGGCGCTGGCTGGGGTGCTGGCCGCAGCGGCGGATGGGGCGGGTGAGCTCTGCGCCCCGCAGGCGGTCACCAATAGCACCGTGGCCACGCCGATCGCGGCCCTCCGGATGTAGACCTGGGTCGATCGCACAGACAGCCTCCTCTCGATGGTCGGGGAGCGCCGACCTCGCTTCAGTGCCAATGTCGAGGGTCGAGGGCGTCGGCGAGCGCATCGCCGAGCAGGTTGAAGGCAAGGATCGTCGCCATGATCGCGAGACCGGGCAGGGCGACGACGCGCGGGTCCGTCCGGTAGTAGCCGACGTGTTCGATGATCATCCCGCCCCACGATGGCGTGGGCGGCGGTACGCCGACGCCGAGGAACGACAGCGTCGCCTCGAACAGGACGGTCGTGGCGATCCCGAGTGTGAAGTACACGATGATCAACGGCACGAGGTGCGGCACGAGGTGCCGGGCGATCGTCCGCCGGTCCGATACCCCGATCGCCGCCGCTGCCAGGACGAAGTCGCTCGAGAGGACCACGAGCGACGTGGTGTACATGATCCGGGCGGTGGCGGTCCACAGGATCGCGGCGATGACCACGATGACGAGCCCGAGACTGGGGCCGATGATGGCGACCAGGGCGATCGCCACGAGGAGGGCCGGGAAGGCGAGGACGAGATCGGTCGTCCGCATCAGGATGGTCTCGACCGGGACGGGCACGCTCGGACCACGCCCGAACACGGACAGGCGAAGGCGGTTCCCACGGAAGAAGGCCGCCGTGACGCCGACGAGGACGCCGAGCGCGACGGCGAGGGTATTGGCCACGATCCCGACGGTCAGCGACGTGCGGGCGCCGTAC